>NZ_CP050948.1:3870321-4504232 GCF_019443745.1 Iamia sp. SCSIO 61187
TCCCAGTCCTGGGCGCACCTCGCCGAGCAGACGTCCCAGGACCGGTTCTACCTGGGGGCCATCGTCGCCGGCTTCGGCACCCAGGTCGGTTTGATGTCCGAGCTGCGACGACGCCACCGGCTCCACCACGGCGCCACCGCGGCGGGTGGTGCCGGCGCCGGCGCGTCGACGGTCGGCATGGTGGCCTGCTGCGCCCACCACCTCGCGGACCTCGCTCCGTTCGTGGGCCTCACCGGCGCAGCCGCCTTCATGACCGACTACCGCGTTCCCTTCATGGTCGTGGGCATCAGCGTCAACGCCATCGGCGTGGCCTTCGCCGCCCTCCGCCTCCACGGCACGCCGGATCCCGCCGGGCACCGATCGAAGGAGGGGTCGTGCGCCGCCGCAGCCTGACCCTGGTCGTCGTCGTCGTCCTCATCGCCGCCCTCGGAGCGCTGTACCTGGCGGTCCGATCTCCGGACGGAGCATCCCGAGGCGGTGAGCAGGCAGACAGTGGCTTGGACGTGCAGCAGGTCGAGGCGGGCGAGGTCGACGTCACGATCGATCCGGTCGAGCTCGATGACGAGGGTGCAGCGTTCGAGATCACCTTCGACACCCATTCGGTCGAGCTCGACGCCGACGTGATGCGGGCGACACTCGTCGTGGCCGGATCGGAGTGGCCCGCCATGAACTGGAACGGCGACGGACCGGGGGGCCACCACCGCGAGGGCACACTGCGATTCCGGGCAACAGGACCACCGAAGGGCGAAGCGGTCCTGGCGCTGGCTGGGCTCCCTGATCCGGTCGAAGTCCGATGGGTGGTCGGAGGATGAACCGGGCGGCGCCGCGGGGGCGTGTGCCGCTCGCGCGCCGCAACGCCTTGTCGGAGCCGCGCCGCTTGGCGGCCGCCGCTGGCGGTGTCGGCTTGGCGCTCGTGCTCATCCTGCTCATCGACGGCCTGTGGGCCGGCATCGAGGCGAACATCACCACCTACGAGGACAACGTCGGTGCCGATCTGTACGTCGCCCAGCCGGGCGCCCGCAACTTCATCGGTGCTCCCAGCGTCATCCCGGCCAGCACGGTCGATCGGGTGCGGGCCGACCCGGACGTCGAGTGGGCGGCGACGATCCGAAGCTTCCTGTCGATCGTGGACCTGCATGACCGCAAGGTGGCGACGAACGTTGTTGGCTTCACGCCCGGTGATCGGGGTGGGCCCTGGGATCTCAGGACCGGGAGAGCCCCTGCGGCCGACGACGAGGTCGCAGTCGGATCGGTGCTCGCTCGCCAACACGGTCTCCGGATCGGGGAGCGTGTCGAGATCCTGGGCACGACCTTCCGGGTCGTCGGCACGACGACCGACGCGTTCATGGTCTCGTTCGTGTTCATGACCCATGCCGCGACCGACGGCTTGCTGGGGTCTCCGGACACCAGCAGCTTCGTGCTCGTCGGAACTCCTGCGCCCGAGGCCGTGCGGGCCCGACTACAGGCAAGTGGCCTGGCGATCCTCGATCGAGAGACTCTGGCGAGCAACGACCTGGCGTTGATGGGACGGGCCTACAAGGTCCCGCTCGGGGTCATGCGAGGAGTTGCGTTCGCCATCGGCAGCCTGGTGATCGCCCTCACCACGTACAGCGCCATCGTCGAGCGGCGCCGCGAGTACGGGATCGTGAAGGCGATCGGGGCACGGAGGACGTACCTCGTCGGGATCGCGCTCCAGCAGTCGCTCATCGTGTCGATGGCGGGGCTTGTCGCCAGCGCGGTGCTCTTCGTGGCGGCACGGGCAGCCATCACCTCGGTCAGACCGCAGTTCGTCATCGTGGCCACGGCGGGCAACGTGGTGCGAGCGGCGGGCGTCGCCATCCTGATGGCCTTGCTGGCAGCCCTGCTCCCCGCTCGACGCCTCGCCCGCCTGGAACCGGCGACCGCCTACGGAGGGGGCTGAGCGATGACCGGTCACGTCTCCCTCGCCCGCAAGAACATCTTCCAGGACCGGCGCCGCGCCTTGCTGTCGATCGTCGGGGTGAGCGCTGCGCTCCTCCTGGTCCTCGTGCTCGACGGCGTCTTCGCCGGCGCGATGCAGCAGGTCAGCGCCTACATGCGCAACTCGCCCGCCGACGTCTTCCTGTCCCAGGAGGGAGTACGGACCATGCACATGAGCCAGACGTCGCTTCCGTCTGGCGTCGTGGCCGAGGCGGCCGCGGTCGACGGTGTCGAGTGGGCCGTCGGGCTCCGGTACACCACCGGCATCCTGGACGCCGGCGGTGGTCAGCAGACCACCTACGTCCTCGGGTACGACACCTCCAGCGGAAGAGGCGGACCTGGCCGACTCGCCCGGGGCGCACCGCCGGCACCGGGAGAGATCGTCGTCGACGCCACAGCGGCAGACGAGCTCGGCATCGACGTCGGTGACCCGGTGACGGTCCTCGGAACGACATTCCTGGTCAGCGGCCTGTCGACCGACGGGACGAACATCGTCAACACGACCGTCTACATCCGCTCGGAGGACTTCGCCCGCATGCGAGGCGACAGCGTCTCCTACGTGCTGGTGGGCGCACGCCCCGGCGTCGACGGAGACGACCTGGCCAACGCGCTCGAGGTCGCCGTGCCGGGAACGACGGCTCAGACCCGCGACGAGTTCGGACGGCAGGAGCGGAACGTGGTCAGGGGCATGGCCGCAGACGTCATGGGGATCATGACCGTGATCGCCTTCCTCATCGCCGTCGTGGTGGTCGGCCTCACCCTGTTCACGACGACCCTCGCCAAGCTGCGCGAGTACGGGGTGGTGAAGGCTCTGGGTGCCGGGACCACCCGGCTCACCGGGATCGTCGTCGCCCAGGCCATCTGGACGATCGCCCTCGGCTTGGGTCTCGCCGTCGTCCTGGGGGTCGCGATCGGCACGGCCATCGAAGCACTGACCCCGAACGTCGAGGTCGTCATCGAGCCGGCGTCGGTCGTGCGCACCGGCGTCAGCGCGATGCTGGCCGCGCTGCTCGCCACCGTGGTTCCCCTGCGCCGGGTGATCAAGGTCGATCCGGCCACCAGCTTCAGGAGGGCGTCATGACCTCGCTCGCATTGAGAGTTCGCGACCTGACGAAGACGTTTGGTCAGGGCGACCTCGCCGTCAACGCCGTCCAAGGCGTCGACCTCGACGTGATGACCGGCGAGGTCATCCTGATCATGGGACCGTCGGGCAGTGGCAAGACGACGCTGCTGCTCATGCTCGGCGCCATGCTGCGACCCACCGCCGGGTCGGTCGAGATCGACGACGTCGAGCTTGCGGCGGCTCCCGAACGCAGGTTGCCGTCGCTGCGGGCGCACCACCTCGGCTTCATCTTCCAGGACTTCAACCTGCTCGGCGCGCTCACGGCTCGGGAGAACGTCGAGCTGGCCTGCAACCTCGGCGGAACCACCGGGCGCCGTGCCAGGGAACGGGCCGACGAGCTGCTGGGCAGGGTCGGGCTCTCCCATCGACTGGACTTCCGCCCCGATCAGCTGTCCGGCGGCGAGAAGCAGCGGGTGGCGATCGCCAGAGCCTTGGCGAACGACCCGCGCCTGCTGCTGGCGGACGAACCGACCGCGAACCTCGATTCCAGTCACGGGCGTGAGATCGCACGGTTGCTCCGACGCCTCGCCGAGGAGGACGGCCGCAGCGTCGTCATCGTCAGCCACGACGAGCGCCTCCGCGAGGTCGCCGACAGGGTCCTCTGGTTGGAGGACGGCGAGTTCACCGAGCTGGAGCGGATGGCCATCGATCCGGTGTGCGGAATGGCCGTGGATCGGACGTCCTCGTCGCGCCTGCAGGAGGACGGTGGCGAGTGGTGGTTCTGCTCCGACGCCTGCCGCGACGACTTCGCGACGAGGTCGCCTCACGAGCGCCAGGAGCTCACGTCATGACGCAGTGCCGACACCTCAGCCACGATGACATCCTTCTGCGGCTCCGCAGGGCCGAGGGCCAGGTGCGCGGCATCCAGCGGATGGTCGAGACCGGCGAGACCTGCGTCGACGTCCTGACGCAGATCGCGTCGACGCGTGCCGCGCTGGCTGCCGTGGCCCTCGGACTGCTCGACGACGAGATCACACGAGCGGTCGCCAGCGGCGGCTCGGCCGACGATGTCGCGGCGATCCGCTCCTCGCTGGCTCTGTTCGCTCAGCACTGACCGGGCCCGCCGCTCCGGTCCGTAGTCGTCCGAAGTCGGCTTCGTAGTGCGCCCCGATGACGGGCCGAAGGATCCGGGCGACCATCGAGGCGCACGGGGCAAAGGCGCGCCGCCCTGTCCTCGGAGAGGCGAACCATGAGCCCATCGACCCGTCGAACCCTTGTGATCGTAGGAGCCTTCGCCTTGATCGTTACGGGGGTCTGGGGCACTGCGGTCCGCCCCTGGCAGGAAGCTGAGAACTACTCCGTGATCGGCGCCACCGACCCGGCGGTGGCCGCGGCCGAGGCCGAGCGGCGCACTCCCGGAGCGTCCGTGCAGGACGTCGCCCTGACTGCTGCGCCAACGACGTTCACCATCGAGGGCGCTGAGGTCGAGACGTGGGCGTTCAACGGGGCGGTGCCCGGACCGGAGGTGCGCGTCCAGGCTGGCGACATCGTGCGGGCCGAGGTGCGCAACGAGCTGCCCGAGCCGCTCACCATCCACTGGCACGGGATCGCGCTCCGCAACGACATGGACGGCGTCCCCGATCTCACCCAGGACGCCATCGAGCCCGCTGAGACGTTCACCTACGAGTTCACGGCGCCCGATCCCGGCACCTACTTCTTCCATCCGCACACCGGCACCCAGCTCGACCGCGGCCTGTACGCGCCGTTCATCGTCGAGGACCCCTCCCAACCGGGGGGTGATGACGTCGTGGTGATGATCGACGACTGGGTCGACGGGACCGGGCGCACCCCTGACGACGTTCTCGACGAGCTGCTCCTCATGCCCGCCGAAGGCGACATGGGCCACGACATGAGCGAGATGGGCGGCGACTCGCCCACGCCCCCAATGGACCACGGAGACATGCCGGGCACCACGAGCGCCGATCAGCCGTTGGTGTCCGACACCGGCGACGTCGACTATCCCTTCTACCTCATCAACGGGCGCCCGCCCTCTGATCCCGCCGAGTACGAGGTGACCCCCGGCGAGCCCGTCCGGCTACGGCTCATCAACGCCGGGTCCGATACACCGTTTCGGGTCGCGGTGGTCGGTGCTCAGCTCACCGTCGTGGCCACCGACGGCTTCCCGGTGGAGCCCGTCGATGTCGACACGCTGTTCCTCGGGATGGGCGAGCGCTACGACGTCGAGGTCACCATCGACGAGGTCGGTGCCGTGCCGCTCGTGGCCGAGCCGCTGGGCAAGCCTGGCGAGGCCGTGGCCCTGCTCCGCACGGGCCCCGGCGCGGCGCCCCCGGCGGACATCTCGCCGACCCAGCTGGGTGGCCGGATCTTGGCCCTCAGCGATCTCAGGGCTGCAAGCGAGGTCCGCCTGCCTGCTGCGCCTGTCGATCGGGACTACTCCGTCGAGCTCACGGGTGGGATGGCCCCTTACGCCTGGGGCATCGCCGGCACCTCAGATGGCGCCCTGACGCTGCCCGTCCGAGACGGCGACCGGGTTCGACTGACCATCGACAACGGGACCGAGATGTTGCACCCGATCCACCTGCACGGCCACACGTTCCAAGTCGTGACCGATGCGGGCGACGGGCCCCGCAAGGACACCCTCATCGTGTCGGCCATGAGCCGGATCACCGTCGAGCTGGACGCCGACAACCCCGGTCAGTGGGTCCTGCACTGTCACAACATCTACCACGCCGAGGTCGGGATGATGACGGTGCTGACCTACGTCCGATAGGGCCCTTCCGCGCCCCCGTCCGCTTCCCAACTCCCGCAACGACGATCCGTACTCGCCCCCGATGTGCTGCTGAGCGAGACGGAGGACGCTCATGGAACCTTCGACGACCAGGAGGACGACCATGGACGCAGAGCGCACGATCAAGCGACTGAGCATCTTCGGCGTGCTCCTCTTCGCAGCGGTCATCACACTCGGCCTCGCGTCGCAGCCCGATGACCCGTCTGGGGGACCGAGTCGTCCCGCACCGGGGACCGCCTACTCCCACGACACACTGCAACAAGACGCCGGGATGACCGAGCAGATGTCGACGCCGAACGCGAACACCGGCGGCTCGTACCACCAGAACGACGCGCAGCTCCGACGTTCGCAAGATCCCGGCTACGTCCGAGCCCTCGAGGAGCACCAAGCGGGCCTCGATCAGATGCTCGCCCGATGACGCAACCTCGCCGCCGCGCCGCGAGCCACCCATCTGACGCCGGTTCCCTCCCCGACCTCTCGTACGACATCATGTCGTAGGTTGATGGACGAGCGAGCGGCCCTGACCCACTTCCCGTCCGGAGACCCTGTGCAGACCGACGACCACCGCCACCAGGAGGCGAGCCCCGCCCAGGCCTGCGTCGTCCTGGAGACCAAGGGGATGCAGTGGGCGACCGAGCAACGGGTCGTCGAGTGCGTGCTGGACCGGGTCCCCGGCGTCCGCTCGGTCGAGGTGAACCCGGTCGCCCAGACTGCCACGGTCACCTACGACGCTTCTGTGACGAGCGTCGGACACCTGCGCTCGCGGATCGAAGACTGCGGCTACGGATGCGCCGGCGAGTCGGTGCCCCGCCACTGCTGTGATCCGATGGAGCACGCGGGCCATGCGCCGGCAACGGCGGCGAACGGCCACGAGCTCGGAGGCGAGGGCCACGCCCACCAGCCTGCGACCGGTCCGTCAGCTCACGAGATGATGGGCCACGGCGGCCACGGCGCCATGTCGATGGATGCCATGGTCGCCGACATGCGCCGGCGCTTCTTGGTCGCCGCCGTGTTCTCGATCCCGATCCTGCTGTGGTCGCCGATCGGGCGGGACGTCCTGGGCTTCGACGTGGCCGCGCCGTTCGGGCTGCGCGACGACGTCTTAATGCTGGCCCTGAGCCTCCCCGTGATGGCGTACTCCGCGTGGATCTTCTTCGACGGAGCGTTCCGTGCTCTTCGGGCCCGCACCCTGGACATGATGGTGCTCGTCGCCGTGGCCGTCGGCGCCGGGTTCCTGTACTCGCTGGGTGTCACCCTCACTGGTGGGGGCGAGGTGTTCTACGAGGCGGCGACGGTTCTGGCGGCCTTCGTCTTGCTCGGGCACTGGTTCGAGATGCGAGCACGCGGCGGCGCCAACGAGGCGATCCGCACCCTCCTGGACCTCGCCCCACCGATGGCCACGGTGATCCGCGACGGAGAGCCGGTCGACATCCCCACCTCCGATGTCGCAGTCGGTGACCTCCTGCTCGTGCGACCCGGGGCCAAGGTCGCCGCCGACGGCGTCGTCGAAGACGGAGACAGCGACATCGACGAGTCCATGGTCACCGGCGAGAGCCTCCCGATCCACAAGGCACCGGGCGACGGCGTCATCGGCGCGACCCTCAACACCACCGGCACCCTGCGGGTGCGGGCCAGCAGGGTCGGCTCCGACACAGCCCTGGCCCAGATCGTCAAGCTCGTCCAGGAGGCCCAGAACTCCAAGGCGCCGGGGCAGCGTCTCGCCGACCGAGCCGCGTTCTGGCTGGTGTTCGTCGCCTTGATCGGGGGAACGATCACCTTCCTCGCCTGGTACGCCGTGGCCGGCCGCCCCGCCAGCGAGGCCATCCTCTTCGCGATCACCGTCGTGGTCATCACCTGTCCGGATGCGCTCGGTCTGGCGACGCCCACGGCGATCATGGTGGGCACCGGCCTCGGCGCCAAGCGGGGCGTCCTCTTCAAGAACGCCATGGCGCTGGAGACCTCGGCCCGGACCGACACCGTGGTGATGGACAAGACCGGGACGCTGACCAAGGGCGAACCGGAGGTGACCGACGTCATCACGTCCGGCGAGAGCGACGAGCTGCGCTTCCTGTCCCTGGTCGCCGCCGTCGAGGCCGAATCCGAGCACCCGCTCGCCACCGCGATCGTCGACGAGGCCGATCGGCGGGGCGCAGAGCGGGCAGCGGTCGCGCAGTCCTTCGACAGCGTCCCCGGCCATGGTGCCATCGCCACCGTCGACGGGCACCGTGTCGTCATCGGCAATCGACGTCTCATGGAACGTGAGGGCATCGAGCTGGGCGCGCTGGCAGCACGGCGAGAGGAGCTGGCCCAGGGCGGGCGCACTGCCGTCATGGTCGGGATCGACGGGGCTGCCGCTGGACTCATCGCCATGGCCGACGCTCCCCGGCCCACGGCCCACACTGCCGTGAGCGAGCTCCGGTCGCAGGGCATCAACGTCGTCATGCTCACGGGTGACAACGAGGCGACCGCCCGGCGGATCGCGACGATCCTCGGCGTGGACGACGTCATCGCTGACGTCCTCCGGGCGACAAGGCGTCTCGTGTGGCTGAGCTCCAGGCCCAGGGTCGCAAGGTCGCCATGGTGGGCGATGGCGTGAACGACGCCCCGGCCTTGGCGCAGGCCGACATCGGCGTCGCCATCGGTGCTGGCACCGACGTTGCCATCGAGACGGCCGATGTCGTCCTGATGCGCAGCGACCCCCTCGACGTGCCCGTGGCCCTCGAGATCGGCAGGGGCACGCTGCGCAAGATGCGCCAGAACCTCGGGTGGGCCATCGGCTACAACGCCATCGCCCTCCCCATCGCCGCTGGCGTCTTCGCGCCCGCCTTCGGCCTCGTCCTCCGGCCCGAGATCGCCGCGCTGTCGATGTCTGGGTCCAGCTTCTTGGTCGCCGTCAACGCGCTGCTCCTCAAGCGCCTTGACCTCCCCACTCGCTCCCAGGACGCCGAGCAGCCGACTCCGACCTCGTCTGCGGAGGTCGAGGCCGGCCGATGACGCCATCTCGGAGCGGGAGTGGTGCACCTGGCTTCGGAGATGCCGGCAAGAGCCGTCCGCGCCCCGTGCGCATGCTCTGGACCACTGCGGCGTGGGGGGCGTGCTTCGTCGCCATCCGCTGGGGACTGCGGGATGCCTCGGTGCTGTGGTTCGCCATGCTGCGGTCGACCATCGGGGGGATGGCACTGGTGACGCTCGGACTGATCCAGAGGCGGCCCCTCCCTGCAACCCTCACGAGCTGGGTGCGCATCACCGCGTTGGGCCTCTTCAACGGTGCGTTCGCGTTCGGCGCCATGTTCGCCGGGGCCGAGGGACTGGCCACCGGCACGGCCGCCGTGCTGGCCAACGCACAGCCATTGCTGATCGTGCTGCCGGCGTGGTGGCTCTTCAGCGAGCGAGTCACGGCCCGAAACGGGTTGGTACTGGCCCTGGCTTCGTCGGCCTCGTCATCGTCGCCGCACCCGGCGGTGGCGGATCCGGCGCGCTGCTGTCGGTTCTCGCGGCAGCCGCCATGACCGCCGGGACGCTCCTGTCTCGCACCTTGGGCCGCCTCGACATCGTCCAGGTGGCCGGATGGCACTTCGTGATCGGCGGCCTCGGCGATCTGCTCCCCGTCGGCCGGCCGGCTCCCCCCGCTCGATCGAAACGACCCCTGAGCAGAAGGCGCACCCAGGTGCGACCGCATGGCCCTGACCGAGCGACATCTCGACCGGCATCGAGCACGCCGCCCGCACCTCTCGGCTTCTCGGGCGTCGCCGACCTTCCGGCCGAAGCCGTTCCCGAGATGCGCCGGCCCCGGACGCTCGCGGCGCACGGCTGACGCGACACCGCCCCGACCCGAAGGCCGGGGCGGTCACGTGCGGGGACGTCGAGCGGCGCCTACCGGCTCCTGCCCGGAGCTCGAGCCGACGGGCTCCCGGACGTAACGCGGCAGCTCGAAGCCCCGGAGGTCCCCGCATGGGGTCCGGGGTTGCCGCCCTCGGGGGAACCCCCATGCGCCTCCTCTTCGGCGACGTGATCGTTGCCGAAGTACGAGAACCCCGGCGTGGCCTCGTCGCCAGCGGGAGCGACGCAGTGGGCGGCCGAGGCGGGGCTGGCCTGACTGAAGCCGAGGCCCCCGATGACCGCCGCGGCAGCGACGGCGAGACGGATGCGCTTGTTCATGTGGGTGTCCAGACGTGGGCTCATCGTGACGGCGGAGGTTCGGCACACGTAGGGCCGAAGGTGACGAGTCGCGATGTCGACTGGCGTCCGAGCCGGGGCAGCCGGATCGAGCGAAGGAAGCACCGAGCGGGACTACGGTCGAACGATGGCCCGCACTCGGGGAGGACGTCTCCGAGTGGCGTCTCTGCTGCCGGGTGTTGCCATGCTCCGGCGGTATCAGTCAGCTTGGTTGGGCGCCGACCTCCTCGCGGGGTTGACGGTTGGCGCCATGCTCATCCCGCAGTCGATGGCCTACGCGGCGCTGGCGGGGCTGCCACCCGAGTACGGGTTCTACGCGGTGATCGGCGCTCTGGTGGTCTACGCGCTGGTCGGCACCAGCCGACACCTGGGCGTCGGGCCCGAGCCTGGGACCGCTGTGCTCGCCGCTCTGGGAGTCTCGTCGATCGCTGCAGGTGACAGGGAACGCTACGTCGCCCTGATGGCGGCGCTGGCGCTGCTCGTCGCTGCGATCTGTGTCGTGGGAGCGGTCGCCCGGCTCGGGTTCCTGGCATCTCTCCTCTCGAAACCGGTGCTCGTCGGCTACATCACCGGCGTGGGCCTGACCCTGTTGAGCAGCCAGCTGGCGGGCCTCACCGGTGCGCCTTTAGAGAGCGACACCTTGTTCTCTCGCTTCCGCGAGCTGCTCAGCGAGCTCGACCAGGTCCGACCAGCCTCGCTCCTCCTCGGCGTCGCCACGCTTGCGCTCATGGTGGGCCTCCGTGCTGCGGCGCCGCGAGTGCCGGGCGCGCTGGTCGCAGTCGTGATGGCGACCGTCGTCACCGCAGCCTTCGGCCTCGCTCAGCAGGGGGTGGCGGTCGTCGGCACCATCCCCGGCGGCCTACCCATCCCGGGCATCCCGGACGTGTCTCTCGCGGACCTGGGGAAGCTGTTGCCGGTTGCCGCCGGGATTGCACTGGTCGGCTACACCGACAACGTTCTCACCGCTCGCTCCGTAGCGGCACGCCACGGGTATCGGGTCGACCCGAACCAGGAACTGCTCGCACTCGGGCTCACCAACCTGACCGCCGGCCTTTCCCGGGGGTTCCCCATCTCGTCCAGCGCGAGCCGTACTGCGGTGCCCGCGTCGCTCGGCAGCCGCACCCAGCTCGCGTCGATCGTGGCCTCGGCCTTCGTTGTGGCCACCTTGCTCGGTCTGCGCCCCCTGCTGAGCGAGATCCCTCGAGCGGCGCTGGCCGCCGTGATCCTCGCGGCCGCCATCACCATCATCGATGCGGCTGGCATGGTGGCGCTCTGGCGAACCGGACGGGACGAGGCCTCGCTCGCCCTGGCCACCGCCTTTGGGGTGGTCGTGTTCGGTGTGCTGGCTGGGGTGTTGGTCGCGGTGGTGCTCTCGGTGGTGATGGCGCTCTACCGGATCGCCCGCCCCCACGATGCCGTGCTCGGAGACTACCCCGCCCTAGATGGCTGGGTCGAGGTCGACGCCCACTCTCAGGCGGAGACCGAACCCGGCCTGGTCGTCTACCGGTTCGACGCGCCGCTGTTCTTTCTCAACGCCGAACGATTCAGCGAGCGTGTCAAGCAGGTGCTCAGCGACAACCCCGGCGATGAGGACTGGCTCGTACTCGACTTCGAGGGCATCGGCTCGCTCGACGCAACCGCCACCGAAACGCTGGCCGAGCTTGTCGAGGAGGTGGCGGGGTGCGGCGTGGGCGTCGTGGCGATCGCTCGTGCCAACAGCACGGTGATGGGACGGCTCCTCCGGGCCAGGCTGATCGAGCCGGAGGGGCACCTGCGATCATTCCCGACGATCAACGGCGCAGTAGCTGCCTACCGGAGCCGCCATGACGGCTGACCGCTGGCTCGCTGACCGCTCGCTCTCGGTACCCCCCAAACCTGGATCGACAGTGGGTTGCCGCTGACCCGGTGCCGGCGGCGAGGGCCATCGGCCCTCAGGATTGCGCAGACGTTCCACGCCCCGGGTCTGACCGGCATGGTCGTGCACGCATGCGAGTCAGTGATGGACGATCTCCTGAAAACCCGGTGGTGATCTCCAGTCCCGAACGCCTTCGAGCTGCGTCGTCACCCCTGGCCCTTGGGTGGACAGGGCCGCCGTCTCCAGTGATGCCGGGACCCGCGCGGCGAACCACGGTCGAGAGCGAGACGAGGACCAGGGACATCCCTGCGATTGCCCAACGACCGGGACGCTCGTCGTGAGGAGCAGGCCGAACGCAACGCCGAAGACGGGCACCAGGAAGGTCCACGCGGCCAGCTCGCCAAGGGGGAGCGCAACGTCTCGGTGAACCACGCCCAGAACGCCAGCGCCGAGCCGACCAGCGCCAGGAACGCGAGCGACCCGACGAACCGGGGCGTCCAAGGAAGTGCCAGCCCACGGCCTGGACGACGTCGATGCCGGCGAGGCGTCTCGAGAGCAAGGTCCCGGCGGTGATGGCCATCGCAGCCAGGATCGCCAGCCAGGCACCCGATCCGCCCCCGCCCGGCACGGCGACGACGATCAGGCCAGCGAACCCGACGACCAGCCCGAGCGAAGTGCGGGCGGTCCCCCGTTCGCCGTAGAGCCACCACGCTGGGAGGAGGACCAGTAGTGGTTGGGCGGTGGTGAGGACGGCGGCGGTCCCCGTGGCGAGGCCGTCGGCGCTCGCGAACATCGCAGCGAAGCCGATGCTGGCATTGGTCACCGCCAGCAGGACGATCAGGTGCCACGACTTGGCACCGGCCGGCATGGGTCGCCGTTGTGCGGTTTCAAGCGTGATGAGGGCGGCGCCGGCGACCAGGGCCCGCAGGGCCGCGAACCACAGCACCGGAGCGTCCCGCAGACCCCAACGGATGGCCACGAAGCAACCGCCCCAGGCCGCTGTCACCCACAGCATCCGACCGGTGCGGGGCTGGCTGCGTCGGTCGCGGCCGGTCCATTCGAGCCGCGCTGCACCCCTGACCGGACCTGCGCCGCACGCGTCCGCGAGGCGGGGAGGGTCACACCGTCACGTCGGAGCCGTCCGGCGCCTGTCTGCGAGGCCCTTGCGCCCCGTCCGCAATCCGGGCCTCCGCGCCGTCGGCCGGCTCAGGCAGCCGGAGATGCATGAGCAGCAGGGCGTTGACGGCGACGAGGAAGCTGGAGCCGGACATGGACAGGGCGGCGATCTCGGGGCGCATCACGTCCGAAGGCGGGCTCGAAGACGCCGGCGGCGATGGGGAGGGCGATGACGTTGTACCCGATGGCCCAGCCGAGGTTCTGACGCATCTCGCGGCGGTTCCACGGCCGATCTGGAGGGCGACGTCGACGTCGAGGGGATCGCTGCGCATCAACACGATGTCGGCGGTCTCGATGGCGACATCGGTCCCTGCCCCGATAGCCACACCGATCTCAGCTTGGGCAAGGGCCGGCGCATCGTTGACGCCGTCGCCCACCATCGCCACCTTTTTGCCCTGCGCCTGGAGCTCGGCGATGGCCGACTTGTCACCGGGGAGGACGTCAGCGTTCTGGTTCGTCCTGGTCGCCCTCGTCGGCGGCAACGGGCACCTTCCTGGTGTGGAGCGTGCTGGCCGGCCGGCCGGTCGGCGAGGCCATGTTGTTCGCCATCACGGTGGTCGTCATCACCTGCCCGGACGCCCCGGGCCTGGCCACGCCAACGGCGATCATGCTCGGCACCGGGCTGGGGCCAATCGCGGTGTGCTCTTCAAGAACGCCGTGGCCCTCGAAGCAACTGCACACATCGAAGTCGTCGTCATGGACAAGGCCGGAACTCTGACCAAGGGTGAGCCCGAGGTTATGGACGTCATCGCGGAGGGCATCGAGGACGATCGGCTCCTCGCCCTCGTCGCTGCCGTTGAACGGGAATCGGAGCACACCCTGGCCCAGTCGATCGTCACCGAAGCCGTCGAGCGTGGTGCGCCGGCCCTGCGAGCTGAGAGCTTCGAGGGCATCCCTGGCCACGGCGCCCTCGCCGATGTCGACGGACACCGTGTGTCGTGGTCGGCAACCGCCGACTGATGGAACGCGATGACGGTGCTGACAGCGAGCAGCTGTCCGATCCGGCTGGCAGTGGCCTCGTTGTCACCGGTCAACATGACGACCTCGGCGCCGAGCCGCCGAGGCTCGGCGACCGCGACAGCGGCGGTTGGACGGGGGGCGTCGGCCATGCCGACCAGGCCAGCGGCACGACCGTCGATGGCGAGGAGGACGGCGGTCCGGCCGCCCTCGGCGAGCTCTTGGCGTCGGGCACCGAGCTGGCCGAGAGCGACACCGTGACGCACTCGACCATCGTGCGCCCGATGCCGCGGCGTCAGCCGGGCATTGGGGTGCTGAGACCTAGCGTGAGACATGCGCCCTCCGGTTGAGCTGTGAGTGGTCGAAGACCCACAAGCCCACTCGGAGGGCTCACCTCATCGGTGGGTCACCCCACCCCACCCGGACAGGGACAACGTCCCCGGTCGTCACAGCTAGTCGCTGCCCGTCGGCGACGACCGTCCGGAGCTGCGCCTCCCGGCGAAGGCGACGGCGAAGGTGACAACGGCGATTACGACCACGACCTGGACCGGGCCGATGCGCTCGAGCCATGCCTGGAGACTGAGGCGCCATCGCTCCCCCACCTCAACGAACCGATCGTTCCGAAGGTCACCGCCGTACACGGACAGCTCCCATCGTGCGTACCAGATTGCGTAGGCACCGCTCAGGATCATCAGGCCCCCGCCGATCCGTGGCGCGTACCTCGAAAGGCGGCGCAGCTCGGCCACCGGCCACGGCCGGGCCAGCGCCGCAGAGACCCCGAGGGCAAGGATGATCGCGCCCATGCCGACGCCGTAGGCCACGTAGGCACCGATGCCGGCGAGCACGGACTCGTCCATCGCCGAGGCGGTGATGGCCAGGAAGGGCCCGATCGTGCACGACAGCGACGCGAGCGCGTAGGCCACGCCATACGTCCCCATGGCCACCGGCCCGCGTCCCCGCGCCGCTCGCACGGTGATCGCCGGCATGGGAAGGGGTCGGCCGAGGATCGACGCGCCTCCCCCTATGACGAGGAGGAGGCCGATCGCGATCGTCACCCATGGGAGCTGACCTCGTATCCGGTCGGTCGTCGAGGACAAGGCGATCCCCAGCGCGACGAACACGACCACGAAACCGGCGGTCACCGCACCGGCTGAAGAGATCGCTCGCGCCAAGCGGCGGTCGAGCGTCGCCCGATCGCCGTCACCGCTGACGAAGAAGCCCACGTACGCAGGGAGCAGCGAGAAGCCGCAGGGGTTGATGGCCGCGACCATGCCGGCCGACAGCGACAGGATCAGCGTTGCGCTGCTCATGGCGCCGCCGCCCCGGGCTGCCGTCGGCCCAGCCGCACCGCCGCGAGGCACGCTCCGCCCGCCAGCACCGCGACGCCGACGGAGGTCGTGTGCTGACGGGTCGGCGCGCTGCCGAGCCGGGGCAGCCAGATCGATGCGACGCTGCGGGTGATCGCGATGAACGCCAACCCGGCCGCGATGACGGCGCCGGCTGGCCATCCGGACCGGCACAGCCCGCGAGCCAGCGCGGCAGTCGCGAAGACGCCGATCGCCATGAGGAGCCCGATGGGGACCATCTTCACGTCCAGTCCGTCCGGTCGGAGGCCAAGGGCGCTGACCGGCCCGTAGCAACCGTCCCTGAAGAGGCACGCCGCCTCGTACGTCCCGTAGCCCGCCATGGCGAGCGGAGTGAGGTCGGCGAGCCGCCCGAGGGGCCCTCCCGGAGCACGGCGGCCCTGCCACGCAGCCGTCGCCATCGCCGCCGCGACACCGGGCCAGAACTCGACACCGCTGCGGATCACGAGCATGTCCGAGACGCTGCCGATCGATCCGGGATCGTCGATCGCCAAGGTCACCAGCCGACCCACCACCAGACCGACGGCAGCCGGCAGCAGGAAGGCGTCGACGACGGTCGTCTCCGGAGCCAGTGAGGAGACCGACCAGAACCGGGAGAGCAGAGCGGGGACGCCGAGAGCGGCGATGACGCTCACCAGCAGACCGAAGTCGATCAACGAAGCGCCTCCTCGATCAGCGTCGCGAGCCTCTGCTCCGAGATGCCTCCGCGGACCGTGCTGATCAGCTCGCCGTCGCGATCGAACACGTACGTGGTCGGGTAGGCAGTCAGGCCGAGCGCCACCCGGATGCGTCCTGTCTCGTCGAAGACGTTGGGATAGGTCAGCTCGAACTCGTCGAGGAACCGGCGAGCCGCCCCCGGGTCGTCCTTCGATGCGACCCCGAGGACCACCGCCTCTCCTCGGTAGTTCTCGGCCGCCCTCTGCAGGAGCGGCATCTCCGTCCGGCACGGCGCACACCACGATGCCCACACGTTGACGACGACCGGCGTGCCTCGGAGCCCGACGAGGATGCCTTCGAACGCAGCTTCGTCGACGGCCGGCATCGATCCCTCCGCCGGTAGCGGCCTCGGTTGGCCGGAGGCCTGGAAGTCGGGGGGCGTCGGCTCCCTCAGGGCAGCGACCCCGATCAGAAGGGCCGCGACCACGCCCACGGCCGGCAGCACCCACCGCCGCCCTCGCATGGCCAGATCCGTCACCTGCATTACGACAGTATGTCGTAGGTGGCCGACCGCGCAGGGGTCGGGAACACCGGTGGCTCGGGACCCCGCCGCGTCTGCCGAGCGCCCATCGACGCCTCCGACCACCTCTTCTACGACGTCCTGTCGAAGGCTTGCGCGGTAAGCACAGCCCGACCCGCAACCGACGGATCGATCGTGGCAGCCGTCATTCTCGGGGCATCCTGCTGGCGTGCGTCGTCGGCGGCCTCGTCATCGCCCGGTCCGCGCGCCGCAGCCGCGAACCAGCCGACGCCCGAGGGTCCTCTGGAGCGGCAGAAGACCCACCGCCCGCTTCCAGCAGCGAAGGACCAGCTTCCGAGTGATTGATGGCGCTCGGCGCCGTCCCGCTCACATCGAGCCCAAGCGGCGGTCGGCTGGTCCTCCCCGAACCTGGTGATGTCCGGAAGGGCTCCTTCGAGCTCGCGCTGCCGCCGGAACGTGCGCGATCGGACGCACATCAGGCTGCGTCGAGGATGCCCTGCATCTCCTCGATCTCGCCCCGCTGGGCATCGATGATCGTCTGCGCCAGCTCCTTGGCCGCAGCGTTCTGACCATCGTCGAGCTCGGTCTCGGCCTGTTCGATGGCGCCCTCGTGGTGCTCGATCATCATGGTGAGGAACATCTCGTCGAACTCCGCTCCCGAGGCGTCTTCGAGAGCGGTCATGTCCTCGTCGCCCATCATCCCGGCCATGCCCTCGTGGTCCATGGCCTCGGGCATCTCCTGACCCCAATCCTCGAGCCACCCGCGCATCAGCTCGATCTCCGGGTCCTGAGCAGCCTTGATGCGCTCAGCGAGATCGATGACCTCGGGACTCTCCGCGCGTCCATCCGCCAGGTCAGCCATCTCCACCGCCTGCTCGTGGTGGGGGATCATGCTCTGGGCGAAGGACACGTCGGCACCGTTGAACTCGGCGTCGGCCGCAGCTGCCTCAGTGGTCTCCGAGGAGTCGTCACCGCCGTGATCCATGCCCGCCATGTCGTCATCGCCGCCACATGCCGCGAGCAGGCTCGCGAGACCGATCAAGGCGACGAACCCGAGAACGATGCGCTTCTTCATGCGTGGCCTCCGGCCATGGGATCTACGACAGTGTGTCGAACACCGTACGAGGCGCCCACAACAGAGGCAAAGCGGGTTCGGAGCTCGGAGCCGGCATCGTCGTTCTTCTACATCTGTACTGCCCTCACCAGCTCCGCACGCTGGCGACGGCCCTGCGGCAGCTCGACGACCTTCCGGTCGTCGTCGTGGTGGTGCGCATCGACCCGCACGAAGGCGGACCTCCCTTCGGCGGTTCCTCGACCGCTTCGACGCGTCGTTCATCGGCTTGGTCGGTGACGCCGAGCGCTCCACGGTGCACAGGTCGCTCCCGGGGTGACGTGATCGCCTACGGGCTAGATGATGTGGCCCGTGCCGCCTATCCCGTAGGGACCTCCGTCGCAGATTGGGTGCGCGATCTTCGGCTCCTGGCGAGTGCGCGTCGGGCGCGTTGCAGAGCTGTCACCGTACGCGTGATCGCGTCGCGGGTCTCGGCCCTCCGGCTGCGGCCTCCGGCCCCGCCGACAGCTGCGCCCTTGCCGAACCTTCTTCGATGACGACGAAGCGGATGCCGCCGGAGGGCTCAGCAATCACGTTGACGACCATCGTGGCGGCGACCATCACCGTCGTCAGCCCGAGCGCGACGAATGCCCCGCCGAAGAGCCCGGTGCCGAAAGCAGACGCTCCCCCGAAGGGCCGCCTGGCGCTCGTGAATCGCCTACGACATGTGTCGTTGGTAGGTTGCCATCGTGTCCTTCCTCGCCCGCCCGCGGCGCCTTCTCATGTTGTCAGCCGTCGCCGGCGTCCTCTCGGTGGCCGGTTGCGGCTCAGCCGCGGACGATCGCGATGTCACCGCACCATCCGTCGAGGCGTCGACCGCCACGGAGCCTGTCGACGTCACGCCCTCGTCCACAAGCACGACGCAGCCCGCTCCGGTGGTGCCGGCGGCTGTGCCCTTCCAGCCGCTTGCCGACGAGGTGGCCGTCGAGGCCAAGCAGGTCGCAGCCGATCTCGTCGTGGCAGCGGGGACCTACGACGCCGGGGCCGGAACGGTGGAAGGTGCCATGGAGCGGATCCAGGCCATCGGAGGCGACCCTATGATCGCCGACGCCATGGGGAACCTGCTCCTTCCCGACGCATCGGCGAGCGTCGAGATCGTCTACCCGCAGCTGGGCGGGCTCACCGAGACCCAGGCGTCGATCATCCTCGTCATCCGCCAGCACCTTGCCGACTCGAGCGGCCGCCGAGAGGTGACCCGCACGCTCGACGTGCGCGTGGCCAGTACCGGCGACCGCTGGGGGGTGGAGCAGGTCGCCTCCGACGGCGGCTCTCCGCCGATCGATCCGCCCCCGCCCAGCGAGGCGGCGCAGGCAGCGCTGGCCGACCCACGCCTGACGTTCCCGGACACGGCGCGGTGGGACATCGAGGCAGGTCGAGTTGACGACCGCGTGCTTGTCGCCCTGGTCGATGCGGCTGCGCAGTCCCCGCTCACCGTGACGACGATGACGGAGGGCCATCCTCTGGAGGTCTTCGGGACGCAGAGGACCAGCAACCACACGGAGGGCCGGGCGGTCGACATCTGGGCCGTCGGGGGAACACCTGTGATCGCGCTCCGCGACGATGCGAGTGCGGCGCGCAGGGTGGTGGATCGGCTGTTCGCAAGCGGTGTCGAGGAGCTCGGGTCGCCATGGGACCTGGACGGAGCGGGGGCATCTCGATCTTTCACCAACACCGTCCACCAGGACCACATCCACCTGGCCTTCGACCGTTGACTGGGCGCGCCCCGCACGACGAGCTGGCAGGTCCCTTCAGGTACGATCGGCGGATGCCTCGAAGGGTCATGGGCGCGCTCGAGGGCGAAGTGCTCGCCGTTCTGTCGGCCGCAGGTCGGCCAGTGACACCGGCCGAGGTGCGCGATGCACTCGACGCAGAGGTCGCCTACACCACGGTGGCAACCGTTCTCGCCCGGTTGCAGGCGAAGGGCTTTGTGACCCGTACGCCCTCGGCGCGCACCTACGTCTACGAGCTGGCGGTCCAGGAGTCGCGCATCGTCGCCGATCGCATGCACGGAGACCTCCGGCGCAGTTCCGACCGCAGGGGCGTGCTCCAGCAGTTCGTCGGCGATCTCGACCCAGATGAGGCTGCCGAGCTCCGCTCTCTCCTCCGGGCCGCCCAGCGCTCGGGCTGATGGACCTCTGGCTGCTCCTTCCCGGGGCCCTGCTCACCGTGGCTGCGTTGGTCGCTCCCCGCGCCACGGGACGCCTCCACCCGGCGACCGCAGTACGGATCATCACGGTCGCGGCCTCAGCGGCAGCTGTGACGGCTGCGGCGTGGGTGCTCCTCGTCGTGTCCGGTCTGGCCCTCGAGGCGGGCCCGCACGGTGGCCAGCACTCCACGGTCGGCCGAGTGGTCATGTCCCACGAACCGGTTCCGGGAGCAATGGCCGCGGCGGTCATCGTGTGGTTGACGATCGCCGCCGGACGTCTGGCCCACGCCCGCCGCGCGACGATCCTCGTCCGCCGCGCTGTCCCCGGTTCCCGTGGCGTCGTGGTGGCTGATGGCCTCGGCGTGGTGGCCCTCGCGATCCCCGGACGACGCGCGCGCATCGTCATCTCTCGGGAGACCGTCGTTCGATGCACCCCCGGCGAGACGGCGGTCGTCGTGGCGCACGAGTGGTCCCACCTCCAACGCCGTCACGGCTGGTACGCCGCAGCGGTCCGCGTCGCGTCGATCGCGTGCCCGTGGCTCAAGGCAGCGGACCGTCACGTGACGTTCCTGCTGGAGCGATGGGCCGACGAGGACGCAGCGGCGTCGGTTGGAGATCGGAACCTCGTCGCCCGGACGATCGCCAAGCTGGCGCTGATCGGTCGAACCCCTGACGGCGTGTTGGCCTTCGCCGGCGGCGACGCCGTGGCGCGGACGAAGGCGATGCTGGCGCCGGCGCCGGCGCCCCCCCGGCTGGCGGATCGGCTCACCGTCGCCGGTGCGAGCGCAGCGGCGACCGGTCTGGCCGGCTCCAGCCTCCAGCTGCACCACGTCCTCGCCGCTTTCTGATCATCCCGGGGAGGCGGCGGTGCGCAAGACCATGACCCCCGCAGCGTCCGGTGCCTCGAACGGATCCCGCTACGACTCTTGTAGTATTGTCCAGGTGTGGATCTCCGCGAGATGGCTGCCGTCGACCTGGCCGACGGGTCCGTCGAGATCCGACCTCTGGGCCGGGACGACCTCGCGTGGTCGGCCGCCCTCCACCGAGCGCAGCTCCCCCATGGGTTCTTCGCCCAGCTCGGCGCTCGGTACCTTCGTACGTACCACGCGAGCTTCATCACCAGCCCGCATGCGCTCGGCCTGGTGGCGGTCGCTCGAGGAAGGCCGTCAGGTTTCCTCCTGGCGACGACGGACGGGGCCGCTCACTACCGCCATGTGCTCCGCTACTCGGGGCTGCGCCTGATCCTGCGTGGCGCGCTCGCGCTGACGACACGGCCGCGGCTGCTCCTCCGCTTCGTCGTCACTCGGGCCCGGCGATACGCCCGCGGCGCCCACCGCCTCCGCCGACAGCACTCTCAGGCTCCCCCGAAGCACGGGCGCGCCAGCGAGGTGGTGCATGTCGCAGTCGACCCGGCTTGCTCTGGCAAGGGGATCGGGAGCGCGCTGCTCATCCATGCCGAGGCCGCAGTGGCGGGCTTGGGTGCCGTTCGAATGATTGCAAAGACGGCCGATGCTGGAGGGTTCTACGTCTCCGCCGGCTGGGTGAAGGTCGCATCGAAGACCGACTTGGAAGGCGTGCGCCACGACGTCTTCAAGCGGAGACTCGATCGGCCGCTCGCCTCGAACGGAGATCGACAGACCCTGCCCGTCGCCGCCGCCGCGACCGGCCTTGCGTAAAAGTTTCGTGAGCCAAGTGCCGAGGCCGGCCGAGCATGAGGTCGATCAATCCGCCTGAGCTGCGACAGGCGGCTGGAAGGCCTCGATGGCGGCGTCGACGTCGAACCAGCCTCCGAGCGGCGCCTGGGTCGGGCTGCCCTCTCCACCGAGAGCAGCAACGTCGCATCCTGCGGCGGCGAGCGGTTCGAGGACTCGCCGCACGAAGGGAACAGCGGCAGAGCTGCCGAAGCCAGCCTGCTCGAAGATGGCGCTGATGGCGATGCGAGGGGCGGTCGAGGGCGCAAAGGCGACGAAGAGCGACGAGTCGTCCTTGTCCGTCGCCTGGGCCGTTCCGGTCTTCCCGGCCACGGCGCAAGCGGACTGGTCGAAGCCCTGGAAGGTCGCCGACGCGGTACCGCCGGTGCCCGGCTTGGTCACCTGGTCGAGACCCGTGAGGATGGCTTCTCGCCACCCGGGCGCGAACGGCACCTGACCTGTCTTCTCCGGCTCAAGGACCCGGCGGGCCGTCTGCGTGCCGAACGGCGACACCTGGAGGACGAGCTGCGGGCGCCACGTCGTGCCCCCGTTGGCGAAGGTGGCGTACCCGTTCGCCAGCTGCAGGGGGGTGGTCAGTACATCGCCCTGACCGATGGCGGTGTTGGCACTCGTGCCGGCCAGCCAGCGCCCGTACTCCTCCTGGTCCGCGGGATCGTCGTAGAGGGATTCGGCGAAGGTCCTCTGCCAGGCCGGGGTCGGGATGCGGCCCGCCGCCTCGCCGGGGAGGTCGATGCCCGTCCGCTCGCCGAGGCCCCACACCTCCATCTGCCTCTGCAACCCGTCCTCGCCGAGCTGATCCTTCCTCAACCACGACTCATGACCGAGCCGGTAGAAGTAGGTGTCGGACGAGACGGTGAGCGCGCGGGCGAGGTCGACCGCTCCCTTGGCGTCCATGCCGGCGTTCTGCTTGCGGCACAGGCTCGAGCTGCACGGCTGGCTGAAGTAATACACGCCGGTGTCCTGGTACACGTACTCGGGTGTGACGAGAGAGGTCGCCAGAGCCGCGTAGGAGCTGAACAGCTTGAACGTCGACCCAGGGGCGTACTGCCCGCCGATCGCCCGGTTCGTCAGCGGGTTCCGATGCTCCTCGGCCCGCTCCGGCGAGGCGATGGCCTCGTAGTCCGCCGACGAGATGCCTCCGGTGAAGAGGCTCGGGTCGAACGTCGGGTAGGAGGCCATCGCCAGCACCTGGCCGTCACGAGGATCGATGGCCACCGCGGCGGCCCCCGGTGGATCACATCCGTCCGCTCCGCAGTCGGCGGCCTCGGCACGCCGGCGACGCTCGACCTCTGCCGCCAGGCCGACCTCGACCATGTATTGGAGGTCGATGTCGACGGTGAGGTAGACGTCGTCGCCCGGCACGGGCTCCCGCCTTCGCTCGACCACCTCCCGCACGCGCCGGCCGCGAGCGTCTACCTCGTAGACCTTGACTCCCGGCACTCCCCTGAGGTCCCGCTCGAGAGTGCGCTCGATCCCCGCCTTGCCGCTCGAGTGGTCTGGTTCATATGGCTTCTCTTGATTCTCGAAGAGCTCCAGGTCCTCGTTGCTGACTGGGCCGACGTAGCCGAGGACGTGTGCCAAGAGCGCCCCGTACCGGTAGGCGCGAGCTGTCACCCTCGCTGCTCGCACGGAGGGAAACTCCTCAGCCCGCTCCGTGAGGAGGATCTCGAGATCTTCGCTGATGGCAGTCTCGATCGGGACGGGTCGATCCTTGCTGTAGCGAGGATCCTCGATCCTCTCGCTCAGCTCCTCGGGGGTGATCGGCGCTGCTCCGTCCTCGTTGGCGGCGCCGTCACCGATGGCGACCCCTGCCGGAGCGGGACGCTGACCCTCGGACTCCCCTCCGACAGGAGGGTTCTCGGCCGGATCCTCGAGCGGATCCGAGGTCGGTACCGGAAGGGTCGTCTCGGTCGGATCCGGGCGCGGGCCGGGATCGTTCGGTACCCGCTGACCCGCAGCACGCAGCATCGCGTCCCTGTTGAGCTCCAACGCGAGGCGCCGAAGCAGCTCGTTCTGCTCGGGAGCGGCGAGATCATGGAAGGCCTGGTAATCGACTTCGACCCGGATCACGCGCTCGTTCTCAACCAGCGGAATGCCGTCGCGGTCGAGGATGCGTCCCCGCGGCGCCTCGGTCACGACCGTCCGCACGTTCGTCGCTGCGACTTCCGCCGCGTAGCGGTCGTTCTCGAGGACCTGGAGGTACCAGAGCCGTACGAAGAGCGTACCCACGAGGGCGATGCTCACGATGCCGAGGAGGCGTTGGCGGCGCATGTGCTGCTCGGGGGTCACGTAGCCGCTCTGCACCGACACGCGACCTGTGCAGACCCGGCGACAACATCCCGCCCGTGAAGATCCGCGACCGACTCAGCAGGCAGCCGGCGATGGCGATGGCGGCCGGCACGACGCTCAGCCGGGCCACTGGTCTCGGGCGCACACTGGCGCTCGCGTCCGTCCTCGGTCTGGGCGGCCTGAGCGACGCCTACAACCTGGCCAACACTGTGCCGAACATGTTCTTCACGCTGGTGGTCGGCGGCCCCATCGCCTCCGCCCTCGTGCCTGTGCTGGTGGCGGCCCGCAAGGAAGGCGACCGATCGGCGACACCAGCCGTCTTCACTGCTCTCGTCCTGGCCGCGATCGTCGCGGGGATGGCTCTGTTCGCAGCAGCACCTCTCGTCATCGACCTCCTGGCACCCTCGGGCATCGGAAGAAGCGACCCCGGCCGCGGTTCGGCACTGGCGACCCTGTGGCTCCGCTTGTTCGCGGCCCAGGTTCCGCTCTACGCGCTGAGCGTGTTCGGCGTCGGTGTGATGACCGTCCACGGTCGGCTCGCCATGGGCGCATTGGCGCCTGTGCTGACCAACGTCGGCATCGTCGTTGCCGCTGTCGGCTTCGGTGTCCTTGCGACGCAACGCTCCACGGCGGTCCGCGGCGCCCCGGTGATCGTGCTCGGCCTGGGGACCACGGTTGCCGTGGCCGCGACGTCGCTGGTCCAGATCTGGGGTGCACGCCGGGTCGACGAAGGGGTCCGCTTCACCCTCCGCGGACTGAGTCGTCACCCTGCGCTCGCAGAGCTGGTCCGCCTGGGGGCGTGGACGCTGCTCTACGTCGGGGTCAACCAGGTCGGCCTCGCAGCGGTGACGGCCTTGGCGAGCACGATCGAGGGCGGGATATCCGCATACCAGTGGGCGTTCATGATCATGCAGCTGCCGTATGCCGTGGTCGCGGTCTCGGTGATCTCTGCCGCGGTTCCGCAGCTCGCGGCGGCCGACGAAGACGACGTGCGAGAGCTCCTGTCGGGGCCGATCCGTACCACGGCCACCTTGATGATCCCGGCGGCACTCGGGCTCGTCCTCGCGGCGGGCCCGTTGGCCGCGGTGGTGCTGGGGGGGAGGGGCGATCCCATCCTCGGCAACGCGATCCGCGGCTTCGGCATCTCGCTCGTGCCGTTCTGCTTCTTCCAGCTCCTGTGCCGCGCTTCGTACGCCCGAAGGGACAGCCGATCGCCCGCCATCGTGAACGTCGCCGTCAACGTCGTCAACATCGCCGCCGCCGCCGCCACCTTCACCCTGACGGACAGTGCTCAGGGCCGCATCCTCGCTCTCACCCTCGCCCACGCTGCGTCCTATGCGGTCGGGATCGTCTTGATCGTCGGCCGCCTGAGACGCCGGACCGTGCGCGGCCTCGGCGTTCGGCGACGCCACCTCCTGCGGCCGCTTGCCGCCACCGCAGCCATGGGTGGCGCACTCGTCCCGCTGACCGTCGCCCTGAACCACCACGCCGTGGGGCGGGGGTCGGCGTTCTCTGTCGTCGCTGTGACCGTTGCGGTCGGAGCACTCGCCTACTGGGCGGTGGGCCGAGTGATCGGGCTCCGAGTCGTCGATGCCATCCACACTCGGGCCCGCTGATTGGGTCGATCGTTCCGAGCGAGGCATTACTACAGATGTAGCAGGCGGCGAAGCGGTCGCGGCATCTGGCGGGCGGATGAGCCGTCGACCTGGAGAGCGCCGAATGCTGACACCCCCCTCCGGCCGACCACCTTTCCGCTGTACGACAACTGTAGGAGTGTTCGGGCGCCCCGTCACCAGTCGCTAGGCCCTGACCTTCACCGCATGGGGGTCAGGCCATGGCCATGGTGGGCGACGGTGTCAACGACGCCCCCTCCCTTGCTCGAGCGGACGTCGGCTTCGCCATCGGTGCGGCACCGACGTCGCCATCGAGTCCGCCGGGGTAGTCCTCGCCTCGTCCGGCCCCCGCAGCGTGCTGGGCGTCAGTGGTCCAGAACCTCGTCTGGGGGCCGGCTACAACTTGTTCGCCATCCCCCTGGCCGCCGGCGTCCTGGCCTTCGCCGGCCTCACCTTGTCGCCTGCGGTGGGGGCGATCTTGATGAGCGTCAGCACCATCGTGGTGGCCCTCAACGCCCAGCTGCTCCGCCGTGTCGTTCTCCGACCGGGCTGACCAGAGGTCGTGCACGAGTCGCAACAGCAGCCAGTACGACAGTGTGTCGTAAGGTTCTCATTCGATGAACGACCCCGACACCCGCCGCCGCATCATCGGCTTCACCGCCGAGGACCGCATGCCGTGGCTCACCGCCCTGCTGAGCATCGGGATCCTCGGCGGCCTCTACCTGCGGATCTTCGGTCTTCCGGGTCGAGACCTTCATGGCTTCCTTCACCGCGCTGGCGTCATGGACCCCTTCTGCGGTGGGACCCGGGCCACGTACCTCCTCGTACGGGGACGGCTGGTGGAGGCGTGGTCGTGGAACCCTCTCGTACCGCTCCTTGCGCTCGGCGCGGTCGTGATCTTCGTCCGGATCGTCCTCGGCCTCACGACCAACCGCTGGCTCCAGGTCTCGCTGTCCCGCCGGGCTTGGGTCCCCGGCGTCAGCGCGCTGCTCGTGATCATCGAGATCAACCAGCAGCTGCAGGCGGAGCGGCTGATGGAGGTCGTCCCGACCTAGAGGCAACCAGCTCATCATCGGCGACCAGGGCGGGCCAGAGCGCCCCTCGGTGGGCCCCTCGGCGCCGACCACGTCACCGTGGACGCACGGTCGAGACCCGACCGTTCGCTCAACTCCGCCGCGCCGAAGCCCGATAGGCGTGGCGAGACGACCACGGGAGATCAACGGTGAAGGACACACGGCGCGGCGATCGATCTGCCGCCAGGGCGACCTCTGCGATCGCTGCCCCCGTGGTCGGGCTGATCTTGCTGTTCGGCCTGAGTGCCGCACCCGCTGGTGCGGCTCAGTCGGCGACGCGCGTGAACTGCCCCACCGGGGGAACGATCAGCGTCGCTCCTGCCATGGCCGACGAGGTCCGCCACCTGCTGAGCCACGCGCGTGCAGACGGTGTGATGCTGTGCGGATCGGGGCTCCGGTCAACGGCCACCCAGATCGAGCTGCGGCGGGCCAACTGCGGCCGCTCGCACCACGCGGTCTGGCACATGACCCCCAGCCGATGCTCTCCGCCGACCGCCTTGCCCGGAACCTCGATGCACGAGAAGGGCCTGGCCGTCGACTTCCACAGGTGTGGTAGAGGATCCCGGTGCTTCGACTGGCTCCGACGCCACGCAGCCGCCTTCGGCCTGAGGAACCTCCCCTCGGAGACTTGGCATTGGAGCACGAACGGACGCTGAGGCCGTTGTCCGACCCGCTCCGAGAGGACAACATCGAGGTCGTGTCGCGTCAGCCGTCGCAGGTGCGGATGCCGGTGTCGCGGTAGGTGGCCCGGAAGGTGTCTACGGCCGTTCGGCCGTCCGGGTACGTGATCGTCCGCTCTGTGGTGACCGTGGTGCACGCCGGAGCGGTCCTGGCCTCGCTCTGACCGGTCTGTTGACCGTAGGCGTGCTGGGTCGAGTACAGCGTCACCGTGATGCTCGTGTCGGTGTAGCTCGTCCAGATCATGATCCCGTAGGGCGTGTCGTTTGTGAACTTCAGGTCGGGAGCCGGGTAGCCCATGGTGGCTTCTCGGCCTCGTGGATACCGGCTGAAGTACTCGGAGTGGGCCTGGTACTCCTCGAACGGGAGTCCGGCGAAGTAGGCCGCGTTGAAGGTCGTGGTCGCGAACTGCGAGACGCCGCCACCCACCTCGCTGACGTGCTCGCCGTTGCTGATGGCGCCGGCCTCGACGAAGCCCTTCTCCACGGTTCGGGGGCCGACCCGCTCGTTGATCGAGAACGTCTCGCCCGGCAGGACGACCGCTCCCCGCACGAGGTCGGCGATGCGCTGGATGTTGGTCACCCGGGGCTCGCCGGGCGCGTGGTAGGTGGTGAAGGACTTGACCTGCGGCTGGCCGTTCCACTCGGTGGTGGTGCCGACCGGCTCCTTGATGCCGAGGGCCTGGGCCTCCTCGCTGGTGAGCTCGGGCTCCTCGATGACCGGCTCGATGGCGAGTGCGGTCTGCCCTTCGCGCAGGGCCCGGGCGATCTTGCTGGCGGCGTCGTCGCCGCAGCAGCGCTGGCCCACCACGGCGGGGATGATCTGGACCTGGCCGGCGGCGTCGAGGGTGAAGCCGGCGTCCTTGGGCGCGGCCTCGCCGAGCGAGCCGATCCGGTCGACGAGGGCGGCGTTCATGGCATCGCCGTCGAAGATGATCTCGAAGCCGTCTCCGGTGACCTGAACACCGACCCAGCTGCGCAGCTCGGCGGGCTCGAATGTGGCGGTCTTGCCGGCGACGGTGGCGACGAAGGGCTGGGCGGTGATCGCGGTGGCCCGGTTGGCGACCTCCTGGGCCTCGGCGTCGGCGATCTTCGGGTCGGTCTGGTCGGGCTCGACCTCGATGGTGAGCGGGTCCTCGCCGGCTCGTGCGGCATCGAGGAGCCGCTCCTCCACCAGCTGTGGGTCTAGTGCCAGGCCGGGCTGACCCGGCTGGACCCGTACACCGTCTGGAGAGGCGACGATGGCCGGTTCGACCGGTCGACGGGCGGCCTCGCCTTCAAGCGCAGGGAGTGCGAGCGCAAGCTGGTCGGACCGGACCGTGTACGTCGGCCTGATCTCCACGGGTGAGACGAAGGAGCGGGCCCAGGTCAGCGGTCGGGCGAGGATCGGCGCCTCACGACCGCCGTCGAGCACCGCTGAGATCGTCGCTGCCGAGTCGAGCACCAAGCCCAGCTCCCCCGCGGTGGACTCCAGGGTTCGGTCGCCCGTGCGGATCTCGACCACGGTGCGGCCGAAGACGTCCGCCGTCTGCGCCAACCTGGCCGTCACATCTTCGACGGACCGGCCCCCGACGTCACGCCCACCGAACTTGACGTTGCGAAGGGTGCCATTCGCCGACGCGGTCGTGTCGATCGCCCAGCTCCCGAAGAACAGGACCACGATGAGCGCGGGTAGACCGACCCGGAGGATGGACTTCGCGCGAGGTCGGGCCACGTTCACAGCGCCGTGGCTGCTGTGACCCGAGCCGGCGTCCGGGCTTCATCACAGGCGGTCACCCTCGACCGGGTCGCGACACCCAGGATCTTCGGTGCGGCCTGCTTGCTGAGCAGCTCAGGCGCGAAGCGGAACCGCCGGATCTGACCGATGACGAATCCCGCGTCCTCGATGGCCCGTTCGGTGTCACGGGTGACGTGGCAACCCCCGCCCACGTATGGGTGCACCCCGTCGATCGCCCGCTGGACGCGAGCGGCGCGGGGATCGGGATCGATGTCGTGCTCGTAGAAGCGAAGCTGGCCGCCGGGCCGGAGGACGCGATGGACCTCGTCCCAGGGGCGGCGGATCCTGTGGGCCGTGGCGCCCACGGGCATCGTCACCAAAGACATCGGCATGTCCTACTACACTCGTCGTAGTTGTCGTCTCGGCCGAAGATAGCCCATGGAGCGCCGACGGCTCGCTCTTGGTGGCCGATCTCGCTCGAAGGCCGTGATGGGGTCACCTCGTCCACGAGGCGATGCTCGATCGCGCTATCGCTGCGCGGGGCGCGCCGTCGCCTCAGGACCGAGGATGGGCCGGGCGATAGTCTGGTCAGCGATGTGCGCGCAGTGCTTCGTGCAAGCGACACCGATGGTCGTCGGTGGGATGGCCCTGCTCCGTCGCCGCTACCTCATCGGTCGGTTCAGGGCCTTGCGGGATCGTCTTCGTACGGCGGAGGCGGTGGACGAGGCAGCTGGCCGAGATGAGTCGGTTGGCGTCGCGGGCCGCAGCGGCGAGTCCTCCGGCCAAGCGACCGAGCTGACCTCTGTGTCGAGGTAAGGCCGAAGGCTCGGCCGAGTGGATTTGGCGCGCCCGTCCACAAACGATAATGGTTCTCGTATTCAGACCAACGGGAGAACCATGCGCCGAACATCCGTCACCGCCATCGCCGCCTTCACGTGCGCAGGATTCGCCATGACCGCCCTGGCAGGCTGTGGAGGCGGCGCCGACACCGCGAGTCCCGGCGGGCGGCCGACCGTCGTGGTGACGACCAGCATCCTCGGCGACGTGACCGGCGAGCTCATCGGCGACGCCGCAGAGGTGGTCGTGATCATGCCACCTGGTTCCGACCCTCATGACTTCGAAGCATCTGCGCAACAGGTCGACCAGATGCGACGCGCTGACGCGCTGATCACGAACGGTGGCGGCTTCGAGGTGAGCCTGGCTGAAGCGGTCGAGACCGCTCGGTCTGAGGGCGTCCCGACGCATGACGCCATCGGAGGCGTCGAGACGATCGACTTCGAAGAGGGCGGCGAGGGCGTCGATCCTCACTTCTTCACGGACCCGAGCCGCATGGCGGACGCCGCGGCCGACATCGTGGACTTCCTCACGACGGAGGTCCCCGCCTTGGCGGTCGACGACGTCCGGACGACTGCGAACGCCTACGTCGAGGAGCTGAGGGATGTCGACGCCTCCGTGCAGCGGACACTCTCGTCGATCCCCGACGAGGACCGGATCATGATCACCAACCACGAGGTCTTCGGGTACTTCGCCGATCGGTACGACTTCGAGGTGGTTGGAGTCGTCATCCCGGCTGGGTCGACCGGCGGCGAGCCGAGTGCCGGGAACCTCGCTGACCTCGTGGGCGTCATCGAAGAGGCGGGAGCCCCAGCCATCTTCGCCGACACCTCGGCGCCCACCCAGCTGGCCGAGACGCTCGCCTCTGAATCGAGCACGGGGGTCGATGTGGTGGAGCTCTTCAGCGAATCGCTCGGCGAGCCAGGGTCTGGCGGTGAGACCTACGTGGAGATGGTGAGGTCGAACGCAGACCGCATCGCAGCTGCGCTCGGCTGAGCCACCCGTCTCACGTGGTCAGGCCTCGTCGCGATGCTCGAGGTTCCATGTCTCACCGCCGTCGTCGGAGCGGTAGATGCCCGTGAGGTCATCCTCGTCGCTCGCGGCGGCCCACAGGTCGTCGCCGGTGGCCAGCAGAGCTTGCGGCGCTTCGTCCAGCGCTCCCGCCGGCTCCCAGCTCGATCCCCCATCATCGCTCCGCTGGACGCGGCCGGAGGGCTCCAGGCCCCAGAGCGGACCATCAGCCGCCCACGAGACGACGACGAGCACGGGCGAGGACGGTGCGTCCCACCTGCGTCCACCGTCCGACGACAGGCGCACGCCCTCGGGTGTCGCCGCGACGGTCCGCTCTTCGTCGGCAGGATCGACCGCAAACCCGGTCAGCGCGATCCGCGACCAAACCTCCCAGTCCCTACCGTCTGGGGCGACCATCAGCTGCGAGCTCGTCGAGTCCCAGCCGTACACCAGGTCGTGAACGGCGACCAGGGCGTGGAAGTCGGCTTCGCCGGAGAGGGAGATGTCGTCCCAGCTCTCGCCGGCATCGGTGGACTCGATCAGCCCCAGCAGCCCGGGATCACCGGCCTCCAAGCCGGCGACATCGGGATGTCCGCTCCCGAGGAAGCGACCGGGGCCCGTCACGGTGAAGCCCATGGTGTCCTGCACGGTCTCTCCCACCGTCTGAGGCGGAGCGCCGTCCTCGATCCGGAACATGCCGTGGTGGGTGGCGATGTAGAGGGAGTCATCTGCGGGATCGATCCCCAGCCCGTGCACGTGCGCGACCCCGAGATCGTCCTCGGTCGAGGTGGTCGAGGGGCAATCGGCATCTCGGTCGCGACCGACGATCACCGGTACGGCTCCCACGAGGACTGCGACGTTCAGCGGGACGACGAGCCATGCGCTCGGCGGCGGCGTTCTGCGTCTCGCGGTGGTGGCGCTGACCGGCATCGGCGACGTCGTCCTCTCTGCCAGGCGCTCAGCCAACGGCACGGGCGCGGCCCTTCAGTACGACAGCATGTAGTAAATAGTCGCGTCTCGTCCAACCATCCGTCCGAGGATCTCGATGCCCGCCACCGCCCAGGCCGCCACGAACGCACGCCGCTGGCTCATCGCCGCCTTCCGATCGGCTCGCAACATCGCCACCGACCTCCGGCACGGCCAGTTCACCGCCGCCGTGCCCGGTCGACATGGCGACACGAACAACTCAGACCACAAGGTCCTGCAAGCAGTCTTCGACCAGCGGGTGCGACCCGGCGACGTCATCATCGACGTGGGCTGCGGTCGAGGCCGAGTCCTCGCTCACCTTCTGAGGAACCACCCAGGCCATCGGGTGGTCGGGATCGAGATCGACCATGAGCTGGCGGCCACGACGGCGCGTCGCTTCGCCGACGAGGCGCTGTGCGAGGTCATCGCCGGCGATGCGGTCGCCGTTCTGCCCGACGATGCAACGCTCCTGTTCCTCTTCAACCCCTTCGGCGAGGCCGACATCGAGCGGCTGCGGGTGGCGTTGGAGGCACGGCCTGCGACTCAGCCGCCCCAGCGCCTTCTCTACTCGAACCCTCGGCACCTCGGCGGATTCGAGTCGAGCGATGCGTGGACGGTGCGGATGAACACGCTCGGCGGCGGCCGCCTGGTCCCCTTCCACGACCTGGCCGTGATCGACCGAGTCGTCTAGGCGCGCCGAGGAGGCGATCGGACAAAATACGACAGCGTGTCGTAACTTGGCGCTCGATGCTGAGCGCCATCTCGTACTCGCCGCTGGTGAAGATCGACCTGGGGCCGCTGTCGGTGTCGCCTCACGGGATCTTCACTGCCGTGGGGTTCCTCGTCGGCGCCTGGTTCTTCCTCCGGGACACCCGCCGGCGTGGGATCGACGACGAACCGGTCATCGAGGTCCTGATGCGGGCCGCCATCGGTGCGATCGTCGGTGCGCGCTTGGTCTACGTCGTCAACCACCTCGACAGGTACGCCTCTCCCGTCGAGTGGCTCAAGGTCTGGGAGGGCGGGATCAGCCTCCTCGGCGGTCTCACCGGCGGAGTCCTCGTCGGGTGGTGGGCGGGCCGCCGACGTGGGCTGGATGTGGTCGGCTTGCTCGACCTCGCCTGTCCCTGGTTCCCGCTTGGCATCGCCGTCGGGAGGATCGGCGACGTCATCATCGCCGACCACCTGGGTCCGACGACCTCGATGCCGTTCGGCTTCGAGTGCCCCTCGAACCCGGACGTCGGGGTCACCGTGGGCTCACCGTGTCCGCCGGGGGAGGTGGTCCACCTGACCGCGGCCTACGACATGCTCGCCGCGGCCGCGATCTTCGTCGTCATGTACCTGTTGCGGCGACGACTGTCAGAGCGGCGTGGGCAGGCGGCGCTGGCGCTGGTCGCTCTCTACGGCCTCAACCGCTTCACGCTCGACTTCGTGAGGGCGGACGACCGCCGGCTCGGTCTCACCGGCAGTCAATGGACCGCCCTGGTGGCCTTCACGGTCGCCACGACCGTGCTGGTCATTCGATGGAAGCGCCCACCGGAGGACCTCTCACCACCGGATTCCGTCGACCAGGCCGACGACATCGCAAGGAGGCCTTGATGGCGAAGAAGCGACAGCGCAACAACCCGCGGCGGCCGGAGGTCGTGCAGAAGCGGACCTCCGCTCGGGCAGAACAGCGCGCCAGCCGAGCTCGGGCCGAGCAAGAGGCCGCGGAGGCGAAGGCTCGTGAGATGAGCCGGCTGCTCGTTCGGTACGAGCGGATGCGGCGGGCCGGCTGGATCGCACTCGCGATGGCCCCGGCCCTCGTCGCCATCCACACGTTCGATCACTGGGACTGGTTCCACGTCTACGACCAGGGCCTCGAGGAGCTGACCATCGGCTACCCCGCAGCAGGTGTGGTGGCCCTCTTGGCCGCAGTCCTCCTCGGGCAGGTCAGCCCACTGGAACGGCGTTGATCTCGGCAGCCGCTCGGCCGCTTCCACACGCCGAGGCCTCGGGTTGATGGCGCGACGACCACCGTTGTTCAGCCGGGAGGGACACCCGTCCTTCTCCCCCCTCTTGGCGAGCCTGGCCGTGTCGGCGGGAGCCGTCGCGCTCTTCGGCACCTACTGGGACGATGCGTGGCACACCGACAGAGGGCGCGATTCGTTTGCCATCGCTCCTCACCTCACCCTCTACGGCGGAGTCCTCGCCCTCGTCTTGGTCGTCGTGGTCTGGTGGTGGAAGGCAGGATCTCGGGTCGGACGAGCACGGGCTGCGTCGAGTGATCCCCTGTTGCGCCGTGCCCTCCTCGCGCTTGTCGCTGTCGTTGTGTCGGCCCCGCTGGACGATCTCTGGCACCGGCTCTACGGGCGCGACGCCGTCCTATGGAGCCCGCCACACCTGCTGGCGACGGCGGCGCTGATCCTGCTGGCGACTAGCCTCTACTCGGCCACGTGGCGCATCGAGAGCGTGGGCGGCCCCTGGCTCAACTCGCTCCTCGGTGCGCTGGTGCTCAGTGCCCTGCTCGTGCCGGTCATGGAGTACGAGGCCGACGTGCCGCAGTTCTCCCTGGTCTTCTACCTGCCCATCGTGTGCGCCGCTGTGACCTTCTGCGCGGCACTCGTCTTCCGCTCGCCGCCGCAGCCGTGGCCGATGGCAAAGGTCGCGATCGGGGCATCCGTGATGAGGGCGATCGTCGTCGTGACGCTGGCGGCCCTGGGGTTCTCGACGCCGATCGTGTCACCGGTGCTGCTCGTGGCCATCGCGGTCGATGTGGTCATCCGTCGCGGCGCGAGCCCTGTCTGGTTCGTTGTGGTGGTACCCGCCGTGGTCCACATCGCGTACGGCCTGTGGCTACCGGCCATCCCGAACGGCGTGTCGATCGAGCCGTCGACCCTCCTTGTCAGCCTCGGGCTGTCCGTCCCGGCTACGGCGGCGGCCCTCGCCATTTCGGGCCAAGACCTGACACCGCTCACGCGCAGTAGGAGCCGACTCGCACTTCCGGGCTCTGTCGTTGCCGTCGCGGCCGTCGGCACCCTCGGCCTCTGGTCCGAGCCGGCGCAGGCGCACGATCCAGGGCAGGGACCTGAGAGGGGCCTCGCATCGCTCAGCGTCGTCATCGACGGCCCATCCGTGGAGATGGCCGTGCGGCTCCATGAATGCGGTGGCCTCGAACCGGTGGACCTGCGCGTCACCCGGGCGGGAACGACCCGTTCCGCGCCGCTCCGAGCCCAGGATCGCTGCACGTACCAGGGCACGATCGATGCTCCTGATCCGGGACGGTGGTTCGGCTACGCATCGTTCAGGTCGGCATCCGGTCGAGATCTGGAGACATGGGTACCGATCCAGAACGGAGGATCGAGCCGCCAGCGTCACGATCGCGTCCTGTACGAGGTGACCCAGCGCGAGGCGAGCCTGGCCAGATCGGCGACTGGGGCCGGGTTGGTCGCGCTGAGCGCGGCCCTGATCGTCGTCGCCGTCCGGACGCGCGCCAGCCGCTCGTCGGGCCGCGCCGCTTCCCCCCCGGGTACGAGCGACGTCGATCAGCCCGAGGAGGGCACGGTGCGGCCGTTCAGGCTGTGAGGAGCGCCTCGCACGCCTGCTCGCACCGGCGACACGCTTTGGCGCAGACCCGGCAGTGGTCGTGTGGTCGGCATGACCCTCGCACTCCTCAGCGCCGCGAAGACACGCGTCTCCGCAGGCGGTGAGAAGCGTCCGAGTCACCTCGGGGTCGTAGGCCGACTGACGTGAGAGGGTCCTTCCGGTCGCGTCGCAGATGTCGGAACCTCGGCTCGCTGTTCGGAGTTGGACCACGCCGCGTGGTCCCGCGCCGCTGTGCTCAGCGCTCCGTTGCGGTGCGAGGGAGCGGCGTGACGAGCAAGCCGATGCCGCCCGCGAGGAGTGCGCTCAGGAAGGCAGTGCCGGCCCACACCTCGGCCGACCAGGAGACAGAGCCCTCATCGATCGCGTAGAGCGCGAAGTAGGACAACCAGAGAACAGCGATGGAGCCCGCAGACACGTAAGCAGCGGGCGCCCGCCACCGCACGAGCGCGTCGCCGGCCACGCCCGCGGCGAGACCTGCGAGGAGGACGAGGGGCTGGGCGAAGTCGTCTGTGCCGGTGAACAGCACGACGAGGAGGCCGAAGAGCAGGGAGAGCGTGCCGGCGGGCGTACGCCATCGACGCAGCAGCAGCGCGACCGCTCCAGCGATCACGACGCTCATGAGCAGGATCGAGCCGACTCCGACGAGCTGCTGCAGCTCGTGGACGTCACTGCTCGGGTGACTGTGCTCCTGACCTTGACGCCGGCTGAAGGCGGTGCCTGCAGCGTTGTTGGAGAACGGCGAGAAGAAGGACAGGAAGAAGGCGACGAGCGCCGTCTCGAGGGCCACCGCCAGGGCCACGGGGAGGAACTCGCGGGAGGACGGCTCCTCGTCGAGGTCCAGCCACGCGGCGCGCACCGGGGCACTCAGCGCAACGAGTCCGCTGGCCATCAGCAGGAGATGCGTCGGGCTGAGAAGCGCTTCAAGCCCGACCTCGATCCCGAACAGCTCGTGCCACGCCAGGTCGCCGGTCGCCGCGACGCCGAACACGGCCAGCGCCACGAGCGTCAACCCATGCCCTCGCGGCATCGTCTCCCGCATCGGCCGGCCGGGCTCGCGGTCGCGCAGCGCCCGATCGAGGGCGAAGGCCGCCGCCGCTGCGAATCCCGAGTACAGGACGCCGTGCCACGGGGTGAAGAAGCTCTCCGGCTTCTGGTTGTCGTGCGCCCAACCATCCAGGAACAGCCCCACGATCATCCACAGGCCGAACAGCGCACCGAGCATGTGGTCCAGGCGGGAGAGCACAGGGCGCTGAGCCGCCGGGCCAACGGGCTCGACGCCGAGTGACGTCTGCGCCTCGCGGATCACGGTCTGGGAAGATACTACGTCCTGTCGTAGGCAGGTGTGCGTCCGAGGCGCGCCAATCGAGGTGGCAGCCGAGTTTCGTGCCGACGAACCCCTCCGATCCCGCTCACCGGGGCTTGCGGTCGCCGGAAGGCCACCACCAGCGTGGTCGGGAGCTCAGGCGACGCTGGAGCGATCCGACACGGCGGCGGACGGTGCTACAGGTGGTCGTGGAGCCTCCTAGGCTGGCGTCGATGACGGATCGACGACCGACTGGCGCGCTCGAGCGGGCGGTGCTCGAGCAGCTGTGGGCCAGAGCCGAGGGTGCGACCCCAGGAGAGATCCGTGCGGCTCTCGATGATCAGGTGGCCTACACCACCGTCACGACGATCCTCACCCGCCTGACCCAGAAGGGCCTCGCTGAACGGGAATCCGCTCGACGCGGCTTCCGCTACCGGGCGCTGAGCAGCGAAGCAGAGCTGGCGGCGTCGCGGATGCAGGACGCGCTCACCCCGGCGAGCGACCGGACGCTCGTCTTGAGCCGTTTCGTGGATGGGCTCTCGAATCAGGACGAGGCGGCGCTTCGCAAGATCCTCGACGAGGGCGGACCGTGAGCCCAACGCTCCTCCTGCCGGTGACGGTCTCACTGCTCGCCGCCGGCCTGGGCGGCCTCTCGCAGCGCTACTTCCGTCCTGCCATCGCGGCCTGGAGCCTGACGGTCAGCACCGTGCTCGCCGCGGCTGCGGCCCTGAGCGCGGCGTTGATGACCATCGTCAGCTTCGTCCACGTCGCACCGGTGAGCGGGGACTTCCTCTCCTGGTGCCTTGGGATCGAGCACGATCCGGCCCGGGTCCCATGGGTGGAGGCCGGGCTCGCGTCGACCTTCTTGGCAATCGCCTCCGTGCGTCTGCGCCGCTGCCGAGCAAGGTACCGGTCGCTGAGCCCCGACGACGCCGGCGACGATGTCGAGCTGATCGACGGCGAGCAGCCGTTGGCCTACACACTCCCGGGACGTTGTGGTCGCATCGTCGTCTCGTCCGGGATGTTGCGGGCCCTCAGCGACGACGAGCAGCGGGTGCTCTTCTCCCACGAGCGGTCTCACCTCCACCGCCGGCACGATCTGTTCCTCTACGCCGTCGATCTCGGCGTCGCCATCGTTCCTCCGCTCGCTCCGATGAGCCGTTTCGTCCGCTTCGCCACCGAGCGCTGGGCTGACGAGGACGCCGCTCGCACAGTGGGCGACCGCCGGCTCGTTGCGCGAGCCGTCGCTCGCGCCGCGATCGCACAGAACTCGGTCGTGCAGCCAGGTCTCGCCCTGGCCGGCCTAGGCGTGCGTTCCCGTGTGGAGCAGCTGCTCGAGGACCCGACCGGGCCGTCGAAGCTGCGCGGGGCCCTTCTCCTCACCGCCGGCCTCACCGCGACGGTCGCCGCCAGTGCTTCGCTCCAGGTGCACCACCTGGCGATGGTAATCGAGCAGCTCTGCGGCCGCAGCTGATCCAGCGGCGGGCGCCGGGTCGAAGCTGAGCTCCAGGTCAGCGCAATGGCACTGGCGCACTTGCGTTGGTCGCCGGCATCCGGAGCAGAGAGCGAGGCACGACACGATCGCGATGCCGGCGACGACGAGGGCCCGGGGACCTCGGCTCGGCCCGTCCGCCAGCAACACCAAGCCGATGACCACGATGCACCGCCGATCGCCAGGAGAAGGGCAGCGGTCACTTTGGAGATGGACGGTGAGCGCCGTGTCATGACCAGGCCAGCGATCGCGGTCGCACCGGCGGCCGCGCCGACCGAGACGGCGACGGCCATGGCCAACCCGGCGGAGACGGCACCGAGTACGACGAGCGTCGGGAGGCCGCAGGATGCTGCGCCGACGCCGAGACGTCTGCGGCGTTCGTCCGTCGATCGGTGCACGACGCGCCGGGGCCCGGGCGCTGGCTGCGATCGCAGCCGAGCCCATCATCGACGTCGACACCACAGCGGCCGAAGTGCTCGCCCGCCTGGGCGACGAGGTGACGGTGCGGGGAATCCGGGCGGTCTTCGCAGAGATGAGGTCCCGGTGAAGGATCGACTCGCGGTCTACGGACTCGACAAGCCGTTCGGCCCGGACGCCTTCTACTCGACCATCGGCTCTGTCGTGTCGAGCTACGTGGAGGCAACCGGCGCACGGTGGACGGACTGGACCGACCCGGACCGCACCGCCGACGAACCCGCAGGCAGCTGAGACCCGGGGAACGGCAGCCCGGCGCGGGCTCGGTCGCGTCCCCCGTTCGCGCCGTGGATCCTCGTGGCAGGTCCCGCGACCCGGGTGGGACCTCGGCAATCTGCACTCCACCGATCGGCAGTCCCCCGCTGCGCCAATCCGCAAGGTGTGCGGATGGCGAGCCTGCCCCTCCTCCGTGCCGTCCCAGTAGAGGGCTCGGCACGGGCGGGCCCGGAAAGGGCGCAGCGAAGACGACCATCCTGCCGTTGGTAGCGGTGGCGCTCGCCGTCCAATGGTCCACCACCGTCGCCATCGCACCCTGCTCCCAACGCCGGCGACCGTGGTGACCCGGCGACGCCACCCGCTGGAGGGCGCCGACCGATGACCGCCTTCGCCGCGTCCCGGACGGCTCCGCCAGCCGTCCGGGACCGGCTTCCCGGGAGAGGGCGACGACCATGACCGCGTTCCGCGTCGACTCGGAGGCCCGAAACCTGCGCACCGTGCTGCTGCACCGTCCCGACCTCGAGCTTCGCCGCCTGACCGCTTCCAACGTCGGCCGCCTCCCGATCGACGACTCGGGGTGGGTGCGCCGGGTTCGTCGAGAGCCACTCTTTGCTGACGCGCTCCGTGGCGAGGGCGTCGAGGTGCTCCTGCTCGCCGTCGGGCGCTTGCCAGTGCAGTCGGTCTCGACCGGGTCGAGGTCCTCACGACCGAAAGCAACGGATCCGAGGCCGAGGTGGAGCCGCGGGACGCCACCAACGTGCTCGCCGTCCTCCTGGTCTCGGCGTTGCGTACGAGGGCAACGTCGCCACCACCACCGCTGTCCGCAGGCCGGGACCGAGGATCACCATCGCTGGCAGCGACCTCGGCTTCGGCCGCGGCGGTTCTCGCACATGAGCTGTCCGCCCGCGACGCCGCCTGAGCTTGCTGGGGGGCGGGCCGTGGCATCAGGGGTAGGGCAATTTCCCACAGGTGGCGCTCAGGGACGATCACGGATGCGCCCTCGGTCGCTCCAGGCGACGATGGAGGACGACCCGGCCGGCCCCCCGCCCCGGGACGAGCAAAATCAGGAGGACACCGTGAGCACCATCGGTCACCAGGACCACCACCACCACGACTCGGGTCACGAGGCGCCGACAGCCTTGGACACCCAAGTGGTGCTGGAGGTCAAGGGCCTGCACTGGGCGACCGAGAAGGCTGCGATCGAGCGCACCCTCGGCCGCTTCGCTGGGGTCCGCACCGTCGAGGCGAACCCCGTGGCCCAGACGGCCACGGTCTCCTACGACCCAGACGAGACGAGCATCGCCGACCTGCAGCGCGGGATCGAGGAGTGCGGCTACCACTGCGACGGCCAGTCCGTCCCCGCACACCTCTGCAACCCGATGGAGGAGCCGAGCACGGACGGGCGCGCGGATGCCGCCGGCGGCGAGCCGGAGGCGCTGCCGTCACCGCACGACGCGATGGGCCACGGCGGGCATGGCGGGAGGTCGATGGCCGACATGGTCGCCGACATGCGCCGCCGGTTCCTGGTCGCCGCGATCTTCTCCCTGCCGATCCTGTTGTGGTCGCCCATCGGCCGCGACGTCATCGGCTTCGAGGCCGACGCGCCTTTCGGGTTGCGCGACGACGTGTTCCAACTGCTGCTCAGCCTTCCCGTCGTCTTCTACTCGGCGTGGATCTTCTTCGACGGCGCCTTCCGGGCCCTGCGCGCCCGCACCCTTGACATGATGGTTTTGGTCGCCGTGGCGGTCGGCGCCGGCTGGCTCTACTCGCTCGGCGTCACCCTCACCGGCGGCGGCGAGGTGTTCTACGAGGCCGCAACAGTGCTGTCGGCGTTCGTGCTCCTCGGCCATTGGTTCGAGATGCGAGCGCGCGGCGGAGCGAATGACGCGATTCGGGCACTGCTGGATCTCGCCCCACCGATGGCGACGGTGATCCGCGACAGCGAGTCCGTCGAGGTGCCGACTGCCGAGGTGCAGGTCGGCGACCTGCTGCTCGTGCGGCCCGGCTCGAAGGTCGCCGTCGATGGCGTCGTCGAGGAGGGCGAGAGCGAGCTCGACGAGTCGATGGTCACCGGTGAGAGCCTCCCAGTGCACAAGTCGCCGGGTGGGATGGTCATCGGCGCGACCCTCAACACCACCGGGACGTTGCGGGTTCGGGCCACCAAGGTCGGCGCCGAGACGGCCCTCGCCCAGATCGTCAAGCTCGTCCAAGAGGCCCAGAACTCGAAGGCGCCGGGCCAGCGCCTCGCCGACCGGGCGGCGTTCTGGCTGGTGTTCGTCGCCCTCATCGGCGGCACCGGCACGTTCCTGTTCTGGAGCGTCGTCGCGGGCCGCCCGGTGAGCGAGGCGATGCTGTTCGCCATCACCGTCGTCGTCATCACGTGTCCCGACGCCCTCGGGCTCGCCACCCCGACCGCGATCATGGTCGGCACCGGCCTCGGCGCCCGCAGGGGTGTGCTGTTCAAGAACGCCATGGCCCTGGAGGCCGCTGCGCACATCGACACGGTGGTCATGGACAAGACCGGCACCCTCACGAAGGGCGAGCCTGAGGTCACCGACGTCATCGCCGACGGCATCGACGGGGACCGGCTGCTCGCCCTGGTCGCGGCCGTCGAGCGCGAGTCCGAGCATCCCTTGGCCCAGGCCATCGTCACCGAGGCCGAGAGCCGCGGCGGCCCGACGCTGCGGGCCGAGGCCTTCGAGAGCGTGCCCGGCCACGGCGCTCTCGCCACCGTCGACGGCCAGCGGGTCGTCGTCGGCAATCGCCGCCTGATGGAGCGCGACGGGATCGACCTCGGCGAGCTCGCGGCCCGCCGCACCGAGCTGGCCGAGGGTGGCCGCACCGCAGTGATCGTAGCCGTGGACGGCCGCGCCGCAGGACTCGTCGGCATGGCCGACGCTGCCCGCCCCACCGCTGCCGCCGCGGTCGCCGAGCTGCGCCGTCTCGGCGCCGAGGTCGTCATGCTCACCGGCGACAACGAGGCCACCGCCCGGCGCATCGGGTCGCTGCTCGGGGTCACCACGGTGATCGCCGAGGTCCTTCCCGGTGACAAGGCATCCAAGGTCGCCGAGCTGCAAGCCCAAGGGCGGAAGGTGGCCATGGTCGGCGACGGCGTCAACGACGCCCCCGCGCTCGCCCAGGCCGACATCGGCGTCGCCATCGGTGCCGGCACCGACGTGGCCATCGAGACCGCCGACGTCGTGCTCATGCGCAGCGACCCCCTCGACGTGCCCGTCGCCCTGCAGATCGGCCGGGGCACGGTCCGGAAGATGCGCCAGAACCTCGGCTGGGCCATCGGCTACAACGCCTTCGCCCTCCCCATCGCCGCGGGCGTGTTCGAACCCGCCTTCGGGATGGTGCTGCGCCCCGAGATCGCTGCGCTCTCCATGTCCGGATCGAGCCTCCTCGTCGCGGTGAACGCCATCATGCTCAAGCGCCTTCGGCTCCCGTCAGCGGCGCCAGAGCACCTCGAACCCGCCGAAATCGGCGTCCCCGAGCCGGCCCCCGTCGACTGACGCGACCCGGCTCGGCACCGCGGCTCCGTGGTCCGCCGCAACCGCGATGGGGGTTCTCAGCGGATGCGAGCGCCACCCCCTCCGACGGATGCTCACACCATGACCTATCCCGCCGAGAACGAGCTCACCTTCGCGCAGCGCGGCCTGGCGTGGGGGCGTTGGACAGCGGCCATCACGACCACCGGCGCCGGCATCGTCGTCGTCGCCCTCGTAGCGCGGGTCGGCGCCGCCGCCGCCGTCGCAACGGCCGTGTTCGTCGTGGTTGCCGTCGGCGCAGCCGTATGGCGCGCCGCCGCCGAGGGTCGACGCTGGCGGCGAGCCCTCGGCCGCGCCCGCAGCGGAGGTGCTCGATCACCGCAGCGGGCGCGTAGGGGGCGGTCGGCATGAGGGCGACCCGTGTTGCGGTCAACGGCTACGGCGTGATCGGCAAGCGCGTCGCCGACGCCGTCGCCCTCCAGGACGACATGGAGCTCGTCGGGGTGGCTGACGTCGCCGTCGACTACCGGCTTAGCCTCGCCGCCGCGAGGAACCTCTCGCTGTTCGGCTCGACGGCGGACGCCACGGAAGCCATGACCCAGGCCGGGCTTGCCCCGGCCGGCACGCTGCACGACCTGCTCGGCCGGGCCGACATCGTGGTCGACGCCACACCGAAGCGGGTGGGCGCTACCAACAAGGCCCGCTACGACGCCCTGGGGGTGAAGGCGATCTTCCAGGGCGGCGAGCCCCACGATCTGACCGGCCTGTCATTCGTGGCCCAGGCCAACTACACCCAGGCGCTCGGGCACACCGCGGCGCGAGTGGTCTCGTGCAACACGACCGGTCTCGTGCGGATGCTCGGGGCGCTCGACAGCCGAGGCCTGCTCGAGTCGGCCCGGGCGGTGCTCCTGAGGCGCGCCACCGACCCGTGGGAGTCTCACACGAGCGGGATGATCAACACCCTGATGCCGGAACCGAAGGTTCCGTCCCACCAGGGACCCGACGCCTGCACCGTCCTGCCCGACCTCGACCTCGTCACGGTCGCTGCGGCCGGCCCGTTCAACCTGGCCCACGTGCACTTCGTGTTCGTGACCGCGCCCCGCCCGACCAGCCGCGACGAGGTCCTCGCCGCGCTCGGGGCCGCACCCCGCATCGCCCTGGTCGAGGCCGCAGCCGGGGTCGAGGCACCCAACGCGGTCATCGAGATCGCCCGCGACCTGGGCCGGCCCCGCGCCGACGTCTGGGAGGTCGCCGTGTGGGCCGACACGATCGCCGTCGACGACCGTGAGGTGGTCCTGACCTACATGGTCCACAACGAGTCGATCGTCGTCCCCGAGAACATCGACGCGGTTCGGGCCCTGTCCGGGACCGAGCCTGACCCAGCCACCTCCATCGCCGCGACAGACGCCAACCTCGGCATGCGGGCCACACTGCCCTGACACAAGAGGAACGATGATGCGCAGGCAACACCTGAAGAACGGCACGTGGAAAGTCACCTTCGACCTGACCGCCGAAGCCGGCGTCAAGGACGTCCACCTTTGCGGTGAGTTCAGGGACTGGTCACCGACCGCCACGCCGATGACCCGGCGCGAGGACGGCACCTACCGGGTGACCGTCGCCCTGGAGCCGGGACGGAGCTACCGGTTCCGCTACCTGCTCGACGGGGACCGGTGGGAGAACGACTGGGCGGCCCACGACTACGTGCCGAACGAGCACGGCGGCGACGACTCCGTCGTCGTCGCGTGACTCCGCTCGCCCCGTCACCAGTGCGCGACCGCCCGACCGCCGTCCCCACATCGCCGACCAGTCGGCCCCGTTCGGCTCGCATGCTGTGGGTTACTGCGGCATGGGGCGGCTGCTTCGTTGCCATCCATTGGGGGCTGCGGGACGCGCCGGTGCTGTGGTTCGCCGCGCTGCGGGCGCTCGTGGCCGGCGTCGCGCTCGTAGCGGTGGCCACCGTGCAGCGTCGGCCGCGACCAGCGGGCGGCCGCTCGTGGTGGCTCATCGGGCTGCTAGCGGTGACGAACGCCAGCATCGCGTTCGCGGCGATGTTCGCCGGCGTCGACGGCCTCGCTACGGGCACGGCTGCGGTCTTGGCCAACGCCCAACCGCTGCTGATCCTGCTCCCCGCGTGGTGGCTCTACGACGAGCGGGTCACCGCCCGCACGACCGTCGGGCTCGTGGTCGGCTTCGCCGGCCTGGGCGTGGTGGCTGTGCCCGGCGGCGGCGGATCCGGCGCCTGGCTGTCCATGCTGGCCGCCGTCGCGATCACCGCGGGGACCTTGCTGTCCCGGCGGCTCGCCGGCACCGATCTCGTCCAGGCCGCCGGCTGGCACTTCCTCATTGGTGGCGCCATCCTCGCCGCGGTGGCCGGCGCCGTCGAGGGCCTTCCCCGGATCGACTGGACGCCCCGCTTCGTCCTATCGCTCGCCTTCCTGGCGCTGGTCGGCACCGCGCTGGCCTTCTGGGCGTGGTTCACCGAGACCCTGCGCTGCCCGCTCGGTCAGCTGGCCGCGTGGACGTTCCTGACACCGGTGTTCGGCATCTTCTTCGGCGTGCTCCTGACGAGCGAGTACCCAGGCCGGTGGGCCGCCGCCGGGATGGTGCTGGTCCTCGCGTCGATGTGGACCGTCGTCCGATCACCGGCACCGGCGGCATCGACGTGAGCCGCTACCGCTGGGCCGCGCCCGCCGGGAATCTACAGCTGGGCCCGCTCGCCGTCCGCACCATCGGCGAGGGCAACCCGGAGCCGTTCCTCCAGGGGCTCGGCGGGTGCAACCGCTACTGGGGCCCCGACTACGGCGCGCTCGCCCGGCACGACTGCCTGGTGGTGCCCGACCTGCTCGGCTTCGGCGCCTCCCTCAAGCCGTCGACGGGCTACACGGCCGACGCCCACGTCTCCCTCATGGCGGTCCCGGGAGCGGACCATGAGCTGCCCTCGCCCGGCCCGGGACCGTCCTCGACGAGCTCGGCGCCCTGCACTCGGCGGTGCCGACGTGAGGGTCATCCTCCTCGGCCCACCTGGCTCCGGGAAGGGCACGCAGGCTCGCTTGCTGGCCAGCCACCTCGGCGTCACCCATCTCTCGGTGGGCGCGGTCCTGCGCGCCGAGATCAGGGGGCAATCCCGGCTCGGCGCCCGGATAGCGGCGGCGGTCGCAGCCGTGGATCTCGTGCCCATGGCCGATGTGCTGGACGTGCTGGACGTGCCGCTGACCATGGCGACACGGTCAGGCGGTGGGGTCCTCGACGGCGCGCCCCGGGCGGTCGACCAGGCCGCCGCGCTCGACGGCACGCTCGACGCGATGGACGCGCCCGCCGACCGCGTCGTCGTCCTCGAGGTCCCCGAAAACCCAGGTCCGGGCACGCCTCGCGCGCCGGGCTCGAGTGGAGCACCGGGTTTGACGACAGTGAGGAGGTCATCATCCACCGCCGCGCCGTCTGGGCCCGGGAAGGGCTGCCGGTGGCAGCCTGGTACGAGCGGCAGGAACGTCTGACGCGAGTCGACGGGACCGGCGACGTCGCCATCGTGGCCCGCCGGGTCTCCGACGCGTCGACCGCTAGCGGGTTGGCAGGGTGAGCTGACGTGTTGGGCCTGCCCCCGCCGATCCGAGCCTGCCTCGTCGATCTCGACGGGGTGCTCACTCGGCTCGCCACCGTGCGCGCGCGCCTGGAAGGACATGTTCGACGCCTTCCTCGCCGGGCGCGCCGGGCAGACCGGCGAGACGCTCGCCCCGCTCGACGCCGGCAGCGACTACGAGCGCTAGGTGGACGGCATGCCCTGCCTCGACGGCACCGGTCGTTCCTCGCCCCTCGCGGGATCACGCTCCCGGGCGGCGCACCCGAGGACCCGCCGGGAGCTCCCACGCTCCACGGCTGAGCAACCAGCAGAACGACCTCGTCCTGGGGCGGCTGGCCGAGGATGGCATCGAGGTGTTCGAGGGCTCGGTCCGCTAGGTGCGCGCGGTCCGCGCAGCCAGGCTGGCGATCGCGGTCGTCTCCTCCAGCGCCAAGACCGTCGACGCCCACGCCGCCGCTGGCATCACTGACCTGTTCGGCGTCCGCATCGACGGCGTGGTTGCCCGCGAGCGGAAGCTGCCCGGCAAGCCCGCGCCCGACAGGTTCCTGGCGGCCGCCGCCGCGCTCGGCGTCGCGCCCACGGAGGCCGCCGTGTTCGAGGGCGCGCTGGCCGGGGTCGAGGCGGGCACGGCTGTCCGGTTCGGGTTCGTCGTCGGTGTCGACCGCAACGAACCGGGTCGACGAGCTGCGCGCCCGGGGCGCCGACGTCGTCGTGCGCGGCCTGGCCGAGCTCATGGAGGAACCGTGACGGGCGAGGCGATCTTCGAGGTCGAGCCGTGGCGGGTCCGAGAGTCGAGCCTCGCGCTGGGGCACCTGCCGCACAGCGAGTCGGTGTTCGCCCTGTCGAACGGCCACATCGGGTGCGAGGCAACCTCGACGAGGGCGAGTCGCACTCCCTGCCCGGCACGCACTTGAACTCGGTCTACGAGCTGCGCCGCTTCCCTACGCCGAGGCCGGCGACGGCTACCCCGTCTCTATCGTCGGCGTCTGGAGCGCGTCGCCGCCGGGTTCGGTGGCATGCGGGCGTCACCGTCGCTCGGGTTCGCGCCGCGCCTGCCCACCGCCATCTCCCGGCTCGCGTTCCGCGTTTGCTACCGGGGCCGGCACCTGTCGATCACGGTGACCGCAGACTCGGCCACCTACGATCTGCTCGACGGGCCGCCCCTCACGATGACGCACCACGGCGCGCTGGTCGAGCTCGGAGAGCGGAGCGTTGCCCTTGCGATCCCGCCGATCGCAGCGACGCCGACGCCGACCCAGCCGCCCGGCCGGTCGCCGGCCAGGCGCGTCACGGCGCAACCCTTCCCTGCGCGCGCGCCAGGGCGGGACGGCAGGCCTGCATCGGGCCGCTGAAGTGGACGTAGACGAGCAGGCTCAAGACGGCGGCGAAGAAGCACCACACCGACACGAACGTCTTGACCGACACCTGGTACGCGGCGACGGCGAGCACGAACGCGAGCACACCGAACACGTTGACGCACCGGTGGCTGGAGAACAGGCCGCTGACGCAAGTGGCGAGGAAGTAGACGACCAGCACGGCCCCGATGAAGAAGTGAGGCGAGTCGTAGAAGATGCTCCGGCCCTCGACGCGTGCAATGACCGGGTAACGGAGGATGAAGTACAGGAGGTAGAGCCCGACACCGAGGCCGAGCACCTGGAAGACGGCGACGGAGGCCCTTCGCCGCCGGTCGTGCTCGACCAGCAAGATGGCGAAGGGTACGAAGATGGGCCACCACACGTGGGAGAACATCGAGAAGATGTAGGTCGCCGATGTTCTCACCGCGGGCAGGTCGTTGCGGAAGCTCAGCCAGAGGAAGCCTTCCGAGAACTGCTGCACACCGAACAGCAGCGGAACCAGCGCAAGCGGCAGCTCGACCTTGCCCTGCGACTTGCGCAGCGTCAGGCCTCCCACCGCGCCGAGCGCAGTCCCGGCGGTGAAGCTCGCAGTTGCAGAGAAGCACATGGCGACGTTCCGAGGTGGTGGGCGGGTGGGTTCTGATGGCTGGATCGAGTGCCACATCGATGCGCGTCACTAGGGCCGCGCGGTCGCCCACCTGGCGGGCGACGGCGACCCTACGCCGACCCAGCCTCGGCCGCCGGCAGCGGCGCGGAGCGAGGTGCTGTCCGCCTCCAGACGAGGTACGCGGCGGCCCCCAGGAGGATCTGGAGAAGGTAGGTGAGCGCCCGGTACACGAGCACGGCGGCAACAACGGGTGCACGCGTGCCGCCCGCCGCCGTGAGCCCGGTGGTGAGGGCCAGCTCGACGACGCCGAGCCCGCCGGGGCTGAAGGGCACGGCTGTCGCCAGGCGGGCGAACGCGAACACGGCGAGGATCTCGCTCCAGCCGACTTCCGCTGCTGGCACCCCCGTCGCTCGGAGCGAGGCCAGCAGGACGAGGAAGAGCGACAGGTGGCCGACCGCAGTCGCGGCCGTGAGCAGGTGCCAGCGGGTGGCCAGCAGGTCACCGGCGCGTGCCCGGAACCGGCGCATAGCGACGTCCCACCCCTGCGGCACCGGGCGGCGAAGGAGCCGCAGTGGTGGCGTGACGATCGCGGCGGCAACCAGCGCCACCCGGGAGGCGGCGGAATCAGTGCGCAGGGCGGCGGCAAGGACCGCGACGGCGCCCGCCAACCCGGCGACACCGAGGGCGGCGGCGACGACGCGCGGCGTCTCGATGTCACCGTCGATGGCCAGCGCGGCCAGGGCGACGATCGGCAGGGCGAGCTTGGCGAAGTTGTTCCACACTCCGGTGATGACCATGGCCAACGTCGCCGAGGACCGGCGGTAGCCCCACGAGCGCAGCATCGAGTAGGTCAGCGCCACCGCCACGTAGCTGCCGGCCGGCACGGTGTTGGCGACCGCCGTCGGCGCGTGCGCGATCAGCGCGGCCCGCCGCAGACCGAGGTTCGGGACGGCCACCATCCACACCAGCCAGTAGGTGACGACGTTCCAGGTGGCCGCGACCGCGAGCACCCCTGCTCCCCGCCAACCGACGTGACCGACCGCGTGCCACACGTCCGCCGCCGAGGCGAGGCGGGGGAGCGCGAACCCGAACACCGCGACGACGACGCCGAGGGCGATCACCGTGCGCGCCCACCGGTTTGACGAGTGCGACCGTCGCCGGCTCGGCTCCGCAGGGCTCAACGCGAGGTCCATGTCAGCAGCAGCCCTGCCGGCGCAGCCGCCGGTAGGCGAACGCAGCGGGGAGCAAGGGCAGCCAGTAGGTGACCGCCCGGAACACGATCACCGAGCCCACGGCGGGCGCGACGGAAACTCCGAGCACCATGAGCCCGGCCGCCAACGCCGGCTCGACGACGCCGAGCCCGCCGGGGAGCGGACCGCCCACGGCCAGCGCCGAGGCCGCCAGGTAGAGGGCGACGGCGGCGGCCATCGGGACCGAGACCGACACCGCGTGCAGCGCAGCGAGGAACGTCGCGGCGAGCGACGCCGTGAGCGCAACCTGCCACGCCAGCAGATGCGCGCGGCGGCGGTCGCCGGCCAGGCCTCGAAGCAACCCGAGCCGCCGCACGGTCACCCGTATCAGCGCGCGCCGGCTGGTGGGCAGCCAGCCCACCAGGCCCGCAGCGAGGGCGACGACGAGGCCGGCCACCACGACCGACGCCGGACGGGGAGGTTCGACGAAGCGGAGCCCGGCGGCGAGCGCCGCCGCGCCGGCCCCGGCGAGGGCCACGGTGTGCACGGCGAGGCCGGCGGCGCGGGTGAGGTGTACTGCTTCCTCTGCTTCCCCGGTGCGCATGCCGGCGGCGCACAAATAGGCGGTGCTGACCTCGGTGCTCCCGTGGCCTCTGCGGGATCCTCGGGAGGCGAGTGTCGACGCGAGCTGGCTGGCCACCGTCCGGCCGAGCGCCAGCGGCCGTCCCGCAGCGGCGGTGAGGGCGAGGGCAGCGAACAAGTACTGCAGCGTCCCGGCTACGGCGGCGGCGACCAGCCAGCGCCAGCGGCTGTCGGCGAGCACCGACCCGACACCGGCGGCGCCGGCGGCACCGACCAGCAGGTGATGGGTGACGTACCCGCCGGCGGCGACGGCGAGGAGCTTGGCGGGACGCAGACGGACGCGCAGCAGCGAGCGCGGGTCGACCGGTACGCCGAGCCCGGCCATCGCGTGGTGGAGCGCGTCGAGGGCATTGGGATCGTCCGCGAGCCGGCGCCGGGTCGCGGTGGAGAGGGCGAGCGGCTGCAGGAACGGCGCCGCGTGCCGTAGCGCGTCAGCACCGACGGCAGCGAGGGCGGCGGCGACCGCCCGGGGAGCGCCGATGGCGGTCGCGGTCGAGGCGAGGAGCTCGGCGACGTCGCGAGCGAGCTGGTCGTCGGCCGCGCCCGATTGGGCGAAACCGAAGTCCACCAGCCACGCCCGGCCGTCGACCCCGATCACGACGTTGGCGAGGCGAAGGTCGCGATGGGCGACGCGGGCGGCCCGCAACGCCACCACCTGCCGCCAGATGTCGGCCAGCACCTCGTCTCCCAGGTTGCCGGCCGCAGACGCGTCGGTGCCGGCGACGCGCCGCTCGGCGAGGAGCCACACGCCGTCGTCGGCCCCGGCGGTGGCGAGCAGCTCGGGCACGCGGGCCCCGGCTCGGGCGGCGGCGAGGAGCAGGTAGGCCTCGTGCTCGATCTGCTGCTTGGCGGTGGCGAGGGGCGCCTCGTCGCCGACCTCACGGAAGGCGAGCCATCGGCCGACCCGGAACAGCAGGTCGGCGTCGCGTTGGTCCCGGCCGACCGCCTTGACGAACACCTCCCCATCGGCGCCCTCACCCACGAACGGCACCGAACCCCGCGCATCCGCGTGGAGCGGGCGCACCGTCCGGACGTCGACCCCGACCCGTGCCAGGCCGGCGAGAACGCTGTCGGCCGACGGGGGGTGAGCGACGGTCCCGCGCAAGAGATGCACGCCGGCGGCCAGCGCCCAGCCCAGGGCGACGCCGCCGACGACGTCGAGAGGGAGGTGGGCGCCCGAGTAGACCCGTGCCGCGGCGACGAGCCACACCACTGCCCACAGCATCCGGCGGGTCCGGCGGCTCACCTGGCTCGAGGCGACCGTCGCCAGTGCTGCGGCGACTGTGGCATGACCGGAGACGAACCCGTGCCCCGTGGTGGGAACGCCCCGCAGGATCACGTCCTCGATCAGGACGCCGGGTCGGCCCCGGTGGGCAAGGTCCTTGATGACCTTGGCCAGGACCCACGCAGCCACTCCGGCGAGCGTCAGGTCGACGGCCAACCGGCGGCGCCGGAGGACGACTGCGAGCGCCGCCGCGATCGGCACCGCGCCGATCCAGCCCGCCTGGGTGACGACACGCAGAGGCCCGTTGAGCCACCCGGGGAGGTCGTTCAGGAGCCGGAACGCGTCGCGCTCGGGGCGGGTGAGCACCCCGCCGCCGGCAACAACCGACAACCACCCCAACACCGCCAGCCCTGTGACCACCCGGAAGATGTCGCCGGGGTGGCGGTAGCGCGCCGGCCGGGCGGGACGGACGCCAGGGCGCCGCGGAACGACCGACGGTACGTCCCCGATCGGGGCGTCGGAGGTCGCGGTCGAACCTCGGGCCATGGCACCAGCGTCCGCCTGACGACGCAGCTGCGCATCGGGGTGTCCTGCCGACCGGCGTTGCGGGATGACCGCAACCAAGATCTGCGCTCGTCACCGATGGCCGCCACCCATCCCTTCCGTACGGTCGTAGCCACCTCGGATCAACGAAACGGGAGGCCTCGACATGGACTACGGCTACGGGCTTTGGGCCCTCGTCATCATCAACTCGGCGATCTTCATCATCTTCGCGCTCAGCTTCTTCCGGCCCGGCAACCGCCGTGACTGGAAGGCGATGGGCGGCTTCACGGCGTTCGTCGTCGCCCTGTTCACCGAGATGTACGGGTTCCCGCTCACCATCTACCTCCTCACCAGCGCCTTCGGCAGCCGCTTCGAGTCGCTCACCCTCACCCACAACGGCGGCCACCTCTGGTCCGAGCTCATCGGCTGGCAGGGCGACCCACACATGAGCCCGTTCCACCTCGCCAGCTACCTGTTCATCGGCGGCGGCATGTGGGTGATCGTCGCCGCCTGGCGCGTGCTGTGGGCCTCCGCCCGCACCAACTCGCTGGCCACCACTGGTCCCTACGCCCAGGCGCGGCACCCGCAGTATGCCGGGTTCCTCGCCGTCATGGTCGGGTTCCTGCTCCAGTGGCCGACCCTGCCGACACTCGTGATGTTCCCGATCCTCGTCGGGGTGTACCGGCGCCTCGCCGTCGCCGAGGAGCGCAGCGTGCGGGAGGAGTTCACCGACACCTGGGACGCCTACGCTGCAACCACGCCGAGGTTCATCCCTCGCCGACTCGCCCGGGCGTCCTCCCCCACACCTCCCCGCGCCGAGCCGCTGGCCCGCCCGCCCCATGCTGAGTCGCACTCCGGGGCTTCACGGTGACGGTCACCGCCGAGTGCTCAAGTCCGGCAGCGCAGCCGACGAGGCGCCGCAGCCTCGGCGGCCCACGAACGGGTTCCCCGCGGAGTGGTGCATCGACGAGGAGGCAACCCGCCCACGGCGAGCGACCCTGACCTCCCGCCCGCCCCCGTCCCGAACCGCCGCAAGGGTGCCCTCGACGAGCCGTCTGTGTGCAGCAAGATGGCGGCACGACCACGAGCTGAAGGAGACGACCGATGGCCGTGAAGGACCCGGTGTGCGGCATGAGCATCGAGGAGGCGACGCGGTCGCCACCGCCGAGCACGGCGGCACGACCTACTACTTCTGCAGCGAGGACTGCGCCGAGCAGTTCGGCGATGATCCCGAGTCCTACACGTAGCGGCGTGGTCGCGCTCGCCGCGTCCAGCGCCATCCTCGCCGTCCTGATCGCCTCGGACCCGCTCGTGCTCGCGGGGAGGTGGTGGGTGGCGGCACGATCCGACCAGCCGGGTGACGGAACCCGAGCGGGTGCCGTTCGCCGGCTCCCTCCCCGCGTGCGCGCTTGGAACCGCTTCCACGCCCCGGCTGCACCGGCCCCTGAGCGACCGCACAGAGGGAGTGACGGTGGCCGGCCCATCGACGCGAGGTCAAGCTGTTGGTCATGTTCCCTTCCCCGTTTGGCACCACCGACGCCTGGCCGTCGGAGGAGCACCCGGTGCGTGAGGGCTTCGGCCCCGCGTGGGATGCCTACGCTGCTGTGACGCCCCGGCTGGAACCCCACCCTCGGTCGCTCACGGCTTCGGCGACAGGTGGCACCGCCGCTCCCGCAGTAGCGAAGTCCATCTGATGCTCGGGACCGAGCCTGCCAACGCCGACGGGGCGGACTCAGCGTCTCCGTGCGTCGAGTCCGCGTGCAGCTGCGTACCGCCGTTGACCGCGCCCGCCGATCAAATCGCAACACTTCGGGACGTGATCGCCGCCGAGACGGAGCCGGTCGTGAGCCTCACCCACCTGCTACGGCTGTGCCGGGACGAGCATCCGACGCTGTGGGAGCACCACGCCGATCCCCGCTGCCGCGCCGCGTCGCCACCCTGGTGGGCCGAGCGGCGCAGGCGCTGCCGGAACCGGGGACGCAGTCGGTCATCACGGCGCCGGCACGCCAGTCGCTGGCCGCTGCGCTGGCACCCACCGCCGAAGCGCCCGCGGTGGTCGTCGCCCATGCACTCGCCGAACTGCTCGACACCTGCTTCGGCCACAGCTTCACCGACTGGTTCCGCCAGCGCAGCCCCTACCAGCCGGCGATCGGCGATCCGATCCCACTGGACCACCCGGACCTGCCCCGGATCATCGCCATGGCGCCGACCGCGCCGCCGTGGCGACTGGCCAACCGACTCGACGAGACCCGCCGGGTGCGCCTGGCCGGGGGGTGGACCACCCAGTTCCGAATCGTGTTCGACTACGGCCTCTTCGACGCCCTCGCCAGCCTGATCACCGAGAACACCGTGTTTGCAACCTGTCACCCGAACCACGACCTGTCCGAATTCGAGCTGACTGGCGACCGTCAGGCGCCTGCGTTTCCCGTCCGGCCCGCCGACATGACGGTCCAGCGCGACCGCATCGACCGTCTGCTCGTCGAGGCCGCCGACGCCGGCGCGAGCGTGGTCGTGCTCCCCGAGCTGTGCGTGACCGAGGAGCTCGCCGGCGAACTCGAGCGGTGGGTCCGCCGGCCCGGCCCGTTGCGGCTGCTGGTGGCGGGCAGCTTCCACCACATCGACCCTGCGGAGCCGGCTCATCGCGCCAACCGGGCGCTGGCATGGGTGCGAGACCACCCGGCGCCGCTCCTCCACGACAAGCACCCTCCGGCGGACCGGCCAGTCGTGGAGGACATCACGCCGGTCGGATGGCCGGAGCTGAGGATCTACGTGACGGCCGACGGTTGGCACCTGGTGATCGCCATCTGCCGCGACCTGCTCAACCCGCACGCGGTGCACGCCCTCACCGAAGCCGGCGCCAACCTGATTCTGGCCCCCTCGATGAGCGAAACCCTCATCCCGTTCGGCGGTCCCGTCGCCCAGCTCGTCGGCGCCAGCCAGGCGCTCGTCGCCGTGGCCAACAACCCCGCCGACTGGTCCGACATCGACCACCCCCACGACGGCCAGCAGCCCGCCCGAGCGCTGTTCGGCCACCCCGGGTTCGGTCGGCAGACGCGGCTCGTACAAGCGCCCGACGAGGACCTGGGCCTCGCCTTCCTGCGAGTGGGCGTCGGACAGGTCGGCTGGCATCCCGCCCGTTCGGAACGAGCCGGCACCGTCGCGGCCGAGGCTGCCGCCGCCTCCGACGACCCACCCCCACAGTGGCTGGCCGGGCTCCACGGGCTCGCCGCCCCGACCTCAGCGTCGACACCCACCTCGGTCACCCTCCGCGCCGCCGCGGTGTTGGTCGTGGTCACCGACGGGCCGGGCGGACCCCACGTGCTGCTCACCGGCCGCGCCCCCGACCTGACGCACTACCCGGACCAACTGGTCTTCCCGGGCGGCGCCGCCGACCCCGATGATTGCGGCCCGGTGGACACGGCGCTGCGCGAAGCACGAGAGGAGACGGGCCTCGACGCCGGCAGCGTGCAGGTCATCGGGATCCTCCCACCCTTCGGCCTGCCCGAAAGCGGCTTTCTCGTGACCCCCGTGCTCGCGTGGTCGAAACGACCGCTGTTCGTCCACCCCGCCAACCCGGCCGAGGTCACCACGATCCAAACAGTCCTCGTCGGCGCCGCGCGCGTCGGTGGTGAGGCGGGCACGACCCCATCCGAGCCCGAAGTGGCCACCGTCGGGGTGATGACCGGCACCATCCTCGACCTGCTGGCAGCCCGCGTCGCCCGCAGGTGAAGCCGCGTTCAACGCCAGCCGCGGTGTTTGTGGAGCGGAAAGGCGGCACAGGCGCGGCGCGCAGCGGCGGGCGTTGGCGTGGCGGGGTGTCGGACGTTCCGACGAGATTCCCCCGGCTGACTTAGCCGTGACCTATCCACTTCGACGGCTCACCATCGCCCGGGACGGCCGCCCCGCGCCCGCCTGAGCAGGGCATCAGCGGGGCCTACGGATTCGAGAGTCGGCTCGGACAGCCTGGGCGATCTCCAGATCTTCCCGAGCACCGATGACGAAGACTCGGACTCGCTCGTCGCCGGTGAGCTCACAATCGACTCGTGCGATTGGCGTTGGCCCGGTCGTCGATCGACACTTCGAGGAAGCGGAGGCCGGCGAGGGCAGGCAGACGGATCTGGGGCGCGTGCTCGCGCCGCCGCTGAACACGAGCGCGTCGATGCCGGCGCAGGCGGCGGCCATGGCAGCGATCCCTGCGACGAGCCGGTGGACGTAGACGGCGAGGGCGAGTTCGGCCGCTTGATCGCCGGCCGCGGATCGTTCCAGCACGGTCCGCATGTCGGGGGTGCCGGCGAGGGCGTCGAGGCCGGACTGGTGTTCGAGGCGGTCGTGGATCTCGTTTGTGGTGAGCCCTGCGTGGAGCTGGAGCCACAGTACAAGGCCGGGGTCGCGCTGCCGGAGCGTGTCGCCATCATCAGACCGTCGAGTGGCCAGAATCCTATGGTGGGGTCGACGCAGCGGCCATCAACGGCAGCGGCAAGGGATGCTCCGGCGCCGAGGTAGCACGTGACGATCCTCAGGGGTCCCTCCGTTGCGCCGAGCATCTGTGCGGCTCGTCGTGAGGTCGACGCATGGGCGGTCCGTGAAAGCCGTACTAGCGGGCGGGGACGTCGACGGCCCGGGCCCGGTGGTCCGGCAGCACGAGGTCGCGGAGGAGCCGGCCACCGTTGCCGTGCAGGTCGGCGCCCATGCGCCGGTCACCGCTCGGTGCGAGGGCGCGTACCGCGTCGACCGGGAGCCCGCCCGTGTCGAACAGCTCCTCGGGCCGGTAGCTGCGCAACCACGCTTCGAGCGCGGCGAGGTGGTCGGGGCGTTCGGCCAGGCCTGCGAGGGGCACCTGGTGCGAGCGGACTTTGCCCTCGACGGCGACCCCGTCGACCTCCTTCGGGCCGGTCCAGCCCTGGGGTGCGCAACACGATCAGCGGCCACCGCTGTCGGACCGATCACCCCATTGCGCCAGGCGGTCTGGATGCGAGCGATCTCGTCGAGCGCGACGTCGAGGGTCGCCGCCTCTGTTGGTGCATCGCTTCTGGGTTGTCGCCGCTCACGACAAGGGGCAGGTAGCCATAGCCCTCGAGCAGGCGGTGCAGCTGGTCGTCGGGGATCCGGGCGAGCACGGTGGGGTTGGCGATCTTGTAGCCGTTGAGGTGCGGCACGGGCAGCACGGCCCCGTCGGTCGCGGGGCTGAGGAACTTGTTGGAGTGCCATGACACGGCCAGGTTGCCCGTCTCGGCCTCGCCGTCGCCGACCACGCAACACACGATCAGGTCCGGGTTGTCGAGGGCGGCCCCATGGGCGTGAACGAGCGAAGAGCCGAGCTCGCCCCCTTCGTTGATCTAGCCTGGCGTCTCGGGGGCGGCGTGCGACGGTATGCCGCCGGGGAACGAGAACTGGCGGGCCAGCTCGGCGAGCCCGACGACGTTGCGTGTGACGTCGGGGTACAGGTCGGTGTAGGTGCCCTCGAGGTAGGTGTTGGCGACCATGGCGGGCCCGCCGTGGCCGGGGCCGCAGACGTAGAGCACGTCGAGATCCCGGGCGAGGATGGCCCGGTTGAGGTGGGCGTAGACGAAGTTGAGCTCGGGACAGGTTCCCTAGTGGCCCAGGAGCCGGGGCTTGACGTGCTCGAGCCGTAGGGCTTGCGCAGGAGCGGGTTGGCGAGCAGGTAGATCTGAGCGGCCGACAGGTAGTTGGCCGCCGTCCACCAGCTGTCGACGCGCGCGAGATCGCCGGCTGCCAGAGGCGGCTGCTCCGCGAGCTTCGCTGGCTCGGTCATCGAGGGATCCTCCAGAGGACGATGGCGGGGCGGTCGCCGGGCGGCGAAAGGCAGGCGCCGGGCAGGGGCCGTGCGTCCAGCCGAGCGCGTCTCGCATACAGTCACTGAGGTCCTCGCCCACCCGGTCGCTGGCCAGCCACGCCCCGGCGCCGCCGGCACGGGCGGCGTGCTCGTAGGCCGGGTCCGGTTCGGGGCCGATCACCACGACCCGCTGTGCGGGGAACGATCCGAGCAGCTCGCGGCAGCACCGCGGGAAGTCGCTGGCGTCAACGATGACCAGATCGCGCAGGGGACGCGGCGATCCGATGGGCGAGGTCGGCGCGCTCGGTGATGGCATCGACCTGCCCGCAGGCGTGGTCGCGCGTGAGGAGCTCGACGATCAGGCTTTCCCAGGCCGCAGTGTGCCACTGCGACGGCGACGGACGACGCCGGCGCACACGGGGCACCCCACCTGGTCATCCATGCCGGCGATCGTGTCGCTCCGCGCCGCAGGTGACATCCGGACGGACTACCGATCGACATTGCGGCGGCCTACAGGGCGTCGTCGGCTTCGAGGATTCCAGACTTTCGAGCCACGCGCACGATCTCAGCTCGGGTCCGCACGTTGAGCTTCTGATGGATGTGAGCCCGGTGGCTCTCCACGGTCCGGACCGAGACGTAGAGCCGCACGGCGATCTCGGCGTTGGTCAGACCGTTCGCGATGAGGGTCAGAACCTCCACCTCGCGTTCGGACAGCTCGCCGCCGGGTCCGGCCGGGCGCGAGGTCGCGGCGTCGGGCGCCAGCAGCGCCGCGCCGAGGGACGGGTGGACGTACTGCTTGCCGGCCGCCACCTGGCGGACGGCCTGGACCATTTCGACGTCGGCGGCTTCCTTGACGAGATATCCGGCGGCGCCGGCGTCGAACGCTCGCCGGAGATAGGCGACGTCGTCGTGGACGGTGAGCACGAGCACCCTGGTCGCCGGGCTGGTCGCGCAGACGTCGGCGGTCGCGGCGATGCCGCTGCGGTCCGGCAGGCCGACATCCATGACGAACACGTCCGGCTGGGTATCGCGAGCGACCTCGACAGCTTCGGCGGCCGAGCCGGCCTCCCCGACGATCTCGAGGTCGGGCTCAGCCTCGAGGATCCGGCGCAGCCCGCTGCGGACCACGGCATGATCGTCACAGAGCGCGATGCGGATCCGATCAGCCACGTGCGACCTCGAGCAGCACCAGAGTCCCCTCGGCCGGCGTCGAGCTGATCGACAGCGTCCCGTCGACGAGCTCCGCGCGCTCGTACATCCCCGTGACCCCGATGTGGGGCCGGGCCAGTCGATGCGCAACGTCGAAACCGATCCCGTCGTCCTCGATCAGGACTCGGACCAGGCCGTCACGGCCGCTGAGCGTGACGCTTGCGCTCGCGGCCGACGCGTGACGGATGACGTTCGTAAGGGCCTCCTGCACCACCCGGTAGATGACCGTCTCGATCTCCGGCGCAAGCCGTTCGTCGGCGCCGAGCACGTCGGTGTCAACCTCGATGGTGAGGCCGGTGCGGGCGGCGAGATCCTCTCCTAGACGCTGGAGGGCGGGGACCAGCCCGATGTCGTCGAGCACGGTCGGTCGCAGGTCGAACGCAAGCTGGCGCGCCCGACGCAGACCGTCGGCGACGAGCTCTCGCAGGTCGGCGACGCGGCGGCGGGCGTCGTCGGCGTCGAGGCCGGGGTCGGCGAACGAGTCCTCCACCAGCCGAAGGCCGAGAAGGACCGAGGTGAGCGCTTGGCCGACGTCGTCGTGCAGGTCTCGGCTCACCCGGGCGCGCTCGGCCTCCTGAGCGGCGATCACCTGCCTCAGCAGCTCCCGGCGGGCCCTCGCCTGCTCCTGAGCGGCGGCACGGCTCAGCTCCAAGGCCATGAGCTCGGTCGTCTCGATAGCCCCGGCCGCGAACGCAGCCAGCGCGACCACGAGCGCTTCGTCGCTCTCGTCGAACACCGCTCCGTCGGCCTTCTCGGTGACGTAAAGGTTCCCGTAGCGGCGGCCGGCACGCATGATCGGGACACCGAGGAGCGTACGCATCGGTGGATGACCAGGCGGGAAGCCGACCGAACGGGGGTCCGCCCCGAGGTCTTCGAGTCGGACCGGGCACTCAGCGATGATCACCTCGCCCAGGAGGCCGCGGCCCTGCGGGTAGCTCCCGATCGCCTCGACCGTCGCGCTGTCGATGCCGTGGTGGACGAACGTTGTGAGCTGACCGGCCTCGTAGACGCCGAGCGCCGCGTAGCGGGCGTCGGCCACCGACGCAGCACCCTCGACGATGCGGTGCAAAACGGTGTCGCGATCGTGGGGTCCCCCCAGGTCGAGCGCAGCGCGCAGCAACACGCGCAACCGCTCCTGGCCAATCGCCGGCGATCGCCGTGTACCTGTTCGGACTCACGAGGACCGAGACCTGACGGTTCGGCGGACGTACGACACCATGTCGTAGACCTTAGGCGGCCCCACTGCCGGAGTGGGTCTGGGCAGACGCGCTGCTGTCGTGATGGACAGCTTCGTCGGTCCGTCGCGCCGCAGCCGAAGACAACGCTTCTCCAGCTCGGTGACGCGGGCGCTGTGGCCGCAGTGGTGTTCGACACACACGCCCGTGGAGCTCCTCGGCGGCGGGACCGGCCGAGGGCGAAGCGGTTCTCATGCTCGCTGGCCTGTCCGAGCCGCTCACGTTCCGCTGGCCGCTTCCGTAGAGGACTTGCCGGTCCCGGTCGGTTGGTGCCCCGCCGTCTCGTCGGTCACGAGCCGCGGTTCCGTAGCCAACCGCACCGCGGTCCGAGTGTTGGACGGATGGCCTCGCCGGCTCAACCCACGATGGTCGGTGGAGACCACAAGTCGAGGAGGAACGATGGGCTGGCTCAAGTCGCTCGTGCCTGACGACCAGCACACGGCCATTGGACGGGCTCCGGGACCTGGCCTCGAGGCGGTCGGGATCACCAAGTCCTACCGGCGGGGGATCTGGCCCCGCCGGCGCGCCCTGCCCGTGCTCCGCGGCGCCGACCTCTCGGTCGGCGCCGGCGAGGTTGTCGGCCTGGTCGGCGAGAACGGTTCGGGAAAGAGCACTCTGATGAAGGTCCTCGTCGGCGCCTTGGCTGCCGACGGCGGACGTGTGCAGGTCTCGGGCCGGATCGGATACTGCCCGCAGGAGGCCGTCCTCTACGACCGGCTCACCTGCGACGAGCACCTCGAGCTGTTTGGAGTCGCGTACGGCATGGATGAGGGGGCTGTGGTCGCGGGGGCCGACGGCCTCTACGACACGCTCGGTTTCGAGCACTGGCGTGCTGCCCGGGTCGAGGAGCTGTCGGGCGGCACCCGGGCCAAGCTCAACCTGGCGCTCGCGCTGCTCGCCGATCCCGAGGTGCTGCTCCTCGACGAGCCCTACGCCGGGTTCGACTGGGACACCTACCAGCGGTTCTGGGGCCTGGCCGCCGAGCGGCGGGCTGCCGGCCGCAGCGTCCTGGTGATCAGCCACTTCGTCACCGACCAGGAGCGCTTCGACCGGCTCGTGGAGCTGCGCGACGGCAGGACCGTGTCGCGATGAACGCCATGACCGCCCTGGTCGGCCGCCGGGCGGTGCTCGACTACGCCCGCCGCCCCCTCAAACTCGTGCTGCTCATCGCCGTCCCTGTCGTGCTCGTCTTCGTGTGGGGCGGCACGCTGGCCGACTTCTCCAAGCTGGTGGGCGGCACAGCCGACCAGGTCCAGGTCGAGGCGGCCACCGCCGGGTGGGCGGCCGCCGTGCTGGCCGGTCTCGGCGGGTTCTTCCAGGTGTCCGGTTCGCGGGCAGCGGACCGACGCCTCGCCGCCGCCGGCCACCGGACAGCCCCCGTCGCCGCCGGCCGCCTCGGCGCGTCCCTCGGCCTCGCGGCGGTGGCTGCCGCCGGGGCTTGCTGGCGTTGGCCGCCCGTACCGGCATCAACGATCCCGTCCGGGCCGTCGCCGCGACGCTGCTGGTGGCGATCATCTACCTCGCGCTCGGGGTGCTCGTCGGAACCGTCGTGCGGTCCGACATGAACGGGGCGCTGCTGATCACCCTGGCCTGGATCCTCGACGTGTTCCTCGGCCCCGGCCTCGGGGCGGGTCATCGGTGCTGACCCGGGTGTTCCCGCTGCACTTCCCGACGCTCGTGCTCACCAGCCAGGCCAGCGGCCACGCCGGGCCCCTCGGCGATGTGGGCTGGTCTCTCGCGTGGGCGGTCGGCCTGGCTGCCCTCGCCGTCGCCCGCCTCGCCGCGACGACCCGGCCGGCACCGGCGCCAGTCGGACCTGTGCCCTCCGGCGCCACGACCGCCGCGGTGCGGGCACCGGCGACAGGGCGCCCGACGGCAGCGGCCGATCGGCCGACCCCGCCCGCCGACGCATCGCTGGTCGCAATCAGAGCCCGCCCGGCAATCGCAGTCGGCGACCGGTCGGGTCTGGGTGGCGTCGGCGCGGTCCTGAGGGCGGGGATGCGCGAGTACCGCCGCAACCGGCTCCTGTGGGCGCTTCTGGTCGGCGTCCCCGCAGTCTTCATCGGCCTGGCCATCGCGGTGACCGTCGACGAACCCGGCCCCGTCGCTCTCGTGGACGGCGCCCGCCGGTTCACCGCGATGCTGTCTCAGCGCCGCATGCACGCCGCGAACATGGTGCCGGTCACCTCGGCGTTCCTCGCCGGCCTCGCAGGACTGTTCATCGTCACCGGCTCCGCCGGCGGCGACCGGCGCCTGGTCCTCGCCGGCCTCCGACCCCGCGAGGTGCTGGCCGGCCGGCTGGGCGTCATCGGCGCAGCGACCGTCGTGACCACCGCCGCCGCCGTCACCGTGTCGGGAGCATGGTACCCGCCGCGGCAATGGGTGGTCTTCGCGGGCGCCAACCTGCTCATCGCGCTCACGTACGCCATGGTCGGCGTTCTGGTCGGACCGCTCACCGGCCGCCTCGGCGGCCTCTACCTGATCCTCCTGCTGGCGTTCATCGACGTCGGCCTGGGCCAGACCGTCATGTTCCCCGGCGGTCCCCCCGCCTGGGGCGCGTTCCTGCCGGCCCGCGGAGCCTCGCGGGTGCTGATCGACGGCGCATTCACCGCCCGCTTCGATCAGGTCGGCTACCTCCGGCTCGGCCTCGCCTGGCTGGCCGCCCTCACGGCCGCCACGGCCGTGGTGTACCAGCGTCGCACCGCATCGAGGCGGTCATGACCGTGGCCGCCCCCACCGGCGGCGTCGAAGACCTCCTCAGTCGGCTCCGCAAGGTCGAAGGACAGGTCCAGGGGCTGCAGCACCTCGCCCACGGCGGTGACAGCATCGACGAGCTGCCGGCACGGCTTGTCGCCGCCCGGGGGCGCCTTGAATGCGGTCGCCGTCGGCGCCTCCCATCTGTCAGAACAGACGTCGCTTCGACCACCGACCCCGGTCACCGCCGACGAGGACCTCCTCCCCTGCGCCGACCCGGCCGACGACGACGCCGCCGCGTCGAGCGCATCCGGCAGGAGTTCCCCGCCGGGCTCGCAGCGCTGGCAGCCCTGGGCAAAGCAGTCTTGATCTTCGGCTCGGGTCGGGTGGCTGACGGCGATCCCCGCTACGAACGCGCCCGCCGGGTCGCGGCCCGGCTCGGCGAAGCCGGGTTCGCCATCATCACCGGCGGCGGAGCCGGCCTCATGGAGGCCGCCAACCGCGGCGCCCGCGAGTCGGGACGACCTCGGTCGGGCTCGGCATCGAGCTGCCCCACGGGCAGGGACTGAACCCCTACGTGGTCGTCGCCGTGGGCTTCCGCTACTTCTTCGCCCGGAAGCTCGTGTTCGTCCGCTACGCGTCGGCCTTCGTGGTGCTGACCGGCGGGTTCGGGGACCGTCGACGAGCTGTCCGAAGCACTTGCGCTCATCCAGACCGGGAAGGTTCCGTAGTCCTCGTGGGCTCCGACCACTGGCGCGGCATGAACGACTGGCTTCGCGATGCCTTCGACAGCAGCGGCTTCACCAGCATCATCGACACCGACCTCCTGGTGGTGAGGGACGACCCGACGAGATCGCCGAGCTCGTGCATCGCTGCCACCTCCGCCGTCAGGCGCTGGCACCGGCGACCCGTTCGCCGTAGCCGCCGTGCAGGAGGTGAGGATGCGATCGCAAATGTCGCGAGTGGTCCTCGTTGCTGCCGCCGCGATGAGCGCGCTGCGGTGACGGTCGAGCGGCGGGCACCGCTGGACCGCGGCGGGGTCGTTCTCGTACGCCACGGCGAGACGGCCTGCACGGTCAGCGGGTCCGCACACCAGCAGCACCGACATGCCCCTCACCGACGTCGGCCGGCACCAAGCCGAGCGGCTGGCCGTCTGAGTGGACAGGCGTTCGCCGTCGTGCTCGCGAGCCCGCGCCAGCGCGGCCGAGACGTGCCGCATGGCGGGCTTCGGCGGAGTCGCTGAGCGATGCGGTGAGGTGAGATGCGATGAGGTGAGATGAGGTGGAGTGAGATGAGGTGAGGTGAGGTGAGGTGACGGAGTGGGACTACGGCGCCTTCGAGGGTCGTCGCACGACAAGGATTCGCCTCGAGGTGCCGGGCTGGTCGCTGTGGCGCGACGGCGTTCCCGGTGGTGAGACCGCAGCCGAGGGTCGGAGCCCGGGCAGACCGAACGCTCGACCGCGTCCGGCACGCAGCGGGAGACGCGCTCGTCTTCTCTAACGGGCACTTCCTGCGCGTGCTGGCGGCCCGCTGGCTGGGCCTCCGCGCCAACGAAGCCCGCCTCCTTGCGCTCCACCCGGCAAGTGTCAGTGTCCTCGGCTGGGAGCGTGAACAACGAGTCCTCCGCCGGTGGAACGACGTCATGGACCGGTAGGGAACGCGCCCGAGGCCCGCAGCCGGCTGCGGGATCTCCCGGATGCGAGGGTCCGCAGCGACCTCGGATGGCAGCCCCGACGACGCCATCCACACTGGTCGCATCGACCTGGATCGACGAGGAGCCCGCCATGACCGAGCCCACCCACACGCATGCCTGGCAGGCCCGACAGGACGAGGTCCGGCTCGGCTGCGTCGCCGGGTTCCCGGTGGGGATGAACTGGAGCGTGCTGGTCATCGCCTGGCTGCTCACGTGGAGCCTCGCGACCGGTGGGTTGCCCCACGGCGCCCCCGGTCACGCAGCGGGAACGTACTGGGCGGCTGGGGCGGTCGCCGCGGTGGTGTTCCTTGCGTCGCTGCTCGCGCACGAGCTCGCCCACTCCGTCGTCGCCCGCCGGTCCGGCATCGAGGTCACCGGCATCACCCTGTGGCTGTTCGGTGGCGTCGCCTCTCTGTCACGTGAGCCAGAGACGCCCGCCGCTGACCTGCGCATCGCCGCCGCCGGCCCAGGCGCCAGCCTCGCCCTCGCCGGGCTCTTCGGCGTCGGCTCGCTTGCCGTCGAAGCCACCTCCGCCCCCCACATCCTTGCGAGCGTCACCGGCTGGCTGGCCGGCGTGAACCTGATGCTCGGCCTGTTCAACCTCATCCCTGGCGCACCCCTCGACGGCGGCCGCGTGCTCCGCGCCATCGTGTGGCGGCTGCGCGGCGACCGCCACCAGGCGGCCCTGATCGCCACCAGCGCCGGCGCTGTCGTCGGCTACGGCCTCATCGGTCTGGGCCTGACCCAGTTCCTCGTCGCCGGCGGCATCGGCGGCCTGTGGTTCGTCTTCATCGGGTGGTTCCTCCTCAACGCCGCCCGCGCCGAGAAGGCCCACGAGCGCATCCGCCACGCCCTCACCGGGGTCAAGATGTCCGACGCCATGACTCCCGCCACCAGCGTCATCCCCGCCTGGCTCGCGGTGGGCGACGCCATCGAGCGCCACGCGCTCACCGACCGGATCGACGTCTGGCCCGTCGAAGGTTTCGACGGTCGGATCGCGGGCGTCGTCACCATCGACGGTCTGCGCGCCGTGCCCGTCGACGAACGCACCGCCACCCAGGTGTCGGCGATCACGATCCCCGCCGACGCTCTTGTCCAGGTCCCTCTGACCTCCACGGTCATCGAGCTCCTCGGTCGAGCCGACAGCGTGGTCGATCGCCCAGTCCTCGTCAGCGACGGCGATCGCGTCGTTGGGATCGTCACCGGCGACGATCTCGAGCGCGTCGCCGGCCGACGGCTCGGAGCCACCCGCTCCCACCACTGATGGCTCGCACCTTCTCGGCCCCGACCCGCCCGGCCGCGACCAGCGCAGGGGGACGAGGCGCTCACGGATGATGCGGCCGGACTGCAGGTCAATCTTCGCCCTCCAAGCCTCGTCCGACCTCGATGCGCAGCTTGCGGTCGCCATTGGCGATGACGAGGAGGATGCCGCTGTCTTCACGCTGCCGCCCCACGCCCCACGAGCGACCCAGGTCAATCGTGTAGTCCTCGATCGACTCTGAGTGCCCGTGCTCTCGATGACAGCGACGGCGATCTGGTTGCCCGATGGTGCTTCGTGGTCGATCAGCTCGGCACCGACCCGCTGCTCGGTGGCCGTGGCCACGGTATGGCTTTGGTCGACGACCGGCTGGGTGAACTCGGGGAAGTGCTCGTCGGCCCCGGCAGCGCCAGCCATCACGACCAGCAGCCCGACGAGGGCGAGGATGAGCATGAGGCGACGAGTCACGGCACAGTTGTCGTCGAGCCGCCGAGGTCGACGACAGGGTTGTCGGCCGATCTGGGCGAGGCCTCGACCAGCGGCCGTCGGTCGAACCCGAAGGCACCGGCGATGAGGCTACGGGGGAAGCTGCGGGTGGCCACGTTGTAGGAGGTGACGGCGCCGTTGAAGTCGCGGCGGGCATGGGCGATGCGGTTCTCGGTGCCCTCGAGCTGGGTCTGCAGGACGCGGATGTTCTCGTTGCTGCGCAGCTCGGAGTAGCTCTCTACGATCGCGAGCAGACGCCCGAGACCGGCCTCGATCTGGCTGGTGGCGGCGGTCTGTTCCTCCACCGACCCAGGCGCCGGCGTAGGCCTGGCGGGCCTGGGCCAGCTCCCCGAACACGGTTTGCTCCTGGTCGAGGGCGCCGCGCACGGCGCTGACGAGGTTGGGGATGAGGTCGTTGCGCCGCTGGAGTTGGGCGTCGAGATCGGCGAACGCGCGCTCGCGGTGGCCTCCTTGCCGACCAGCCCGTCGTACGGCACCGCGAGCAGGAGCCCGGCCAGCAGGAGCACGCCGACCACGACGGCGACGGGTAACCAGCCGGCGGGGGCGGCGGCCGCTCCTCATCCGAGAGATGGCGGTGGTCATGTCAACGCTCCTGACGTCGATGGGTGCCGGCTGATGTGCATCGGCATTGAGCCTCACATCGGGCGTCCCCTGGGCCGCCCACCATCCGGCCCCGTTGCCGATCATCGCTGGTCAGCTACCGAAGACGACGTGGCGAGGTCCCTCGCCGCGTCCAAGTCCGCTGCCCGCACCGGCCGAAGAGCCACCTTGGTCGGCGCTGGGGCTCATCTCAGGCCGTCGCCCACCCGTCGCGGGTGCGGGGCATCCCGCTGGCGCCGTCGGCGTCGGCGACGACACCGAGGACCTGGTGGACGTTGAGTCCGCCGTCGTCGAAGCCGACCGCGGACGCTGCCATGTACAGCCGCCACACTCGGGCTCGCCGGGGGCCGACGAGGTCGACCGCTTCGTCCCAGTGCTCCTCGAGGTTGGCGACCCACTGGCGCAGCGTCAGGGCGTAGTGCTCGCGCAGCGACTCGACGTCGCGCACCTCGCACCCGGCAGCCTGCATCGCGTTGACCGTGTCGCCGACGTCGAGCAGCTCGCCGTCGGGGAACACGTAGCGGCCCATGAAGGTCCGGGACCCGATCTTCGAGCCACCCACCGAGGAGATGGCGTGGTTGAGCAGCCGACCGCTGGGGGCCAGCAGGGCCGAAAGCGTCGAGAAGTACTCGGCGATGCGGGGCTTGCCCACGTGCTCGGACATCCCGATCGAGGAGATGGCGTCGAAGCGCTCGCCGCGGAGGTCGCGGTAGTCCTGCAGCCGGATCTCGACCCGGTCGGCGAGGTCGGCCTCTTCGACCCTCCGCCGGGCCGCGTCGTGCTGTTCCCGGCTGATCGTCACGCCGACGACGTCGGCGCTGTAGTGGCGGGCGGCGTGGATCGCCATCGATCCCCATCCGCACCCGACGTCGAGGAGGCGCATGCCCGGCCGCTCGTGGAGGCCGAGCTTGCGGCACACCAGGTCATGCTTGGACGCCTGCGCATCGTTGAGCGACATCGCCGGATCGGCGAACCGCGCGCAGGAGTAGGTCATCGACGGCCCGAGCACGAGACGATAGAAGTCGTTGCCGACGTCGTAGTGGTGCCCGACGACCTCTGCGTCGCGGGCGGTGGAGTGGCGTCGGCCTCGGGGTCGTGCCTCTTCCGGGGGAGGCGCCGGGGGCCGGCCGACGGCGCCGAGGCGCCGGGCGGCGGCGGCCGTGCGAGGCAGTGCGCGCCACCCGGACCGCAGGTTCGCGGCGGCGGGGCGCAGCGCCCTGATCGCCTCGTACAGGTCGCCGTCGACGTCGACGTCGCCGGCTACGAAGGCACGGGCGATGCCGAGCTCGCCGGGTGACCACAGCACCCGCCGCAGCGCGTCGGGCGAGCGGAGCCGGATGGTGCAGGACTCGTCGTCCGGGCCGACGCTCGTGCCGTCCCACAGCTCGAGCCGCACCGGCACCGCGCCGAGGAGCGTGGCGGCGAGCGGGACGGCGGCTTCGGCAGCGGGCCCATGGCCGACGACTGCACAGCGGCTCACGGCCCCGGACGGTGGCGATTCTGTCGTGATGTCCCGCATCGTTCCTTCCCTTGACCCGTGTCAGCGCACGTAGGACAGGACGGTCATCATCCCGGCCTCAGCGTGGTAGATGTTGTGGCAGTGCAGGGCCCACTGGCCCGGGTTGTCCGCCTCGAAGTCTGCGGTGACCGTTTCCATCGGCCGGACGATGGCGGTGTCCTTGCGGGCGCCGGGACCGTCCTGATGCTGCACCTGGAAGGTGTGGCCGTGCAGGTGCATCGGGTGGAACATCGGTGACCGGTTCTCGAAGCGCAGCCGAACGCGGTCGCCCTCGCGGAGCTGGTGGTCGGCGTTGCGCAGCTGGGATTCGTGGAACGGCCGGCCGTTGAGTGTCCACCGGTAGCTGTCCATGTCACCGGCGAGCCGGAAGTCGAGCGTGCGGTCGGGAGTTCTCGGCGGCAGCGTCACGCCCTCGGTGGCGCGCAGATCAGCGAGCGTCAAGAGCCGGCCCTCGAGCTCGGCCGGTCGTACGTCGGGAGTGGGCGCCGTGCCGGTGGCGGTGCGGATCACCGCGAGCCCGCCGCTGGTGCCTCCCTCGGGAAGGGCGACGACGGGGATGGCGCCGTCGACGGCCAGGGTGATGACGGCGTCGTAGCGCTCGCCCATCCCGAGCAGGACCGCGTCGCCGGTGACCGGTTCGATGGAGAAGCCGTCGCTGTGGGTGACGGTGAGGCGGTGTCCGCCGACGGCGAACCGGAAGGGGCGGTCGGAGCCGGCGTTGATGATGCGGAGCCGGATGCGCTCGCCCCGGCTGGCCTCGAAGGTGAACGGGTCCTCGGGTGGGCGGCCGTTGATGACGTAGGTCGGGTAGTCGACGTCGCCGACGTCCATGCCGAGGCCCGACGGCCCCATGTCCATGCCGCCATCGCCCATGTCCATTCCTGTGTCATCGGAGCCCATGTCCATGCCGCCCATGCCTGAGTCGCGGAGCTCGGCGAGGACGGTGTCCGGATCGGCACCGGCGAGCCAGTCGTCGAGGACGAGGACGAGCTCGCGGTCGTAGTCGCCTGGCTCGTTGGGGTCCTCGACGATGAGCGGCGCGTAGAGGCCGCGGTCGAGCTGGGGTCCGACGTGGGGATGGAAGAAGTAGGTGCCGGGGTCGGGGGCGGTGAACTCGTAGTCGAACCGCTCGCCCGGTGCCACCGGCGGCTGGGTGACACCGGGGACGCCGTCCATGTCGTTGCGTAGTGCGATCCCGTGCCAGTGCACCGTCGTCGGTTCGGGCAAGTCGTTGGTGAACGCGGCTCGCAGCACGCTGCCGGCGCGCATGCGGATCTCACGGCCCGGGACCGTGTCCCCGTACGCCCAGGTCTGGCGCCCGGCCGCGGTGCTTGCAGTCAGTGGCGCCGCCGCGAAGGCCACGTCGGTGATCGCCGCGCCCTGCCGGCGGCGGCGCTGCTCGACGGCGGCGACCCGGGGCGAGCCGGCGGTGACGATCGACGGTGGGTCGTCCCGGGAGGCAAGCAGCAGCCCGCCCCCGGCGGCGGCGCCGGCGGTCCCGCCAGCGAGGACCAGGAACCGGCGGCGGGTGATGAAGGGACCTGACATCTGCGCTCCTCAGCAGTCGACGTGGCGGCAACGCGACACTGCCAGGCCTCGAGTAGACCCGCTGGCGCCAGGCGCGGCATCCGCAGCAACTGCGGATCCCTCCTGCGGCCTTCCCCCTGCGCAGATCCGTGGGCGGCGGCGATGCGTGTCGCCAATCGCCGGGCGGAGGATCGAACCAGCATCCTCGGAAGCCGAAGGAGGGTCCAGCGGTGCACATGCCGCTTCCGCAGTGGGCGATCTGGAGCGAGGTGGCCATCCGGCTTGGCTGGGCCGCTGCCGCTGCGGTGATCTGGGCGGTCATGTCCCGGCGAGGGCACGACGGTGGCCTGTGGGCCGTGATCGGGCTTGTCCTCGGCCCCTTCGCCGTCCCCGCGGCCGTCATCTGCGCCCGGCGCGCCGCGCGCCGACCACCCGTCGTCGTGGCCGACGGCCCCGGTGGGAGTGCGGGTTGCGCGCCGGCGGTGCTCGTCGTCGTCGACGCGGACGATCCGGGAAGCCGGGCGGCGCAGGCTGCGGCGGCCGACGCCGTCGGAGGGCCCGTCGAGCTGGCGGTCGTCGTCGGTCGCGACACCCTCGATCGCAGCGCCCGTGAGGGGTCGCTGCGCCGTGCCCGCCGCGCTCTTGCCGCTGTGGCCGCCGCGATTACGAGCCCGGCACCCGGCCAGGTGATCCTCGAGGGCCGGCCCGCCGCCGCCGTGGCACTCCACAGCCGGCTCCGCGGCATCGCCACAGTCGTCGTCACGTCGACCCCGTCCGGCGACCGGCTGAGGGGCGCGCTTGGCGACCGTCTCGAGGTGCGCACGGCGGCGCCGATCCTCGAACGGTCGGCACCGGTGCCCACGCCGTAGCTCACCGGTGACCAACGCCGGCGGGTCACCCGTCGGCGACGGTGACGACGACCTCGTGGTAGCCGGTCACACCCGACGGGAACGGCGGTCTGGGTTCGCCGTCCTGGACCTGGCCGTCGCCGCGAACCGCGCGAGTTCGGATGCGGTGCGTTCCAGGCGCCAATACGGGCCGGTACCGCCACCTTCGCCACGCCAGGGGGCCGAGCGAGTCGGCCAGCTCGGCGGTGACCCACGGGCTGCCGTCGACGGACAGCTCCACGGCGGCGACACCGTCGGGTGGCGCCCACGCCACACCTGACACGATCATCGTGGCGCCCACCTGGCGGGCGCCGTCGATCCGGGAGTGGGTGCGCGCCGTCACGGCACCGGGTGGCCACCCCCGTCGCTCCCAGTCGCCGGGAACGTGGCGGTCGGTGAAGTCGAGGCCCGTCAGCCACTTCACGCCCGCGAACTGCCCGTAGAGGCCGGGCACGAGGAAGCGGGCCGGGAACCCGTGGGCGGTGGTCAACGGCTGCCCGTTCATCCCGACCGCGATGTACGCGTCCAACCCCGAGGCCTCGAGCTCGGCCACCGGCAGCGAGATGGTGAACCCGTCGACGGACCTCGTGACAACGTGGGTCGCCGTCGGCTTCGCCCCGACGAGATCGCGCAGCGACGCGAGCGGCACGCCCTGCCAGCGGGCGTTGGCCGCCCGCTCCCAGCCGACGCGGTTGTGGATGCACACCAGCGCGGCGTCGACGTCGACCGTTCCGAGAGCGAGGAGCGTCGCCAAGTCCAGCTGCTTGGGGTGGGCCACCTCACCGGTGATCACCAGCCGCCAGGTGTCCCGACGCACGGCGGGGGCACCGAAGTTGACGTCGGTGACATGGAACTGGTCCAAGGGCGTGACCAGCGGCGTGGGGTGATCCCAGGTCTCGGCACCGTCAGTCGGCGGGACAGCAGCCAGCGGTGGCGGGCCCGTCGATGAGGCGGCGGCCTCGGCCCGCCGGCGTCGTCGGTGCGCGGCGACGGCGGCCGCCGCGGCGGCCGCGGTGGTGGCGGACGCAGCGATGGGCCGGCGCCGTGCCACCCCGGTGGCCGCGGCGGCGACGACGGTCTGCGTCACGGCGACCAGGACCGTGGCCCCCGGTCGGCGAGGCGGTCGCCGCAGCGCGACCGCGGTGACGGCGACAGTCAATGCGGCTCTTCGGAGCCGGGTCCCGGGCGATCGGCGGGAGCCGGCGGCCCCCGCGCCGAGGGACGCCAGCGACGCTGCGCTCGTCAGCCGGAGCGCGGTCTTGTCCCGCCGGTGGAGGCGGAACACGGCCGCCTCCACGGCGGCGAGCGGGAGCCGGTCCGCCACCAGCCGGGAGACCGCGTCGGTCGGGCCCACGCTCCTGGTCACCGCAGCGATCAGCTCGCCTGCCGCGACACCGGCGACGCCACCCACGAGGCGGGCGGGGTCGCTCATCTATCGGTCGTGCGTCGACCGCGGTCGCGGCAGCAGCGTGGCCGAAATCGTGCGGCCGAACACAAGCCAGACGAGCAGACCCATGATGGCCTCGAGCTCGAGGGCGGTCACGGCGGTCATCGCGCCGACGGCTCGCATGGCGAGCGCCACGAGCAGGGCCGCGGCGATGGCGACGGCGCCGAACCTGATCAGACGGCGGCGGGAGACGGGCTCGGCTGGCTGCACCGGAGCGCACGAGGGGCGACGGAGGCCGGGCGCGGTCTCGGTCGCCCATTTTGCCGATATGCGGCCACGGTCGTTCGTCCCGGGCCTGGCCGCGGCGGGGCTCATCGCAACAGCGGCCGGTGGTTGCGGCGAGACAGGCGGCGTGCGTCCGGGGCGTTGAGCCGCCACAGCTCGATCGAGACAAGCGCCACGACGAGCCCGAGCAGCAGCTGCATCACGAACGCAGAGTAGTGGAAGAAGTACATCTCCATGTCGATTCTCCTTTCTCGTTCGGTGCCGTGATCCTCCGTCACGGCTCCGTCTGAGCCATCCGCGCCAGCTCCCGACATCGCCTGCGGGAAGCCTGTAGCCGCAAACGGCGTCGCCCGGCCCACCGGCCGTGAGGCTTGCGGGCCGGCCGCACGCGCAACCCGTGGCCACCCCTGATGGCGGAACCGATCCGAGCGCAGATGATCGAGTCAACAACCGCGAAGCAAAGAAAAAAGGAGGAGACCATCATGGGCTGGCTCGCATCGAACTGGATCTTCATCCTGCTCGTGGTCGGCATGGTGTGGATGCACCTCGGCCACGGCGGTCACGGCGGCCACGGCGGTCACGGTGGCCACGGCAATCAGCGCCAGCCGGGCCGGCCCGAGGACCGCGACGAGCACCGCAGCGGCCACGGCAGCCACGGCGGGCACGGGACGCCGGCGAACCCGGCTCCGACGCCGGGCGATGACCGCATCGGGCCCACGAGCACCGGGCCAGGGCGGGCCGTATGATGGACGGCCGGCGCGAAGGTCTCATCCTGCTCGACATCCCGCCCGGCATGGACGAGCACTTCGACGTGTCGTTCCTCGAGCGGACCGGGCACCCCGTCGAGGTGTGCCGTGGGCCGCAGGATCGACCGTGCCCCTTGCTTGGGGGGCTGGGCTGCCCGAAGTTCGAGTCGGCCCACGGCATCGTGTTCGAGCTCGACCTCGACCTCGACCGGGTCGAGCATCGGGAGATCCTCGAGCAGTACCAGGCGCTGACCGACGGCAACCGCCCCATCCGGGTCGTCGTCCCTGCCGGCCAGGCTGAGCGCTACCGCGACGTTCTGGCCGGCGTCGAGATCTGGGCCCACGAGCCGACCGTCGCTGAGCTCGACGGCTTCGCCGCCAGGGTCGAGGCGACCGACCGGTAAGGCCGGAGACGGAGATGTCGACCGGTGGGACCGCTTCGGCGATCCCCACCGAAACAGTGGAGGCTCGCCGTGGGCGACGTGACGACCAGGGTGTACCGCGACGGCGTTCTCGACGCCGAGGGCTTCCCTCTCGCCGACGTCTCGGACTACCTCGAAGAGCCCGACATCGTGGTGTGGTGGACTTCTGCACGCCCACCAGGAAGCAGCTCGCCGAGCTCGACGCCGAGCTCGGCCTGCACGAGCTCGCCGTCGAAGACGCCCTCGGCCCGCATCAGCGACCGAAGCTCGACCACTACGCCAGGCACCTGTTCCTGTCGTGCCACGCCGTCCACCTCGACGCCGCACGCGGCTGCTTCGTCGAGACCGAGATCGACGCGTTCCTCAACCAGCGCTGGCTGATCACCGTCCGCGAAGGACGCCGGGTTCCCGATCGAGCCTGTGCTCCAGCGCTGGGACCGCTCGCCCGACCTCGCTACCCACGGGATGAGCTTCTTGCTCTACGGCCTGCTCGACGTCGTCGTCGACGGCTACTTCGACACCATCCAAGCCTTCGACGACTACTACGACGAGGTCAGCGACAGCATCTTCTCCGAGCGCCCCCTCAACCCCGACGAGCAGCGGCGCTGGTTCGACATGCGCCGCGCCAAGGTCCGCTTCCACCGCCTCGCCGTCCCCCTGCGCGAAGCGGTCAGCAGCCTCATGCGGCGAGAGCACGGCGCCGTGTCCGAGGAGCTGTACATCGTGATCGTTGCGATGGCCGTGTTGGTGCGCCCAGGAGCGAGCGGACCCGCCGCCGCCTGAACCCGTAGTTCGCCGCACTCGATCAGCCGTCCACCCGGATGCCCCGAGCACCCCGATCGTGGCGCGATCGGTGCATCAGATCGCCCAACACCGGGCGCAAGACGACGGAGGTGCACCGTGGGCTCGTACGGCTACGGACTCTGGTTCCTGGTCATCATCAACTCGGCGGTGTTCATCATCTTCGCGGCGAGCTTCTTCCACCCCCGCTCGAGCCGCGACTGGAAGGCCATGGGGGCCTTCTCGTCGTTCATCGTCGCCCTCATGGTTGAGATGTACGGGTTCCCGCTCACCATCTACCTCCTGTCCGGGTGGCTGGGCAGCCGCTTCAAGAGCCTGACCCTCACCCATGACGGCGGTCACCTCTGGAGCGAGCTCATCGGTTGGGAGGGAGACCCTCACCTCAGCCCGTTCCACCTCGCCAGCTACGTGTTCATCGGCCTCGGGTTCTGGATCATCGCCGCCGCCTGGCCCGTCCTGCTCCGCGCCGCCAAGGCCGGGACCGTGGCGACGAGGGGGCCCTACCTGCGAGTGCGCCACCCCCAGTACGCCGGCTTCCTCTCCATCACCTTCGGCTTCCTCCTCCAGTGGCCGACGATCCCCACGCTCCTGATGTTCCCGGTGCTGGTGTGGATCTACCGGCGACTCTCGATCCAAGAGGAGAAGACGGCGGCCACAGAGTTCGGCGAGGCGTGGCATGCCTACGCTGCGGCGACTCCCCGGTTCCTCCCCCGCCTGAGGGGATGGGCCACAGATCGAGCCCCCCGCACCCGCCCACGGTGGTGACGCCCAGACCCCTGCTCCCGGCCATGCCACCCACCGCCCCGGTGGGTACGATCTCCTACACGATGTCGTTGATAGAGACGTGGGCGTAGGCCATGGCCCACCAGGAAGTCGACCGGCTGCCCGCACTGCTCGAGGCGGCGCTGGAGCTCGCCGGCGAGCACGACCTCCCGCGCATCCTCGAGCGCCTCGTCGAATGTGCTGCCGACGTGGCCGGCGCGAGGTACGCCGCCTTGGGCGTCTACGACCGCGCGGGGCACATCGAGCAGTTCGTCCACCACGGGATGGACGACGAGACAGTCGTCCGCATCGGACGGCTGCCCCAGGGCAAGGGTCTCCTCGGTGACGTCATCGCCGCAGACGGCCCGATCCGGCTCGTGGACCTCGGAGCGGACCCGCGGTCCTGCGGGCTGCCCGCGGCACACCCCCCCATGCGTTCGTTCCTCGGGGTGCCGGTCCGGGTGGCGGGCCGCCGGTTCGGGAACCTCTACCTGACCGAGAAGCGAGGAACCGACTCGTTCGACGACGAGGACGAACGGCTGGTCGCCACACTGGCCGCGTTCGCAGCGGCGGCCATCGAGGCAGCGATGCTGGTCGATGCCGAGCGGGAGCTAGCGCTCGTCCAGGCCCGGTCGCAGGCCCAGACGGACCTGCTCGGTCAGGTCATAGCGGCCCAAGAAGCCGAGCGCGCCCGCGTCGCACGCGACCTCCACGACCAGGTCGGGCAATCTCTGACCTCCGTACTCCTCGGGCTCCGGCTGGTCGACGGCTCCCTCTCCGGCGAACCGTGCGACGTGGCCGACGCCCGACTCCACACCGACGAAGTGCGAGGTCTCGTCGCCCAGGCTCTCGACGAGGTGCGTCAGCTCGCCTTCGATCTCCGGCCCACGGTCCTCGACGACGTCGGGCTGCCGGCGGCGGTCCGCCGGCTCGCCACCGAGGTCTCCGGCCGGTTCGACCTGCCGATCCGGGTGCAGATCGCTGCCGATGGGGACGAGGCCGAGCTCAGATCGGAGATCGAGACGGTCGTCTACCGAGTCGTGCAGGAGAGCCTGACCAACGTGGTGCGCCACGCACGGGCCAGTCGCGCGACCGTCGAGGTGTCGATCGAGCCAGACCACGTCCGGGCCGTCATCATCGACGACGGCGTGGGCTTCGCCGTCGACGACGGGGTGCTGCGCTCACTGGGCCTGGCCGGGATGCGGGAACGTGCGCTGCTCGTCGACGGCAACCTGCAGATCACCTCAGCTCCGGGCGCAGGGACGTCGATCGTGGTGAAGGTGCCCCGTTGAGCGAGCCGACCCGGGTCGCACTGTGCGACGACCATGCGGTCGTGCGGAGCGGGCTGCGCCGCATCGTCGACGACGAGCCGGGCTTCGACGTCGTCGGCGAGGCCGGGTCGGCGGCAGAGGCGGTCGAGCTGGCCCGGGCGGAGCGACCCGATGTGTTCGTCATGGATCTCGGATTGCCCGGCACGAACGGCATCGAGGCGACGCGACAGGTACTCGTCGTCAGTCCGGCGACGGCGGTGCTGGTTCTGACCGTCCACGACGACGTCGCGTACCTGCGCAAGGCGTTCGACGCCGGAGCGCGCGGGTACCTCGTCAAGGACGCCGCCGACATCGAGCTGGTGCAGGCCATCAGCCAGGTCGCCCGCGGAGAGGAATACGTCCACCCGCGGCTGGGCGCTGCGCTGCTCGGCGCCGAGGCCACAGCCCGCATCGCCGGACCGGGCGGCGAGCTGTCCGGGCGGGAGGTCGAGGTGCTCCGCCTCGTCGCCCTCGGCAACACCAACGCCGAGATCGCCGCGGAGCTCTACGTGTCGGTCCGAACCGTCGAGTCCCACCGGGCGCACGTGCAGCAGAAGCTCGCCCTCAAGACCCGTGCGGATCTCGTCCGCTACGCGAGGGACCATGGGGTTCTCGAAGGCTTGCCCGACGCCGACGGGTAGCCGCGGGACCCCGCCGTCCGCTCTGCGCCATCAACCCTCGAGTGGATCAGCGGCCCGTCCGGATGACGCCGAGATCCGATGGTTCCATGGCGGGCGAGCGCCCACGACCGACGATGTCGGCGGGAACGGCCGGCCGTCGCGCCACCGGCGCGTCGACACATCCGCTTCGTGGAACCATCAGCCGGGGAGCAGGTTGATCCCATCGAATGCTCGGAAGAACGGCTCTGCGCCGAGGCCGACGAGCACCACGGCCCCGCCGGTGACGACGGCGGCGAGCCCAGCAGCGCGGCTGAGGACCGGGACCGGACCCGACGGTGCGTCGAAGTACATCGGGGCAAGCACGCGGACGTAGTACGCGATGGACACCACCGTGTTGAGGGCTCCCAGGACCGCGAGCCAGCCGTAGCCCGCGTCGATGGAGGCCGCGAACAAGCTCAGCTTGGCGGCGAAGCCAGCGAGTGGGGGCACGCCGATGAACGAGAGAAGCGTGATGGTCAGCGTGGCGGCCAGGAGCGGACGGGCACGTGCCAGACCTGCGTATGCGACACGGTCTGTGCGCCCCCGGAGCTGTACGACGACGCCGAAGGCAGCGACGTTGGCGAGCACGTAGGCGAGGAGGAAGTACAGCAGCGACGACAGGGCGAGCTCGCTGCGCTCCACAGCGACGATGGCGAGCAGTCCGTAGCCGGTCTGGGAGACCGATGACCAGCCCAGCAGGCGGCGCACGTCGTCCTGCCACAGCGCGGCCAGGTTGCCAAGCGTCATCGTGGCGGCGGCGATGACGGCGACGAGGGGTCGCCACCCGAGCCCGTCCGGTGGCAGGACCAGCACCAGGCGTGCGAGGAACAGGAACGCCCCGACCTTGGGCACGGACGACACCAAGGCCGCGACAGGTGCCGGCGCACCTTCGGCGACGTCGGGCATCCACGCGTGTGCGGGCACGGCGCCGAGCTTGAACGCCACGGCGACGATCACCAGGGCGGCGGCGACGGCCAAGCCTGGTCCGCTCTCCGAGACAAGGCCCGTGCGCAGGCCGGTCAACGTCGTGGTCCCGCCGAGCCCGAAGAGGTAGGCGACGCCGATCAGCATGCTGGCGCTGGTGAGGGCGCCCAGCAGGAAGTACTTGATGCCCGCCTCGGCGGAGGTGCGGGACAACCGGTGGTAGGCGGTGAGGACGTAGCCCGTGGCCGACGACAGCAGCATCGAGGTGACGAACTGCTTGAGGTCCGTCGCGCCGGCAAGGAGCACGGCACCGAGGGAGGAGAACAGCAGCAAGGAGTAGTACTCGCCGCTGCGAGGATCGCCGCGGAACCAGGGCAAAGAGAGCGCGATCACGGCAGCGGTCGCGACCAGGACTATCAGCTTGGCCCAGACGGCCGGCAGGTCGCGGGCGTAGGTCTCTGCGAACGTGTATGCCTCGGGCCCGTCCAGCATCGGGATGGTGGTCGCTGCGGCGACGGCGACAGTGAGGAGCGCCAGGACGGCTGCGCCGCTCTGGAGGCGTCGGGGCGCGGCAAGGGCGTAGAGCAGGACGATGACGCCGCCGACGACGAGGACCAGCTCGGGGATGACATCGCCCAGCATGGAGCCCATGTCCATCGCTGCGGAGCCACTGGTGTCGTCCACCGTCGCCGACCTTCGTGCGCTATCGGCCGACGAAGGGGCTGGCGAAGGTGTCGATCACGTCGAGCAGCAGTGCCGGAGCGACGCCGATGCCGATGATGAGGACGACGAGCGTGCCGAGGGTCAACCGTTCGACCCATCCCAGGTCCGGCCATGCCGTCCACCGATCCGGGAGGGGACCGAGGAACACCTGCTGAAGCATGCGCAGGAAGAGTGCAGCGGTGATGACGATGCCGAGCAGCCCGATGCCTGCGAGCCACGGGTAGACGGCGAGGGCACCGGCGAACACCTGGAACTCGGCGACGAATCCGGCGAGACCCGGCAGGCCGAGGCTGGCGAAGACCGCAACAACGGTAATCCCGGTGAGTGCGGGTGCTCGCCCGGCGAGGCCGCCGTACTCCTCCATCTCGTAGGTCTTCCCTCGGGTGAGGATCGATCCGCTGACGAGGAACAGCGCGCCGGTGATGAGGCCATGGGCCACCATCTCCAGCGTGGCGCCGGTCAGGGCCAGCGCTTGGGCGCCTTCTTGACCGGCGATGCTGGCGCCGGCAGCCGATAGCCCCAGCATCACGTAGCCCATGTGGTTGACGCTGGTGTAGGCGATGAGCCGCTTGAGGTTCGTCTGGGCCATGGCCACGAGCGAGCCGTAGACGATGGAGACGACGGCGAGGACGCCGATCGGGAACGCGAAGCGGGCGAACGTTTCCGGTTGCATCGACATGAGGACGCGCACGAAGCCGTACGTGCCCATCTTGAGCAGAACGCCTGCGAGGACGGCTGATGCGGGGCCGGGGGCGTCGACGTGGGCGGGAGGGAGCCAGGTGTGGAAGGGCACGATCGGTGTCTTGACCCCGAAACCGACGAAGAACCCGAGGAAGACGAGCGTGGCGTAGACGCCGCCTGCGGGAAGAGGCTGCTGGCGGATGATCTCTGCCATGTCGAACGTCCGTGGTTCGGTGGCGAGGTACAGACCGAGGATGGCGAGCAGGAGAGCCAGCGAACCGGCGAAGGTGTAGACGAAGAACTTCAGCGCCGAGCGTTGGGCGTCGCCGTGCCCCCATGCGCCGATCAGGAAGTAGATGCCCACGAGGCTCAGGTCCCAGAACACGAAGAAGAGGAAGAGGTCCAGCGACAGGAACAGGCCGACCGAGACGCCCTCGAGGAAGAGCATGAGCGCGTAGTAGGGCCCTGGCCGACCGCGCAGATCGACCGGGTACGCGATCGCAACGGCGAACACGAGCGCGGTCATGAGGGCGAGCGGGAGCGACAGCCCGTCCACGCCGACCCGATAGCCGACACCGAGCGTTGGGATCCACTCGCTCGACTCGACGAGCTCGAAGCGGTCGCCGCCGTCAAACCGGGCCCAGGCCCCGAGGAGGATGACCAATGGCACGACGCCGACCACACTGGCGATCAGACGGAGCCGGGATGCCCATGGGTCGTCGGCTGCTGGTCCCACATCGGATCGCAGGCGCCGAGGGAGGAGGGCGAACACGGCGGCGGCAGCGATCGGCAGGAAGATGGCGATGGTCAGCACAAGAGCTCCATGAGCGTCGGCGTCGGAATCAGCTCGACAGGGCCAGAAGGAGTACGGCGGCGACGACGACGCCCACCGCAACGAGGGCGTAGTAGTGGTGCGCTTGGCCGGTCTGCAGCTTGCGGCTTGCATGCCCACCGACACCGACGAGCCATGCAGAACCCTCGACCGCCCCGTCGACGACGCGGTCGTCGGCGACACCGGAAGCATGGGCGCCCTTGAGGGTGAGGGCCGCCAGCGCCCGGACGGCACCATCGACCGATTGCTCGTCTGCCCTGCGGGTCCCCCGGGCCCCGAGGCCCACCGCTCCGGCCAGGCCGCGCACGAAGGCGTCGAGGCTCCACTCGGCGCGTCCCCAGGCCAGCCGCGACAGCGTGCGGGTCAGCCGCTCGGCGCCACGCACCCCGGCGTCCACGACCCGGTCGTCGAAGCGGGCGAGCCCGCGGGACAGTGCCAACGTCGGGTCGACGACGGCCACCCGGCTCAGCCGGGCCAGGCCGTACCAGTCGGCCACCACCGCCAGGGTTCCCTTCGGTGTTGATGCGTGCAGGCGACCGGTTCGCCACGCCCAGAGCACGCCGGAGACGACGGCGGCGGTGAGGCCGAGCGTCACCCCCAGCTCCCACAGGGGGGCCTCGTACAGTTCACCGCCCGTCGCCCGCTCCAGGACCTCGCCGCTGCCCGGAAGCCACAAAACGGAGAGAGCAACGGTGATGGCGGCGAGGACGCCGAGCGACCAGCATTCCGCCGGCGTCGGTTGCGCGTCGACGCGGCGACCAATGGCGTCGTCGGCGGGACCTCGCCCGAAGGCCAGGAGCTGGAACCGGAAGGCGTACGCGACGCTCAGGGCGCCGGCGACGAGCACTCCGAGGAGGAGCCACGTGCTGCGGTGCGCTGCGGCCGCGCCGATCTCCTGCTTCGCCCAAGCCGCGCCGAGCGGCGGGATGGCGGCGAGGGCGGCGGCACCCACGAGCGACAGTCCAGCGACGCGCGGCAGCGCCCGGCCGAGCCGCATTCCGCCCAGGTCGCCGCTGCCTGCCGCGTGGATCGCCACGCCGGCGGCGAGGAACAGCAACGACTTGAACGCTGCATGGGTGACGAGCTGGGCGCCGGCGGCGACGGTCGAACCGGCGCCGATCGCTACGAACATCAACCCGTACTGCGCCGACGTCGAGGCGGCGAGGACCCACTTCGCCTGCGACTGCAGCACTGCGATGACGCCACCGGCCAGGGCGGTCGCCAAGCCGACGCCGGCGACGGCGGGCAGGAACCATCCCGTCGGCTCCAGTGCCGGCGCCAGGCGGATGAGGAGGTAGGCGCCTGCCGAGACCAGTGTGGCCGAGTGCAGCAGCGCCGACACCGGGGTTGGGCCCGCCATGGCCGCGAACAACCAGGGGGAGAAGGGGAGCTGCGCTGACTTGGCGACGACGGCGAGGAGCAGGCCTGCGGCCAAGGCGTGCCGGCGACCGCCGTCGACGGCTGCGAGGTCGTCGTATCCCAGCGCGCCCGTCGCCGCGAACGTCATGCCTGCGGCCACGTAGAGGCCGAGGTCGCCAATGCGGGTAGTGATGAACGCCTGTGCCGCGGCGGCGCCGTTGGACCGATCCCGCCAGCTGTGTCCGATGAGCGCCCATGAGAAGGCGCCGATCAGCTCCCACGCGAGCAACAGAACGAGCAGGTCGGTCGCCACGACGAGGATTTCCATGGCGGCGACGAACGCCAGCAGGAGGGCGAGCAGTCGGGTCCGCCCCTCCTCCACCGTGGCGGCGGCGTAGGCCAGCACGGGTGCCGCCACGACGGGGATGAGGACCACCATGATCCGGGCGAAGCCGTTGACTGCGACGCACAGCTCGAGGGTGTGGCTCCAGCGCCATGCCAGCTCGGGTTCAGCCCAAGCCGCCATCACGGCGACGGCGATGGTCGCAACCGCCGAGCCGACCGCAACGACACCCACGGCGCGGGAGCGCCGCCGCAGCCCCAGGACCGACGCGGACCCGAGAGCGGGGAGGAGCAGGAGGAGCGCGACCGTCATCCCTTGAGCTTCCGCAGCTTCTCGGTGATGTCGGCCCGGCGCACCCGGTACACGTTGGTGATGAGGGCGAACCCGAGTGCCATCTCGATCGCCATCACGGTCATGAACACGATCGCCAGCATCTGTCCTTGGGGATTGCCCCCGGTGCTGAGTGCCCAGAGCGCGATGAGCGCGAGCAGGGCACCGTTGATCATGAGCTCGAGGCCCATCATCAACATGACGAAGGACTGCTGACTGATCGCCCCGTAGAGGCCGATCGCGAACAACGCCGCTGCGACGACGAGCAGGGCCTCGAGGGTCACGGCGACTCCAGCTCCTCGATCTCCAGCGCCGGCTCCCGTGACCCCTCGTCGGCCGTCCCGAACCGACCGTTGCGGCTGGCCAGCGCGATCGCGCCGATCATCGTGGCCAGCAGGGCGACGCCGGCGGTCTGGAACACCAGCATCGAGTCGCCGAGGAGCTCGAAGCCGAGCTCGGTGGTGGCGTCGACCGAGGCGTCGACCTGCTGGTCGGGGAAGTCGACCGTAAGGCCGACCACGGAGAGGCCGGCGAACGACACGATGCCGGCGGCCACGGCGAAGCGGTGCTGGTGCACCATGAACATCGGGTTCAAGCCGGCCGGGTTCATCATGTACATGACCATGACGACAGCCATGATCAGCATCTCGCCGGCCATCATCAGGATCAGCACCACGCCGAGGAACTCGGCTGCCAGCATCACCAGGATGGCGCCCACCCCGACGAAGGAGGCCAGCAGCCAGAACGCGGCGCGGACCATGGAGTCAGTCCGGAAGACCAGGTACCCGGTGACCACACTTCCGGCGGCGAAGCACCAGAACAGCACGTCCACAACCAGCGACCGGTTCACAGGAGGAGCGCTCCGCTCACGAAGATGTTGACCAGCGCCAGCGGGATGAGCACGGTCCAGCAGGCGACGACGAACGGCTCGATGCGGACGCGTGCCACGAGATGCCGGCTGCCGACGATCATGACGAGCAGAAGCAGCGTCTTGAGTGCCATCCATACCGACCCAGGAAGCAGCGGACCCCACCAGCCGCCGAGGAACGCGGCTGCTCCCATCGAGGCGATGGCGAAGAGCATGGCGGCCCGGGCCAGCTCCCAGGCGAGGCGGTCGGTGCCCGCGTCCTCCGCCGACGTGCCGCCGACGAGGTCGGCGCCGTCGGGCAAGTTCAACGGGCCCCAGAAGCTCACCCCGACACCGACCATCAGGTAGATCGGCAGCCCCAGCGGCTGCCGCACTACGTTCCACAGGTCGCCTTGAGCCTCCACGATGTCCATCACCGCCAGTGACTCAGCCGGGAGCGCGGTGGCCAGCATGGCCAGGAGGAACGGGATCTGGAGAGACAGTGCCTGGGCGCCGTAGCGATAGGCGCCGATCAGGGGGAACAGCGCGTTCGGTGACCACCCGTGGAGGAACACGGCGATCATCACGAACGCGATGGCGGCGGCGAACACGACGAACCCGGTGCTCGGGTCGGCGACGGCCGCGCCGCGAGCGATCGGGACGACGGCGAGTGCGGTTGCGGCGAGCCCACCGAGGAGCGCCGGTGCGAGCGCCCATCCGGGCGCATCTGCGCGTTCGGTACGGCGTCGTCGTTGCGTGAGGAGCAGCGCTACCGTCCGGAGCGGGTCCAGGGCCACGTCACTGCCGACGCGCCCTACACCGGCGGCCGCTCTCCCGGCCGCCCTGTCGATCACCGCGACGGCGTACACGCCGATCGCCATGGCGACGGCTACCGAGAACACTGCCGCACCGGGTTCCAGGTAGGCCCTCACGGGACCGGCAGCTCCCCGTCCGGGGAGCGCAGGGCCAGGACCTCGTCGGTGTCCAGGTCCAGGCTCACCACGGTGGACACTGCGTCGCCCCACTCCATGCCCTCCAACAGCGACGGCAGCAGTGGGAGCACCCGCTGTGCCGGTGGGTCGCCTGCGGTGAGCCGGCCCCGCGGCGACTCCAAGGGCGCCTCGGGGTCGTGTTGGCGATCGCCCGCCCGACCGGCCAGCTGCAGGGCCTGGTGGGCCTCGGCGAGTCGCTGCGCGATGCGGGCGCGGGCGTCACTGCCCTCGTGGATGATCGGTTCGAAGCCGAGCCCGTCGTAGGCGGGATCGGCGGATCGCTCGTCCTGCTCGACTCCGGACGCGCGGGCGACGGGTCCTGTCGCTGTGCCCTCGAGCTGGTCGGCCGGAATCAGCCCGACCCCCCTGCTCGCCCAGCCCAGCAGCTGTGAGCGGCGCAGGAGACGGTGCAACCGCTGGACGTCCTCGCTCTGGCTCAGGTGGACCTGGGTCGCGAGCCGGAGGACCCGACGCGCAAGCGAAGGTAGTTGGTGCGCAACGAGCGCGGAAGCGATCGACCGAAGATGCGAACGGGCGCGCTCGAGCTCCAGGAACGACACCGGCACGGGGCCGTCGAGCGCGTCATGGAAGGGGCTCCGCACATGGGCCTCCGCCGGTGTCTCCGCGTCGATGGCCAGGACGACGTGCGACTGCTGGATGACGTCGCCCTGGAGTCGGACTTCGAGCACGAGACCGGTCGGGAAGCGGGCGAAGAACGGGCCGATGCGGACGGTGAGCTGGTCCAGGCGCAGACCGTCCCTGTCGGGAGCGACCTCCGCCATGGGACGCCCGTAGGGTACGCCCCCGGTCATCCCCGTCCCGCCCTGGCCGTACGGACCGATCCCTCGCCAGGAGGCGGGCGCCTCGTCTGGCAGCACCGGAGGGCTAGAGGCCAGCTCGCCGAGCAGGAGGCGCTTGTGGGTGTCGACGGCGGCGTCGACGAGGGCCGAGGGATCGGCGTCGTGCACCTCCACCGCCGGTCGGATCGGTGGATCGATGCTCGAACCCAGCGACCACCACACCGGCACGCGTGGTCGCGAGAGACCGTCGTGCAGGCGTCCGAGCTCTGTAGTGAGGTGGGCGGGTACCGAGCCGGCCATCAACAGCACGTTCGCAGCAGCAGGCGAGTCGACGAGGTGCAGCCGAGGCTGCAGCAGGAGGTCGTCCACCTGGGTCTGGGCGCCGGCGCCCGCCACGGCGTACACCGGCACGGGCGCTCGGGCCGCGGCCCGTTCGACGGCAGCGCTCAGGCCCACCGCAGCGCGCGCTCCCGCCAGGCGTAGAGCACGCCCACGAGCAGGATCGTGATGAACATGCCCATCTCGACGAGGGCGATTCCGCCTTCTCGGACAAACACGACGGCCCACGGATACATGAAGACCATCTCCATGTCGAAGGCCAGGAACAGCAGAGCCATCACGTAGTACCGGGCGTGGAACCGACTCCACGCGTGGACCTCCGGCGGGTGGCCGCCGAGGAACGGCACCCGCTCCGGGGCCGTCTCGCCGACCCCAGCGATGGCGTCGCTCGCCGATCGGAGCGCCACGAGCGCGACGGTGACGAAGACAAAGACGGCGAGCGACGCACCAAGCGGCCCCAGAGCGGTCATGGCTAGGTGTAGTCGTCGGGGTTCTCGCGGAACTCCTCTGCGCAGTCCTGGCTGCAGAAGAAGTAGTTCGATCCGTCGTGGGCGACGGTGGCTACGGCGTCGTCCTCAGCAATCGTCATCCCGCAGACCGGGTCTTTGACATCGGGCATGTTGCCGTCCTTCGGGTCGGAGGCTTGCCGTAGCGGGTTCTACTACATGGCGTAGTCCCTCGGGGTTGAGTGTGCGTCAACGCACGTAGGAGGCGACGGTCGCCCTGCTCGCCTGTGCGTCGTAGATGTCGTGGCAGTGGTTCGCCAACGACCCCGGGTCGTCGATGGCGACGGCGACGGCAGTGCGTACAAGTCGGTGCCGTCGCTGCCCGCTCCAAGTTCGAGTCTGCTCCGTACAGCCGCCCGTCCGTGACGACGAGCGCCTGGAAGTCAGGGTCGCCGAGCCGAGGGCGAGGCGTGTACTGGCATGCCCGGGCAAATCGCTCCAGTGTCCCGTTCAGTGCCGCGGTGCGGCGAAGCGGTGGAACTGGGCGGCGGCGAGCGCCGTGAGGCCCCCAAGCCACATGAGCGCAAGGGCAAGGCGCCGGACTCGTCCAGGCTGGGGGCGAAGGCGCCGTCAAGGAGCACTCGCACCGATCCGTGAGCGGGCATCATGGAGGCCCAGGCTGGTGGTGCGGCATCGAACATGGCGTTCTGAGCGATGCCGATGTCGATGAAGGGGACTGCGAGCATCACGTAGAGGCCACAGAGGAGGCCGTGGCCCCGCGAGCACGCCGATCGTCCCGTAGGTGAGCGCGGTCACGTCACGAGAGGGCTCGGGCACTCCGCCCCTGCTCGTGCTGCATCGGTACCCACCCGCAGCGAAGAACCCGTAGTTCTCGCCGATGTCAGCATCTGAGGCGGCAGCGACGATGTGATCCAGGACCACAACGAGAAGCTGTGTCCCAGGTGAACGCCGGTCGACGTCCCGACGTGATCGCCGCGTTCACCGCCGACCCGGCCGCACACCTGCGTCCGACCACGACAAGGAGCTGACCGCGATGCTGACCTTCGCCACGCTCGCACGCATCACCGCCGACAACGACGGCTGGGGCCACATGGACGGCTGGGGCGGTGGCTGGATGTGGCTCTGGGGAACCTTGATGATGCTCTCCTGGGTCGCAATCATCGCCGCCGCCATCTGGTTCCTCAGCCGGAGTCGCGACACGACCGGGAGTCGCCCGTCACGGGCCAAGGAGATCCTCGAGGAGCGCTATGCCAGCGGCGAGCTCACCACCGAGGAGTACCGCGAACGACTCGACCACCTCCGATGATGCCCGCCGGTCCCGCCACCGCCGAGAAGCACTCGAAAGAGGTCCGACCGTGGACCAGATGACCGCCGCTGACGACAGCGCCCCGGAGGATGTACCCGGGAGTCTGACGTTGTCGGGGGCGGTCGCGCTCGGCACGGGGGTGATGATCGGCGCCGGGATCTTCGCGCTGACTGGGCAGACGGCTCGGCTGACGGGCGACTGGTTTCCTCTGGCCTTCGTGGCGGCCGCCGGGGTGGTGGGGGCGAGTGCCTATTCGTACGTGAAGTTGTCGAACGCGTTCCCGTCCTCGGGTGGGGTCGCCATGTTCTTGAGGGAGGAGTACGGCCCCGGGACGGCGACGGGCGTGTTCGCCATCTTCATGTATGTGTCGATGGTGATCAGCGAGGCACTCGTGGCGAGGACGTTTGGCTCGTACCTGCTCCAGCTCGTGCACCTCGAACCGGCGACGTTCTGGGTGCCTGCATTCGCAGTGGCGTTGCTCGTCGCCGCGTTCGGCGTGAACGTCGCCGGCAACAGGGCAATGCAGGCCACGCAGCGGGTCATGGCGGCGGTCAAGATCGTCGGCCTCGGTGCGTTCGCGATCGCGGGGCTCTGGTTCGCGTCGGCGGCCGAGTTCACCAGCGGCGGCGGGGGCGAGTACACGGCATCGCCGGAGGGCTTCCTGGCCGCGGTCGCTCTGGCGATCCTCGCCTACAAGGGATTCACCACGATCACCAACAGCGGCGGCGAGCTTGTCGATCCGCACCGAAACACAGGACGGGCGATCGTGATCGCGCTGGTGATCTGCACGGTGGTGTACCTGGCCATCGCTGCTGCGGTGGCGGGGAACCTCGATGTGGTCGAGATCGTGGCCGCCGAGGATTACTCGCTGGCTGAGGCGGCCCGTCCAGCCTTCGGTGACGGTGGGGTGAGCTTCACCGTCGGGTTGGCCATCGTGGCGACGGCCTCGGGGGTGATGGCCAGCATCTTCGCGGCGTCACGGATGCTGGCGATGCTGACGCACATGGCCCAGGTCCCGCACCGGCATTTCGGCATGCCCGGCACGGTGCGGACCCACACCACCGTGTACACCGTGGTCTTGGCCATCGGTCTGGCAGCGACGCTGGATCTGCGTCGAATCGCCGCGTTGGGTGCCATCTACTACCTGATCATGGACATCGCCATCCATTGGGGGCTGTTGCGGCACCTACGTGATCGCGTTCAGCACCGCCGCGCCATCGTGGTCGGTGCCATCGTGCTCGATGTCGTGGTCCTCTGTGCGTTCGTGTGGGTGAATGCGTCGGTCGATCCGCTCGGCCTCTGGGTGGCGGCCGTGGGCATCGTGCTCGTCGTGCTGGGCGAGCGGCTGTTCATGGCCTCCCACACCCGACCCGACGGCACGATGGACATGTGAGCGCTCGAAGGGCCGCTCGTGAGGGCTCGACCGAGGTTCGGTACAACCGTCCGGGGCAGCTTCGCACCCACTGCCCACCAACTCTCGGCCACCCACCTCTCGGTCGGTGCAGCGTTCCGAGAACAAGTCGCACCGCAGACACATCGGTATCTGCGTCGGGGTGAGGTTGGCGCTGGAAGCCAGGGCAGGACGTCGGCTCAGCGTCGTAGTCGTGCGGCCGGTCGGAGGTACGCTTGGCCTCGGAGGTGAGAGGCATGCCACGACGGCCAGACGGCGCACTGGAGCAGGAGATCATGGCGGTCCTGTGGACCGCAGATGAAGTTCTGCTGCCCGCGCAGATCCGCGAGCGCATCCCCTCGGACCTCGCTTACACCAGCGTCGCCACCGTGCTGACCCGCCTGCAGGCCAAGGGGCTTGTGGAGCGGGAAGGGGTAGGGCGCGCCTTCGCCTACCGCGCCACGGTCAGCGACTCCGAGCTAGCGGTGCGGAAGATGAGCGATGCCATGGCCAAAGCCTCCGATCGAGGCCAGGTCCTCGCCGGCTTCGTCGGCAGCCTCTCCCAGAAGGAGGCCAAGGCGCTGCGATCGCTTCTGGAGAGGGGGAGGGCCTGATGTCTCCCTTGAGCGTCGTGCCGCTGGCCGTGACGATCGCCCTGGCGATGGCCATCGCCGCAGCTCACAAGCGTGTTCCGCCGGCCCTCGCGTCGCGCCTGCTCGCCATCACGCTCGGGGCGGTCGTCGTCGCTGCGGCACCGGCGGTCTGGCTCACGGCGTTGGACTTCCTCACGCACCTGCCGATCTTCGGCACCGGGATGCGACGATCGCTGGAAGCGGTAGGCGTGGCTGTCCCCGCCACGGAAGGTCACAGGCGGGTGTCGCCGTGGATCGGCGTTCCTGCGGTCACGATGACGGTGTGGGGCGCCGCACAAGCCTGCCGAGCCGTACGGCGCCACCGGCAGCTGCGCGATGACACCCATTCGCCGATCGATGTCGCTGACTGCGACGAACCCTTCGCAGTGACACTGCCCGGCCGAGGCGGCCGGATCATGCTGTCACGCGGGATGTTCGATCTGCTCGACGACCGAGAGCTGGCGGTCGTGCTCGACCACGAGCAGGCGCACGCCGACCACCGCCACGACCGGTACCTGCTGGTCGAGCAGGTCGGCACCGCGGTCTTCCCCCTCGTACGGCCGCTCGGAACGCGCCTGCGCTTCTCACTGGAGCGGTGGGCCGACGAGGAAGCCGCCGCCTCATGTGGCGATCGGTCGTTCGTCGGGCAGACACTCGGCAAAGTCGCGCTCCACAACGTCCAACCTGCCACGGGCATGTCGTTCGGCAGCCTGGGCACAGTCGGACGCGTGGCTGCGCTCCTCGGGCCCCCGGTCGGTGCCCCCCGCCGAGTGGAGGTCGCAGCGATCGGGGCCACCATGGGCCTGACCTGCCTGCTGGCGATGGTGCAGCTGCACCACCTGGAACCCCTCATCCGTCTGCTCTGCCCAGGCTGATCGGTGCCGGGAGCGGACGCGCAGGAGCCCGTGACCGGGCTGCTCGTCGAGGTGGGGCGTCTCCGCAATTCGACCGTGTCAGTCGACGTCTGCGTCAACCCATCGATCGGGATCTGCACTGAAGGCCCCGGCGCACTCGAGCGAGCAGAACCAGTGGTCATGGTCGCCGTGCTTCAGCCGGCCGGCGGCCCCAGCGCGAGTGATGGCCATCCGACAGACCGGATCGACCACCCGCTCGTTCGCCCGTGGGCAGGGCTCCACGTAGTAGAGGTCGACCGGCTCTGAGACATGCCGCAAACGCACCTTGCCGAGAGGCTCGACCGAGACGCCTAGGCCGCGAGCTGCCGCCGCCACCGTCGCGGTCACCAGGACCTCACCGCTCCGAGCCTCGGCTGCGACGCGCGCCGCGAGGTTGACAGCGGCCCCGAACCAGTCGCCGTCCCGTTCAATCGCGGGACCGTGATGCAGGCCGACCCGCACAGCCGGAAACCCCGGCTCCTCATCGATGGCGGAGCAAAGCCGACCCACAAGCTCCAGACCCGCTGAAGGTGTGGGAGCCGTCAGCATCACCGCATCTCCGATGCACTTCACCAGGCGGTCCTCGGGGCCGAGAGCAGCCCGGCTAAGCGCGGTGAACCGTGCGACCAGGTCGGCAGCCTGCTCGTCACCGTGAGCCTCGGTGAGAGCCGTGTAGCCGGCAAGATCGACGAACACGAAGGTTCGAGGGGTGCTCATCGGCATCGATGCCCGCACGCGAGAATGGACACGATCAGGCCCGGACGCCTCGAGCGTGATCGCAGAACCGCCTTGACGGACTCGACGAGGTGGGGCCTGTACTCCATGACCCACGGATGGCGGGTGTACCGGCCGCCAACAGCGTCTTGCAGACCGTCCATCTCGAGCTGGCCATGAGCGCGCCGTCGCGCGACGAGGTCTCAGTGGTCATCGCCGCGCTGATGAAATGTTGCCTCGAGCTCACCGGCGGAGGCTAGGCCTCTCTCCGCCCGCACATGACGGCGATGGGCAGGTGCATCGCCGCTCGTGCCCGAGCCGATCAAGCTTCCAGGATCGCCGCGCAGTCTCGATCGCCCATCCAAGATCGCGCCGGCTGACCCTGTGGCGTCGTCGAGAGAGGCCGTCGGGGAGCCGATGGATCCCGATCTGACGGACGACAAGCCGGGACCGCCGCCGCGTCAGGGCCTCGACGACGTCTCCCTGGTGCTCGTAGGGTCGACGTCAACCAGCAGCTCCAGCCGAGCGACGGGTGGAGGCGCTGCCGTCCTGACCTGCTGACCGTGAACTAGTCGAGGCGGCCGGTCTTGCGAGCCCACTCCTCGACGTCGGGCCAGCTCCAGAGCCGGGTGCGGCCCCACATCCCGAGCGGCTCGGGGAAGTCTGCATAGCGGAGAGCGTAGTTGCCGACCGTCTGCGGGTGAGCAAGGCCGAGTCGTTCAGCGATCATCCGCACGTCCACGAGGTCGTCGACGTCGACGTTGCGGCCCATTGACCTGGGACCCTAGGCGCACTCATTGACGTTAGGTCACGTCAGTGGTACTGCTGGTTGTGCCCTCGACAACCGGGGGTGCTGAGTGGCCCCGGCGCAGGTGGAACTGCCCGGGGCCGTGGCCGAACCCTTGCTAGGAGGGCCCGACGATTTCCGACACTTCGCGCGCACGCCCAGGGCGTTTAGCCGCTGGCGGCGAACTGCGACCTGCGCATTCTCCGCACCCTGAACGAACCGACGCGGAGGGCGGGGTCCGGCTTCCGGTGCCCAGTCGGTGGGAGGTGCCAATCGAGCTGTGGGCGTCGTTCGTCCGCTACGCCCGTCGCTACCGGGGCCTGAGCCAACTGGCGCTCGCACTCGCTGCAGATGCGTCGCAGCAGACGAGCTCGAAGGTCGAGGCGGGCAGCATCTGCCCTCACGATCGCCTGAAGGTCCGGCTCGCCGAGGCGCTCGACGTCCGCACGGCCGACCTCTTCCCGTGGCCGTCCCAGCTCGTGTGGGCGGCCGCCGGCGAAGTCGCGTGGCCCGTCTTGCCCGGCGGCCGAAGCCCGGAGGGTCCACATGTGTGACCGGCCGACCTCCGACGGCAGCGACGTCCCGGCCCCCGTCGACCCGGTTGCGTTCGAACGGCTCCAGAGAGAGGTGACCGGCCTCCGCCTCCAGATCGCGGACGAGGTGCGAACGGGACGGCTCGTCGTCGTGGACGAGGCGGGCATCGCTCGTGTGCGCGTCACCGCCGAGTCCGGTGGGGACTGCCGACTCGTCCTGCTCGACGAGGACGGGTTCGAGCGCATCAGCCTGATGGGGCTGGACCACGTCGGAGCGATCGAGGTCGCTGCCCGGTCACGCAGCGGCAAGCCGAGCCGGGCGGAGGTCGTCGCCCACGATCCCGCCGACGCCGACGGGTGCGTGGTTGGTCTGTACCTGTTCGACCGGGGCAACGAGGTAGCGGGGTTTCACGTCTTCGAGGAGCGCCAGGCCGATGTCTGGACCGAGCCCTCGTAGGCGGTGTTCGCCAGCGGCCTCCCGTCCAGGTGCAGCCACCGGGCGGGGGATCGCCGGCACACGGATCAGGGCTATCTCCACGTCGCCGGACGCGTCGCCTCCCGGGCCGCCGTGGCGGGTCGAGGTCGTCCTGTTGGCTCAGCCGTTCCGTTGCATGGCGAGCGGCCAGCCCGGGTACCACCTAGCCCTGAGGCTGACACCGACAGCACTGGGTCCCTTCAGTCGCCCGATCCTGCTCGACCCAGGCGCCGTCTATGGCCTCATCGAGTCGGCGATGACGGTTCTCGAAGCCGGGATCGACTTCGTGACCGAGGAGGACGAGGAGTGGTGACCGACCCAGGCGCTCATCCCTGGCCACAGCCGACCGCCGAAGGCGCGCACGCGACCTTCCACGTCGCGGGTTGGCGGTACATGGGGGCCGAGGTCGCCTATGAGCGGACCATGGTCGTGGGTGGTCGCCCGCTCCTGTTCGCCGCGCTGGCAGGAGCAAGCGCTCTGAGCAATCGGCGGCGACGGGAGGAGGCAGCTCGACTTGCCGCCCCTCGATGGCGGCCACTCGGAGACGTCACCGTCGTGGTTGCAGAAGACCGCCTCCTGGTTCTGCACGAAGGCGTTTGGGCGTCGGTGTGGCTCGACGCGATCAATGCAGTGCATAGCCCCCACGACAGCACCGTGACGTTGCTCTTCGTCGACGACCCTCCCTACGCCTTCTCGGGTGCCTGGGCAGGGCATCTGGCGTCCGCGCTCGACCGGGCCCTGGCCGACCGGCACCACGAGGGCAGGGCGACCGTCGACGCCTAGCTGCGGGACACAGGATCGGGTCGGCGTCGCGAGAGCCGCGCGCTAGTGCGTGGCAGCCCCGTAGTGCGGATCAGTCGGGTCCCCGCCGAGCTTGGCGGCTGCGGCGTCGCATGTAGCCCTCATGTCGGCGATGTGGCGACGGTCGTCGTCGTCCTCGGCGGTGTCCTCGAGGTTCCGGACCTGGTCGTCCCTCCAGAAGGAGAGGGCCGCCAGGACGTACCGGCGCTCGCCCTCGGTGAGATCGTCCACGGAGTCAACCGGGCCGACGGGGCGAGTCGTGGCCACCGTGAGAGTCGCGCCGCTGGATCTTGCCGTCGCGTCCCTTCACCACGAGCTCGGCGCCCTCCCGTCTTGCCTGGGCTCGGCCCCTGGCCTCGGCATCGGCCTTGCGATCCATCACCCGTGAGGCCTTCTGGGTGCCGTCCTTCTGGACCGCCCATCGCCCGTCCGGTCTCGGCTCGATCGAGATGTGCGGAATCTTCCTCTTCGCCATGGCCCCTCCTGGAGTCGCGAGGTGACGCGACCGTACGCGTCGCTAGAGGCCGCCGCTCGGGGACGACCACGTACGGTTCTGGCGAGACCAGGGAGGGACCCCCATGATCCTCGCCGCCGCCCAAGAGGCAGCAGCCGACCCGCCGTTCAGCGGCCGAGGCTGCGACCTACAGGCTCCACCCGTCGCGCATCGGCGATCGCCGCCTCCAGCCGCTCGGGCCAGTTGTCTCCCGCCAGCAAGCACTCGTTGAGGTCGCCGCCGGGAGGGCGCACGTTGAGAGCGGTGCGTTGGTGAGCCGCCAGGAGGGCCCTGAGGTGAGCGGCGCTTCGCTGGCCCTTGCCCTCCTCGGGGTCGAAAGCCGTCACGAGGGGCGCCGGCAGCCGGGCGAGGGCCAGGGCGTGCGACGCGTCCGGGCATCCGGTCCCGAAGAACGGGATCGCGACGTACCCCGCGGCTGCGGCGGACAGACCATCGATCGCGCCCTCGGTGATCACGATCTCGTCGTGGAGCCGGCGAGCCGGCTCGTACCGGCACATGCGCGGGCTCGGTGCGAGGTCGTAGGCCGGGTTGAGGTACCGGGTCCGACCGGGACCGGGACGCATGACCCGGATGTGGGCGTAGATCGGTTGACCATCGACGATGGTCGGAAGGACGGCACCGGCGGCTCGTGGCATGCCGTCGGGACGGAACTGACGCCGCGATCCCGTATCGGCCCCGATGTCGTTGACGCGCAGGACGTCCTCGGGCAGGCCGCGCTCGTCGGTGAGCCACCGAAGGACGGGTGCGCCCGCTGGGGTCCACAGCGTCGCGGCGCACTCCCGTGCGTAACGCGCCAGTCCTTCCGGATCCCGCTCGCAACGAGGCCGGGGCGGGCGTTGTGCCGGACGAACCACGGCGACGTACGGGCGCTGGCCGGCCCTCGCGGCCAGGTAGTCGAATGCGGTTCGGACGCTCCCTCCATGGACGGCGAGCACGAGGTCGATGGCCGTGCCGCCCGTGCCGCAGCCGAAGCACCCCCACCGTTGCTCGCCTCGTCGCGTCGTGTAGATGCCGAGAGGTGGCGTCCGTCCCGTCTGCGCATGGTTCGGGTTCGGGCACGGCCAGGTCGCCGATCGCTCCGTGCCGTGGTGTGGGCCCAGCAGCTCGTCGGCGAGCGTCTCGAGCGAGACCGAGGCCAGGAGGGCAGAGCGGTCGTACACGGCTCATGCCGCTTCGGATCGGCCCTGCATCCGGGCATCGGTGTCGGTGAGACTTGCCTCGCTCGGAGCGAGCAGGTGCTGGACGAGGGCGCTCCGACCACCGATGTGCCAGAGGGCGCGGCCCCGAGCGAGCTGGCCGACGACGCGCGTCTCTGGCTCGGTCAGGCCGAAGTGCGTCGCGGCCGCGCTGAGCTGGTCCGGTGCCTGGCGCAGGATGATCGTCGTCGCCGCGTCGGCGAGGAGGCCGGCGGCGATCTTGGCTGTGCTGGTCCCGTCGTCGGCCTGGGCGGCGAGGTCGGAGGCCCTGTGGGCGACGCACAGGTTGGCGACGCCGTAGGTCCGGCCGAGCTTGCAGGCGCTCTGGAGGTAGGCCGCGGTGTGGCGGTTGGCCAGGAGCGCCCAGGCCTCGTCGAGCACCTGCATGCGTTGCGGCCCGGGGCAGGCCATCAGCTGCTGGAGCCAGCCGGCCGCGGCGACCATCACCAGTGGCAGAGCGTCGGAGTCGACGGGGACGCCGGAGAGGTCGAGCACGAGACCCGGTCCGTCCCAGCGGAGCGGGACGGTCGACGGTCCGTCGAACATGCCCCGCAGCGATCGGGTGAGGAGCTTGTCGAGCGCGTAGGCGACGGCGGACGCGTCGACCGCAACCTCCTCGCTCGTGCGACGGAGACGGCTCGCCATGTCGGCGGTGGGGGCCGTGAGGAGTCGTGCGACGTCGACGAGGGTCGGCTCCGGACCCATCGGCGAATGGCGGAGCTGTTCGACCGCGGCGAAGGTGGCCGCGTCCTCGATCGGGCTCAGCGAGCGTTCGAGGACCGTGGCGACGAGGGCCGTGCACATCTCGGCCTGACGGATGGTCTGCTTCGAGGCGGGCTCGTGGTCGGCGGCCGGGCCGGGGGCGAGCGGGTTGATGCGCACCGTGCCGCCTGGGCTGAGGCGGATGACGGTGAGATCGAGGCGCTCGGCGAGCACGCTGTACTCGCCCTTCGGGTCGACGATCGCGAACCACCGACCGGTGGGCCCGGTTCCGTAGACGGCGGCCTGGCGCCACAGCATCGTCTTGATGAGGGCCGACTTGCCGTTGCCCGGTTCACCGAGAACCCAGGCGTTCGGGTTCGTGATGTGGCCCTGGGCGTAGGAGTCGAACGGATCCCAGTAGAACGCGCCGTTGCCGGCCAGGAGGTCGAGGCCGACGTAGGTGCCCCTGTGGCCGAGGCTCGTCTGTACCGAGAACGGGTAGAGCGAGCAGACGTGGGCGGTGGTGCCGCGGTGCAGCGGGATGCGCAGCGTGGGTCTCACGACGCGAAGAGGGTCGAGGGCGCGAGGCCGAGGGGCAGAGCGGCGGCCCAGGCGATGTCCTGGCGCGCGTCGAGGACCCGGATGTCCATCCCATGCTCTCGGGCCAGCTGCTCGACGATCTCGCCGTGCTCGTCGAGCAGTTCGAGGCTCGGCGCCGACACGGTGACCAGCCCTGCGTAGGCCACCTCCGGGTAGCCGGCGACGAGCTCCTCCTCGCGGTCGAGGAGGGCCTGGGTGGCCCGACGGTGTCGTGCATCGACACGCCGCCCCTTCTCCTCCCGGGTCGTCGCGTCCGAGTCCAGCTTGACCAGGTCCCGTTCGATGCGCCGGCGGCTCTGGTGGGTGGGGACCGGCACGAGGACCACGGTCATGGCGCGCGTGATGCCGCCGGCTGCGAGGAATGGCTCGAGCCAGCTCGGGGCGACAGCGAGGCGCGGCCAGCTCCCGATCCACCAGGTGCGGTGCCACGCCGAGTCGACACGGACCTCGTGCCATCTGGACTCGACGGCCAAGGGACCAGCGGTCGATGCGACCACGTGCTGGAGGCGATCGGCCAGTCGCCCGGCCAACGGACCCTGCTTCGTTGCGTGCGGAGCGATGCGAAGGCGAACGAGGCGCTGGAGCGCTCTTGGGTCCAGCGGCTCCGCGGCCGTGAGGCCGGCTGCGCGCAGCCCGCGCAGCAGCGCCTCCACCGATGTGACCAGTGCTCGTGAGAAGCGATCCTCGGCATCGCCGCCGTGGCGTCCGAGCCGGTCGCGGGCGACCGTGAGCGTGACGACGACCTCGTGGGAGGTGGTGGCGTCGGCCCCGCGCTGGAGGAGCTCCCGGTAGGACGACTCGGCCTCGGGGTGAGGCGTGTCCCGGTCGTGGTGGTCCAACCAGGCGGTGTGCTCCTGGAGGCCCGCCGGACGGGCCAGGTCGGACCACGCGAGGTGGGCAACGACGCTGCGCTCGACTGCGAACTGTGCCAGGAGGTCGCCCCACCCGGCGAGCAGGCGCGCTTGCTCGATCGCCGGTTGGACCACGAACTCGGGACCGGTGACCGGGACAGCGACGGTCAGGGTCGAGCGCTGGTGGTCGCGCACAGCCCCGAGGTCGCCGGTGGCCCGCCAGTCGATCGGAACGATCTCGAGCCCGTCCAGGCATGGCGGGGCCGGCGCGGGGTCGACCGTTGGCCACAGCGGGAGCGCCGCGTGCCAACGTCGCCCACGCCGGCATCCGGCCCATGACCACTCGACGAGGAGCGGGACCCACTCCCATACGGCGCGACCGCCGATACGACCGAAGGCCACGGCCACGGCGGTCAGGAGCGGGGCCGCCGCCACCGGCACGGGCGCACCTCCGCTGATGGCGAGGACCGCTCCCAGGATCCCTCCTCCGAGCATCACGCACTGGAGGACGCCCAGGCCCAGGAAGACGCCCGACCGGTCCAACGGTTCGAGGCGATAGGTGCGGGCCGGCGTCTCAGACATCGCCAGCGCCTTCGGGACGTCGCGGGTGGGCCGGGGCCTTCTTCGACACACCACGGGGCACGGGTGACCTCGGCGGTGGAGATGACGTCGACGCACCTCCGTCGGCGACGGCCTCGGCGCTTCCCGTACCCGCGGTGGCGCCCTTCCGGGCGGCGCCGACCGCAGCGGAACCTGCGGCGGCCGCCACGACCGCGGCGGCGCCGATCGGGCCCGCGGCGCCTGCGCCGCCGGCCGCCGCTCCCCCTCCGCCGGCCGCCGATCCCCCTGACCCGGATGCCGCTCCCCCACCGGATGCGGCGCCGCCGCCTGCGCCTCCGGGAGCGGACGAAGCGCCCGCCCCGGCGGGGACCGAGCCGCCGCCTCCGAGCTGGCTGATGCGACCCTTCGACAGCGACCGGGTGGAGCTGGAGAGCAGGAGACCTTGCTGGGCCGCCCGTGCGGGTCCACCCCGGACGCCCTGGGACACCACCGCCGCCTCCGTGAGCGGCATCAGCTTCGCGATCAGCAGCGGCGAGAAGGCGGCTACGCCGAAGGCCGCGGCGGCCGTGAGCAGGATGCCGACTGCCTGGCCCACCGATCCTTGCGGGTCCTCGGCGAAGGCCTCCGGGGTCGGAAGCGCCGTGACCTCGCCACCGGACCCGGCGCCGACGGCCGCCGCCGCAGCGACTGCCAAGGCCACGGCGATGACGAGCTTCGACAGGATCAAGGCACACAGCAGCTCGAGGAGCTTCCGCGTGGCGCCTCGTGTCGCCGGCCACAGGCGGGCGGCGAACACCAGCGGCGCCAGGGCGACGACGATGTAGATCAGCGCGGATCGGATGACCAGCTCGGCCATGAGGACCAGGCCCGCACACACCGTCACCAAGCCGAGGAGGAACACGACGAGGGCGGTCGAGGTCCCGCCCTGGAGTCGTTCCAGCGAAGCGACGACCGCGCCGAACTCGGCGATGTCGTCCTGGAAGGTCGACATCAGGTGGCCCGAGAGTGCGTCGGTCAAGGCGATCAGCGCCTGGGTCACCGTGACGAGGCCGACCATGCCGAGGATCGACACCGGAAGATCCAGAGCGATCGCCCGGAGCATCCCGCTGACGTCCGCGCTCAGGATGCCTTGGACGATGGCGGCGAAGAGGAACAGGAGCAGCAGCGCGCCCCCGATGCTCACCGTCGTTGCGTAGGGACCATCACCAGTGATGAACCAGTCGGCCTGGACGTTCGGGTCTGTGGCATCGATGAAGAAGTTGAAGACCCCTCCGACGACCCAGACCACGGCGTCGACCACCCAGGCGACCAAGCCTCCGATCACCAGCTCGAAGCCGACCGTGGCTGTGCCCTGGACGAAACCGGACACCTGGTCGATGGCCCAGTCCACGGGGTTCCAGAAGGCGATCACCGCACCGGCTCCCCGTCCAGGCGAACGAAGCCCTCCAAGGCTTCGTCGAAGGGGATGGCGTCCCAGGGCCGATCACCGGGACCCACCATGGGCGTCGGCCCTGCGGTGTCCCGGATGTCCTCGAGAGTCCAGTCGCCGCCGCTCCATGCGAGGTCGACGGTGAACGTCCGCCACTCGGCCTGCGGTGCGGCGACCTCGACCGCCGAGAGGACCGTGACGGCCCAGACCTCGACGGTGGCGTGCTCGTCGGAGTGGTCGAGCACTGACCATGCCAGCGGTCGCACCAGCCACCAGACGCGCCCGGGCGACTCTCCCAGCTGCTCGCGCGCCTCGCTGACCTCCTCGACGACGCTGGCCACCAGCTCGTCGGCCGAGGACGGCGTGGCGATAGCCCGCACCGCCGCTTCGACCTCGTCGTCGCCGAAGTAGAGCCATCGCTGGGACGCCGTGGCGAAGGCGATCGCGGCCGAGACGGCCCCCGTCTCGTCCCGGGAGTAGCCCACCGGCATGCCGGCCCGTTCCTCGGCGGGGCCCGATGGCACCGCCGAGGTCTGGATCCTCGGCGGTCCGGTCGTCGCAGTCGGGGCTCGCCGCTCGTTCGAGCCGGTCGTCGCCATCGCGAGGGCCACGAGGATGGCGACCACCACGAGCGCCCCAGCGGCGATCATGAGCCGCCGGCGTGGCGCCAGGTCGTGAGTCGAGGTGCCCATCAGCCCGCCGCCTCGAAGAGGAGGTTGACCGCCGAGGGCGCCAGGCCCGCCAGGATCGCCCCGACGACGCCGCCCAGCGCGAAGGACTTGCCCTTGCTCGCCGCCCCGTAGCTACCGCCCTCCCGAGCCAGCCCGTACATGGCTGCCCCGAGGAGGATGGAGCCCAGGCTCGCCCAGAGGGCGATCATCTGCGCCCAGTCCAGCAGCTGCTGGATCAGGTCAGCGCCTGGAAGTCCCTCGGACGACGCATCGACGTCCACCTGTGCGAGCAACCCGATGAAGGAGCTCATCGGACCACCTCCTTCGCGGTCGAGATGCGCCCCTAGGCCCCACAGCGACCCGGATCGCGACATCGACCGCGGCAGAAATCGCCAGCCGGCCGGCCTAGGCCGTCATGCCCACGGGGAAGACCATCGGAGTCACGAGCGCGACGGCGCTCATCGCCCTGCTGGCCGCGACGATCGGCCTGCCCGTCCTGACGGTCAGCGGGTTGTTCGACCGCCCGGAGCTCGGCTTCGGACCGGCCGGCGCCGGCCTGGAGGGCGTTCCGCCGGTCGCCGCCGAGGCCTACCAGCGAGCTGCGGCCGCCGCTCCCTCGTTCTCACCGCCCTGCTCGATCCCTCCGTCCCTTCTCGCCGGCGTGGGCGAGGTCGAAAGCGGACACGGCACCCACGGGGGTGCGACCGCGAGCGGCAACGGGGATGTCCGCCCACCGATCATCGGGATCCCTCTGCCCCAGCTCGGCGACGACACGGACGGTGGACGGTGGGACGGCTCGAGCACAGTCGACCATGCGGTCGGTCCGATGCAGTTCATCCCCAGCACCTGGCGGGCCTACGGCGCAGACGGCAACGACGACGGCGCCGCCGATCCTCACAACCTCTACGACGCCGCCCTGGCCGCCGCCGGCTACCTCTGCGCAAGCGGCTCGCCCATGGCGACCGAGAGCGACTGGCGCCGCGGCCTCTGGGCCTACAACCACTCCGAGGCCTACGCGGACGACGTGCTCGAGGCCGCCCGGCGCTACGAGGCCGCCGACACGTCACCCACATCGGGCAGCGGCGACGTGCAGCTCGTCGATGTCGAGGGAGTCGGCCCGACCAATGCCGCGTGGGCGCATCAGGTCCGCTCGCTCCTCGCCGCCGCGGCAGCCGAAGGAGTTCCGCTCACCGGCAGCTCGTATCGGGACCCGGCCGAGCAGATCGCCCTTCGCAGGGCCCACTGCGGCACCAGCCACTACGCGATCTACGAGATGCCGTCCTCGCAGTGCTCGCCACCGACCGCCCGACCCGGCACCTCACAGCACGAGCAGGGCCTGGCGATCGACTTCGACGCCTGCTCGACCCGATCGACCGCGTGCTGGAGCTGGCTCAACGCCAACGCCATCCGCTTCGGCCTCCACCCGTTGTCCAGCGAGCCCTGGCACTGGAGCATCGACGGCAACTAGCGGCGACGACGACGGTGGTTGTGGGCACGAGCGCCGGGGCTCCGACGGCGGCGACGGCGAGGCCGAGGGGAAGGATGCGACCGCGGCCGTGCCTGTCGGCGGCACGCCCGATGGTGGTGCCGAACACGAAGCCGGGGATGCCGTAGCCGAGGATGGCGGGCGCGATGCCGACCTCGCCGAGGTCGTAGCGCTCGACGAAGTACAGCCCGAACCAGGTGTAGGGCCCGGAGTGGAACGTCGAGTTGACGAGCACGTAGCTGTAGGTGCGTCGCCCGCGTCCGCTGCCGAGCAGCGACCGGTAGCCGGCCAGGCCGGCCAGGCTGGCCGTCTGCCGGGCTGGCCGGTCGCCCAGTTGGTCCCGTTGGACGTAGAGGATGGCTAGGGCCGCTGGCTCAGTGCGGACACCGTGAGGAACAGGCCGCACCAGCCGAGCACGGCTCGGCGAGCACGCCAAGGCTGGGGCCGAAGGCGGTCCCGCCGGCCATCGCTGCGAACAACCAGCCGAGGGGTCGTCCCCGCTGCTCGAACCGTTTGGCTTCGTCCGCGAGGTCCTTCGACGGGAGGTGGCCGAAATCAACCAGCGCATCGCAGACCTCATCACCCGGAGCGATGAGCTTGCCGTCCTCGACCGTCTCGCCGATGAGCTGCCCGACTCGGGACCGGGTACCCGCCGCCTGATCGACTACGTCCGGCAGGAAGACCCAAGCCAACCGATCTTCCACCTGACCCCGGCGAGGGTGTGCAAGGTCTGGTGGTGGCTCCCGGCGTATCGCCATCGAGGCTGCCCTACGGCGCCGTCAGCAACGGCCGTTGGCATGCAGCGTTGACCCTATTTCGTGTCGTCTCCGTCGATCGTGAGGATGTGGCAGACGTCGTCGTCGCCGCACTTGGAGGGGTCGAGGGAGCGGCTGCGCCGGAGGAGTTGGTGAAGTTCGGCTTCGACTGCTGCGAGGTGCCGTTGGCGTTGCTGGACCTCGGAGAGTTTGGTCTCGAGGAGCAATCCGACGTGGCTGCACGGCACGGTGCCCTCGTCGCGGAGGTCGATGATGGTACCGATCTCTGCGAGCGTCAGCCCGGAGGCTTGTGCCGTGCGGATGAATCGCAGCCGGTGCAACGCAGCGTCGTGGTACAGCCGGTAGCCGTTCGTCGCTCGTTCCGGTTCGGGGAGCAGCCCTCGCCGCTCGTAGAACCGCACCGTCTCGGGGGGCACCCCCACTGCATCTGCCAACTCACCGATCCGCATTGCCCGATCCTACCGCTTGACCTTGATCCGCAGATCAAGGTCTACGGTCCGGTGATGGACGTGACGCTGCTCTACTTCGCCGACTGCCCGAACTGGAAGGTGGCCGACGGCCATCTCGCTGAGGTCGCCCGAGAGCTGCCGGACGTGACGATCACGCGACAACTGGTCAGCACCCCCGAGGATGCAGCGCGGGTCGGTTTCCATGGCTCGCCCAGCATCCTCGTGGACGGGGTCGACGTCTTCGCCCAGCCCGAAGATGATCCCGGCGGTCGGGTCGGCTTGTCCTGCCGGGTGTATCAGACCCCTGATGGCCCGGCTGGGTCCCCCACCCTGAGCCAGCTGCGAGCGGTGATGACCCGTGGCTGATCGCAAGACCCCCGTTGGCTTCATCGGCATGGGCGCCGCCATGGGCATCTGTTGCGCGTTCTCCATCCTGGTCCCGGTCGGCGTGGCCGGGGTCATCGCTGGGCTGTCGGTGGGCCATTGGACCTTGATCGCCGCCGCCGCCGCCGTCGCCGTCACGGCGATCGGGCTCCGCCGGCGCGGTCGACAACGCGACCGGTGTCAAGGGCCTGCTGAGCTCACCTCGACGCCGAGCGCAGAACATGCCCGATTGCCCTCGCCGGCGACTCGCCCCTCGACACGACCGACCGCGAGATGACGACCTCGTATGACTTGGTCGTGATCGGTGCGGGCATGGCCGGCGGCGCGGCGGCCAACAAATGCGCGTCCGAAGGCTGGCGTGTCGCGATCGTCGACGAGCTCCCCTACGGGGGCACCTGTGCGCTGCGGGGCTGCGACCCCAAGAAGATCCTGCGCCGGGGCGCCGAGATCATCGACAGCGCCAGGCTCATGAGCGGCAAAGGCATCGACTCCGCCGGGTTGACGATCAACTGGTCTGACCTGATGAAGCACAAGCACGGATTCACCGACCCGGCTCCGCAGAGCATGGAACAGGGGCTGATCCGCAACGGCGTCGAGACGTTCCACGGCACAGCGGCGTTCACTGCGCCGCACCTGCTCGACATCGACGGCGACACGGTCTAGTCGACACACTTCCTGATCGCCACCGGAGCACGCCCGAACACCATGGACTTTCCAGGCGCCGACCACCTGCTCGACAGCACCGACTTCTTGAACCTGGCCAGCCTTCCTACCCGGATCCTGTTCATCGGCGGCGGCTTCATCTCATTCGAGTTCGCGCACATCGCAGCCCGGGCCGGCAGCCGACCGGTCATCATCGATCGCGGCGAACGCCCTCTCAAAGGCTTCGATCCCGATCTCGTCGAGCTCCTGGTCGCCCGCAGCTCGGCCGTAGGGATCGACGTTCACCGCCAAACCGTCGTCACCTCGATCAAATCGACCGGCTCGGGCTACCGCGTGACCGTTGATCGCGCCGGCGACCAAACCGTGATCGAGACCGACCTCGTCGTACACGGCGCAGGCCGCAGCCCAGAACTATCGAGACTTGAGCTCGACGCCGCAGGCGTCGCCCACGGCGAGAGAGGCGTGAGTGTCGCCGGCCACCTCCAGAGCACCACCAACCCACGCGTCTTCGCAGCCGGCGACTCAGCCGACACCCCCGGCATGCCCCTGACCCCGGTCGCCGTGATCGAAGGCAAGGTCGCAGCATCGAACATGCTCAAGAACACGACCATCGTTCCCGACTACCACGGGGTGCCCACGGCCGTCTTCACGATCCCCGAGCTCGCCAGGGTGGGACTGCTCGAAGCAGACGCCAGGCAGAAGGACATCGATCTCGACATCCGCTACACCGACACCGCCGACTGGTACTCGAACTACCGCACCGGCGAGACGACCGCAGCAGCGAAGATCCTCGTCGACACCTCGACCGACACCATCGTCGGTGCCCACATGCTCGGGCCCGAGTACGGCGAGCTCATCAACTTCTGCGCCCTCGCCATCAAGCTTGGACTCACCACCAGGCAGCTGAAGTCGATGACCGCCGCCTACCCGACCGTCACGTCGGACCTCGGCTCCATGCTATGACGGCGCCGATCTTGCGTTCGAAAGGGCCCTGCTCGCCTTCGCCGCGTCGCGTCGCACCCTGGCCTCGGTCCCGCGCCCGCTTCGCCATGATCGTACCGAAGTGGTCCTGAGCGCCATCCCAAGCCCAAGTCAGAACGCGCTCGAGCTCGGCCCGTTGACCATACGGGCCTATGGGCTGGCGATCGGCTTGGGTGTCATCGTGGGCGTGGTCATCGCCCAGCGACGCTGGGCGGCTCGCGGTGGCGATCCCAGCGACATCTCAGGGTTGGCGGTATGGGCCGTGACGGTCGGTGTGGTGGGCGCCCGGGCGTACCACGTCCTCACCGACTACCAGCGCTTCGAGGGTCGCTGGCTCGATGCGTTCAAGGTCTGGGAAGGCGGACTCGGCATCCCGGGTGGGCTGCTCGCCGGGGTCGTGGCCGGTGTCCTGGTCGCCCGCCGCAGAGATCTGCCCGCGGCCGAGCTGCTTGACGTTGCGGCCCCAGCGATCCCCATCGCCCAGGCCATCGGAAGGCTGGGCAACTGGTTCAATCAGGAGCTGTTCGGCCGTCCGACGGACCTGCCCTGGGGTTTGCGGATCGACGCCTCCCGGCGACCCGATGGCTACCTCAATGACGCGACCTTCCACCCCACGTTCCTCTACGAAGCCCTGTGGAACCTCGCACTTGCGGGCGCCTTGGTCCTCTACGGAAGGCGCCGACCTGACGGGCCGCCGGGACGGATCTTCGCCCTGTACGTCGCCGGATACGCCGCCGGCCGTCTCTGGGTCGAGGCGCTCAGGATCGACGAAGCCTCTCTGATCGCCGGGGTCCGCGTGAACATCTGGGTGAGCGCCGCGGCCGGAGCGGTCCTGGCTGTCTGGTGGCTCATCCACCGCAGGGATGGCTCGCCTGCCGCACTCGACGACAGCACCCCCTCCACATCGTGATCGCGGCTCTCAGCCTCCTAGCCCGTCAGCTCGTCGAAGGTGGCTTGGACGGAGTCCTCGACGTCGAGGTCGAGATCGTCGAGGCCCTTGATGTAGGCGGCGTAGGCGCTTAGCACGGCCTGGCGGTTGCCGGCGGCTGCGTGCGCACGCATCAGTGCTTCGGCCAGACCGCTGTGGAGGGGCAGGGCGGCGGTGACCGAGTGAAGGACATCGGCGGCAGCCTCCGGCTCGCCGAGGTCGATGTACGTCTCGGCGCACTGCTGGGCGACCCCGGCGATGCGCACTTCCCACCGGTTCACCAGGTTCTCGACGTCGATCCAGGTGTACGAGGACCGGGCCCGACTCGGGTAGCTGAACACCTTTCCGGTCACGAGGCCCAGGGCCTCCCGGTAGACGTCGGCCGCTTCGGCTGGCGGAAGGTTGGCGGCCCGAGCAACACGCCGCTCGAACAGCTCCGTGTCGGTGACGAGCCGTGGCCCGGCGCTGTATCGCCCGTCGTGCGAGGTCGGGAGGTGGTTCGTCCCAACCCCGGCTCGGCACTGTGACATGAGGTCACGCAGCCGGCGACGGTGGTCGGCCAGGCCCGGCTCGCTCCAGCAGGCGTCCTGGAGCTGTTCCGAGGACACTGACCGGTGGATGGCGATGTAGGCGATCACGGCTGTCGGCTTGGGCGCGATGCCCTTGCGGCCGCCCTCGATCGTGATGTCGCCCAAGAGGCGGACGAGGACGTCGTACTCCGGCTCCGAGGTGTCGACCTCGTCGCCTTCGGTCTCGCCGGGGTCGGGCTCGGGCTCCTCGTCGGGATCTGGCCAAGGCAGCTCGACCGCCTCCGCGGAGCGCACGAGACGAGCGATGTCCGCGGCGCCCTCGGTGTCGACCATCTGGCCTGTGCAGGTGAGACCGAGGGCGGGGACGGTCACCACGCCGGCCCGGCACTCGATGGTCGTCGCCGGAGCATCGACGGCGCCGACGACGACCACACCGACGGTCGATGGCCGACAGGTCGTCAGCGCATCGAGCACGCCCTGCGGTGGCGCCGACGCAGCGATGACGGCCAGCGGGGCGAGGACATCGTGAGCCGGGTCGGCTCCACGGCCGACGAACCCGTTGCCCCAGCCGTTGGTCTCGATCGCCCGGTGGGTCTGCTCGACCCACACGCCGAGGTCTGCTGCGATGGCGTCCCAGTCGTCCACGACGGTGGCGTGGTCGAAGCCCTGGGTGACGCTCGGGTCGAGCAGCTCGCCGACCACGAAGACCTCGGGGGCGTCGGCGGTCGAGCGGAGCAGCAGCTCCATGGCCATCGACCGCGCCAGCTCCCGGCTCGCCTGGCCGTCGCCGATGAGGCTCACCAGCCCCTCGGCCTCGAGGTCGACATAGACCTGGCCGTCGTCGTCAGGCTGTCCCAGTGTGACGAGGAGCGGCACCGCGGAGATGTCGCCGGGCGGGAGGTCGATGGTCTGGTCCAGCGTCCACACACTGAACCGCCCCGGGTTCAGTGGAGGGCTGGTTGTCCCAGGATCGGGCGATCCTGGGTGTTCAGTTGACGGTAGTGGTCGTTCTCGAACTCGACGGGCGGCACGTAGCCGAGGCTGCTGTGGAGGCGGGTCTCGTTGAACCAGTGGACCCAGCCGAGGGTGGCCAGCTCGAGGTCTCCGACGGTTCGCCAGGGGCCGTCACGGTGGACGAGCTCGGTCTTGTAGAGGCCGATGGCCGACTCGGCCAAGGCGTTGTCGTAGGAGTCCCCGACGGTCCCGATCGACGCGACGGCTCCCGCGTCGGTGAGGCGCTCGGCGTAGCGGATCGATGTGTATTGGCTTCCAGCGTCGGAGTGGTGCACGAGGCCGTCGAGGCGGTGGCCGTCGCGGGTCCAGATGGCCATCTCCAACGCGTCGAGCGGCAGCTCGGTGGGCATCGATGTTGCGGTGCGCCAGCCAACGATCCGCCTCGAGAACACGTCGGTCACGAACGCCGTGTAGGCCATGCCGGCCCACGTGGCCACGTAGGTGAAGTCCACGACCCAGAGCCGGTTCGGCGCTGGGGCGGTGAAGTCCCGCTTCACCAGATCCGGGGGCCGCACCGCTGCGTCGTCGGCGCTGGTCGTGCGGACCTTGCGACCCCGGCGTGCGCCTTGCAGACCCTCAGCGCGCATCAACCGCTCGACGGTGCAACGGGCAACCTCGTGGCCCTCGCGACGGAGCTGGTGCCAGACCTTCCGGGCCCCGTAGACGCCACGACCGACCTCGAAGTGCACGCGCCTGATCTCGACGACCAACGCATCATCGGCGATCTGGCGTGCCGAGGGCGGGCGGGTCTTGGCCGCGTAGTAGGTGCTCGGGGCGATCGCCACGCCGTGGGCGGCCAGGACGCGGCAGATCGGCTCGACCCCGAAGCGGTCGCGGTGGTCGTCGATGAAGACGACTACCAAGGCAGTCGAGGGTCGAGCTCCCTCGCGAAGAAACTCGACGCCGCCAACAAGATCTCGTTGGCCCGCTTGAGCTCGTGGACCTCAGTCTCGAGATCTTTGATCCGCTGGGAATCCGAGGTCGTGGTGCCGGGCCGGCGGCCGGCGTCGATGTCGGCCTGCTTGCACCAACCCCGCAACGTGTCCTTGTTGACCCCGACCCGCTGGCCGATCCGGACCACCGCAGCGTTCAATGACAGCTCAGGATCTTGCTCCTGGGCCTCCCTCACGAGCCGCATGGCCCGCTCCCTCAGCTCGGCCGGGTACTTCCTCGGTGCTGGCATGACTCCACCTTTCCGTGGGATCAATGCCTCCACAAGACCCGGGGCGGTTCACTCTCCCCGGTTGCCCGATCGATCAGGCGTCGGCCACTCCGTGGACGGGAGGACGGGGTTGGGAGCATCGACCACGGAGCATCCGACGTGTCACCCCGCACCGAAGCGGGTTGAGTCCTCGCAAGGCGGGACGCCTCAGCACTACCCAAGGGTGTGATGGGGCATACATGAGATGTCATGAGAAGGCAGGAGCCGCGCATGACGCACCTCGTCGGGGGACGCACGATGTGACGACCGGCTCGGCGGGCTGGTTCCAAGCTCACCCGACGAGCCGCAGCTCGCGAAGGCGGCGCTCGGCCCGCCAGCGGCGCTGGCCGATGGCGGCGGGTGTGGTGCCCTGTTCACGAGCGAGTTCCACGAGCGTCTCGCCGTGGACCCTCGTCCGCACGATCATCGAGGCCGCCCTGGGCATGACGTGACCCTCGACCTCGGCGACGCGGAGCTGCTCGAACACCGAGCGAGCGATGACCTCGTCCTCGGGCGTGCGAGTCGGTGACGGTGGGTCGGACACCATCTCCGCCCACTCGCCCGGAGCCTCGATCCGGCGGTGCGCCCGGTAGCGCTTCTTCACGTCGAGCAGGACGTTGCCGGCGACTCTCCCTTCCCGGTCGACGGGGTAGGTGCGGATCCGCTCCCAGGCGATTGAGACCAGCTCCTCGATGGCGTTGTGATCGTCGTTGCCCGTCGTGCGGCCGAGGTGGAGACCCGGGGAGGAGGGCCTGGCATGGAGCGTCGGCGGCGAGTCGTCGTCGGCCGCCATGGTCACCAGCGCCCGGAGGACTGGGTTGGCCCGGTCGGCGTCGCGGCGAGCGGCGAGGACGTCGTCGAGGTCGACGAGCCCCGCCAAGGCCTCGTGCGTGTTGGCCCACCGGATGACGGCGCGGCGGGCGGCGGGGCCGGTGGCGATGCGGTCCCACTCTTGATCCAGGTCCTGTGCGATTCGAGCCATCGGTGGCCTCCTCGTGTCGATGAGCACGGGGAGGGTCTGATGGAGGCATCGTGCGAACCGTCGTGAGACGAGTCGTGCTCGCGAAGGTTCCCGCACGATCACGTCTCTCCGATGAGGGATCGGCGTGGGGTCGACGGCCTAGCGAGCCGTGGAACGACACCTGATCACCATCTCGCCGGCGGGCCACCCGGACCCCCGGGTCGCGCGCGCCGGCTTCGACCTCGAGCACGCCTACGTCGAGCGGTGCTGGGCACCGGTGCTCGGGCCGACGTCGACCGCCTTGCTCCGGCGCCTACCGGCGCTCTGGGCCGAGGCCGAGCCGGCGCGCATCGACTTCGGTGAGCTCTCCCGCTCCCTCGGCGTCGGCACGGGGCGGGGCGAGCACAGCCCGCTCTCGCGAACGCTGGATCGCCTCGTGCGCTACCGCTTCGCCCGCCAAGCAGCGGACGGCCAGTGGGAGGTCTTCCGCCAGGTGCGCCCCCTGGACACCCACCAACTCCGGCGACTGCCGGAGTGGTCTGACCTTCCCCCGGTTGCTCGGACACCGATCGTGTGAGGACGATGTCCTTGCCGAAGGGAGCCTCGAGTGCCGTTGCCTCATCCGCCGGAGTTCCGGCGTCGTGCTGTTGAGCTAGCCCGCCAGGTCGATGACGACGGCCAGCGTGTGCGACCGGTGAAGGACCTGGCCATGGAGCTGGGCATCTCGGAGTCGTGCCTGCGCAACTGGGTCGCCCAGGCCGACGTCGACGAAGGCCGCCGCGAGGGACTCACCACCGGTGAGCGGTCTGAGCTGGCTGAGCTACGCCGGGAGAAGCGCCGTCTGGAGCTCGAGAACGAGATCCTCAAGCGCGCCGCTGCCTACTTCGCTCGGGAGAACGTCCTCCCAAAATGATGTTCCCGGTGATCGCCGAGCTGGCGATCGAGGGCGTACCGATCAGGGTCGCCTGCCGGGTCCTCAACGTGTCGCCGTCGGGGTTCTACGACTGGCGGAACCGGCCACCATCGGCCCGTGCGCTCGCCGATGCTGAGCTGACCGCCACGATCCAGGACATCCACGCTGCTTCGAGGGGCACCTACGGCTCGCCTCGGGTCCATGCCGAGCTCCGCCTCGGCATGGGCCTGCGCTGCGGTCGCAAGCGCGTCGAGCGGCTGATGCGCCAGTCAGGGATCTGCGGGGTCCATCGCCGCAAGGGCACCCGCCGACGACCGGCGCCGGCCGTGCACGACGATCTGGTCCGTCGCCAGTTCCACCCGACCGGGCCCGACAGGCTCTGGGTCACCGACATCACCCAGCACCGCACCGACCAAGGCTGGGTCTACCTCGCCGTGGTCCTCGACGCCTGGTCCCGGCGCGTCGTGGGCTGGTCGATCTCTGAACGCATCGAAGCCGACATCGTCGTCGATGCCTTGGACATGGCCCGCTGGCGCCGCCGCTCAGCGGCCGGGACCGTGGTTCACTCCGACCGCGGAGCCCAATACACCTCCTGGGCCTTCGGCCACCGGCTCCGCCAAGCCGGCCTCCTCGGCTCCATGGGCCGCATCGGCTGCGGCCTCGACAACGCCATGGCCGAGAGCTTCTTCGGGTCCATGCAGATCGAGCTGCTCGACCGCCGCCGCTGGGCCACCCGAGACGAGCTCGCCACCGCCCTGTTCGACTGGATCGAAGCCTTCTACAACCCCACCCGCCGCCACTCCGCCCTCGGCTACCTCAGCCCCATCGCCTACGAACGAGCCACACCCCCGCCGCCACCGCGGCATGATCACCACACCAACCCCGTCCGGAGAACCGGGGGAAGGTCAGGTCCCGCCGGATGCACACCGAGCTGCTCGACCGGCACATCGCCGGCCTCACCTCCACGACACCAGCAGCTCAGCTCACCACCCGACTCGACCGCATCCAATCCCGCCGACCACCAGAACACCGACCCAACACCACCACTCCATCCAGACACCTCGAACCATGACCCCACCACGACCGAACAGCCACCCACACACCCGCCCATCCACCTCCCCACCGACCCAGCAGATACGACAGGCACACATTTGCGGGTTCCCCTTCGGGGAACCCGCCGACCGCCGTCGCCAAGCCGTCCGGTGAAGTTCACCGTCACCCCGCTCGGCGGGGGTCGGAGCGCTATCGCGCAGGTGGTCGATGGCATCGTCCGGTACCTCCAGCCCCGGCGGCGAGCGCCGGCCGTCCGTCGTCTGGGGCCGACGGTCCGTCGAGGTACTACGCCGACAGCGGCGAGGAGCCAGGGCGCTGGTCCGGGCGGGCAGCCGAGCTGGCAGGCCTCCGAGGCCGGGTGCGCACGGACGACTTCGCTGCGGTGCTATCGGGCCGTGATCCCGGGACCGGCGAACGTCTGATCACGGCCCAGGGCTCAGCGGGACGTCGACACGACCTCGGCGTGGGTCGCCACACGCTGACCACGCCGGAAGGCATGCACCTGTACGACGAGGCGGACGCCGCTGCCGCCCTCGGGTTGACCCGGTCAGAGGTGGGTCGGATGTTGTATGTCGGGGCGGCGCTCGCCGTGGCTCAACTCGCAGCGCCGGCCGAAGACGACGGCGTGGAGGATCGTGCGCTCAGTCGTGCTCGCGATCGTGCGCGCACGATGTCCCAGGTCAGAGGCTCGTATCTGGTGCCGATCCTCGCGGATGGACACCGATGGGTGACCGAAGCAGAGCTGGCGTCGTGCGACGTCGCTCGTAGCGCCGGAACCGATCCCGACGTAGTTCGGGCGCTCGGCGACGACGGCGACCAGCTGCCGATCGCCGAGGCCGCCCGCCTCGCCGGGGTCACGACCCGCTACCTCCGCCAGCTGGCCTGTCGCTACGAGGACGACGGACCGGAGATCGAGCGACGCCTTGCTGCCGGCCGTCTGCCGCGCCGTGCCTACCTGGTCGCGCACAGAGGCACGAAGGGTCGCTGGCTGGTGACGCGCCAGGAGCTGGCCGCCTTCCTCGAACGCCGGAGGCCGCCGTCGGTCCGAGTGGCATACGACGTGACGGCGACGACCGAGAAGTCCCTCGGCGTGCTCGCGCTCCTCGGTGACACCGCAGCGCGAGACGCGGTGCTCGGCTCGATCGAGGCCGGCAACGACTGGGCCATGGGCTGGCTCGAGGAGCACGCCGCCTATGGCCGCGTGGGCGGCAACCCGGTGAAGGCCGAGGGTTGGATGGTGGCCTCGTTCCGGCACCTGACGTCCCGCTCGTTGGACCCCTTCCCCACCACCACAACGTCGTGGCTAACGCCGTCACCCTCTCCGACGGGAGTCACCGCGGGCTCGACGCCCGCGGTCTCTATCGCCATGCTCAGGCCGCGTCCGCGCTGGCTACGGCTGAGATGCGCCACCAGCTGTCGGCCCGTCTCGGCGTGCGGTGGCGGCCAGGACGTCGCGGAGGATGGGAGATCGCCGGCATCGACGACCGCGTCGTGCGCGAGTTCTCGAAGCGGCGCAACGAGATCGACGACGCCCTCCGCGAGCTGGAACAGGAGATCGGTCGGGGCGCCCACCCTGGGGAGATCGAGACCATTGTCCTCCGCACCCGCCCGGCCAAGAGCCACACGCCGGTCGCAGAGCTCACATCCGAGTGGAGGGCGCGGGCCGCCGCTCTCGGCCTCGACCTCGATGCCCTGTCGCGGCTGGGAGGTCGGCCGCCCCAGGACGTCGAGCCCGACGCCGCCGAGGTGTTCGCCCTCTTGGCGGCGCCGGATGGGGTCTGCGAAGGGGGCTCGGTGTTCACACGGTCCGTCGCAGTCGCAGCGCTCGTCGACCTTCCGGTTCCCGACGAGGACGGCACTCCGCAGCCCCTGCTCGTCGGAGCCGCCCGTCTCGAGCGTCTGATCGACGACTTCCTTGCGTCCGAGCACGTCGTGTGCCTCGTCGGCTCGGGCGAACCGCTCTACACGACCGTCGAGGCCCTCGGCATCCAGGAACGCATCGCCGACCGCTACGAACTAGGCCTCCATGGCAGCGGCCATGCCGTGCCCGCTCCGGCGCTCACCGCAGCCCTGGGCGGACACCCCCACCTGACCAACGAGCAGCGCGCGTTGGTCCGCTCCTGGTGCGCGGGCGGACACCGCTTCCAGGCGGCCATCGGGCGTGCTGGCGCGGGCAAGACCACAACTGTGGCGGCTTGCGCAGACGCCTGGGCCGCCGCCGGCCACCGGGTCCTCGGCGCAGCAGTGAAGGGCGAGGCCGCTCGTACGTTGGCAGCGGCGACGGGCATCGAGTGCGAGACGCTCGCCTGGTACCTCGCCCACGACGACCCCGACGACCTCCCCCTCGACTCGCGGACCGTGCTCGTCATCGACGAAGCCTCGACGATCGGCGACCGCGACCTCGACGCGATCATGACCATGGCCGCCCGCACCGGGGCCTCGCTGCGGCTCATCGGCGATCCCGCTCAGCACGGCGCGGTGCCCGCCGGAGGCATGTTCCGCGTCCTGTGCGAACGACACCCCCCCACGACCCCCGAGCTGCGCACGACCCACCGGGTCCGCCATCCGGACGACCGAGCCGCAGCCGAGGCGCTCCGCGACGGCCGAATCGGCGAAGCCCTCGACCACCTCGAAGCCGCCGGGCACCTCCACATCGCCTCCGACGACCTCGCCATGTACCGCCAGATCCTCGGCCGCTGGTGGGACGCCCACCAGGCCGGGCTCGCCCACCCGATGGTCGATCGCCGCAACGCGACCCGACGCCAGCTCAACCGCCTCGCCCACCACCTTCTTCGAGCCCATGGCCAGGTCGCGGTGGACGAGGTCCCCGCCAGCGATGACCGCCGGTTCTCCATCGGCGATCGAGTCACCGCACGGGCTCCCGATCGAAGCCTTCACGTCCCCGGCGATCGGCGTGCCTACGTCCGCAACGGGGCCCTCGGCACCATCACCGCTACCCGACACAGCCCGACCGATCCTGGGGGCGACACGTTGACAGTCGCCTTCGACGGCATCGGCACCGTCGACGTCCCCCGGAGGTTCTTCGATCATCACGACCGAGACGGCCGTGTCGAGGTGGGCCTGGACCACGCCTACGCGCTGACGAGCTACGCCGTCCAAAGTTCGACCCACGCCGTGTCGACGAGTCGCATCGACCCCACCGCGACCCGGGCAGAGACCTACGTCGACATCACCCGAGGCCGCTCGGCGAACCACCTCTACCTCACGGCAGCAGCGAACCAGCTCGATGAAGAGGCCCTGCCGCGAGCGCCTGGCCCCTCGGCGGACGAAGCCGTCGAGCGACGCCTTGAACGCTCCACCGGCGAGCTGACGGCGTACGAGCTGGCCCACGTTGACGACGGACCCGCTGGTCGTCCGAAGCGCCCCCCCGAACTCCATCTGTGAGGTTCACGGACCCGCCAGGGCCTAGGCACCCCATGAAGACGCCACACCACAGCACCGAGGTGCTCACGATCGAGGAGGCAGCCGCGGTGCTCCGCATCAGCCGCGGCGCGGCCTACGCACAGGCCCGCCGCTGGCGCGAGACGGGTGGCCGGGAGGGCATTCCCTGCCTCCAGCTCGGCCGTACCCTCCGCGTCCCGATCGGGGCGTTGCAAGAGATGCTCGAACACCCCGAGTCGGCCAGTGTTCCGAACCTCGCCCGTCACCTTGAGACCGCCTAGCCGTGCTCGCCAGCCATGCGGGAATCAGCGTCACCCACGTTGGCCGCGTGTACGAGGCGCTGCGGAGCGAGGGTCAGGCCGAGTGCACCGGCGCCTACGAGTAGTGCCCCGCCGAGCAAGTAGACGGCTGCGATGCCGAAGCGGTCGGCTGCAAGACCTCCGACTCCGATGCTCAGGAGCCGTCCGGTCTGCCAGACCACATCGAAGAAGGCAAAGACCCGCCCACGCATCCGCTCGGGCACCGTGGTCTGCAGAACGCTGTTGTAGGTGACGTTGCCGGTGCTCGTCCCGACGCCGTACGCAGCGAGAGCCCCCAGCGCCACTCCGAAGGAGGTGCTGGCGGCGAGCACCACATCGACTACGCCTCGAAGGACGTAGGGGCCGAACAACCATCCTCGACGGCGCACGTCCTTCGCGATGCGCTGGAGGACGAGTGGCCCGACACCGGCGCCGACTCCTATCGCTGCGATCAACAGTCCGAACTGGCTCGCGCGGACATCGAGGTGATCCTCGGCGAGGACCACGAGGAGCGCAGAGGTCGCGCCGGCCGAGAGCGCTGCGAGACCCTGCACGCAGGCCAGCACCCCGAGGAACCGGCTCGAACGTATGGCCTTCAGACCTTCCGCAATGTCAGCGAGGTGCTTCCCCGCCGACCGAACTGGTTCGCGCACCATCGGAAGGCGGACCAGCAGGACCGCCGAGATGACGAAGGTGAGGGCATTGAGGAGGAAGGCAATCCGGGCCCCTGCCGTCGCGACGATCAGGCCGGCGACGGGTGCGAGGGCGATCTGGGAGATGACAGCAGCCGACCACACGGCAGCGTTGGCGCCCACGATGTCGTCTGGGTCGACCACTACTGCAGGGAGAGCGCTCCCAGCGGCCGGGTTGAACAGCACGGTGAAGGCCGAAAGCGCAAACGCAGCCAGGTACACGGCGAGGAGCTCGTCGTGGAAGACGGCCAGCCCTATGGCAACCAAGGCGCGCGCGACATCGGCGGACACCATGATCCGCCTGCGGTCGTAGCGGTCCACGAACGACCCGGCGATGAACCCGAAGAGGATCACCGGTGCGATTTCGAGAGCGACAGTGCCCGCGACCTTCACTCCAGAGCCGGTCAACTCGTACACGACGATCACGAGGGCCACTGAGTTGAAGGTGTCGCCCCAGCGAGAGACGGTCTGAGCAGCCCAGAAGCGACGGAACGCCGGTCGGCTCATCGCCCGCCGGAGCGGCGTCGCCCCGGAGCCGCGGCTGTCTGACTCGTCGTGGTGCGAGGGGGATCCGATGCGAATCGACGATAGAACCTTGTCCTAGGGGCAAGGTCAAGGAGCTTCCGATCATGTCGACGTCGAGCCTCACCATCGGGCAGGCCGCTGACCTCACAGGCCTCACTCCGAAGGCCATCCGGCTCTATGAGGCTCGCGGCCTCATCGGCCCAGCCTCCCGCACGTCAGGCGGATACCGCACCTATGGGCCGGAGGAGATCGCCGTGCTGAGGTTCGTGCGGCAGGCGAAGTCCATCGGGCTGCGACTCGAGGAGATCGGCCAGATCATCGACCTTCAGCGTTCCGAAGGGCGTCCCTGCGGGATGGTCGTCGAGCTGCTCGACCGCCGACTGGCGGGCATAGATCGGGCCATCGCCGATCTGTGTGCGGTGCGCGCGACGCTCAGCAACGCTCGTGACCAGGCAGAGCAGGCGATGCGGTCCGGGCGCGAAGCCGTTGTCTGCACCGTCATAGAGTCAGCTGCTCCGTGAACAGGACCGTCCGTTGCGGGACTGGACGATGGAAGCCGGGACGTGGTCGTGGCTCAGCGAAGGTTCAGCCGAGACCTGGCGCGCCATTGCGACGTCTAGCTGACCGCGCGCGTTATCAGACGCGGTCGAGAAGGGCGGCGAGGTCGGGCGGAACGGGCGCGGGCTTCATCATGGGGACCGTGGCTCGACCGCTGTTGCCGCTCGGATAGCGGCCGGCGAGGGAGCCAGGGCCGGCGACGATCAGGCGGACGACCTGGCCGATCGCCTCTCGTCGGTCTCGTTCTCGGAGGCCTTGGCGGAGCATGAGGCCATGCACCTTCACATGGGGCCAGGCCCATGGTTGGGAGAGGATGTGGGCTCGTTCGAGGTGGTCCCATCGGGCTTGGCCCTCGGAGTAGCCGGCTGCTTGCAGCTCGGCGTCGAAGGCGTTGCGCACCGCGTCAGGCATAGGTCGGCGGGCCATCAGTCGCACCCCGGGCAGCAGGCGTCGTCCGGCTCGTCGGCGAGGGCCGAGGGGGCGGCACAGCAGACCTCGCCGTTGAGGGCCTCGCGTCCTTCCTTGACGGCGACGGCGGCAATGACGAGGGCGGCGATGGGGTCGGCCCAGGACCAGCCGAGGACGCTGTTGGCGACGAGGCCGAGCAGCAAGACCGCCGAGAGGTAGGTGCACAGCAGCGTTTGCTTGCTGTTGGCCACGACGCTGGCCGAACCGAGCGCTCGGCCGGTTCGGCGCTCGAACCAGGACAGGACGGGCATGATCGCCAGGCTCAAGGCGGCGAGGACGATGCCAACGGTGCTGTGGTCCGCCTCGGCGGCGCCGAGCAGCGTGCGGAGGGCGTCGAAGGACACGTAGGCGGCAAGGGCGAAGAACGAGACGGCAACGAGCCGCAGGGCCGTCTGCTCTCGCGCTCGGTGGTCGGTGCCCGCAAACTGCCAGGCGACCGCAGCGGCCGAGAGCACCTCGACGGTCGAGTCGAGGCCGAACCCGACGAGCGCCGCCGAGCCCGCAACGGTGCCGGCGGTGATGGCGATGACGCCCTCGACGACGTTGTAGGTGATCGTCGCAGCCACCGTGAACCGGACCGGCGCCGCAGCACCGTCTCCCTGTTGGGGGTGAGTGCCGAGAACTGGACTGTGGTCATGTCTCGCTCCCGCACTCGGGCACTCGACGACCAGGGTGACGTCGAGCAGGTCTCGCAGGGCGTGGGAGAGGTGGCGGTCGGCCAGCTCATAGCGGAGTTGACGCCCCTCGGGTTGGGCGACGACGAGGCCGCAGCCGCGGAGGCAGGCGAGGTGGTTGCTGACGTTCGGGCGGCTGAGGCCAAGTTCTTCGGCCATGGCCGCCGGGTAGGCCGGGCCATCGAGGAGCATCAGCAAGATGCGGCAACGGTTCGGATCGGCCAGGGCCCGACCCAGTCGGCTCATGGCTTCGAGCCGTGTAGCGGTGTTCAGCACAGGCTGAACTATACCGCTCGCCGCTGAACTGTCCAGCGTCCGACCGGTAGCGTCGCCGCCATGGCATCCACCATGGTCGACGAAGGACCCGACGAGGTCGAGATCGCGCTGTTCGCCTACGAGGTGGCCAAGGTGCGCGCCGGGGCGATCACGGCGGCGATGGTCCATCTGGGTGATCGGCTCGGCCTCTACCGCACCCTGGCCGACCTGGAACGACCGGTGTCGTCGGCCGAGCTGGCCGACGCAGCCGGGCTGGTCGAGCGGTGGGTGCGGGAGTGGCTCTACAACCAGGCCGCTGCCGGACTGGTGCTCGTCGACGACGCCGAGCGCTTCTCGCTGTCGGCCGCTGGTGCGGTCGTCCTGGCCGACCCGGATCACGAGGCGAACCTGGCCGGGATGTTCCACTCGCTGCCCCAGACGATGCAACGGCTGGAGAGGCTCCCGGACAGCTTCCGCACCGGCGTCGGCTACGACTACGACGCTCACGGCCCCGACGGCGCCATCGGCATCGAGCGGACCTTCGAGCCGTGGATGCGAGCGCACCTCGTCGCCGACGTCGTCCCGCTCCTCGACGATGTCGTCGCTCGGCTCGAGGCAGGTGCGACGGTGGCCGACGTCGGGTGCGGGTCCGGCGGGGTCGTGCTCGAGCTGGCCGCCGCGTTCCCGGCCAGCCAGATCGTCGGTTACGAGATCTCCCACCTCGCCCTCGACCGAGCCGGAGCGCGGCTCGCCGAGCGAGGGCTGGCCAACGTCGAGTTCCGCCACGGCGGCGACGAGCCCATCCCCGACGACGGATCGTTTGCCCTCGTCGCCACCTGCGACTGTCTCCACGACATGACCGATCCCGCCGGCATGGCTCGCACCATCCGGGGTGCGGTGGCCGAGGACGGGACCTGGCTGCTCATCGACATCAAGGCCTACGACACCTACGCCGAGAACGTCGCCCACAACCCCGTCGCCGCCATGATGTACGGCGAGAGCGTCATGAGCTGCATGTCCTCCGGCCTTTCCGAACCGGGCGGCGCCGGGCTAGGCACCCTCGGGTTGTCGGCCCGCCGAGCCGAGGCGATCGCCCGCGACGCGGGCTTCACCCGCTTCCGCCAGCTCGACGTCGACCACGCCGTCAACGCCTTCTACGAGATCCGCCCCTAGCTCGGCGCAGCACCTCCGGGTCTTGCCTCAATCGGATCAACCGCCACCGGCGCCATCTTCAGGAGGGCGACAGCGGTCGATGATCTCCCTGAGCTCGTCGGGCAGCTCCGACGGTGCCTCTTCCTGCCTGTCGTTGATCTCGCGGAATTGCTCGTAGGTGAGGCCGCTGGGCGAGGTGATCTCCTCGTAAGCGCAACCGCACACATCCTCGGCGGTGTCGCCGTCGTAGGTCGGCCCATCGCCTGAGTCGTCCGTCAGGGCGGCGACGCAACCCTCCGTGAAGTTGCGCTCGGTGGTGGCGCCATAGTCGTCGGGGACATCTCGACCGCCTGAGCAGCCGGCGAGCATGGCCAGGGCGAGCAAGGTGAGGGGCCAGCGGAACCACGAGGTGGAAGCGTTCACAGGAGGGTCTCCCAGTAGGACCAGAAGCGGCGGGTGATGAGTCCGATGATGACGAGGAACCACACGGTGACGATGACCGCCTGGTAGTCGGTGACCAGGCGTCCGAGTCGGGCTGGTTGCGGGCGAATGGAACCGGTGCGGATGAGCATGGCGACGGTGGTGACGAACAGCGGGATCGTCACGGCCCACACCGCCATGCAGTACGGGCACAGGGCGCCGATGCGGTAGATGCTCTGGAACATCAGCCAGTGGACGAACCCGACGCCGAAGGTGGCGCCGGCACCGAGGCCGCGGAGTACCCAGCGGGGAAGGTGGGCTCCGGCGAGGAGCACGACACCGATGGTCATGATGATGGTGAAGCCGACGATGCCGATGATCGGGTTCGGGAACCCGAACGCCTCGGCCTGGTCGGTGGTCATGACCGATCCGCAGGAGATGATCGGGTTGATGTCGCAGGTGAGGATCCGGTCGGGGTCTTCGAGGAGGGCGATCTTCTCGACGAGGAGCGTCGCCGCAGCGAGCAGGCCGATGAGGCCGGCGACGACGAGACCGGCGGCGAAGCGCCGGCTCGGCGCGGCGCGGTCGGTGGTGCTCACGAGGCCAGCACCCGCCGCCGGCAACCCTGACGAAGCCGGCGGCGGGTGAGGGTCGCTCCCGGTCGCCTTCGTCCGCCGGCTGCCACCGGCGGTCGTGGCGTCGTCAGGGCGACAGAACGGGATGGGCTCAACGGCCGACGGCCTCGTCGAGCTGCGCGGTCAGGTCCTCGACGGTGCTCAGGTCAAGCTCCTCGCCGTCGAGGAAGAACGTCGGGGTGCCCGTGACGCCGAGATCCTCGCCGTCGGCCTGGTCGCGCTCGACTTTGGCCTCGGTAGCGGGGTCTTCGTACACCGCGCTGAACTCGTCCATATCGAGCCGATCTGCTCGGCGAGATCGAAGAAGTGCTGCTCCTCGGGGGTCTGCTGCTCGCCCCACGCGGGCTGAGTTTCGAAGAGCAGGTCGTACATCTCCTCGAACTTGCCCTGGGCGTTGGCGGCCTCGGCTGCTTTGGCGGCATTGACCGAGCTGGCGTGCAGCGGCATGTAGCGCACGACGATCTCCAGGTCGCCCTCGTAGTCCTGGCGGACCTGATCGACCACCGGCTTGACCGCTCGGCAGGCCTCGCACTCGAAGTCGAGGAACTCGACGAGCACTGGCGCCCCTTCGTCCGGGTGGCCAGGCGGATGCTGTCGGCCCGGCCAGGCGGTCGTCTTGCTCGGAACCGCCTGCGGCCGTCTTCTCCGGTTCGCCGTCGTCACCACCGAGGAGTGCGACGGCGGCGAGTGCGATGGCGGCGCACACGATCAGCGCGAGGGACATCTTGACGCTCTTGCTCATGGGGTAGTGGCTCCTGTCAGGGTTGGTTCGGAGGGGGTGGACGGTGCGGTGAGGTCGTCGTCTCGTCGAGCGGCGCGCACGAAGGTGGCGGCGATCACGGGCCAGATGAGGGGGAGGTTGCCGACCTTCATCAACACGCCGGCGGCCTGCTGGTCGCTGGCCGGGTCGATGCCGCCGACCCGCGGGGCGAGCTCGTAGAGGCGGTAGAGGGGATCGTCGGCGAAGGTGAGGAACCCGCCAGGGATCATGGGGACGAGCCCGGCGGCGAGGAACAGGTACCCGGCTTGGATGAGCGGCCGGGCGCGGTGTTCGGGCAGCGGGCTGATGATCGGCAGCCACATGACCAACCCACCGAGCAGCCACACCACGTCGAGGACGAACGATCCGAGCTGGGTGACCCGGACGGTGTCGACGGTCCAGGGGGCATGGGTGGCGAGCAGCACGACGTTGGCGACGACGGCGGCGATCAGCGGGTGCGACGCTGCCCGGAGCACCCGGCGAACCAGCCCCGCAGGGATCACCGACCGGGCCAGATCTTCGGGGACGGCGAGCAGCAGCATCGGCGCGGCGAAGAAGGTGTAGAGCATGTACTGGGCCATGTGGGCGGAGGCGAGGTAGCCGGAGCCGAGCGCTCCGACGGGCCAGTCCGTCGCGATCCACAGGGCGAAGAGGCCGGTGATCCAGGAGGCGCGCTGGCGGCCGGTGAGCCGCACCCCCGTCCGGCGGGCGCGAGCCCCGCAGAGACGACGAGGAGGGCCATGAAGGCCCACACCCCGGGGTAGGCCCGGGGCGTCCACGACCACGGCAGCCGGGTCGCTGAGCACCACCAGGTCATGGCGTGTCCTTGGTCAGGAGGGCGACGGCGTCGTCTGCGGTGACGACCCGGATCTCGATCGTCATGTCCTCGGCCCGGTCGAGGTCGAGGCGCAGGGACACGAGGTCGTCGGTGGTGACCTCGCGGCTGACGTCCTCGAGCATGATGTGCGCATCGCCGGGACGCAGGGCGCCGTCGGTCTCCCCGGCGATGTCGATGCCGTCTGTCGGCTCCATGACCGAGAGCCCGTCGCGCTCGGCGGTCTGGTGGAGGGTCACCTTCGCGGCCAGGCCGGCGCTGTCACCGACCAGGTCAGCGCCCGACAATCCGGTCAGCCCGGCCGTGGTTGTCGAGATCCAGGTAGACCGCCAGGGCCATCGAGCCCTCCGTGATGAAGGCGTCGATGACCTTCACGCGGTTGGCCTCGGCCGCGACCGAGCCGCCTCCACATCCGGCGACGACGAGTAGCAGGAAGGGCACGAACACCAGCGCGACGAGCGTCTTCACGTCTCGTCCCACTCGTTGCGGGCCAGGACCGGGAGATCGTCGATCCAGTCCTGTTGGCGGACGCGAAGGGGTACACGACGTGGGACTGGTCGTCCGCGGTGTAGGCGATGACCTGGGCGGAGTGGCCCACGAGGTAGTCGCCGCCGGGCTCCTCGGGTTCCTCGGTGATAGCCACCGACACGTTGGCGGCCTCCTGGGCGAGCCGCAGCTCCTCCTCGGTGCCCGTCAGGCCGACGAACTGCGGGTCGAAGCGGTCCAGGAACGTTCGGATCGCCTCCGGTGTGTCCGCGTTGGCGGTCGACGCCCACGAACACCACGGTCGGCGTGGGGACACCGGGTCGTTCGAGCGCGAAGGCCAGGTTCGACAGGTGGAGGGGGCAGACGTCCGGGCACGACGTGTAGCCGAAGAACAACAGGGTCAGCTCGCCCGCAGTCTCGTCGGCGAAGTCGTAGGGGCGGCCATCGGTGTCGGTGAGGGTGAACTCCGGTCGAGGCTGTGGCGCGCCGAGCATGGTGCCGTTGAGAGCTGACCGGTCCGGCTCCTCCATCGGGTTCTGAGCACGGAAGGCGACCGCGATGCCGAGGAGCAGGACGGTGACGGCGACGACGATGAACGGTGCTCGGGGGACCTTCGCCTTCGGCTTCGCGGGCGCCGAGGTCCTCTCGTCGTCGGCTCCGGTGTCGACATCGTCGGTGACGGCGTCGGGCATCAGGACAGCTCCTCGATGTAGGTGACGATGGCGTCGACCTGGTCCTGCTCGAGGCCGAGGTCGGGCATGATCGGCGTGAACCCGTCGACGACCTCGGCGTCGGGGTCCTCGATGGATCGGGCGAGGTAGGCGCGGTCGGCACGGACGGTCGAGCCGTCGACCAGGGGCACTTCAGACCCGGCCAGCCCCTTCCACGTCGGGCCCTGCTTCCGATCGCCGTTCGTGCTGTGGCAGGTCGAGCAGCCGAGCGAACCGACGAGGTCGGCACCATCGACCCGGCCCGCTCGCGGCTCGGTGTCACCCCCGCAGGCCACGAGCCCGATGGCGACGGCGAGAGCTGAGGTCGCGGCGCCGAGGGGGCGCATCAGGCGCGCACTCACGAGACGACACCCAACACCGAGGCACAGCGATCCTCAACCGACGAGCTCAGGATCACGAGGGTGACGACGGTGGTGGCGTTGAACGCAGCATGGGTCACGATCGCCGGGCCGAGCCGACCGGAGCGCGCCGTGATGGAGCCGAGCACGAGCCCGAACGCGACCAGCGCCGGGAGCTGGAGCAGCTGGTAGTGCACCGCCCCGAACACCAACGCCGTGGCGACGACTCCGACGGTTCGGCCGATGCCGGTCGTCATCCCCCGCTGCACGAACCCACGGAAGAACAGCTCCTCGACGAACGGGGCGCCTACGACGGTGATGGCGAACAGCACCACGACGCCGAAGGGGTCGTCGGCCTTGTAGGCCAGCTGGCAGGCGGGCTCTCGAAGCTGGTCGGTCGAGCGGCCGAGCACGTGCGCCCATGGGGAGGAGATGATCGGCACCAGGACCAGCTGGCAGGCGACGCCGATCGCGAGCCCGATGGGGACGTCGACGAGCCGGAACCGGAGACCGAGGTCCCGGAAGATCGACGCAGTTCGCCCACGTAGGACGAACGCGACCGATAGCGCCATGCCCACCCACAACGTGGTCTGCAAGAACGCGACCGTCACGAGCGAAGCCGAATCGGTGCTCTCCTCGCCCAATGCGGTCAGCAGCACCGACCCGAGGACGGTGCTGACGACGAGGGCGATCAGGGCAGCGGCGATCACCTCGCGCACGCCCCAGGCGGCCCGCTGTGGCGTGGTGACAGCCGGCTCAGAGGTCGTCGACACCGTGCTCCTTGCGGCTACGCCGAGCCGAACGGGCGATGACCAGCCCACCGACGACGAAGGCGAGCACGATCGCTCCCAGGATGACGGCGGCGACGACGCTTCCGTCCGAGGCGGACTGGGCCTCCGCGATCACGACGAGGCCTCATCGTCGACCGGTTCGACGTCGTCGTCCTCTCGCCGCCCGACTCGCCCCGCCACGACCCACGCCACGGCGGCCACGACGCCGGCCGCGAGCACGAGGCCGACGCCGATCAGCAAGAGGGGGCCCCGCCCGTCGTCGCTATCTCGCTCGGGAGGAACGTTGATCTCAGGCGACTCGGGGTACCCGTCGGGCAGGCCGATGCCGAGCCGGGCCCGTGCGGCCCCGTACTCCTGGATCTCTGACACCTGGCTCCGGGCCATCCGGTCCGCCAGCTCGCGCACATAAGGGTCACTGGCCTCCTTGGCCGCCTCCTCCGACATGTGGGCCCCACCCAGGTGGTGTCGGCTCATCAGGGCGAAGAACAGCTCGGCCGCCTCCTCCCCATCGAGCTCTTCAAGACGGGACAGCTCCTCGGCGCTCGCCAGGCCGGGCATCTCGTCTTCGGGGACCGGCATTCCCATCCAGCCCATGGCGTTGCCGTCGCCGAGAGGGTCCTCGTTGTAGCGGTACAGCGTGGCCTGCATCAGCCCGAACTCGAACTGCTGGGCGACGATGATCTCCTGGGCGTAGACCGCGACCTCCTCCGGCAGCTCGCCGGCCAATGCCGTGCGAGCGATGACCACGGCTTGGTTGTGGTGGGTGCTCATGTCCCGGAGGAACCCGACGTCGACGGCCGACGACGCCTGGGACTCGCGATCCCGGAAGGCGTAGCCAGCCGTGGCGCCGAGGAACAGCACCGCGACGACCAGCACGACGAGCTTGAGCGGTGTCATCGGGCCGAACCACCGCTCCCACCGTCCGGGGCGGGGTTCAAGGCTTGGTTGATCAGGTTCGTCCGCGCCTACTTGGGCGTCGGACTGCGAGGGGGCGTCAGCGGTGACGGCCATGTGCATCTCCACGTGCGTACGGGGCGCGCCGCAACCACGACGCTCCGTCCGGCACCACGCGGCGATGGCCGCGGCCCGCACGCTGCAAACAGCAGCGAGGGGCTAGATCAGGTGTGGCGCCGGCACATCGACCGGAGGTCCGCGCCGGGAGAGCGACGACAGCGCGACGATCTGCGCAGCCATTGCCCGGGCAACGAGATCAGCCGGCACGGCGGCCCAGGCCTCGCAGCGTCCGCGGCGCAGGCGGGCGAGGGTCCGACCCAGCCGGGAGGCGAGCCGCAACACGACCCAAGCCAGAGCGCCCGCAGCCGCGTGCGCCGCCACCGCCACCCAGAACCGCCCCGACTGCGCGGCGCTCCAGGGATCGGTCCCGGTCAGGGCGTGCTCGATGAGGTCGAGGCCCACGAAGGCGAGCACCTGCTGGACGATGAGGGCCAAGGGCCCCGTCGCGGTCGCACGGCCACGCCACCCATCCCGAGCTGCGGCGAGACCGGCCCACCCGGCCAGCGGAAGGCCGACGCAGAGGAGCGCCTGGAGGAGGATCGACCCCCATTCGCCGAGCTCTGCGGCCGGCTGGTGACCTGTCAGGACCGACGCCGCGAGATGGCCGACGACGAGGCCACCCGGGAGCACCATCAGGTGCCGGCGTCGAACTGTGGACATCACCGACCGCAGGGTAGGCGGCGCCTGACACCAGATCCCATCGGGGCCAGATGTCACGAGGCTTGCGAGCGCCGCCGCAGGATCATGTAGACGGCAACGCCAACGGCACCGAGTCCGACGATCAGCAGAGCAGCGACCGACACGCCACTGCTGCCGCCGTCGTCATCAGAGCTGGTCGCGCCGGTGGTCGGGGAGGCCGCCTCGTCGTCGGCGAGAGGCGGCGTCGTCGACGGCGAGGCGGGAAGGGATGTGGGCGGCTCGGCCGCCTCCGGGGTCGGCGTTGCAGGCTCGCCCTCTGCCGGGTTGTCGACAGCGACGATCTCGCCCAGCCGGTCCCGCCCCGGCGCGTCCGCCGCGACCTCGTCGATCGTCGCGGCGGACTCGGAGCCAGCCGCCAGGATCAGCAGACGTGGTGCGGGGTACTCGCCCTCGGGATCACCGTCGATCCACGCCAGCTCCTTGTCGCCCTCGCACATCTGCACCGCCGGGAAGGTCAACAGCTCGCCGACTGCGTCGGGCGCAGCGAACGTGATCGGAAACGCCCCCGCCTGATCCGCCGCGAGCAGACCGCCGCTCCACTTCAGGACCGTGTTCCCCTCGCCATCAGGCTCCGTCGACTGCTGCCACCCGTCCACCGCACCGGCGGTGGCGCCTTCCACCGGCGCCCGAACGCTTACCTCGATCGTCGGCTCCCCAGCACACCCGTGCGTCGGCCGAAACGTCACCGTCGCCTCTCCCCCAGCTGGAACAGCCACCGTGTCGGAGTCGGTGTGCGCTCCGCTCGGGGTGGGCAACAGCAGCAGGGTGGCGACGGAGATGAGCGGGGCGGCGAACACCTTCACTACGACCATGTCGCCGCGTTCCGCCGGCTGGTTCCCCGAAGCTCCTGCCGGCCCGACACATGCGAACCTTGACATATGAACAGGTCTTCATGGATAGTGCTCCCGTGGCTCCACCGACTCTCGCCACCCGTTCGACGGCGACCGGCGACCACGACCGGATCGCCGGTGCGCGAGGGCGTCTGCCGTCGGACGTCGAGATCGACAGGATCGCCACGCTGTTCCGTCTGATGTCCGACCCGACCCGGGCGAAGATCCTGTACTGCCTTCTGGCCGCCGGAGAGATGCGAGTAGCCGACATCGCTCAGACCGTCGGAGCTTCCGAGAGCAACGTGTCGCACGCCCTACGCCTCCTGCGCACCGGAGACGTCGTGGCAAACCGCAGGGACGGGAGATCGATCTTGTACCGGCTGCACGATGATCACATCCGCTCGCTGCTGGACCTGTTACTCGAGCACGCCCGTCACGACTCGGAGGATCCACGATGAGCGGAGATCACAGCCACGCATCGATAAGCGCCGGAGCCCGCCACAAGGGCCCCCTGCTCGCCGCCTTCGCCCTGCTGGCCACCTTCATGGTGGTGGAGGTAGCAGCCGGGTTGATCACGAACTCGTTGGCCCTCCTTTCGGATGCTGGGCACATGCTCACCGACGTGATCGGCATCGGGATGGCCCTCGCAGCCATCCAGCTGGCGCAGCGCTCGACCCGGTCGCACCAGACGTTCGGGCTCTACCGGCTGGAGATCCTGGCCGCTCTCGCCAACGCCGTGCTGCTGTTCGGCGTCGCCATCTACGTGCTCTTCGAGGCCGTGCGACGCTTCTCGGAGCCGCCCGAGGTGCTGGGCACCCCGATGCTGATCGTTGCCGTGCTCGGGCTGTGCGCCAACCTTGGGGCCTTCGCCCTCCTGCGTTCAGGCTCGAAGGAGAGCCTGAACCTGGAGGGCGCGTACCTCGAGGTGCTCTCCGACACGATCGGATCGGTCGGGGTCATCATCGCGGCGATCGTGCTCCAGCTGACCGGCTGGGGGTGGGTCGATCCCGTGGTGGGAGTGGGCATCGGGCTGTTCATCCTGCCTCGGACATGGCGCCTCGGAGCGAAGGCGGTACGCATCCTGGTGCAGGCCGCACCGCCGGATCTCGACCTGGACGCGATGCGCAGCTCGCTCGCCGCGATCCCGGGCGTGACCGACGTGCACGATCTCCACGTCTGGACGCTGACCTCGGACATGGAAGTCGCCTCGGCCCATCTGATGGTCTCGACCGGCGTCGACACCCACACCGTCCTCGACCGAGCACGGTCCCTGCTCGCCGACGATCACGCCATCGCCCACGCCACGCTGCAGGTCGAACCCGACGACCACGAAGGCTGCGCCGATGTCCACTGGTGATCGACCAACCCTCCTCGGCATGGTGCTGGCCCACCAAGGCGGCTGGGACGAGGTCCTCCTCATCCTCGTCCCGATCGCCTTGTTCGCCGGGTTGCTCTGGCTGGCGAACCACCGAGCGGAGCGCACGCTCGCCCAACGCAAGGCTGCCCTCGACGATGCAGATCGGAACGAGGAGTAGTCGCCGGTGAGGACAATCGAGATCTCGACCCAGCTCGACGCGCCCGCGGACGTGATCTGGGCGGCGATGAAGACGCCGGACGCGTTAGTACACGTCGCCGGCTCGATGCTCCGCTACCGGGCAGCCGAACGCCTGGACCGGCCGTGGCGGGTCGACGACGCCATCGTCGGATGGACGTTCCTGGGGCGCGTCGTGCCGTTCTCTCGTCACCACCTCACGGTGAAGCTGATCGACGACGAGGCTCGCGTCCTCGTCACGGAGGAGCACGGCGGCGCCGTTCGGCGCTGGGATCACGTGTTGATCACATCACCCGTCGATGCCCGGCGGAGCACCTACCAGGACCGCATCACGATCGATGCCGGCGCCCTGACCCCTGCCGTGGCCCTCTTCGCCCAGGTCTTCTACCGCTACCGCCAACGCCGATGGCGACGCCTGGCCCCCGTCCTCGACGTCTCCCGCAGAGTCGAGTTCACCGGCTGATCGACGCGGCTAGCACTGATCAGGCTGGCGCCGAAGCTGCGGGACCAGCCTCGGAAGCCGGCTCGTCGAGGTCGCTCAGGTCCGGAGCGAGGGTGCCGGACCTGATGATCAGCGCCGCGACACCGATGACCGCTCCGAGAGCGACCGCGGTCATCGAGCGATCGACGCTCGCCGGGAGGGAGGTGGGGAGGAGGGCCTTCCAGAGCACCTGGATGCGAACCAACGCCCAGCCGCCGAGGGCAGCCGCGCCGGCGAGCGCCACGACGCCGCGCAGCACCCGGCTCCTACCGATGAGCACGACGACCCCGGCGATGACGGCGATGGCTGGGAGGATCACCACGAGCGTCGAGGTGGACGCTCCGGGAGGGCTCTCGCTGCGCTGGGCGGCGCCAGCCACCACGCCGCCGATGCCCGCGAACAGCAGCACCACGCCAGCAGCGGGCACCGCCGGGACGAGGCGGGACATCCCAAGACCCACCGCCACGGCGACCACGAGGGCGAGCGCGAACCACGGCAGCGGCGACGGTGCGTCGATCAGGCGGTAGTCGCCAGTGATCACCACCTCCTCGCCGTCCACCACCATCGGCACCTCCCACCCCACGCCCTGGTCCGTGCGGGCTGCCTCCGCAACCTCGCCGCCCATGAAGTGGATCCGGTGGTCGTGCCACGCCCACCTTCCATCGGTGGCCACGACCTTCCACCGTGGCTCGGCCCCCGCGTTCACGCCGCTGGCATCGGTGCGAGTCCGCGACTGGTTGAGGAAGGCCGTGGGTGAGGACTGGTTCTCCTCGACCGTCCCGTCGTCCCGGAAGCGCAGGTACGGATCGCCGTCGTAGCCCGGTACCTCGACCGTCGTACCGTCGGCGACCTCGAGCAACAAGAACCCGTCGCCGCCCACGATGGACGCTCGGAAGCCATCGGTGTTGGGGACGATGTCGTCGATCTGCGAGCGGTAGTCGGTCGGGCCGGGTGGATCGGCAGACGCCGGCCCGGCGAGCCCGGCGACCAGCCCGAGGACGACGGCGAGGGCGACGAGGACCCGCCGGGCGATGCGGGCAGACCGGGATGGGAGGCTCACCGGGGCAATGATGGCGCGCTGCGCAGTTCAGCCCACGGCGGCTGTGTACTCGTCGGTCTGGCGCAGCATCGTGATCATGCTGCGAGTGGAGCCCGACTCATCGACCTGGGACTGCCACGCCGACAGCTCGGACGATGTGGGGATGCGATTCAACATCACCCCGTAGCAGGCGACGACGTGCATGCGCGACCTCTGGCTCGCCTTGTACTCCGGCGACTCGCTGAACCCGGTCATGACCCGGCCCCGGGTGACCCCGGCCGCGAGCTGATCGACCCAGTACTGCTTTCCCGCGGCGTCCGGATCGCGTCCGAGCACGTTCCGGTAGACCAGGTCGACGTAGCCGGCGTCGTCGAGGGAGCCGTACATCCGGCTGAACTCAGGGGCTCGGGCGAACTGCTCGGCGATCCGATGGAGGGACCAGGATCCGCTCCGCCGGGCATCCATCCAGTACACGAAGCCGCCCGTGTCCGGGAGCCGCCGGTAGAAAGCCTGGTAGAGGCGGGCGATGCACTGGGTCATGTCGTCGCCCTCGCCGGACTCGAGGAAGTACTGCATCAGCCAGTCCGGGCTCCGCGTGCCGTAGTCCAGCATCTCGCCGTAGTAGGTGAGGTCGCCCGACGACGGCGCCCGGCCGAAGAAGTCCTCGTACTGATAGGCGATGAAGGCGCGTGAGCTGTCGAACGGCCGGAACGCCTCGGGCGGGACTGGCGTCAGCTCCTTCGCTGCCTTGGCGTTGCGCAGCGACTCGCGCGGGTTCACCGATGCCGACGACCACAGCCGCTGTGTCTCGCTGGAGAAGCTGCCGCTGGCCGGCTTCCGGATCTCGAAGTGGAGGTGATAGGTGCCCTCGGCGTTGCCGCTGTCGCCGCAGTAGGCGACGAACTCGCCTTGCCGGACCCGATGACCGCGAGCTGCGGCCTCGTTGCCGACGAACTGCCGCAGGCTCGGCCCCCAGGCCGTGTCCGCCCGGTTGTCCGTGGTGTGGGTGCCTGGGCGCTCGTCGTTGTTGTGGAGGTAGCAGTAGAACCATCCGTCGTCGCCGCGGATGTAGAGCGAGTTGCCCGAGGATCGATGGCGGAACTCGACGATGGTGCCGCTGACCACGGCGAGCATCTTCGTCATCTGCGGAGCGATGAGGTCCTGGCCCTGGTGGGCTCGGGAGCACCCGTCACGACAGGCGCCGTAGGTGTCGCTCCACGTGGCCGAGGTGTTCGGCCGGCCCAGGAGCGGCCACATGATGCCTCGGTCGGGGCTCTCCTGAAGCAGGGTGTCGAAGCTGCGGGTCTGACCGACGGATCGCTCGGTCGGGTGGACAGGCTGCGCGGTCGTCGGTGGTGTCGGTGCGGTGCTGGTGCTCGATGTGGGGGAGGTGGTGCCCGAGGATGCGCTGGCGGTCGGGGACGGCTCGCTCGTCGTCGTGCTTGCATCTTCCTGGCCGAAGGCCGGGAAGCCGCGCAACGCGACCCCCGCACCGACGGCGGCGCCGGCGGTGAGCACCCGGCGACGCGTCAACCGAGGCTGGACGGTCTTCGCTGGGGGATGGATGTCCATGAGGCGCCTTGCTCTTCGTCGGTCAGCTAGCCATCGGCACCGATCGGCGTCCGAACAGGTCCGGCGAGCTCCGCCGACCGACCGGCCGATGATGTTGCGATCACGTTACGGGCTCGGGCAGGCCTGCTGGAAGGCAGGTCGGGACATTTCGCCGCCGATGCGTTTCCCCGCTGGACGCTCAGGCGTCGGCGGCTACCTCGTCCGGGTCGCGCCTGCGTCCCAGCAAGATGATGCCCATCGCGACGAGGGCAACGACGACCACGACCGCGGCACCGACCAGCGCCAGGCTCGCTCCACCATCGTCGGACCCGGCATCGACCTCCTGATCGGAGATCGGATCGGCGGCCTGCTCCTCGGGGATGGTCGTCGGCGAGGCCTCGGCCGTCGTGGTCGTCTCGGGTGCCGTTGTCGTCACCGTCGAGGTCGTCTCTTCCGCCATCGGCGGGGCGGTGACCTCGGCGGTGGTCGGCGGTTCGACGGAGGTGACGCGGATCGGGGCGCCCTCGGCAGCGACCACCGTCGCCTGGTAGTCGCCGTCCTGTGCTCCGGGCTGCATGGGGACAGGGGTGGCTTCTCCAACGACCACGGTGACGGTGGCGTCGGGAAGGCCATGACCGTCATCGACGGCGATCAGGTGGACCGTCACCGTCACCTCATCCCCGTCCCTCGTGATCGAGGTGACCTCCATCTGGCCTTCCCCGCCATGGGCGTGGGCGGCGGGCGCGGTCCCGAGGACGATGGCGACTGCGATGCCCAGCACGATCGGGGCACGGTGCAACCAGCGGGCGGTTGTCATTGAACGGATACCTCGAAGGTGAAGGTGGCTGTCGTCGTCAAGGTCACGGTCATGAGCGTGACCGTCCAGGTCCCCGCGGTCGGGAGCGAGGCGCCGTAGATGCTGGCATGGTCCGGTGTGACCGGGGTGACGCCGTCCAGCTTGCGTGGGGGGATGCCCTCCCGGGCCACCGTGGCCTCCAGCGCGTCGAACCGCACGGCTCGACCGTCGGTGTCGGTGAGGTAGATGTGCATGGTGTTGTCGCCCACCTGCGCCGGGGTGACCTGGAGTCGCATCGTGAGGTCCCCCTCGGTCCGCACGTCCTCGTAGGGCTCGGCGAGGACGTCGCGGCCAGGCGGTTGGTTGACCAGCCCGGCGGTCACCGCCAAGACCAAGGCGCCCACCACGACCTCCGCCCTCACGACGTTGAGCAGGGCGCGCCGTGCGGCGCCAGCCGAGGGTGCCGGCTGCCCGTCGGCTGCCACCCGACCGAGCAGGGGGATGAGGCGGGTGCGGTTGATCCAGCCGAGCACCACCAGCAGGGCGAACCCCACCACCTTCGCGACGACCAGCTGACCCGACGCCGTCTGGGTGATGGCGTCGCGGTATCCCAAGAGCAGCCAGGCCGAAGCGGACCCCGAGACCAACACCACCACCGCCGCCGCCAGCGCAGCACCGGACACCGCACGTACGGCTCGGTCGGGATCCGCGAGCGACGGCCCGGCGACGACGAGGGCGACCAACATGCCGAGCCAGATCGATGCGGCCAACAGGTGGACGGCGTCAGCCGAGACGGCCAGTGCTCTCGCATCGGCGGTCCACGGATGGCCAGCGACCGGAGCGAGCAGGCCAGCAAGGGCGACGATCCCTCCGGTGCCGACGAGGACCCCGGGGCGGTGACGGATCCAACCGGCCAGGCCAACCAGCGCAGCGGCGAGGAGCACACCGGACCGGAGCAGGGCGACTGCGACCGGACGGCTGTCGCTTGCGACCTCGGTGACGAGGCTCAGCGCTGCGAAGGGTGACCTGCCGCTGGTGCTGGCGGTCTGCGCGACGACCGCGGCGGCCGTGCCCAACGCGCTGGTCGCCGCACCGCCGAGGATGAGGGCGCCGATCCGACGCGCCCCGGCGACGTCGCCTTGCGGTGCGCGTCGTTGCAACTGAGCGAGGAGCAGCGCGCCGCCGACCGCCACCGCAGCGCCCGCGTAGCCGAGCCAACGGCCCACACCCCCTGTCGCCGAGGTGGCGATGGGGATCGACTGGTCGATGTTCGCTGCCCCGGTGCGAACGCCGACGTGGAACACGAACGAACCCGTGATGGTGTGGCCGTCGTCGCTGACGACGCGGTACGCCACCGTGTAGGTCCCCCGGACACCGCCGTCGATGCCGACCACGAGGGTTCGCCCTTGGTCGGCCTCGTCGACCGAATCCTCGATCCGCCCGCCCGAGGGCGACACCACCTGGACGGCGCCGGTCGATGCGCTCACCGGCTCGTCGAAGCGAAGCGTCACCTGGTCGGGCGCATCCTCGACCAGGGCATCATCGGCGGGGCTGGTGTCCTGGAGCGAAGCGTGCGCGCCGGCCGGGCCAACGCCCAATACCAGCGTGCCGAGAAACGCGAGCAGGGCACCGACGGCGACAACGAGACGGCGGCCGAGCGGTGGCACGGGCGGGGAATCTATGTGAGCGCCGCCTCGCGGCGACATCAGCACGTAGGACGACTGCTCAGACAGCGTGGATCGTGCCCTTCATCATGGGGTGGGCGTCGCAGAGGTAGTCGTAGCTCCCGGGCTCATCGATCGTGAACCGCAACGTCTGGGTGACGGGGCCATCCTCGAGCGGCGACTTGGGATCCCCTGCCGAGCGGATGTGGAGGTTGTGGGGCACGCTGCGATCGCGGTTCTCGATCGTGGCCTTGACCTCCACGCCTGCCGGAACTGTGACCGTGTCGATGTCCCACGCCAGGTTCTCCGCGACGATCGTGAACTCGCGGACCGGATCCCCGACAGGTCCGCCTGCTCCATCGTCGGATCCACACGCCGCAAGCAAAGCTCCTGCCACGGCCCCTAAGGCCAGCCGGAGGAACCTACGACGGTCGAGTGAGGCCGGGGTCAGTGTGGTCAGGGGCACCACCCCGTCACTGCCCTCGGCAGGGGTATCAGCAGGGAAACGCAAATGGGTTTCGAAGGAGGTCATGCGGCGGACATCCTGCTTCGCATGTCCCGATCAGCACGAGGGCGTCGGGTGAGCGCAGCAAGGAGAGCGACGCCCGTCATTGCGAGCACGTGCTGGCCCTCGCTCGCAGCAACTGTCTGACCCTGGAACAGGTCGATGGCTGCAGTGAGCAGCATCGCCCCTGCGAGCGCTCCTGCGAACGGCAGCATTCCGGTGGCGAGACGAGGCCGCCAGACCGAGGCGAGCAGGCCGATCCCGAGCGCAACCTCGAACGCGCCCATCTCCCTCGTGATGTGGATCGGGGCAGCCGTGCTCTCCGCTAGGAGGAGGGCAGGGAGGGCGAGTACGAGCTGGGTCAGGCCCACCGCCAGGAGCGCGTAGCGCACCCCCTCCCTGACCGGCCGTGGACGGATCGCCAGCGGCACAGCCGCCAGGATCTCATCCGTTCGATCGCGAAGAGGCTCCACCGATCTGACGCGCACCCAGCCGTGCAATCGCGCAGCGACAGTCTCCCAGTCCCGACACGCCCCGCAGCGTTCGAGGTGGCGACTCGCCCCGGTCACGGACGCTGGGTCTCCCTCGCCGTCCAGATCCGCAGAGAGCGCCTCTCGGCATTCGTCGCAATCCATGCTCTCCCAGTCGTTGCGGAGAGCGCCGCAGTTCCCTCCATCCTGTGTCGGGGCCCGGATGGGTGTCTCCCTCGCGACCGAAGCCTTCCTCGCCATCGCATCGGGTGGAAGTTGCGTCCGGTCACCCAGCTCGCCTCGTGCCCGACTCGTCCGCCGGGATCGCAGGGGAACGGCGGAAGGGATCGGCGATCTGTGCCAGGTATCGAGTCGGGAACTCTGGCCGCTTGTCGATGCCTAGGTCGTCCGAGGTGAAGCGCTTCTGCTCGTCCCAGGATGCGGTGCCCAACAGGCGATCCCAGATGTTCGTGAAGAGGCCGAAGTTCACGTCACCGACGCCCGCCCATCGGTAGTGGTGGAAGCGGTGGACGGAGTTGAGCGCAAGCACGTGGCGTAGCGGCCCGACGGCGTAGTCGACGTTGGAGTGCTGGAGCAGCAGCTGGATGCCGACCATGAAGACGAGCGCCGTGGCTACCGCGGTCGGCAACCCGAGCACGACGAGAGGCGTCGTCGCGACAGCCGTCTCGAACAGCTGGTGGAGCGGGTGCTTCAACAGCCCGTTGAAGCCGTAGAAGCGCTCGACGCTGTGGTGGACAGCGTGAAATCGCCAGAGGGCAGGCGCCTTGTGGCTCGCCCAGTGGGCCAGCGTGATCCCCGCGTCCGCTACCACCACAGCAGCGAGAACCTGAACCACAAAGGGCCAGCCGTTCGGCCAGAGCCCTTCGACCCCGAAGTGCTCGACGGTCAGAGGAAGTGCGAGCAGGGAGCCGATCTGCAAGCCCTCGTTCACCAGTGCGTGGGCGAAGTCACGACCGACGTCCCCTCGGGCGGCGTTCCAGGCCGGCTCGTAGGGGGCGATCCTCTCGGCCACGAAGGACGCCGCGATTGCTCCGATCAGAAGCGCCGCCAGCAGGACCTTCGAGGCTCCTCGCGAGGCCAGCCAGAGGCCGAAGCCGTTCAGACCAAGGAGCATCAGGGGCAGGTACCCGTGACGGGTGATCATCTCGAGCAGCGTTCGGGAGTGTTGTGCCGATGCATCACATGCGTTGCGTCCCATGAAGTCCATAGTGACGTGTCCGCTGCGACGATGCAACGCCTCTGTTGCGTGAGGCTCGTCACCTACGTCACAATCGTGCGGTGGAGACCTCGACGGCGCTCATCGCCGCAGTGGAGGCGGCCGTCGCCGAGCACGGGTTCGACGGCGTGACCCTCGAACAGATCGCCGGGCAGGCCGGGCTGAACCGGGTCACGCTCTACCGTCGGGGGCTAACGCGGGAGACGCTCCTCACCAGCGCCGCCCTCGCTGCGGCCGAGGAGTTTCGAGCCGCTGCTCTCCCGGCCTTGACGGCGACCACAAGCGCTCGGGATCGCCTCATGCTGCTTGCTCACGCCCTGTTCGACCTGGCGGACCAGCACCTGGCGCTCCTCGCCGGTCTGTTCGACGGACCGACTGCGGTGTTCCACCTCGCGACCGACGACCACGACGCGCTGACGAGACTCGAGTACACGGCACCCTTCGCCCGCATCCTCACCGACGGACAGGCGGACGGAACGCTGGCCAGCGTCGACCCAGAGGAAGATGCCGAGGTGCTCTTCAACCTCCTCGGGTGGACCTACGTCCACCTCCGGCGAAGCCACGGTTGGAGCCCGGCGCAGGCGCGGCCGGCGGTCCTCCGGCAGCTTCGATGGACGGCGACATAGGCCCGTCGTCGTCCTCCGCCGAGACATCCTCTGCTGGCGGCCGGGCCCGGCACGGGTGCCAGGTGACCGGCGTCGAGGGAGCGTCACCATCGACGCCCCGGAGCGGCCCGTGCAGCCGTCCGCGTGGCTCTGTCGGGGAACGGCGCCGTAGCGTCCCGCGATGGCCGATGGCGACGACAGCCCCGACCCCGAGGACGACGCTCCCAACGACGAGGCTCGTGACGACGCGACCGACCATCCGAGGGCGACGCCTCCTCGTCGCACATTGGATGGAAGAACCTTGGCGACGTGCGCCGTCATCGCGCTGGTCGCAGCGCTGGTCGCGGGCTTCGTCGCCAGCCGCCTCACGGACGACGACGGGGACGAAGGGGAACCCGGACCGGGAGAGCTCACGCTCGCTGAGGATGCGCCCGACCTGGCCCTCCCCCGGCTGGGTTCGGACGAGGAGGTCCGCCTGACGGACTATCGCGGTCAGCCGTTGGTCGTGAACTTCTGGGGTTCGTGGTGCGTTCCCTGTGTCGAGGAGATGCCCGATCTGGAGCGCGTGTTCCAGTCGGTCGGCGACCAGGTTGCCTTCTTGGGTGTGAACGTCAACGACTCCGTGGAGGCCGCAACCCGCATGGTCGCCCGGACGGGCGTGACCTACGACCTGGCGCAGGACGTGGACGGTGCCCTCGGTCGCGCCCTCGAGGTCACCACGTTCCCGACGACGTTCCTCATCGACGCCGACGGCACCATCGTCGACGTCTCGCGACGCGAGATCTCGGCCGAGAGGCTGTGCGAGAAGATCAACCAGTCGCTGCTCAACCAGTCGCTCGAGGAGTGCGGGTGAGCGCCGCTGGCGACGCATCGGCTCGCTGGTTCCGAGGCGTCTGATGTCGAGTGCCGATGTTATCGTCGCCCACCGATGCTAGGTGCGCCAGAACTCACGCCGCATCCTCGGTGCGCACCCCTATCCGCTCTCGAGGACGGTGACGGCCGGACTGGCGAAGCGCTGCGACCCACCGAGCTGCGCCAGGCCGACAACTCGACGTATCGGTTCCGAGGGTGAACTCGGCTCTCGGCACCGCGGGTGTCGCCCTCGCCCTCGTCGCCTCGCTCGGCGGCATCCTCACCGTCGTCGTCGCCCAGACGAAGGGTCGGCCCGCCCTCCTCAAGCAGATCCCCGCCTTCGTGGGCTTGGTCATGCTTGGGGCTCTGCTGGCCGTCGCGGCGCTGCAACGGGCACTCATCACACGCGACTTCTCCGTCGATTTCGTCGCGCAGAACGGCAGCCGATCGACGTCGTTGCCGTTCACGATCGCGACGATGTGGGCTGCGCTGGAAGGCTCGATCCTGCTCTGGGGGCTCGTCCTCGCTGGCTACCTGGTGGCGGTGGCCTGGAAGTTCCGGACCCGGCTCGACGATCCGGTGGTGGCGTGGGCCATGCTGGCCCTGTTCGTCGTCACTGCCTTCTTCTTCGGGCTGATGGTGGGTCCGGCCGACCCCTTCGGCACCGTGGCCAACCCGCCCACCGAGGGTCCCGGGCCCAACCCGCTGCTGCAGGACCACCTGCTGATGGCCTTTCACCCGCCGATGCTCTACCTGGGCTACGTGGGGGTCACCGTTCCGTTCGCCTTCGCCATCGGCGCCCTGGCCACCGGCCGGGTGGGTGAGGGCTGGCTGGTCGAGACCCGTCGCTGGTTCCTGTTCGCCTGGGGTTTCCTCACCGTCGGCATCGTGCTCGGTGCGTGGTGGAGCTACGAGGTGCTCGGCTGGGGCGGGTACTGGGCGTGGGACCCGGTCGAGAACGCCTCGTTGCTGCCCTGGCTCACCGGCACCGCCTACCTGCACTCGGTGATGGTCCAGGAGCGGCGCGGGATGCTCCGGGTCTGGAACCTATCCCTGCTCTGCGCCACCTTCGCCCTCACCATCCTGGGCACCTTCCTCACCCGCTCCGGCGTCCTCGACTCCGTCCACGCCTTCAGCGAGTCGACCATCGGCCCCCTCTTCCTCGGCTTCTTCGGCCTTGTCGTGGTCGTCACGCTCGGACTCATCGGCTGGCGCGGCGAGCAGCTCCGCGCCCCGGGACGCATCGACTCACCCCTGTCTCGCGAGGCCTCCTTCCTCGCCAACAACCTCCTGTTCACCGGGTTCGCCTTCGTCGTGCTGTTCGGCACCGTGTTCCCCCTCATCGCCGAGGCCGTCGATGACCGGCGGGTGTCGGTCGGCGTGCCCTACTTCAACCGCATGGCCGGCCCCATCGGCCTGATGCTGCTGTTCCTTATGGCGGTCGCCCCGGCCCTGCCATGGCGCAAGGCCTCGACCGAGACCCTGTCGCAGCGCCTTCTCTGGCCGGCCTGGTTCGGCGTCGGCGTGGTCGTCGCATGCGTCGCCGCCGGCACCCGGGGCATCGTCCCCCTGGTCGCATTCGGCCTGGGCGCCTTCGCCGGCGCCGCTGCCCTCCGCCAGGTCATCCTGGCCACCCGGCGCAACGGCTGGCGCGGCCTCGTGGGCCGCACCAACGGCGGCATGATCGTCCACTTCGGTGTGGTGATGATCGCCATCGGGCTGGCCGCCTCGGGGTCGTTCGCCGAGCAGGCCGAGGCCCGCATGGCCCCGGGCGACACCCGCACGATCCACGGCCACGAGATCACCTACGTCGGCTACGAGGAGCGCGACTCCGACCCGACCCGCCTCGTCCGGGCCACCGAGGTCCGCGTCGACGGTCGGACGCTCGAGCCCCGGCTCCAACGATTTCCGAACGCCAGCCAGGAGATCGGCAAGCCGGCGGTGCGCTACGGCATCGGCGACACCGTCTACGTCGCCCTCCTCCAGGCGCCCCGTGAGGCCGACGGCACGATCCTCCTGCGGGTCATCGTCCAGCCCCTCGTCGGCTGGCTGTGGGCCGGCGGCGCGGTGATGGTCCTCGGCACGATCCTGTCCGCCTTCCCTGGGCGCCGCCGCCGGGGCACCGAGCCCACCTCCGCACCGAGCCGCTGGGACCGCCGGCCCCACGACGACGACACCGACCCAGTCCTCGGCGGCACCGGCGCCGCCGGCACCGACGAACCCGACGAGCAGCGCGAGCCGGTGGTGACGACATGACCGATGTCCACGCCGACCCAGCCCTTGACCCGGGGGAGGACGACGAGGCCCCGGCCCGACGCTGGCGGGTGCTCGGGCTGCCGGTTCCGGTGGTGGTCGCCGGCGCTCTCGGCGTTCTGATGGTCCTGCTCATCGTCCTCCTGGCCACGCGCGATCCGGCGTCCGACCGCCAGGTCGACAGCCCCCTGCTGGGTCGGTCGGCGCCACGCATCCAGGGCACGACCATCGAGGGCCGAGAGTTCGACTCGGCGACCTACGACGGCCGCTGGCTCGTCGTGAACTTCTTCGCCACCTGGTGCGTGCCCTGCATCGAGGAGCACTCTGAGCTTGTGGCTTTCCAGCAGGCCCAGCGCGAGGCCGGACAGGCCAACGTGATCAGCGTCGTGTTCGACGATGATGAGGCCTCCGTGCGCCGGTTCTTTGATCGCAACGGCGGCGACTGGCCAGTCGTCCTGGCACCGTCGCAGGTCATCGCCGACTGGGGCGTCCGCGGAGTCCCCGAGTCCTTCGTCGTCGACCCCTCCGGCACGGTGCGCTACAAGCTGATTGGTGGCGTCACCGCCCAGGGCCTCAGCAGGCTGGTCGGTCCGTGACCGGGACGTCCACCGTCGAGCCCATCTGCCTGGACTGGTGCGGGTGATGGAGACCGTCACGCTCCCCCTCGTGGCCGTCGTCGCTGGGTTGGTGTCGTTCAGCTCGCCGTGCTGCCTTCCCCTGATCCCGGGGTACCTGTCCTATGTCTCGGCGCTTCCGGTGTCCGAGCTGGGTCAGCGATCGTCCCGACGGATGACGTTGCGAGCGGCGTTGCTGTTCGTCGCCGGGTTCACCGCGGTCTTCACCGCGTTGGGCGTCGGCGCCACGGTGGTCGGCTCGGCCCTGCTGCGCAACCAGGACACTGTGGTGCGCTGGTTCGGAGTGGTGATCATCCTGCTCGGCCTTTCGACCATGGGACTGTTGAGGCTCCCGGTCCTCCAACGCGAGAAGCGGGTCGACCTGGCCAGAGTGCCGCGCGGCCCGGCGTGGGCCTTCCCGATGGGCATGGCCTTCGCCGCGGGATGGGCGCCGTGCATCGGGCCCGTCCTCGCCACCATCTTGGCGACGGCCTCGGTCGCAGGCAGCGCCTGGTGGGGCGGCATCCTGCTCGCCCTGTACTCAGCCGGGCTCGGCATCCCGTTCGTGCTCCTCGCCCTGGGGTTCAACCGTGCCAGCAGCTCGATGGACTGGCTACGCCGCCACAGCCGTCGCATCGAGATCGCCGGAGGAACCCTCCTCGTCGTCGTCGGAGTGATGTTCATCACCGGCCGTTGGCAGGCACTCTTCCGGCCCATGCAGCGATGGTTCGCCCAGTGGGGCTGGCCACCGATATGAGGCCTGCGACGAAGGTCGTCGCCACTGCACTCACGGTCGCGATGTTTGGTTGCAGCAGTCCGGCCCCGGCGGAGCAGGAAGGGGAGGAGGTGGTCGCCGCCGTGTGCGAGGCTCGAGCCGCGGCCGCTGGGGGCGACGCAGACGGGGCTCGCCGGACCTTCGTCAACAACGCTCACGGACGCCTCCACGAGCTGGCGGCGGAGACAGGCAGGGTCGACCGGCGCGCCGAGGCTCGGTTGCTAGAGGCGAAGCAGCGTGTGGAGGCGGTGCTCGAGGAGCCTGGGCCGGACTTCGCCGATCGCCTGGAGAGGCTCGCGGTCGCCGCGGCCGAAGCAGCCGAGGTGGTTGACGACGAGCGCCCGGCCGGGTGCTAGGTCATGAGAGGTTCATGAGACTCCCAAGAGCAGCCTTCCTCGTGGTCGCCCTCGCCCTCGCAGCGACCCTTCTGGGATGTTCCGACGGAGGCGGAGGCTCTCGCGACTCGGGTCAGGCAGACGGTGGTTCCGCTCCGGCTGCGCTTCCGGCGAACTTCGATCTCGCCGCTGACAGCCCTCAGCCTTTCCTGCTCGGGCTCATCGGTGCCGGCCAAGAATCCATCGCCTACGGGACGATCGATCTCGCCTTCGAGTTCGTGGGGCCCAGAGACGACCCGCTGTCAGAGCCTCGGCCTGGGCAGTCGGCGTCGGCGTCGTTCCAGGCCGTCTCGGGCAAGCAGATCGATCCCGCCACACCGGGGCCGAAGGCAGTGTCACCATCGACCGCACGGGGCGTCTACGCCACCGAGCCCCTCAGCTTCCCCGACGCTGGCTACTGGAACGTGTCCACACAGCTGTCCCTCGAGGAAGAGCCGGTCACGGTGACGGCAGTGTTCGAGGTGCTGGAGGATCACAAGGTGTCGGCGGTCGGAACCCCTGCGCCGAGAACCGAGAACCCCCTCGCCGGCGACGACGCCGTCCCTCCGGCAGCGATCGACTCCCGCGCTAGAGACGACGAACCCATCCCCGATCCCGAGCTGCACGAGATCTCGGTTGCCGACGCACTCGCTGCGGGTCGTCCGTTCGTGGTCGTGGTGTCGACGCCCACCTACTGCACCAGCCTGTTCTGCGGCCCCATCACCGACACCGTTGGCGACCTGTCGGAGCGGTACGCGGATCGGATGGAGTTCGTGCACCTGGAGGTCTGGGCCGACTACGAGGGCCAAGACCTCAACCCCGCCGCTGCGGAGTGGATCCAGCAAGAAGACGGCGAGGGCAACGAGCCCTGGACCTTCGTCGTTGACGCCATGGGCGTCATAACGCACCGGTTCGACAACTTCGCCAACGAGGACGTCCTAGAACGGGCGATCGAGGACACGTTGGCGGCCTGACGTCGGCCCGGGCGGCGAGCATCCGGGGCCGGGTGCTGGATCCAGCAGGTTCACCATTGACGCATCGGTCAATGGCTATAAGATCGGTGCATGTCGATCATTCGTGATGGGGAGAACACCGACCTCGCCCTGGGCGCCAAACTGTTCCGGGGGCTCGGTGACCCGACCCGGCTTGCCATCCTGCGGACCCTGGCGGGTGGGGAGCGGAGGGTCGTCGACCTCGTGGGCGAGATCGGGACCTCGCAGCCCAACATCTCCGGCCACCTGGCCTGCTTGAAGGACTGTGGGCTCGTTACCGATCGCCCTCAGGGGCGGGCGGTGTTCTACGCACTCGCCACCCCCGAGCTGTTCGACGTGCTGCGATCGGCAGAGTCGTTGTTGGAGGCGACCGGGCACCAGATCGCCCTGTGCCCGAACTTCGAGGAGGGCGTGTCGTGAGCGCCGAGGCGGAGCGGGGGCTCTTGGTCGACGACAGCGGAGCTCACGACGAGGACGACGAAGGCGCCGAGCGGATCTGGGAGAGCCCCGAGGTGCGTTGGTCGGCCCTGTCCGGGTTGCTGCTCCTGGTCGGCTTCCTCATCTCGGCGTTCGACGGGCCCGACGCCGTGGCCTCCGGTGTCTACGTCGCCGCCACGGTGGCAGGGGCGCGGTTCTTCGCCCTCGAAGCGCTCGAGGAGCTGGTGCGCGAGCGCAAGATCGGCATCGAGCTGCTGATGACGGTGGGCGCGCTCGCCGCTGGCGCCCTGGGCGAGTGGGGCGAGGCGGCGATGTTGGTCTTCCTCTACTCGATCTCCGAGGCGCTCGAGGAGTTCACCGAGTCCCGTACCGAAGGTGCGATCCGCGCACTCATGGACCTGGCTCCGAAGACCGTCACCTTGCTGCGCGACGGCCAGCAGATCGAGACACCGGCGAAGGACGTCGTCGTGGGCGACCGGTTCCTCGTCCGCCCGGGCGAGGGGCTCGCCACCGATGGAACCATCATCGAGGGTGCTTCCGCGCTGGACGAGTCGGCGGTGACCGGCGAGTCGATCCCCGTGGAGAAGACCGCAGGGCAGAAGGTGTTCGCCGGGACGCTCAACGGCTCCGGTGTTCTCACCGTCGAGGCGACAGCGACCCACGAGAACAACACGCTGGCCAAGATCGTCCACCTGGTCACCGAGGCCCAGGAGGAGAAGGGCCGAGCGCAGCGGTTCATGGAGCGATTCACCAGCCGCTACTCACCTGCGGTCCTGGCCGTCGGCGTCGCTGTCGCCGTCATCGGGGGCCTCATCGGCGACTGGCACACCTGGCTGGAGCGGGCTGCAACGGTGATCGTGGCCGCCGCTCCCTGTGCCCTCGTCATCTCGATCCCGGTCACCTACGTCGCCGCCATCGGCAACGCCGGTCGCCGCGGCATCTTGGTTAAGGGCGGCGTCGTCCTGGAAGACCTGGCCACCGTCCAGGTCGCCGCCTTCGACAAGACGGGCACACTCACCCACGGGCGCCCCGAGCTCGTCGAGATCCTCGCTGCCGAGGGCATCGACGACCTCGGGGCCTTGGCGCTCGCGGCGGGCGTGGAGCGCGCCAGCGAGCATCCGCTCGCCAAGGCCGTCGTCGAGGGCGCGGTGGAGCGCAAGGTCGCCGCCGCGGAGGTCACCGACATCACCGCGCTCGTCGGTGCCGGCATCGAAGGTCGCCACCAGGGGCGCCGCATCCTCGTGGGCTCCCCCAAGCTGATGGGCGAGCGCGGGTTGTCGCTGGCCGCCTTCGGGGACCGCATCGCCGAGCTGGAGTCTTCTGGTGCGACGGCGGTCGTCCTGGTCGTCGACGACGTCCCACAGGCTGCGTTCGGCCTGGCCGACACCATCCGGGACCAGGCTGCAGGGACGGTCTCTGCGCTCAAGGTCGCCGGCATCGAGCGCACGGTCATGATCACCGGCGACAACCGCCGGACGGCCGAGGCCATCGCCCAGCGAGCGGGCGTGGATGAGACGCTCGCCGAGCAGCGCCCCGAGGACAAGGCGGCCGCCATCCGTGATCTGCAGGAGCGCTACGGCGGCGTGGTCATGGCCGGCGACGGGATCAACGATGCGCCCGCCCTCGCCGCCGCCACCGTCGGCGTGGCCATGGGTTCGGCCGGCAGCGACGCCGCGCTCGAGACCGCCGACGTCGCGCTCATGTCCGACGACCTGTCCAAGCTCGCCGACGCGCTCTATCTCGCCCGGCGGACCCGGAAGGTCGTGCGCCAGAACCTGGCGCTGTCGTTCGCCGTCCTCGTCGTGCTCGTGCCCGGCGCCCTCCTCGGGGTGCTCAACCTCCCGATCGCCGTGGCCGGCCACGAGCTGTCCGAGCTGGTCGTCATCATCTCGGGCCTGCGCATGGCCCGCGCCGGCGCCGCACCGCGATGACCACCGAGCGGACCGTCGCCTTCATCGACCTCGCGGGGTTCACCGCCCTGACCGAGGTCCACGGCGACGGCGCCGCGATCGATCTCATCGACGCCCTCACCGACGCAGCCGTCGAAGCCTGCCGCAAGGCCGAGGCGCAGCTGGTGAAGACCATTGGCGATGCCGTCATGATCGCCGCCCCGACACCGGCCGCTGGGTTCGAGGCGGTGCGACTCCTCTTCCAGGTGGCCTACGGGCTCGACGGCTTCCCGGAACCGCGCGCCGGGCTCCACCACGGCCCTGTGATCGAACGAGATGGCGACTACTTCGGTGCCACCGTGAACCTCGCCGCCCGGGTCGCCAGCCGGGCCGCCAGCGGCCAGGCGCTCATCACGGAGCCCATCTTGGGAGCGGCGGCCGAGGCCGACATCGACGTCGTCCCGCTGGGCTCCCAGCAGCTCCGCAACATCCTCGACCCCGTCGAGCTGTACGCCGTCGAGCTCTGCGCCACCCAAGTCGATGTCGCCGTCGACCCGGTGTGTCGCATGCGCCTCTCCTGCCAGGCGACCATCGCCCGAGTGAAGCACGCAGGCATCGAGCACCGGTTCTGCTCGCTCGGATGCGTCGCCGCCTTCGCCACCGACCCCGACCGCTACATCACCGGAGCGTCCACGTGACCCGCCACCGCCCGCCGCCCTGCCCCCCAGCACTTCGACGAGGGCCGCAGCCCGATGACAGCGGCGGAGACCTTCGATGTCGTCGTGTTGGGCGGTGGCACCGGCGGCTACTCGTGCGCCCTGCGAGCAGCCGACCTCGGGCTGCGCACCGCCGTGGTCGAACGGGACAAGGTCGGCGGAACGTGCCTCCACCGCGGCTGCATCCCAGCAAAGGCACTGCTCCAGGCGGCAGAGGTCGCCGAACACGCAGCCGACGCCGCCCACTACGGCGTGCGCGCGACCTTCCACGGCGTCGACCCGGTAGCAGTTCAGCGCTACAAGCAGCGCATCGTCGACACCAACCACAAGGGCCTCCAGTCGACGCTTCGCCGCCGCGGCGTCGAGGTCATCGCCGGCACAGCCCGGATGACCAACGCGACCACCCTCGACGTCGACACCGCCGACGGCCTCCGACGGGTGGCTGCAACTCGCGGTCTGGTGCTCGCCACCGGCTCGGCACCACGAGCACTGCCGGTCGAGGGCCTCGACGTCGACGGGCACCGCGTGATCACCAGCGACCACGCCCTGTTCCTCGAGCGGGTCCCCGAACGGCCGATCATCATCGGTGCCAGCGCCGTCGGCGTGGAGTTCGCGACGATCTGGAAAACGTTCGGCGCCCGATCCGTCACGGTCATCGAGGCACTGCCGGCCGTCGTGCCACGCGAGGACGTCGACACGAGCAAGGCCCTTGCTTCGGCCCTGAGCAAGCAGGGCATCGACGTGCGCACCGGGGTGAGCGTCGTGGGCGCAGACCGGTCCAGCGACGCCGTGCGGGTCCGGTTGGGCGACGGCACGGCTCTCGAAGGCGACATCGTCCTCGTTGCCATCGGCCGCGCGCCTGTCAGCGACGGGATGGGCTTCAGCGAGGCCGGTGTAACGCTGGACCGTGGCTACGTCGGTGTCAATGAGTGGTGCGAGACCGAAGCCGCAGGGGTCTACGCCATAGGCGACGTGATCGGCCGCCTCGGCTTGGCCCACTCCTCGTTCCAGGAGGGGTTCCTCGTCGCCGAGCGCATCGCAGGCCGGTCCGTGGTGCCCATCGACTACGCCGGCACACCACGCGTCTACTACTGCCACCCCGAGGTCGCCTCGGTCGGCCTCACCGAGCAACAACTCACCGAGCGCGGCATCCCCTTCCAGAGTCAGCTGCACCCCTTCAGCCACAACGCCCGGGCGATGATGACCAAGGCCAGCGGGCACGTGAAGGTGCTCGTCGGCGCCGAGGGTGGGCCGGTGCTTGGCGTCCACATCGTGGGCCCGCGTGCGACCGACATCATCGGAGAGGCCCAGCTCATCTACAGCTGGGAGGCGCTCCCCACCGAGGTGGCCCAGTTCATCCACCCGCACCCGACCCTCGTGGAGGCCATCGGCGAAGCGCACATGGCCGCCGCCGGGCGACCGCTCCACGGCTGATGGCGCCGCTGATCGAACTGCGGGACGTCACCCGCGAGTACCGCATGGGCGAGGTGACGGTCCAGGCCCTGCGTGGCCTCGACCTCGATGTCGACGCGGGCCAGGTGGTGGTCCTGCTCGGACCTTCGGGTTCGGGCAAGACAACTCTCCTCAACCTGATCGGCGGCCTGGACTCCCCCTCCTCGGGTGCGGTCGCCGTCGCTGGCGAGGCGACGGCGGACCACGATGCGCGGCGTCTGGCGGACTACCGGGCGCGCACGGTCGGGTTCGTGTTCCAGTTCTTCAACCTCATCCCATCCCTGACCGCCGCGGAGAACGTCGAGTTCGCCCTCGCCCTCGTCGACCGCGACCACGCGGGTGCAGCCCGGCGAGCTCGGGAGCTGCTCGAGCGGGTGGGGCTCGGGGACCGTGCTGATCACTTCCCGTCACAGCTGTCCGGTGGCCAGCAGCAACGAGTCGCCATCGCCCGCGCTCTGGCCAACCGGCCCGCAGTGCTCCTGTGCGACGAGCCGACCGGCAACCTCGACGTCGACACCGGCCGCCAGGTCCTCGACGTTCTCAACGACACGGCCCGGCGGGAGAACACCACGGTCCTGCTCGTCACCCACAACGGCGCCATAGCTCCTATGGCCGACCGGGTCCTGCGGCTGCGCGACGGACGCATCGAGTACGACGAGCGCAACCCGAACCCGACCCCGCCAAGCGAGCTGGACTGGTGACCCGGCGGCTTCTCGCCCGCAAGACGCTCCGGGAGCTGCGCGCCAACCGCGCCCAGACCATCGCCCTGGCGTCGGTGATCGCTCTCGGGGTGACCGTGTTCATCGCCGCCATCGGCGCCTACCAGGACCTGGCCTCCTCCGAAGCCACCACCTATGAACGCCTCCGCCTCGCCGACGCCTGGTACCGCATCGAGCCGACGGACCAATCCCTCGTCGAGGACGTCGCGACGCGACCCGATGTGCAGGACGTCGAGGCCCGCCTGGTGATCGACAGCGGCCTGCAGGTCGGGCGGGATCGCGTCCGGGCCCGGCTCATCGGGACCAGCGTCACCGGGCCGGCCGCAGTGAACGACGTGGCTGTCATCGACGGGCAGCGGCCGTCTGACACCGACGGAGTGCTCCTCGAACGGACCTTCGCCGAACGCCGTGGCATCGCACCGGGCGACACGGTGACTGCGCTCCTCGACGGCGAGGAGGTCCCGTTGCGCGTTGCGGCGACGGTGGCGACACCCGAGTACTTGCAGGTCACCCCCGACCGCTACGAGCTCCTCCCCGCCCCCAGCAGCTTCGCCGTCATTTTCATCGACCGGACCCAGCTCCAGGAGCTGACCGACAATCGCGGCCAGGTCAACGACATCGTCGTACGCCTGGACGGCGACAACTCCTCGACGGCCGCCGTGGAGGCCGACCTGCGCGGGCGGGCCTCGGTGATCGAGGCCACCCCTCGCTCCGACCAGGCCAGCTACGCCGCCCTGGAGCAGGACCTAGGGAGCTTCCGCGCCATCGCCATCGCCATGCCCACCATCATCCTTGCCGCCGGCGTGATCGCCATGGCCGTGATGATGGGCCGCGTCGTCCGCAGCCAACGACCGCTCATCGGCATCATGAAAGCGCTCGGCTACACCGACCGTACCGTCCTGACCCACTACCTCACCCACGCCCTCGTGATCGGCACCATCGGCTCGATCGTGGGTGTCGTCGCAGGAAGCCTCCTAAGCGGCGTCGTCACCCGCGCCTACACCGCCGAGATCGGCGTTCCCTACACCACCTCCGCCTTCCACCCCGCACTCGCCGCACTGGCGGTCGGAGTCTCGCTCGTCGCCATCGCCGTCGCGACCTGGCACCCCGCCCGCCGGTCCGCCCGACTCGCCCCCGCCCTCGCCACCCGCATCGACCCCGTCGGCCTCGACCACCCGGGGAGGCGAAGCCGAATCGAACGCCTCCTGCCCCTGCCGCTCAACGCCCGCCTGCCCCTCCGCACCGCCACCAGGGCCCGAGGCCGCGCCATCGGCACCGCCAGCGGCATCGCTGCCGCCATGCTCCTGCTGCTCATGGTCCTCGCCCTGCGCGACGCAGTGGATCTCTTCATCACCCGCACGTTCGATGACCTCGAGCAGTGGGACATCGCCGTCACCTTCGACGAACCACGAGACCCCGCCGCACGCGCACCGATCACCGACACTCCCGGTGTCACCGAGGCCAGTCCCTTCCTTCAGGCTCCTGCGCGTCTCGAAGCGCGTGCCCGCGCCCAAGACGTGCTGCTCACCGCCCTCGATCCTGGACAGGACCTCCGCCGACTCCGCCTCGATGGCACGACGATGGCCAGAGCGCTTGCGCCCGGCCAGATCGTGCTCACCGACGGGCTCGCAGACGATCTCGGCATCGACGTTGGCGACTCGCTCACCGCGGCCACGCCAACCGGCCCCGTCCGCCTCAGGGTCAGTGCCACATCCGACGAGCCCATCCCGTCCCGGGCCTACGTCGGGCTCACCACCGCAGCCGAGGTGGCCGGCGCGACCGTCGCCAACGGCATGCACCTCCGGGTCGAGGGCGACCAGGCCACGATCCGCTCGGCTCTCTACGACGTCCCCGGCGTCACCGCCGTCGCGGTCCGCGACGAGCAACGATCCGACCTGCGGTCGCTGCTTTCGGTGTTCGACGCCCTCATCGCCGTGATGCTCGCGTTCTCCGGCGCCATGGCCTTCGCCGTCCTCTTCAACGCCATGACCATCAACGTCCTCGAACGCGAACGCGAATACGCCACCATGCGATCCGTCGGCGCCCGGCCCGCACTGATCGCCCGCCTCCTCGCCCTCGAGGTCCTGGTGCTGTGGGCCCTCGCCCTCCTCCCAGGCCTGCTCGCAGGAACGTGGGTGGCCGCTCGCCTCGGCGACGCCATAGCCGCCGACCTCTTCACCCTCGAGGTGCGGGCCACACCTGCGAGCTACGTCATCGCCGCGGCGGGGGTCCTGGCCATCGCCCTCCTTGCCCTACTGCTCCCCCTACGTCGCGTGGCACGCCTGGACCTGGCGTCCGCCACCAAGACCCTCGGATGACCCCTTCCGAGCCGATCAAGGCAGTGGTCGAGCGGGTCTAGGTGCCGTCGTCGTCCAGCAGCTCGCGGATCGCCCGGGCGAGCTCGGCCGCCGTCAGCTCACCCGTGCGAGTCCCCGCGATGGTCCCGTCGCGGGCGACGAACACCGTGGACGGCATGCCGAAGAGCCCGTAGTCGCGTGCAGTGCCGCGGTCGGGGTCCATGCCCGACGGATAGGCGACGCCGGCCTCGGCGACGAACCCGAGCGCATCGTCCCGGTTGTCCTGGTGATTGACCCCGATGAAGGCCACCCGGTCACCGAACTCGTCATACGCCGCTTGCAGCGCCGGCATCTCCCATCGACACGGCAGGCACCACGAAGCCCAGAAGTTGACCACCGCCGGGCGACCACCCCGACCGTCGAGACCCACCGTCGCCTTTGGGTCCTCCAGATCGGGCAGGTCGAAGTTCGGTGCCTGCTTGCCTTCGCCAGCGCGAAGTTCGGCCGGCCGCGGAGTCCATGCAGAGTTCCCCGCGACGACCGCCACCACGGCAAACCCGAGCCCGATCCACGGGCGACTCCGTCGCCACTCTCGACTCGTCGAATCCGCCTCCGCCTTTCGGCGGGTTCGCCTATGCCCGCTCACATCGGTCCCGCCTGCTGTTCCCGCTCCCCTGACTCCCGCCAGCGACCTGCGCCGGCTCACCGCTCCGAGGTCTCGGCCTGGGACACGCCGATCGGTTCGGTGCCGCGTCCCCGCAGCTCTTGGCGAGCACCGTCGAACACGATGAGCGCCGCTCCTGTGCATATCGCGACGTCAGCAAGGTTGAAGGTCGGCCACCACGTCAGATGCACCATGTCGACAACCGAGCCACCCACCATCCGATCGAGCAGGTTGCCGACCGCCCCTCCGAGCACAAGCCCAACTGCAAGCGGTGGCTGCAGGCGACCCGTCCAACCAGCCCGGGCCAGGCCGACGCAGAGCGCCCCGGTGAGCACGAGGAGCAGACCGGTCGGTGCCGACTGACCGAGGCCGAACGCGACCCCCGGGTTTCGCGACAGCTGGAGCGAGAGCGATCCCCCGATCTCAACCGGCACAGCCAGCGCGGCAGCAGCCCACATCTTCGAGGCCGCATCGACCACGAGGGCGGCCCCCGCGGCGACGACCAGGCGCCGGCGCGCACTCACGCTTCGCACTCGCAGATCGAGGGCCGCTCAGCGCGGGCATGCCAGAGCTTGCGGGCAGTTAGTTGCATCGGCGAGGGATTGTATTATCGCCGATCCGTTATGAGAAGTCGGCACGCCTACGCGCTGGCGCCGAGAAGCCGCTCCGCTTGAAGCGACTGGTTCACCTGCAGAGCGACCAACCCGACCATCGCAGCACCCAGCACGAACTTCCGCGGGACGAAGACCTCCACCCATCGACCCGTCAGCCGACCCACGACGGCGCGAACGATCACCGCCACAACCAGGATGGCGAGCAGCGGCACCACCGGGTTCCACGACCACGCCACCCCGACATCACCGTTGGCCAACGCGAGGGTCCCTCGCGTGCCGCCACAGAACGGACAAGGGATGCCGGCGCTGTGGAGCGGTCCACCTGGGTCGAACTTCGGCAGACCACCGACTCGAAGTCCGATGGCGCCGAGGACAGCCGCAGCACCAAGGACAAGCAGCCACCTGGCGCGATCCGCAGAAGCGAGGGCGACCCGGGGACGGCCTGCCGCTGCCGCTGTCATCTCGATCATCGTCCCTTGCTCCTTCCGTGATCGAACGCAACCTACGGCATGCGACGGAACGAGGTTCTCGCAAGGCTCTCGGCACTGCGCTCGAACCGGGAGTTCGTGAGCCGTGGCCCCTACGGCGTTGTGCGGTCGTACAGGACCTGGCTCACCCAACCGCCATAGCCGCTCCAGCCGCGGCTCTGCCCCAGGGCAGCCACGCGCTCGATGGCCCGGTGGCCGGCAGGTGTGCGCCAGACCCGTTCGCCGTCCCACTCCAGCAAGCCGGCCTGACCCAGACGGCGCATCGCCAGCTCCTTCTCTTCGAGGGAGAGATCGCGGAACGCCTGGCCCATCAGCTGGGCTCGGGAGACGCCGTCCAAGCCCGGCGTAGGCCAGGACGATGTAGTCGATCGTGGGGTCCTCGCCAGCCGAACGGGCTCCGTCACTTGGGTACATGCGTTCCCACGATCGCGCGACCTGCTGCTGCGATCCACGGTCCATCGAGATTTCTTCGGCCGAGTCCGTCAGACGGGCACAAATCGGGCACAAACGGCTCGCCACGGGACCGATCGGGACGCAACGGACCGACACGGGATGGACGGCGGCGGCGGAGCCCGGAAACGACAAAGCCCCTGGTCGGAGGGCGTTTCTGCCTCCTTCCAGGGGCTTGGTGCTGAGCACCCCCAACGGGATTCGAACCCGTGCCGCCACCTTGAGAGGGTGGTGATCTGAGCGGAATCCGCGCCATGCCGCGGCGACAAACTCCCTGGTCAGCCCGCCTGCCGAAGCACGGGCCGTTGACCCCCAGGCCGCTGAGGGACACAATCGGGACACATTCCTGCTCGAAGCCCGCAGGGCGTCGGCGAGCCGACGCACGAGAGCTTCCTCACCCCATCAGGGCCTAGTGCCCGCGGAGAGGAAGCCTCATGCCGCGCCGGATCTACAGCAAGCCGATCGCCTCGTTCGAGTACGGGACCCGCGTCTACGCACCGTCCGAGTCCAGGCCCACCTACCGGGTAATCGCCAAGGACCCCAACGGCAAGCGGATCTTCCTCCGCTTCTCGACCGAGGCCGAGGCCCGCCAACGCGCCCGCGAGATCGAGACGTCACTCGCCTCGTCGGTCACCCTCCCCGGGAGGGGCAACGCCCCGACCACTGTCGGGCAGCTGATCGACCGCTACCTCGCCAGTCTCGGGTCCCGGTCGACCCGGTACGCCGAGCGTCAGGAGTACCTTCTCCGCTGCTGGGTCCGCCCTGTGCTCGATGACCATCCGCTGCGGGCCTGGACCCCCGCCGACTCCGATCAGGTGCTCGACCAGGCTCGCGCCTCGCTGGCGCCGGCGACGGTGCAGAACCTCGGTGCCGCGATGCGTGCGCTCGTCACCTTCGCCTTCAAGAACCGGTGGCTCCCCCGTGAGGCAGACCCGATGTGGAAGGTGCAGTACACGCCGAAGCCCGAGCACCAGGGCGAGGCAACCGGCTTCATCCCACGCGACGACCTGCCGACCGACGAGCAGTGCGCCGCCCTCTTCGCGGCGCTCGCCGAGCAGGGTCATCCGGACTGGGCACTGGCCATGAGGCTCAAGCACCGCAGCGGCCTCCGCTGGGGTGAGCTCATCGCCCTCCGCCCGTGCGACCTGACCTTCTCGCCGAAGCGGAGCATCGCCGTCGTCCGGGCCGTCGAGCAGTCCCGGAAGGGCTTCGCCATCAAAACCACCAAGAATCGGCAGCGCCGGCAGACGATCTTCCCGGCCAGCCTCTGCGACGACCTCGCCGCCTGGTGCGCTGAGCGCCCATCCGACGCCCTCCTCTTCATCGGCACCGACGGCGGCTTCGCCAACCGCCGGACGGTCCAGCGCTTCTGGGCTCGGGCAGCGAAGGCCGCGGGCTGGCCCATGCAGGGACCGATGTCGGCGATCTGGCACCCCCACGACATGCGCCACGTCGCCGCCTGCTGGATGCTCTACGACGTCGGCCTCGAGGCACCGGCGGTGAGCGCAATGCTCGGCCACGCCAACACCGCCTTCACCCTCAGCCGCTACGTCAGCGTCCGAGGCGACCTCGCCGCCACCGCCACCGCCGCCACCGAAGTTTGGTGACGCCCTTGGTTGCCAAAGTCCCGGTACTTGACGACGTCCGCCCTGAGGCTCGCTCGGCAGGGTCAGAGTCCGGCGTCGTCTTCGAGTCCCTCGTTGTCCCGTGGGTCGTCTAAGCCATCCTCGGGCGCAGCCATTAGATCGAGGAACTCGGTGGTGCTCATGCACTGCACACCGCACCTACCGCACGCCGTGGTCATCGCGATCTTGATGGGCATCCGGTCCACCGCGTCGTCAGTCACGACGACCACATCGTGACCAGCGGCGATCATGTCCAGAGCCAGTCCAATGACCTCAGGGTCCGCCTCTTCTCGGTCCGAAGACTGATCGACCACCTCTGGTGCCTTCGCCATCACGGCCGCAACCGACGCCGGATCCGGCTCCAGTGGATGCTGCATACGGTCCTGCATCCCCCTCGCCCACGCCCCGGGCATGTCCGGATGCTGAACATCCGACACCTCCCGGATCACCGACTTGGCTATTGCAACCTCGCCGGCGTCCACCTTGGCCTCAAGGCGCTTGAAGAACTCCCACTGCTTGCCGACCGGGATCTCGGACTTCAGATTGACGATGGTGCTGGAGTCCAGAACGTGCACCTTCACCTGGCCACCTTGTCGCTACCCGATCGAATCATGTGCTCGAGATCGGTGAAGCCCGCGGGCGCTAGATGTAGGTACCCTCCTGCCTCTCGCTGCGTGATGAGACCCTGATCGACGCCACTTATGAACAGATCGGGCACGCGACGCCCGAAGAACCGCACCCGCTTCTCGGCTGCAGGCACGCCGCCGCCAGCCTTCTTGGTGGGCTCGGGCGGCAGATCAAGCGTGGGCCCCGCCAGTTGTTCGACAACCCCAAATAGGCGTGGCCGAACGCCCGTCTCCTCCGCACGGATGGCGGCGGCCCGCAGGCTGACCTTGAAACGGCGAGCGATTCGGGAAATCAAGGAAAACGCGTCCCGCTCGTCGGTGTCGAGGCCCAACCCGAGGGCTGCCGCCATTGACTTGAACGCCTCCGCGGGCAGCAGAAAGGCGGCAGCGAACCTCTCGCACCACCGCTCGACCGCCGGCGCGTTAGGCATCCGCGGGTTGACGAACGAGACGCAAGCGGACTCCTCCCGAGAACGAGGTGACCCAGTTCATGCATCATCGAATAGATGCGAACTTCGGGCCTGTAGGCCGAATTCACCGCAAGCATCGGGGCGCGCGTGTCGAAGGTCGAGAACCCCCTGAGGCCGCCCCGCCCGAGCTCAAACTGGAAGACCAGAACGCCTCTTTCGGTCAGAGCTCGACGCCACTCGCGGTACGCCGTGCCCGGATCCGGCCAAGCGAGTTGCTCCTCAACCGAGACGCCGACGAAATCTCGTACCACGGCAGCGGCAGCCTCCGGCGAGACCTCCATCTGAGCGGCGGGAAGGGGTTCAGGCTGCTCGTCCGGGTTGTGGTCGATGAGCCAGCTGGCCGCCTCCTGCAGGCGCCGGGCCCAGCGGATCTCCCCGATCTCTGTCGGGGTGAGATCTCGCCCGCCGGGAGCGTGACGAAGCCGGGTAGGGAGAGCGGCCCGAGCCGGAGGCTCAGCCAGATAGAAGAGAGCAGAGGGGCGCTTCAGGATCTTCGCGATCCGTCGCAACTGAGGCACGGAGGGGCGAGCGTCGCCAGAGACCCACGACTCGACCCGCTCGGTCGGCACCTTGAGCCGCTCGGCGAGTCCCGTGATCGACTCGCCGGCCTCGTCGATCGCCCACTGGAGAACCGACGGGTTGATCGGCGCAGTCTGGGTCGGCACTTCGACAGTCTCGCCCATCCCGCGAGCATCCGTGCGCCCAGATCGATGCAGCCTGGACACCTTCACTCAGACGCACTGCTCGAACCGGCTCGCCACAGCTGCCCGTCGACAACCCGACGCCCGCAAGACCGCCCCGCCCGAGCCTCCCAAGGTCCCGAGCTTCGATCTCTAGCAGGAACCGGCCCGCTTCGACAGGCACGCGGGGACGCTCAACCGTTTCCTCGACGCCTTCGGCTGCGGCCCGACCCTGGGGCGGGTGTCTCGTAACCCAGCGCTGCCGACGACCGGAAGTCCCAGGGGTAGACGGACCAGGTAAAGCCGACGACGACTGCGCCCTCGGTCTCGAACGCCTTCCTCGCCTTCGGCGGCACCAGTGTGAAGGGCGAGATGTCCACCCCGAGCGATGTCACCTCGTGATTGGCGTCCAGCACCATCAGCAGGCTGAGAGGCGCAAAGGACAACTCCATGACCCACGCCCAGCGCCCAGTCTCGGTGTCGACCTTGAGCTGAGGGCCCACCATCCTGGTTCGGGGTCCCCAGCAGAGTGCGAGATGGATCGCCATGCGTCCCGGTAGGTCGACGCAGGCCCGCTCGAGGATCATGTCGCGGATCTCCGGGTGGCGACCGGCCAGATCCCATCCTCCGCTGAGGCTGCACATCATGGAGAGGACCTGGCGGATGAAGTCCCCCGGCGCGACTCCTCCATCGTCGGCACCGCCGAGCCTGAACTCGATGCCGAAGGGTTCCGGGTTGCGGTCCTGCTCGATCGGCGACGGGAGCTCTCCGAGCAGCTGGGCGGCCCGAGCCGCCCAGGCCTTGTACTCGGTGCCGTATCGCTGCCCGGTCAACTCGTTGCAGGGCTTGCACAACGTGTAGCCCCATACGCCCCCCTGCCCAGAGTCACCTCCGACGAGGTCCAACCCGCCTTCGGCCCTGTTCAGCCAGTCGTCGAAGGTGAAGGACCGGTACTGTCCCTTGTTCCCCACGGCCTGTGGGGGGATGTGCTCTCGGGTCAAATCAGCGTCGCGGCCACAGATCCGGCACCGCCCCCGATGCGGGGCCTGCGGAAGCATCTCGATCGTGGAGTCGAAGTAGTCGGCGGGGGCAACGGCCATGGCCTCCTCCCAGCCCGCGACAGCGGCGGGCGACGGAACGGTTCCCGGTTTGCTCACGGCTATCAGGCCCATCGCTGGGAGCGTACGGGGGCCCGCCCGTCAGGGCCGGCGTGTTCTCGCGCCGGCCGCGCCGCTACGACCGCGATGTCTCGCCGCGCAGAATTCCGTCGTCGTCGAAGATGTCGGGCCGCAGCTTGCGGATCTCGCTGACGAGCATCGAGACGATGGCCATCGCTCCGTTGGCCCGCTCGACGATGCCTCCGGCGGCAACGTGCGTGCCGGGGTTGCGCACGGCAGCGATGAAGCCCTGCGCGAGCTCCCGCCATCCGATCGCCTCGTTCGCGTGGTCAGGGTTGCCCAGTTGCAACGACCCGTTGGACCCGAACGCCCTTCCCATGAGGTCCTTCGGATTGAGGGTTGTCGGGAGCCCGCTCGCGGCACGCACGACCTCTTCCAAGTAGAGGCCGGCGGACCGGATGACTTCGCCCCACCGCTCCCCGGTCACCGCCGGTCCTACCTCGCGCCACACCCCCGGGTCGATGCCGAGCGGGGGCGTCGCCGACGACGACGGCCCAACCGCAGGCGCGCGAAGCGCGGTGCCCGGAGCCCAGCCGAGACGACGCGTGATCAAGTCGAGGTAGTCCTCGACCGACTTGAGACCCGCGTACCAGGCGAGGCTCCTGGACACCTCCCAGGTGATGTCGGCAGGTTTGTCGCCGAGGCGATAGGAGCCCCAGCCCGGTGGTTCGCACGCAAACACGGCGAGGGCGATGTCGACGTCAAGCTTGCTGTCACCACCAGTCCGTTTGTGGACCACCTCGGACAGATCGCTCCAGCTCTGGTGCATCTCGACCGGCCGATTGGGATCTGGCGGCAAGGCCACGTAGCGCTCCGCCAAGTCCACGATGAGGCCGAGGACGGAGGCGACGGTGCCGCTGGCACCGGGGATCTGAGCGAGGCCGGCGATGGTCACCTTCAGCGGCTCGGCCAGGTCGACGAATCCCCCGCCTGATTGAAGGATCGGCCCGTAGCGGGCCGTCCCCAGCATCGGCAGGCTCCGAACCAACTCATCCAGATCGATTCGCCTTCCAAGGCTCCCAGCCACGTAGTCGCCGATCGGCCATCGACCCTTGTCTCGCAGGAAGGCATGGACGAAGTCGATCACCACAAGGGCGTCGGCCGGCAGGGGCGATCGAAGGGGATTGTCCTCGGCCATGAGCGTGACCGTACCGACGCGCTACGACAGCGAACGGCACCCCTTTCCGACCGACTCATCCGAGCCCAGGTGCACCGATCGATGCACCGGCGCGACTGCGCTCGGGAGACGGGTCGGCGGGACCCTCGGGCAACATGGCCTCGGTGATCTCCTGCTGGCGTCGACGCAGGGCCGTCAGCTCGTCGGCCTGGTCCCAGGTGCGGCCGAGCCGCTCCCATGCTCGCGTTGCTTCGGAGCGTGCGCCTTCTCGATCGGCCCTGAGCCGGTCGAGCTCGGCGGGCAGACGCTGGAGCTGCCGCTCGAGGCGGCCGACGACGGATGCCGGGTCGACGTCGCGCCATTCGGACACCAGGTACACGAGGTCGACAGGGGTGCCGGGCACGGACAGTCGCACCTCGGCATCGGCGCCGTAGGCGAGGCGGCGGCCTCGCACCTCGTGCCCTCCGAGGTGGCCCACAGGCCAATCAATCCGTTCGTCGGAAGGCGACGCGCCCGGGACCAGCCGATCGGCCACGAGGCGGTGCACGTGCTCGCCAGCGTCAGGTCGCTCCCGGTGGACGTGACCGTCGACAGTCATGGCGAAGCGGTCGCCCCGGGTGTTTTCGAGGCGAGCGACGGCGGCCTCCAGGTCTGCGATGCGCCCGTCGAGGTGATCGGCCCTCGCCGTGGCCGAGTCGTGGGTGCGGCGGAGGTTCCGCTGGTCGTCGTGGTGGGCCCGTTCCAGCCGCGTGAGCCGTGCCACCTCGGAGTCGACCTTGGCCTTCTCCAGGATGAGCGGGTCGCCGGTGGCGAGGGCCTTGACCTCTTGGAACGAGAGGGTCTGGTCGCCGATGTCCTCAACCTCCCTCTCGCCGAGGTCGCCGCGAGTCACCTGGCCGATGAACGCTGCCTTCCGTTCGAGGGTGTGCCACAGGTAGGTGTCGAACGAGCGCTCGGTGACGTAGCGGGTGATGTGGATCTCCGGGTTCTGGTTGCCCTGCCGGACTCCCCGGCCGTCTCGTTGCTCGACGTCTGCCGGCCGCCACGGTGCGTCGAGGTGGTGGACGGCCACGACGCGGTTCTGGACGTTGGTACCGACGCCCATCGTCTCCGTGGAACCGACGAGCACCGAGACCGAGCCATCCCGACACGCAGCGAAGAGGGCCGCCTTGGCATCGTCGGACTTGGCCTCCTGGATGAAGCGGATCGTGTCGGCCGGCACGCCGCGCCGCACGAGCTGGGCTCGTAGGTCGTCGTAGGCGTTCCACCCTGCCGCTGCGGGCGTGGACACGTCGCAGAAGACGAGCTGGAGAGCGCCGGGACGCATGGTGAGCTGACCGTCGGGGCCCTCGTAGGTGCGATCGGCGGTGGCGTGGTGGAGAGCGGCGACACGCTGGGCGGCAGCGGCGACCTTGCCCCCGTACGGCTGGTCGAGGTCCACGAGGCGAAGGTCGAGTGCCGCCCTCCGGCCGTCCCCGGTGACCTTGAGCATGTTGTCCTTCGAGGGATCGACCGCTGCGGCGCGGACCCTCTCGGCCCGGGCGGCGAGATCGGCTACGTACTCGATGAGCTCGTCGCTGGGCTCGACGACGACCGTCTCCGGCTTGCCACCGACGATGGCGGGCACCGGCAGACCAAGGTCCTCGGCCGTCCGGACGTCGGCCACCTGCCGGTAGAGGCCCAGCAGCTCCGGCACGTTCTGGAACCGTGCGAAGCGGGTCTGCATCCGGTAGCTGCTGCCGTCGGGGGACAGCTCGAGCGCCGTGTGGGTGCGGCCGAACGTGGCGGCCCACGCGTCGAACGCCCGCAGTCCCACCTCCTCCAGCAGGTCGGGGTGTAGGTAGGACTGCATGACCCACAGCTCGGCCATGGAGTTGGCGACTGGCGTTGCGGTCGAGAGGGTGACGACCTTCGGGCCGTGGTCTCGCCGCAGCGCCCACAGCTTGGCGGTGAGGTCCTGAGCACGCTGGGAGCCGGTGGTGGCGACGCCGTCGATGCTGGAGTCCACGCGCCGGTTCTTGTGAGCGTGCGCTTCGTCGACGTAGAGGTAGTCGATCCCGGTCTCCTCGAACCGGACGCCGTCATCCTTCGACTCCTCTGCGAGCAGCCGCTTGTAGACCTCCTCCATCTTCGCGATGCGCCGTTCGAGCTTCTTGACCGAGAGGCCCTTGCCCCCCTTGGACTGGCCGAGCGCCTCACGCGCCGTGTCGATCTCCTCTCCCAGGTACGCCCGCAGGAGATCGGTGCCCAGCGGGATGCGGGCGAAGCCGGAGTGGCTGAAGATCACGGCGTCCCAGTCACCCGTGGCCGCTCGGGCGACGAACTCCTTGCGTCGATCCTTCGACAGGTGCTCGCGGTCGGCGATCAGGAGCCGGGCCGTCGGATAGAGCTGGAGCCACTCGCGGCTGAACTGCTCCAGCATGTGGTTCGGGACCACGACCGCCGGCTTGTTGGCGAGTCCGAGCCGCCGCTGCTCCATCGCCGCCATGACGATGGTGGCGGTCTTGCCGGCGCCGACCGCATGGGCGAGAAGGGCGCGCCCATCCGAGAGGATGCGGGCGACAGCGTCACGCTGGTGAGGCCGGGGGGTGAAGGTCTCTGCCAACCCCGGGAAGGTGAGGTGCGATCCGTCGTGGTGAGGCAGGAGAGTGCTGGCGAACAGCTCGTTGTACCGGTCTGCGAGCCGGGCGGACCTCGCCGGGTCCTCCCAGATCCACGTCGAGAAGCGACTGGCCAGCAGCTCTTGCTTGTCGCGGGCCGCCAGCGTCTCGGCGTCGTTGCGGACGCGCCTTCCGCCCTCCACTGCGTCGGTGACCGTGTGGAGCCTCTGGTTCAGCGCGGCATCGAGCAGGACGAGTGCGTCGGCGCGTGAGGTCCCCCACTCCGAGGTGAGGGCCACGCCCCGTCGGGAGCCGTCGCGGAGGCGGACGGTCCACGAGCCGAGCTCGGCGAGCCGCTCGACGTCGACCCCGACGTCGAGCACCTCGCGACAGAACGCCTCGACATCCGTGGAAGGGATCCAGGTTGCGCCCGGTCGAGCCGTGATCTCGGATGGATCGAGCTGGCGGGGCAGGCTCGCTTCGAGGGCGGCGACGTTGACGGCGAACCGTTGATCAGTCTCGGCCGCTGCACGGGCTGCTTCGACCCGGTGCCTGATGTTCCCCGAGAGGTACAGGGCCGCGGGAATGAGCTCGCCGGTATCGGGGTCGTCGAAGACCAGCTCACCGAGGCGCTCCCGCGCTTCGGAGTCTTCGACACCGAGGAGGCGGGCGACCCGTCCCAGGGTCACGGTGCCCGTCTCGTCCAGGCACACGGACACGGCTTCCGCTGGCGTCTCGACTCCCTCGCGCTGGCTTGGAGGGGCGATCACGCGCTCGGTGAAGATCGCAGCGGGGCGTGCCTCCTGGGTCGCTTGGTCGAAGTCCTCCAGCGCAGCGACGAGGGGCCAGTCCGGGTCCATGCGGAACCCGCCCATGCGCGGGCGCACGCGACGGAGCACCTCGGCGCCCGTCTCCGCGTCGCGCCGACCGGTGCGGGCTTGACTGGAGCGGTTGAGCGGCCCGTGCTGGCGGACGTAGGCGCGGTAGCGGTCGGTGAGGACCGCCTGGGCCTCTGCCAGGGCCTGATCTGACCCGCCCTCGACCTGCACGTCCAGCACGGCTCTCGCCGCATCCCGGAGACCCACCAGACGGACCAGCTCGCCTCGATCCTTGGCGAACCGAGGGGCGTAGAGGTGAGCGTGCCCGTCGGTGACCTGGCCGACCCGACCGCGGGGGTTCACCACCAGGCTTCCGTCCTGAGCCCAGCGGGTATCGAAGTCGCCGCCGCCCGGCGTGTCGGCTGCACGAGGCGAGCACGCGGTGACGTTGTCGCCGCCGAACCCCCGGCCCTGGGCCAGCGCGTCGGCGACGATCTGGTCGAGCGCCACGGTGAGGTGACCGACGACGGGACCGGTGGCGGTGACCGTGATCTCGTTCTCGCGGTACATCCCCCGCGTGGCCGAGAGCTGTCCCAGGATCCGATCGGGGTGCGACGCGAAGTAGGAGTTGATGCGGAGGTCACTGGTCGCGCCCTCGCCCGTCAGGTCCGCCGGGACGGTCTGCACCCACTCCTCGCTGACCGGCTCGTCACCTTCCTGGCGGCGGCGCAGCACGAGGAGGTCGACGACGACCTCGGTGCCCGATGACTCGGCGAACGCCCTGGCCGGCAGGCGGGCGGCCCCCACGAGGTCGGCGAGTGCAGCCATCTCCTCGCGGGCGGCGCACCCCTGAGCGTCGAGCGTGTAGCGGGAAGTCAGGGCGACCACGAACCCACCGGGCCGCACCAGGTGGAGGCTCTTGATCAAGAAGTAGTTGTGCAACGATCGGCGACCCCGGTTGTGCTCGAGGTCGTGAGGGCGGACCTGCCCGAAGGGCACGTTCCCGATCACGAGGTCGAAGGCACCGTCAGCGCCCCGGAAATCCTCGAAGCCGGAGTGGTGGACGGTGGCGCGGGCTCCGTAGAGGTGCCGTGCGATCTCGGCCGTCGTCGGGTCCAGCTCGATGCCGACGAGCGAGGCGTCACTCGGCGCGAGGCCGAGGAAGGCCGACCCGATCCGCACCCGGGTTCGAGAACCCTCCCTCCGCTGAAGCCCAACCTTGTCGCGGCGCCCCACATGGCCTGGGCAACCTCGGCCGAGGTGTAGTGGGCGTTCAACGTGCTCCGCCGGGCATGCGCCCACGCCTCGTCGGTGCCGAGCAGCGACCGAAGCTCGTCACGGGCCGGTCCGTCCCGATCGGAGCCTTCGTCGAAGACATGCGGGACGGCGCCCCACCCCGACCAGCGGGCCAGGACGGCCTGCTCGGACTCGGTCGCCCAGCGCTTCTCGGCACGACAGGCGGCGAGGACGCGCAGTGCGGCGAGGTTGGCGTCGAGCTTGGCTCGCTCGCCCGGCGGGGCGAGGTCGGCCTGGCTTCGGGGCGAGAAGGCGGATGGGCGGCTCTCGGCCGGTTGCCCCGTCTCTAGTTCGGCTCGCCCAGGGCGTTGATGTCCGCCAGCCCCTGGTAGTAGCGATCGAGGTCCGGATCGTCGGCCCAGTCCTCGGACTCCAGGTCCGTCGCCTCCGGCTGGAAGAGGGGGTGCTGGCTCAGCACGACCTCCGCCGCCGCCGCCTGTGCCTGGGAGCTGCGGATGCGAAGGGCCTCTGGCCCTTCGCCTTCCCGAGGCGGCCCGAGGATCTCGTCCCTCAATCGGATCACCTCGGCGGCTATCTCCTCGCCGATCCGGGCGAAGTAGAGGTCGGGATCGGGAATCGCTGCGAGCGCCGTCGGGCGGTGCCGCTGGCTGAACTCGAGGGCGAGTCGTCCGTAGTGGTTCATGGTCGGGGGCCTCCTCTGCCGATGCCGGCTCGGTGGGAGGGAGCACATCATCGAACAGCGAGAGCTGTTCGACCGGACCATGGCGAGCGCTCCGATCGCGGCTCACAGCCTACGCCTGCCTTCCCCCGCGCCGGCGGAACCCTCCGCCCCTGATCCACCTCACCGGCCAAGCCCTGCGACACGCTGCGGGTGGTTGCGCGCCTGCGTGCTGTCGAGGGCCGCACGAGCCGCCTCAACTCGATCCCGCACCCACAGCTCCTGCTCCCCAGCGGAGGCGACGCGGCGAAAGCCCGCTGTCCCGAGCGCGACTCGGGTGCGATCGCCGATGTCGGAGTCGGTCCTGACGAGCTGGTGGCGCCGCGGGTCGTAGACCACCTCGACCTGCTTGCCGCCCCAGAGCCCTGCCGGCTCTGCAACCCAGCCGACTGGGGCCAGTCGGCCCCTGTCGACGGGACGCATGAACGGCTTCACTGACCCCGCTCTCCTCGGTCAGGTAGCGGCAGACCGGCCCGGCGCGCCAGATACCGGGAGCGGTGGAACGGCCGCGTCCGCACGTGCGCCGGCGGGAGCGTCCCGTGCACGAGCAGGGCATCCCCGGGTCGCATCTGGCGCAGGACGTGGGGAGGCGCAAGGGGCGTTCGAGCCGTCGAGAGCTGCATCGAGCTTCGTCCACCGCCGTCGCCCACCGACCGGGAGCGCGAATCGACCTCGGCCTCGCCGAGGATCTGGCTCACGTACTTCAACGAAGCGCCGTCCGACAGCCCGGCGTAGAAGAGCTTGCTCAGGTGGTTGGTGAGGATGGTGTCCGCCGCCCGGCCGTACGACGACTCGATCTGGGCGAGCGACTGCCAGATCGTCACCAACAGCACGCCGAGCCCGGCCAAGGTCGACGCGTACTCGGCCAACGCCCGCAGCGGCGTGTTGCCCGCCTCGTCGATGACGATCAGCAGGGGCGGATCGAGCGGCTTCCCGCTGGCGGCGACGTGGCGATACACCTGGGCCACGAGGTCGTTGAGCAGGCCGCCGAAGGCCGGCGCGAGGCGGCGTTGATCCTCGATCGGCGAGCAGAGGTACAGGCTGTTCGCGCCGCTGAGGAGCCAGGCCAGGTCGACGCCGGCCCCCTCGGCCTCGCCGCGGCGGGAAGATGCCGCCACGTCCGGATCAGACCAGGGCCACACCACCGTCTGGGCCGTCGCGTAGACGCTGGAGCGGGTCCGCTCGTCCATCTCCCATACGGCCACCAGGCCCTGGGACGCATCCGTCGCGCCGAGCGCCACCTCGTCGTCCTCGTCGACCATGAAGGCGTCGAGCGCGCTGCGGACCTCACCTGGCCCGAGCTCGCCCGGCTGGTCCTGGCGAAGGACCCACTCGCAGACCGTCCCCATGTCCCGCTGGGCGTGATGCGCGACCCACAGCAGGCCCGAGAGGAGGATCTCGGACTGCGACAACCAGAAGTCCAGGCCACCCTCGACACCACCCCGAGGAGCCGCGTCGCAGAGCGCACGCGCTGCCCGCTGCGCGCCCGAGATGGTTCCCGCGCCATCCACGGGCGACCAGCGGGCCTCTCGCCCGATCTGCCTGGTCGACCCCGTCGGGTCGTAGACCCGGACCTCACCGAGCGTCGACCGCCATCCGGCGGTGGAACCCAGCAGATCCGCCTTCACCGAGCTGAGGACCGCGGGGCCGTCCCATTCGAGGATCCCTGACACCGCCGCGCTCGTCTTGCCCGACCTCGACGGGCCGACGAGCGCCACTGCCCCTCGATCGCCGGCCCGTCGCGTCGACCACCGCGAACGGCCCTGCCGGCGGACCTCGGTGGCAACGAGCCGACGGCCGAACCGGGCGAGGATGAACCGCCCTGAGGCCGGACCCCGAACGAGCACGGGGGCGAGGTCCCGCCGACGGGCGAAGGCCGGTCGTGCATCGACGCCCAAGGGCCGGCGCTTCGACGTGCCGACCCGCGACCACGGCGACCAGCGGAGGACAACGGCGCCGAGTACCACGAGGGCCACGGCGACGAACCCAGTGCAGGTCCAGTAGGTGACCGGACCCGGCATCGCGTCAGCCAGGGATGGCCCCCACGCCTGAGCCGGATCGCCCATCCGCCTGGGCATCCGCCCGAGGGCCTGCCCGGCCTCGTCCATTCCGACCAGCTGCGGCGCCCCGGCGATGGCCAGCGCCAGGACCGCTCCCGCCCAGACCACGCCGACAGACGCAAGCGCTGCGCCTGCGCCAAGGAGGACCAGGATCTCGAACCCGCTCAGGCCGTCGTGATGCACGCCCCTCTAGGCCGCTATGACCTCCGAAACATCACGCGGCGTCGTCGTCGGACCCTCGACGCCCGCTTCACTGTCACACCCCCCTCGTACCATCGGCTGCAGGCCGCAGCGTGCGGTCTGATCTCGCAGAGGAGGCATCTCATGCCCCGACCCGACTCTCCCGGCCGCCCGGACGACACGCCCGGACAGGGGCCGCCGTCCGATCCGCCCGGTCGGCCCGACGTCCCTCCGGGTCCGCCGCCCGACCGGCCCGGCCCGCCGCCGGATCGGCCTCGCCCGCCGTCGCCGCCGCGGCCTCCGGATCATCGACCCGTCGGGTGACCTTCGCCCCATGGTGGGTCCGGTTCCCTGAGGTGCTCGAGGCCGAGGAACGCGACCTCGAGCGCCTCGGGGGTCGACCGCCGATCGTCGACGCAGATCTGCTGGAGGCCCGCGGCATCCGGCGGTACCAAGTGCCGTACACCGACGCCGGAGGAACCCGGCACGACCTGGAGGTGACCTACAGCGACCTGCACCCCTACTTCCAGGTGTCGGTACGAAGTGATGGTGTCTTTCGGGTGCACCAGGCCCCCTTCACGGGTCGGCTCTGCCTCCTCCACGGTCAGGGGTGTGGGACGTCGCCGACACAGCCGCGTCCCTGATCGCAGAGCAGATGCCCAAGCTGCTCGCCGACGCGGCCGCAGCAAACAACGGGGAAGCGCCCACGTCCTCGCCAGACCGCATGCCGAACGTCGACCCGATCACCAACTACTACGACCCAGCCGTACACACCGTGATGCGGATCGACGGCGGCTGGGCCAACGTGATGGAGACGCGGGGCGGTCGGCTGCGGGTCGCTCTGGATGCACAGAGCGCGCAGGGGGCTCTGCGAGGCACCGTGTTCGAGGTCCAGGACGAAGAGGGTGCCGTCCTGCGATCCGCTGATGCCGCTCTGGCCACCCTGTACGTGAACGACCAGCTGATCGACGGCCGGTGGGTTCGGCTGGACAGCGCGCCCGCCGAGGGTTCTGCTGAGGCCGTCCTGTCTGCGGCCGTGGACGCAGACAGGACGCTGGCGGCGCCTGCCTACGAGCGCGTCGGCGACCAGGAGGTGGACCTGATCGGCGTGGTACTCGAGGACGATGTCCGCGCCGACCTGGACTCGAGCACGCTGGTGCGCGGCGACAGCTGGCTCTTCGTCGCGCGGGTTCGAACCCGGGCGCGCCCGCCCGCCAAGCGGCAACGAGGGCGAGTGACAGAGTCTTCCGTCAAAGTGAGTCCTCCAAATCTGCTTCGCACCGATCGTGCTGGACCCACGGACCTTCGAGAGCGGGTGCCGTCGCTTCGGCCGCTGGATGCTGCAACCATCGCCCTCATCGGTCTCGGCGGCGTGGGCGCGCCGAGCGCGGTCGAGTTCGCCAAGGCCGGTGCCGGGCGCCTACGGATGATCGAGTCCGACGCGCTCAGCACCGGCAACGGGGCCCGCTGGCCGCTCGGATTCTTGAGTGCAGGGCACCCGAAGCTCGTCGCGCTCGCATCGCACCTGAAGCAGAACTGGCCCTACACCGACATCGAGCTGCTGCCGTGCCGCCTAGGGCAACCGAGGGAAGGCGACGACTCGATCGGAGAAGGTGATGCAGCACCCTCGGATCTCGACACGCTCGACAAGTGGCTAGATGGTGCCGCCCTGATCTACGACGCCACCGCAGACCGAGGCGTCAACTACTTCTTATCCGAGCTGGCCAAGGATCGTGGGATTCCATATGTCGTCGTGTCAGCCACCGAGGGCGGGTTCGGCGGGATGGTCGCCCGGTTCGATCCGAGACCTGAGACCGCCTGCTGGACGTGTCTCATGCATCACTTCGAGGCGGGGACCTTGACCCCGCCACCTCGTGACCAGAACGCCGCGACCGCCAACACCTGGCCGGCCGGCTGCATCGACCCGACGTTCACCGGCGCCGGGTTCGACATCGCGGCGATCGCGCTGGCTGGGGTCCGGCTGGCATGCGCAACGATGTGCGCGGGGACGGACGGCTCCTACCCCGCAGCGACCTGGGACTACGCACGATACGAGTTCCGGACGGCCGATCTCGCCCTGCCCGGCGTTACGGAAGCCTTCACCATCGAGCCCCATCCGGACTGCCAACCGTGCGCCAACCGACGGTCTTCGTAGCCAGTACGGCCGTCGACGCCATGACGGCCGAGGCACGCCGTTGCCACCCCGTCGAGACCGGCGGCATGCTCGTCGGCTGGGACGACTTCGAGGCCGGGCATCTGGTCGTCGCCACGATCATCGGCCCGGGCCCGAACGCTGAGCACCACACGTGGGGATTCACCCCCGACGGCGCCTGGCAGCAGGAGCAGCTGGCCCAGATCTACCTGGCGACCGACGGTCGGCTGAGTTTCGTGGGCGACTGGCACGTGCATCCTGCCGGTGGCTTCGGAATGAGCCGCCGAGACCGCCGAACGATGGCTGCCACGGTAGACGAGCCCGACAGCCGCCTGGCGGTGGCGCTGATGGGTCTTCTCGCTCAGGAGGACGAGCACTATCGGCTTGGCATGTGGACGCTGGGGGACCGGCGATGGCCTTTTGGGCTGCCGAACGCGGTCCGCCTACCGACGACTATCTGGACGCCGACGGCGGGTGAGGCCTTCTGGGTGCGGCTGGGCATCGCCTGACCGATCAGGGAGCCCCACAGGAGACATCTGCCGCCTGCCGACGACGACCCTGAGGTTGCGGGGTCTGGGAGTCGGTTCGCGGATCCCGTGTTGGGCGACCGGGAACTACTCGAGACGGCCGGTGTCGCGGGCCCACTTCTCGACGTCGGGCCAGCTCCAGAGGCGGGTGCGGCCCCACATGCCGAGCGGTTCCGGGAAGTCGGGGTAGCGGAGGGCGAAGTTACCGACCGTCTGCGGGTGGGCGAGGCCGAGGCGTTCAGCGATCATCCGCACGTCCACGAGGTCGTCCACGTCGACGTTGCGGCCCATTGACCTGGGACCCTAGACGGACTCCTTGACGTGAGGTCACGTCAGTGGTACTGCTGATTGGGCCCTCGACAACCGAGGGTGCTGAGTGGCCCCGGCGCAGCTGGAACTGCCCGGGGCCGTGGCCGAACCCTCCGTAGAAGGGCCCGACGATGGCTGAGATTACGCGCGCACGCCCACAGGGTGTGCCCGTTGAAGATGGACCGCAGCCGGCGGATCCACCGCCCCAAGATGACGCTGCCATCGAGGCCGGCGTCCGCGTGTCGCTGCTGGGCCGTTGGGAGGTGCCCCTCGTGCTGTGGGCGCACTTCGTCAACTACGCCCGCCGCTACCGGGGCCTGACGCAGGACGCGCTCGCCCAGGCCGCGGACGTGTCGCAACAGACGGTCTCGAAGATCGAGGCGGGCCGCATCTGCCCTCATGATCGCCTGAAGGCCCGACTCGCCCAGGCGCTCGAAGCGGACACGGCGGACCTCTTCCCGTGGCCCTCCCAGCTCGTGCAGACCACTGCTGGCGACGTTGCGTGGCCCGCCCTGGCCGGGGCCCCGAGCGAGAGGGCCGGTCATGTCTGACGGGCCGACAGCTGAGGACAGCGACGTTCCGGCCCGGGTCGACCCGGTGGCGTTCGAGCGGCTCCAGCGAGAGGTGACCGACCTTCGCCTCCAGATCGCGGACGAGGTGAGGACGGGGCGACTCGTCGTCGTGGACGAGACGGGCATCGCCCGCGCCCGCCTCACCGCCGAGGCGGGTGGGGACTGCCGATTTGTGCTGCTCGACGAGGACGGCTTCGAGCGGATCGGCCTGAAGTGCCTCGATGAGGTCGGGGCCATCGAGGTCGCCGGCCGGTCACGAAGCGGCGAGCCCACCCGAGCGGCGGTCGTCGCCCACGACCCGTCCGGCGGCGACGGGTGTGTGGTCGGCCTCTACCTGATGGACCGCGGCAATGAGGTAGCGGGGTTTCACGTCTTCGAGGAGCGCCAGGCAGATGTCTGGACCGAGTCCTCGTAGGCGCTGTTCGCCAGCGGCCTCCCGTCCAGGTGCAGCCACCGGGCGGGGGGTCGCTGGCACACGGATCACGGCGATCACCCCATCGTCGTCGGACGCATCGCTGCCCGCCCCGCCGTGGCGGGTCGAGTTCGTCGTCATGTCCGAGCCGTTCCAGTGCATGGCGAGCGGTCGGCAGGGGTACCACCTAGCCCTGATGCTGACGCCGACAGCGTTGGGCCCGTTCAGCCGCCCGATCCTGCTCGACGCAGGAGCCGTGGAAGGCCTCATCGACTCGGCCTTGGACATCCTCGAAGCCGGGATCGACTTCGTGATGGAGGAGGACGACGAAAGATGGTGACCGACCCGAGCGCTCACGCTTGGTCACAGCGCACCGACACCACGCCCGCATCCTTCCGCGTCGCGGGCTGGCGCTACCTGGGGGTCGATGTGGCGTACGAGCAGAGCACGGTCATCGGCGGTGGCCCGCTCATGTTCTCCGCACTCGCCGGGGCGAGCATGGTGGGCAACCGCCGTCGGCGGGACGAGGCCGGTCGGCTTGCCGCCCCTCGGTGGCGCCCACTCGGGGACATCACCGTCGTCTTCGACGACGCACGCCTGCTGGTCCACCACGAGGGCGCATGGGCGTCGGTGTGGCTCGACGCAATCACGATGCTTCAGGGTCATCCCGGTGGGGCCGGCGTCACGCTCCTTTTCGCCGATGACCCTCCCTATGCCTTCACGGGAGCGTGGGCCGGGCATCTGGCGGCGGCGATCGAGCGTGCTCTGGCTGCCCGCCGCGCCCCGGCTGGCACCTCTGTGGCAGAGGGCGACGAGCCGCGCCGTAGTAGATTGGTGCCCATGGGACAGGACCCGAGCGTCCGGAGCGCCGTGGCCTCGGCCCGGCTGGAGGGCGTCGAGCTGGAGCCCGCTGTGGTGGCCATCCTCGAGGCGGCTGCGGCCGGCGAGATGACCAGCGACCAGGCCCGGCGGAAGATCCTGGCCGAGCACGGCGTCGACCTGCCGACCGAGCACCGCCTCTCGCAGCCCGCGCACGCCAACTAGCGCCGAACGCACCCGGCCGGCCGTGACGGTCGATCCCTTCACCGACCCGGCTACGGGATGCCTGCTCAACCTGCTCGGGATCGCCGACCCCGCGCAGCTCATCGTCGTGGAGGCTGCGCTCGTCGCCGAAGCCGAGCGCTCCCTGTATGCCCACCCGGATCTGATCCGGCAGACCTGGGACGGCGACCACTGGCGGGCGGTCCATCGCTACCTGTTCGGCGACATCTACGCGTGGGCCGGAGAGCTCCGATCCGTGGACATCCACAAGGAGGGTCACCGCTTCCACCCCGTCGCTCGCTTGGCCCAAGGGGTGACGTGATGCATGGACCAGCTCCGGACCGTGGCGACAGGCCCACGGCTGGAACCCGCCGACCTCGCCGACGCTCTCAGCACCGTCCTGTCCGACATGAACGAGGCGCACCCCTTCCGGGAGGGCAACGGCCGCACGCAACGCTCGCTCATCACCCAGGCTGCGGCCCGGCACGGCCAGATGCTCGACTGGTCGGACGTCAGCCCTGCCGAGAACATCGCGGCGTCGGTCGCATCCCTCGACGACCCAGGTGCCTTCGCGCCGCTCTTGAGCCGGATCATGGGCGCGGGCGACCAGCCCTCGCCTCTGCGTCGCGGCGCCTCCTGAGCCTCAACCGGCGAGGCTGCGACCGATGGTCTCCGCCCTCCGTGCGTCGGCGATCGCCGCCTCGAACCGTTGGGGCCAGTCGTCTCCCGCCAACAAGCACTCGTTGAGGTCGCCGTCGGGCGGGCGCACATTGAGAGCGGTGCGTTGGTGAGCCGCCAGGAGGGCCCTGAGGTGAGCGGCGCTCCGCTGGCCCTTGCCCTCTTCCGGGTCGAAGGCCATCACGAGCGGGCCCGGAAGGCGAGCGAGCGCCAGAGCGTGTGAGGCATCCGGACACCCGGTCCCGAAGAAGGGGACGGCGACGTACCCCGCGGCGGCGGCCGACAGCCCATCGATCGCTCCCTCGGTGATCACGATCTCGTCGTGGAGCCGGCGAGCCGGCTCGTACCTGCACATGCGCGGGCTCGGCGCGAGGTCGTAGGCCGGGTTGAGGTAGCGGGTGCGATCGGGACCGGGACGCATCACCCGGATGTGGGCATAGATCGGTTGACCATCGACGATGGTCGGGAGGACGGCACCGGCCGCTCGTGGCATCCCGTCGGGACGGAACTGGCGGCGCGACCCCGTGTCGGCCCCTATCTCGTTGACGCGCAGGACGTCCTCGGGCAGGCCGCGCTCGTCGGTGAGCCAACGAAGGATGGGTGCGCCCGCCGGGGTCCAGAGCGTCGCGGCGCACTCCCGCGCGTACCGTGCCAGACCTTCCGGGTCCCGCTCGCACCGACGCCCGGGTGGACGGTGCGCCGGACCGACCAAGGCGTCGTCAGGGCGCTGGCCGGCCCTCGCGGCCAGGTAGTCGAAGGCGCTCCGCACGCTGCCCCCATGGACGGCGAGCACCAGGTCGATGGCCGAGCCCCCCGCCCCGCACCCGAAGCACCCCCACCGTTGCTCACCCCATCGCGTCGTGTAGATGCCGAGAGGCGGCGTCCGTCCCGTCTGCGCGTGATTCGGGTTCGGGCACGGCCAGGTCGCCGATCGCTCCGTGCCGTGGTGTGGCCCCAGCAGCTCGTCGGCGAGCGCCTCGAGCGAGACCGAGGCCAGGAGGGCAGAGCGGTCGTACACGGCTCATGCCGCCTCGGATCGGCCGTGCATGCGGGCGTCGGTGTCGCTGAGGTCGACCTCGCTCGGAGCGAGCAGGTGCTGGACGAGGGCGCTGCGACCGCCGATGTGCCAGAGGGCGCGGCCTCGCGCCAGCTGGCCGACGACGCGCACCTCTGGCTCGGTGAGGCCGAAGTGGGTCGCGGCAGCTCTGAGCTGGTCCGGTGCCTGGCGCAAGATGATCGTCGTCGCGGCATCGGCGAGGAGGCCGGCGGCGATCTTGGCTGTGCTGGTCCCGTCGTCGGCCTGGGCGGCGAGGTCGGAGGCGCGGTGGGCGACGCACAGGTTGGCGACGCCGTACGTCCGGCCGAGCTTGCATGCGCTCTGGAGGTAGGCCGCGGTGTGGCGGTTGGCCAGGAGGGCCCAGGCCTCGTCGAGCACCTGCATGCGCTGCGGCCCCGGGCAGGCCATCAGCTGCTGGAGCCAGCCGGCCGCAGCGACCATCACCAGCGGCAGAGCGTCGGAGTCGACGGGCACGCCGGAGAGGTCGAGCACCAGCCCCGGGCCGTCCCACCGAAGCGGGACGGTCGACGGCCCGTCGAACATTCCGCGCAGCGACCGGGTGAGGAGCTTGTCGAGCGCGTAGGCGACGGCGGACGCGTCGACCGCGACCTCCTCGCTCGTGCGACGAAGGCGGGAGGCCATGTCGGTGGTCGGGTCCGTGAGGAGCCGGGCGACGTCGACAAGGGTCGGTTCCGACCTCATCGGGGCCTGGCGGAGCTGCTCGACCGCAGCGAAGGTCGCTGCGTCCTCGATCGGGCTCAGCGACCGTTCGAGGACGGTGGCGACCAGCGCAGTGCACATCTCGGCCTGGCGGATGGTCTGCTTCGAGGCGGGCTCGTGATCGGCGGCCGGGCCTGGGGCGAGCGGGTTGATCCGCACCGAGCCGCCCGGGCTGAGGCGGATGACGGTGAGGTCGAGCCGCTCGGCGAGCAGGCTGTACTCGCCCTTCGGGTCAACGACTGCGAACCACCGGCCGTTGGGTCCCGTTCCGTAGACCGCGGCCTGGCGCCACAGCAACGTCTTGATGAGGGCCGACTTGCCGTTGCCCGGTTCGCCGAGGACCCAGGCGTTGGGGTTCGTGATGTGGCCCTGGGCGTAGGAGTCGAACGGATCCCAGTAGAAGGCGCCGTTGCCGGCCAGCAGGTCGATGCCGATGTACGTGCCTCTGTGGCCCAGGCTCGCCTGGACCGAGAACGGGTAGAGCGAGCAGACGTGGGCGGTCGTGCCGCGGTGCAACGGGAGTCGCAGTGTGGGTCTCACGACGCGAGGAGGGTCGAGGGCGCGAGGCCCACGGGCAGAGCGGCGGCCCAGGCGACGTCCTGACGCGCGTCGAGGACCCGGATGTCCATCCCGTGCTCTCGTGCCAGCTGCTCGACGATCTCGCCGTGCTCGTCGAGGAGTTCAAGGCTGGGCGCCGACACGGTGACGAGTCCCGCGTAGGCCACCTCCGGGTAGCCGGCGACGAGCTCCTCCTCACGGTCCAGCAGGGCCTGGGTGGCACGACGGTGCCGTGCGTCGACCCGCCGGCCCTTCTCTTCCCGGGTCGTTGCATCCGAGTCCAGCTTCACCAGGTCCCGCTCGATGCGGCGACGGCTCTGGTGGGTTGGAACGGGCACGAGGACCACGGTCATGGCCCGCGTGATGCCGCCGGCGGCGAGGAACGGCTCGAGCCAGCTCGGGGCGACAGCGAGGCGAGGCCAGCTCCCGATCCACCAGGTGCGGTGCCACGCCGAGTCGACACGGACCTCGTGCCATCGGGACTCGACGGCCAGGGGGCCGGCCGTCGATGCGACGACGTGCTGGAGGCGATCGGCCAGTCGCCCGGCCAACGGACCTTGCTTCGTTGCGTGCGGAGCGATCCGAAGGCGAACGAGGCGTTGGAGCGCTCTCGGGTCCAGAGGCTCCGCAGCCGTGAGCCCGGCCGCCCGCAGCCCTCGCAGCAGGGCCTCGACCGAGGTGATCAGCGCTCGTGCCAAGCGGTCCTCGGCGTTGCCGCCCTGGCGACCGAGCCGGTCGCGGGCGACGGTGAGCGTGACGACGACCTCGTGGGTGGTGGTGGCGTCGGCCCCGCGCTGGAGGAGCTCCCGATAGGACGATTCGGCCTCGGGGTGAGGCGTGTCCCGGTCGTGGTGGTCCAGCCAGGCGGTGTGCTCCTGGAGGCCCGCAGGACGAGCCAGATCGGACCACGCGAGGTGGGTGACGACGCTGCGCTCGACTGCGAACTGTGCCAGGAGGTCGCCCCACCCGGCGAGCAGGCGCTCTTGCTCGATCGCCGGTTGGACCACGAACTCGGGTCCGGTCACTGGGACGGCGACGGTGAGGGTCGAGCGCTGGTGGTCTCTCACCGCGCCGAGGTCGCCGGCGGCGCGCCAGTCGATCGGAACGATCTCGAGCCCGTCCAGGCATGGCGGGGCCGGCGCAGGGTCGACCGTGGGCCACAGCGGGAGCGCCGCCTGCCACCGGCGCCCACGCCGGCACCCAGCCCAGGACCACTCGACGAGGAGCGGGACCCACTCCCACACGGCGCGACCGCCGATGCGACCGAAGGCCACGGCTACGGCGGTGAGGAGCGGGGCCGCCGCCACCGCCACGGGCGCTCCAGCGCTGATGGCGAGGACCGCTCCCAGGATCCCTGCTCCGAGCATCACGCACTGGAGGACGCCCAGGCCCAGGAACACCCCCGACTGGTCCAACGGTTCGAGGCGAAAGGTGCGGGCCGGTGTCTCAGACATCGCCAGCGCCTTCGGGACGTCCCGGGTGGGCCGGGGCTCTCGTCGGCTCACCACGGGGCGCGGGTGACCTCGGCGGTGGGGATGACGTCGGCGCACCTCCGTCGGCGACGGCCTCGGCGCTTCCGGTTCCTGCGGTGGCGCCCTTCCGGGCGGCGCCGACCGCAGCGGAACCTGCGGCGGCCGCCACGACCGCGGCGGCTCCGATCGGGCCCGCAGCGCCTGCGCCGCCGGCCGCCGCTCCCCCCGACCCCGATGCGGCTCCCCCACCCGATGCAGCGCTGCCGCCGCTTGCACCACCGGGAGCGGACGAAGCGCCCGCCCCGGCCGGGACCGAGCCGCCACCGCCGAGCTGGCTGATGCGACCCTTCGACAACGACCGGGTGGAGCTGGAGAGCAGGAGACCTTGCTGGGCCGCCCGCGCGGGTCCACCCCGGACGCCCTGGGACACCACCGCCGCCTCCGTGAGCGGCATCAGCTTCGCGATCAGCAGCGGCGAGAAGGCGGCCACGCCAAAGGCCGCGGCGGCCGTGAGCAGGATGCCGACTGCCTGGCCCACCGATCCCTGCGGGTCCTCGGCGAAGGCCTCAGGGGTCGGAAGCGCCGTGACCTCGCCACCGGACCCGGCGCCGACGGCAGCCGCCGCAGCGACGGCCAAGGCCACGGCGATGACGAGCTTCGACAGGATCAAAGCGCACAGCAGCTCCAGCAGCTTGCGGGTGGCGCCTCTGGTGGCCGGCCACAGGCGGGCGGCGAACACCAGCGGCGCCAGGGCCACGACGATGTAGATCAGCGCGGATCGGATGACCAGCTCGGCCATGAGGACCAGGCCCGCGCACACGGTCACCAAGCCGAGGAGGAACACGACAAGGGCGGTCGAGGTCCCGCCCTGAAGTCGTTCCAGCGAAGCGACGACCGCGCCGAACTCGGCGATGTCGTCCTGGAAGGTCGACAGGAGGTGGCCCGAGAGTGCGTCGGTCAGGGCAATCAGCGCCTGGGTCAACGTGACGAGGCCGACCATGCCGAGGATCGACACCGGAAGATCCAGAGCGATCGCCCGGAGCATCCCGCTGACGTCCGCGCTCAGGATGCCTTGGACGATGGCGGCGAAGAGGAACAGGAGCAGCAGCGCGCCCCCGATGCTCACCGTCGTTGCGTAGGGACCATCGCCGGTGATGAACCAGTCGGCCTGGACGTTCGGGTCGGTGGCATCGATGAAGAAGTTGAAGACCCCTCCGACGACCCAGACCACGGCGTCGACCACCCAGGCGACCAAGCCTCCGATCACCAGCTCGAAGCCGGCCGTGGCTGTGCCCTGGACGAACCCGGACACCTGGTCGATGGCCCAGTCCACGGGGTTCCAGAAGGCGATCACCGCACCGGCTCCCCGTCGAGGCGGGTGAAGCCATCCAGGGCGTCGTCGAAGGGGATGGCATCCCACGGCCGATCGCCGGGCCCGACCATCGGCGTCGGCCCGGGCTCGTTCCTGATGTCCTCGAGCGTCCAGTCGCCGCCGCTCCAGGCGAGGTCGACGGTGAAGGTTCCCCACTCGGCCTGTGGTGCAGCGACCTCGGCGGCCGAGAGGACCGTGACGGCCCACACCTCGACGGTGGCGCGGTCGTCGTCGCGATCGAGCACCGACCATGCCAGGGGCCTCACCAACCACCAGACCCGCCCGGGGGACGCGCCCAGCTGCTCCCGAGCCTTGCTCACCTCCTCGACGACGCTTGCCACCAGCTCGTCGGCCGAAGAGGGCGTGGCGATGGCCCGCACCGCCGCTTCGACCTCGTCGTCTCCGAAGTAGAGCCATCGCTGAGACGCCGTGGCGAACGCGATCGCGGCCGAGACGGCCCCTGTCTCGTCCCGGGAGTAGCCGACCGGCATGCCGGCCCGCTCCTCGGCGGGGCCCGAAGGCACCGCCGAGGTCTGGACCCTCGGCCGTCCGGTCGTCGCAGTCGGGGCTGGCCGCTCGTTCGAGCCGGTCGTCCCCATCGCGAGGGCCACGAGGATGGCGACCACCACGAGCGCCCCCGCAGCGATCATGAGCCGCCGGCGTGGCGCCAGGCCGTGAGTCGAGGTGCCCATTAGCCCGCCGCCTCGAAGAGGAGGTTGACGGCCGACGGCGCCAGGCCCGCCAGGATCGCCCCAACAACCCCGCCCAGGGCGAAGGACTTGCCCTTGCTGGCCGCGCCGTAGCTGCCGCCTTCTCGAGCCAGCCCGTACATGGCTGCTCCCAGGAGGATGGAGCCGAGGCTCGCCCAGAGGGCGATCATCTGCGCCCAGTTCAGCAGCTGCTGGATGAGGTCGGCACCTGGGAGTCCGTCGGACGACGCATCGACGTCCACCTGTGCGAGCAACCCGATGAAGGAGCTCATCGGACCACCTCCTTCGCGGTCGAGATGCGCCCCTAGGCCCCACAGCGACCCGAATCGCGACATCGACCGCGGCAGAAATCGCGGAGCAGGTCGGCCTAGGCCGACATGGCGACGGGGAAGACAATCGGAGCGACGAGTGCCGCGGCGCTCGTCGTCCTGCTCGCAGCGACGATCGGCCTGCCGGTCCTCACGGTCAGCGGGCTGTTCGACCGGCCAGAGCTCGGCTTCGGACCGTCCGGCGCCGTCCTCGACGGCGTTCCCCCCGTGGCGGCCGACGCCTACCGGCGCGCTGCGGCCGCGGCGCCATCGTTCTTACCGCCGTGCTCGGTGCCGCCGGCCCTCCTCGCCGGCGTGGGTGAGGTCGAGAGCGGGCACGGCACCCACGGAGGTGCCACCGTGGGCAGCAACGGAGACGTCCGTCCGCCGATCATCGGGATCCCCCTGCCGCAGCTCGGCGACGACACCGACGGTGGAACGTGGGACGGCTCGACGACCGTGGACCACGCCGTCGGGCCCATGCAGTTCATCCCCAGCACCTGGCGTACCTACGGCGCAGACGGCAACGACGACGGCCTCGCCGATCCTCACAACCTCTACGACGCGGCCCTGGCCGCCGCCGGCTACCTCTGCGCTAGCGGCTCCCCGATGGCAACGGAGGCCGACTGGCGCCGCGGCCTCTGGGCCTACAACCGCTCCGAGGCCTACGCCGACGACGTGATCGAGGCTGCCCGGGGCTACGAGGCAGCGGAGGCGCCACCCGCGGCAGGCGAAGGGAACGTGCAGCTCATCGAAGTCAACGGCATCGGCCCGACCAACGTCGCATGGGCCCACCAGGTCCGCTCTCTCCTCGCCGCCGCAGCAGCCGATGGGGTACCGCTCACCGGCAGCTCGTACCGCAACCCGGCCGAGCAGATCGCCCTTCGTAAGGCCCACTGCGGTACCAGCCAGTACGCGATCTACGAGATGCCGTCCTCGCAGTGCTCGCCCCCAACCGCCCGACCCGGCACCTCACAGCACGAGCAGGGCCTTGCCATCGACTTCGACGCCTGCTCGACTCGATCGACCGCCTGCTGGCGTTGGCTCAACGCCAACGCCGCCCGCTTCGGCCTCCACCCGCTGTCCAGCGAGCCCTGGCACTGGAGCATCGACGGCAGTTAGATGCCGGCTGTCACACCCCTCCGTCATACTGTGCACCGTCGTCTAAACAGGAGGGTTGCCAGTGCGGCTAAAGACTTTCAGGGTGGGGCCGTACCGGAACGTCCTCGATACCAAGCCGATCGAGGTGGACTCGCAGATCACGGTCTTGGTCGGCAAGAACGAGTCCGGGAAGACAAACCTCCTTCATGCTCTGGACGGCCTCAACCCGGCGAACGGGCCCCGCGGCTTTCCGACCCACGACTATCCCCGATGGCTGCAGAAGCGCCACCAGCGGAGCGGCGAGTTCGAGAACGCTCATGCCATCGATGCGACCTTCGCCCTCGAAGAGGGAGATGTCACCGCCGTTCGAGATGCGCTCGGCGATGGTGTGCTCCTCGTCGACGAGTTCTCGGCCTTCCGCCCCTACAACGAAGACGGATTCACCGTCTACCGGCCCGACGTCGACACGAGGAAGGCGATCGAACACGCCCTTGGGGAGCTCGACGTGCCGCACGACGGCGACCTCGGCAAGTTGCGGGAGCGCCTCACGGCAGAGGCGGCCGAGGTTTCGAGCGACGAGACCCCCACCCCGGCAGCTGCGACGGCCGCTCTTGCTCTGAAGGCTCTCGAGAGCGTCTTCGGTACCTCGAACGAGCCCGGCCACATCGCCGCCAATATCCTCCGCTCACGGATGCCGCGATTCTTCTACTTCGATGACCTGGCCATGCTCCCCGGCACCGTGGCCGACATCGCACCACTGATCACTGCCTTGGAGGCGGGTGACCTCGATGGATTGTCTGACGAGGACCGCACCGCCGCCCGCCTCCTGCACATGGGGTACGCCGGTGAGGACGTTGCGTCGATCGACTACGTCCAGCGGAAGGCAGAGCTGCAGGCCGTAGGTGCCGAGTTGACGTCCGATGTCATGGAGTATTGGCGGCAGAACCCAAGCCTTCGATTGGAAATCGACATCAACCCTGTCGAAGAGACAGGACCGAACGGCACTCGCATCATTCGACGTGAGCTGAAGCTCGACGTCAACGACACACGGCACCTGTTCTCCAACAGCCTCGACTCGCGCTCGAGCGGATTCCGATGGTTCCTCTCGTTCGTGGCCGCGTTCGCCGAGTTCGAGCATGACTCCGACGTCATCGTGCTGCTCGACGAACCAGGGCTCGGACTCCATGCCCGGGCGCAGGCGGACTTCCTGCGCTTCATCGACGAGCGCGTCGCGGCCCACCACCAAGTCATCTTCACGACCCACTCGCCGTTCATGGTCGAGCCAGCCCACCTCGAGCGGGTCCGCGTCGTCGAGGACCGGGGTCCGGCTGAAGGCAGCGCCGTCGAGGCGGTCGGTGGCGGCTCATCAGATCCGGACACGCTCTTCCCACTACAAGCGGCACTCGGCTACGACATAGCGCAGAACCTGTTCGTCGGTCCCGACAACCTGGTCGTGGAGGGCCTGTCCGACTTCACGTACATCACGGTGATGTCGGACCACCTTCGTTCCCTCGATCGGACCGGCCTCGACGATCGCTGGCGCCTCCTTCCCGCTGGCGGCGCCACCAACATCCCGACGTTCGTCGCGCTGGTTGGGCCATCCCTCGACGTCACGGTGTTGGTCGACGGCGGGGAACTCGGGAACCAGAAGATTCAGAACCTGGTCAAGTCCGGCCTCCTAAAGGACAAGCGGCTACTGACCCCCGCGTCGTCTCCGAAGGACGCCGACATCGAGGATCTCTTCACCGACGACGACTACCTCGCACTCTTCAACGCCGCCTTCGGTAAGTCCGTTCGCTCGTCCGCACTGAAGGGCAAGGACCGGATCGTGAAGCGCATCGCCCGTGCGGAAGAGGAGTTCGATCACAACAAGCCGGCGAGGCACCTCCTGCACAACCGCGATACAGCGCTCGGAGCGATCTCCGAGGAGACCCTGGGCCGATTCGAAGCACTCTTCGCTGCAATCAACTCAACGCTCCGCTAGTCGGACTGACAGCACCGCCATACCTGGCGCCTGTCACTCCTAGCCCGTCAACTCATCGAAGGTGACTTGGACCGAGTCCTCGACGTCGAGGTTGAGGCCGTCGAGGCCCTTGATGTAGGCGGCGTAGGCGCTGCGGACGGCTTGGAGGTTGCCGGCGGCTGCGTGCGCACGCATCAGGGCTTCGACCAGGCCGCTGTGGAGGGGTAGGGCGGAGGCGATCGAGTGGAGGACCTCGGCGGCGGTCTCCGGCTCGCCGAGGTCGATGTAGGTCTCGGCGCACTGCTGGGCGACGCCAGCGATGCGCACCTCCCAGCGGTTCACCAAGTTCTCGACGTCGATCCATGCAAACGACGCCCGAGCCCGGCTCGGGTAGCTGAACACCTTCCCGGTCACGAGCCCAAGGGCGTCTCGGTACGCGCCGGCCGCTTCGGCTGGGGACAGTCCTGCGGCCCGGGCGATGCGCCGTTCGAAGAGCTCCGTGTCGGTCACGAGCCTCGGGCCGGCGCTGTATCGCCCGTCATGCGAGGTCGGGAGGTGGTTCGTCCCGACGGCGGCTCGGCACTGGGACATCAGGTCTCGCAGTCGCCGACGGTGGTCGGTCAGTCCCGGCTCGCTCCAGCAGGCGTCCTGGAGCTGCTCCGAGGACACGGAGCGGTGGATGGCGATGTAGGCGATCACGGCTGTCGGCTTGGGTGCGATGCCCTTGCGACCGCCTTCGATCGTGATGTCGCCCAAGAGCCGAACGAGGACGTCGTACTCCGGTTCCGAGGTGTCGATGTCGGCGGCCTGGCCGAGGTCGGGGTCGCTCACCTCCTCGGGATCTGGCCATGGCAGCTCGACCTGTTCGGCAGCATGCGCGAGACGAGCGAGGTCCACAGCGCCCTGGGCGTCGACCGCCTGGCCTGTGCAGGTGAGGCCCAGGACAGGGATGGTCACCAACCCGGCTCGGCACTCGACGGTCGTCGCCGGGGCATCGACGGGCCCGACGACGACCACACCGACAGTCGAGGGCCGACGGGTCGTCATGGCATCGAGCACCTCCGGCGGTGGTTCTGTCGCGGCGACGACGGCCAGCGGGGCCAGGACATCGTGAGCCGGGTCAGCGCCTCGGCCGACGAACCCGTTGCCCCAGCCGTTGGTCTCGATGGCACGGTGGGTTTGCTCGACCCACACGCCGAGGTCTGCCGCGATGGCATCCCAATCGTCCACGACGATGGCGTGCTCGAAGTCATCGGTGACGCTCGGGTCGAGCAGCTCGCCGACCAGGAAGACCTCGGGGGCGTCGGCGGTCGAGCGGAGCAGCAGCTCTATGGCGATCGACCGCGCCAGTTCCCGGCTCGCCTCATCGTCGCCGATCAGACTGAGCAGCCCCTCGGCCTCGAGGTCGACGTAGATCTGGCCGTCATCGTCCGGCTGGCCCAGCGTGACGAGGAGTGGCACGGCCGACATGCCCCCGGGCGGGAGGTCGATGGTCTGGTCCAGCGTCCACACACCCGGATCGGTCGTCACCGTCCAGCCCGCCGGCGGATGGGGGTAGGCCTGGTCGAGCAGCACGTCCAGATGAGCCGCGGAATGCTGAACGACCCTCGGGCGGCACGGCGCACGGAGTTCGGCGAGGGACACGGCCAGTTGGTGGAGCGCTGCGTGGAGCTGGTCGACGGCGCCCTCGTCGGCCCGGGCGATCACCTGTCGATGGAGGGTTCGGTCGGCCTCGCCGGTCGACGGCGCCGCATGGCCAGGGTGGAGGACGCTGAAACGGCGGCGACCCGCTCGGATCGCCCTGGCGACCCCGACGGCCAAGGCGGCGCTTGCGAGTCCTCCGACGACGATCGGAGCGACGGGCATACGGGAGGTGTCGCCTCGATCGCCTGCCGTCGCTCGGGGTGTCGCGCCCCGAGCTGGACCCTCGCCGACCGGATTGCCCGGAGGATCGGGCTCCGGGTCGATCTGCGGTTCCGGCGGCGGAGGCGCAGGCGGCTGAGGAGTAGGAGGAGGTGCGGGCGGCGGAGGAGGAGGCGGAGGCGGCGGCGGGACGGCCGCCGCGTAGGGGGTCGGCGGGACGAGCACGGTCTGGCCCGCGTGGACCCGGTCGGGGTCCGGAAGCCGCTCGTCGTTCGCATCGACGAGGGTCCGCCAGTAGCGATCGATCTCCGCCGGCGTGGGATGGCGCCCGAGGTCCTCCTCGACGCGGTCGGCGGCGATCGACCAGAGGTGCTCCCCTGGGGCGACGGCCGCCTCGGCGGGCATCGGCGGCGCGGCACCGGGCAGGGCCGCGGCGTCGGACGGAAGGAGGAGCACCCACCCGGGGCGCAGGAGGTCGTCATCGGCCGAGATCGTGTGACCGTCGGGCATGGTCCGGCCCACGTTCAGGTCGCGGATCTCAGCCCACCGGAGGCCGTCGCCGAGGGTCCGTTCGGCGATCGACCAGAGCGAATCGTGGCGCTCCACCGTGATCGTCGGCGCGCTCGAAGCTGGTAGGTCGGCTCGCTCACCGTCCATCACGGGCTCCGGTGTCGGACCAGGCGGAGCCTCGTCATCGATCGCCCAGGTGACCAGCTCGACCTGCGCGGGAGGCACGGGCTGGATCGGCGGCGGTGTGGCGCCGGCAGCCGAGGGATGGAGCGTTCCCGCCATCATCAGCACCCCGGAGACGAGCCGTGCCGCCGCCTGCTGCATCCCCGGGATGAGCGGCAACCGCGCCGTGGGGCGCCCACGCATCGTGGCGACGATCTCGGCGAGGACGGCGACAGCGAGCTGCGCCCAGGCGAGCCAGATGACGACCGCCAGCGCGTTGACCAATACCTCGTCGGGGATGCCGACCCGGATTGCCTGCTCGGCTCCCGAGAGGCTGGGAAGCCTGCGCGGCAGCGGCCAGCCGACGAACACAGCAAGGGCAACAGGCGGTCCGACGAGGAGTCCAGCGGTCGTCGCCAGCGACATCGACCCCCGTAGCATCTCCGAACGACGCCGCTTCACGGTGCGGGCCCGTTCACTGCGGTGGCCGTCTCGCTGACGGTCACGATCCGGTCCGGCCCCGGCAAGATGCGAAGTGGCTGCCGGAGGGTGACCGTGACGGTGATGTCGGCTCCGACGACGACCACCTCGCCCGCGACACCTGATCTGTCCAGGTAGCCCTCGGCGGAAGCGGCCGCGGCGTCTGGGTCGAGGACGACCTCTCCGGTGCTGCGGAGGTGGGTGATGTCGATCTCTTGCGCTCCCGCCCGAGCCGCACCATTCGCCGCTCCTCGGGCTCGCGCCTGCGCGGCGATGATCTCGCCGCCGTCGTAGGCCATGCCGGCGACGAGAACGAGAGCGACCGCGACGACCGTGACGAAGGCGGTGACACTTCCCTGCTCGGGATCGCGTGTCATGGTTCGCTCCGATGGGCGTCGATGACCTCGACGGCCGTGGCGCTGAAGGTGCGTCGCCCTGGTACACCGAGCAGCGCAACGTCGGCCATCGAGGCGGTGCACCGGAGGTCCACAGTGACGGTCCCACCAGGCTCGAGGTCGCTCGTGTCCACCCGCACGTCGAGCGCGATGCACGGCACCCCCGATGCCGACAGGTTCTCCCTTGCCACCCGCTCGGCGTCCTCGGCCGCGTCGCCGGGGTGCTGGCGAAGCGAGGCGGCACGAGCCGCCTCCGACGCAGCGCGGGTGACGTTGCCCTCGGCTTCGGACACCTTGCCGGCGAAGACGACCAGGAGGAGCAAGAGGACGAGCGCCGGGGCGATGACCGCGGTCTCGATGGCGACGGACCCCCTCTCGTCGCGGAGGTCGAGGCGATCGGTCGACGAGGTCATCGTTCCGGCAAGGGGATGAAGCGCTCGATGGGCCCGTGGCTCCGGGAGGTCACCGACCAGCTGAAGCCGGGGATGAGTTGGGGACCGTGGCCCCGGACCTCGGCCGAGACCTCCTCGGGACCGCGGGTCACGGTGACGGTGACGTCGGCGAGGTTGCCCGATCCATCCACGAACCGCAGGGCAGCGCGGGTGCCGTCCCCCTCGGTGCCATCGGGCGCTTGGGCAGCGTCGATCGCTTCCGCCGCAGCGGCATTCGCCACCTGCTTGGCGTGCCACCACAGCCCGTACTGGACGATGAGCATGAGCCAGAGCAGAACGGCGGGGAAGAGGATCGCCACCTGGACGGTCGTCATCCCATCCTCGCCGCGAAGCCTCCGGAGCGACATCGGTCAAGAGGGCTGCTGCGGGTTCGGGATGTTGTCGGCGTTGCCCTTGGCGGCGGCCACGATGATCCCGAGGACGAGGATGGCGGCCCCGACCAACAGGAAGGTGATGACCGCGACCTCCGTGGTGGTCATCCCGTCCTCGTTGTCGGGAGGAACGCGGCAGCGGGCGCACAGGTACTGCCAGATCAGGTCGACATCGGACATGGCGTGGTCCTCCGTGGGTCGGGTGGGCGTGGCGTCATGGCTGCGGGCCTCCGACCGAGGTGATCTGGGCGACGGCCGGGTAGGCGATGAAGAGCAGGAAGCCGAGGAGGAGCACTGCCACCGGGATGGTCATCCGCTCGGTAGCGGCCTCCGCCGCGGCCTCGGTCTCTGCGACCTGGTGCCCCCTGAGCGTGTCGGCCTTGGCGGCGAGCGAGCCTCTGATGCGAGCACCGTGGGAACCGGCGAGCGACACGCTGGCTGCCAGCTCGCTCAGCTCGCTCACATCGAGCTGCTCGGCGAGGTCGGCGAACGCCGCCCATGGCGACACCCGGGTGAGCCGAGCCCGCTGCAAGGCCCGGCGAATGGTGCGATACCCCCACCCGTCGCCGGCGTCGGCGGCTGCATGGAGCGCTGTCTCGATGCCAGCGCCCCCAGCGAGCAAGACCACGACGAGATCGAGGTACGAGGAGAGGGAGTGCCTGAACGCACGCCGTCGACGCTCGGCCTCGTCGTGCAGGAGGTGGTCCGGGAGCAGGAACCCACCGACCGCCGTTCCGAGGGACAACAGCGCGACCAACGCCGGTGGCGGCCCGACGCCCAACGACATCAGCGCGACTCCGAGGCAGTTCGTCACCAGGAGGCCGACGACGCCCCCAGCGAGCTTCTCGGTGGCATGGCGCTCGGCCGTCCGGCCCACGATGTCGAGGTCGTGGCGGTAGCGCTCGACGTCCACCCCGACGGCCGACACGAGGGATCGAGCCCGACCGCCGATGCGGTCGTCGGGGTGCGTGGGCGACCCCGTTTCGGCCATCGAACGACTAGGTCTGGCGAGATCGCGGAGGACTGCCTCGAGCGGCTTCGGTCGAGGGGCGAGCCCCCGTACCGTGAGGACGACTCCGGCTCCGGTCCCGGCACCGAGGACTGCGAGCAGGAGCGGCGTCATGACCCTGCTCCTCCGGGGCTGACGACCCGTGCGGTGAAGCGCTCCGGCATCTCGATCGCCGCCATGCGGGTGAGCAGCCAGCCGCCGAGGAAGAAGACCCCGCCGACCAGACCGAGCACGAGCTGGCCGGCCGGCTCGTCGTACACGTCGAGGTAGCCGCGGTTGCCGATGGCGAGGAACGCGACCGCAGCGATCACGACGCCGACGATGACCTTGGCCGCCGTCCTCACCCGGGTGCGGCCGATGTCGACTCGGATGCGCATGCGGGCCTCTCCCCGGGCCGCGTCCGCAAGGCGGGACAGGAGGTTCGACAGGTCGCTCGCCTCGAGCCGGGACGCGATGACGAGGGCCGCCACGACCAGGTCCCCGGAGGGATGCTCCAGGTCGGCTCCGAACGCGACGAGGGCATCGGGCAGGCGCTGATGATCGAGCCGGCGGACGAGGCCGGCAACCTCGATGCTGATTGGTGCCGGAGCCACGGACGCCGTTGCGGTGATGGCCTCTTCGAGGCCCGACGCCGCGACGATGGAGTCGCGGATCATCTCCGTCCACGTTGCGATCGCCTCGGTCTTTGCGATCGCGTCCTGACGGGCCGTCCGTCCTCCGAGCATCGACGGCAACGTCCAGCCGGCGACGCCAGCCAGGATGCCGCCCACCACCCACCCGGTGAACGTCACCACCGCCAGGGCCACGACGACGACAACGGCCAGGCGGGTGAGCCCTCGGCCCGTGGGGACGCGGAGGACGTCGCCGGTCTCGGGGAGCAGGTCCCGACCGCTCAGTCCCGCCACCATCAGCACGACGCCGAGTCCGGCACCGGCCGCGAGGCCTGCGATCAGAAGCGCCGTCATCGCCACCACCCGTCGGCCAGGCCGTGGGCCCTCGGATCGAAGCCGTGCCGTTCGAGTCGGGCGGTCAGCGCGGAGGAGGGCGGTGCCGCGGGGATCGCCGCGGCCTGCTCGTCGGGTCGCCACAGCTCGTTGCTGACGACCTGGCCGACCTCGACCGTTCCGGTGACCTCCCTCACGCTGGTGACCTGCCGTCGACCGCCGACCCAGCCGAGGTGGACGATCACGTCGACGGCGTTGGCGACGAGCAGGTGGGTGACCTCGGGGGCCAGGCGCTCCCGCGTCATGGCGGCGTACATGGCTAGCCGGCTGAACACGCCCCGGGAGGAGTCGGCGTGCACCGAGCACATCGAACCGTCGTTGCCCTGCGACATGGCTAGCAGCATCGGGAGCACCTCTGCGCCCCGAACCTCGCCGACGATCACCCGGTCCGGGTCCATGCGGAGCCCCGAGCGGACGAGCTCCGCCATGGTGAACGCACCGGCCCCTTCGGTGTTGGCCTCCCGCGCTTCGAGCGTGGTGTGGTCGGGGTGCAAGGCGTCGAAGCGCTCCAACCCGATCTCCAGTGAGTCCTCGATCGTGATGAGGCGCTCACCGGACGGGATCTCGTTGATCAAGCATCTCAACGTGGTGGTCTTGCCGGTCCCCGTGCCCCCGGCGACGATCAGGTTCGCCCGGGCCCGAACGCACGCTCCGAGGAAGGAAGCGATCAATGGGTCGCACACGCCGAGGTCGACGAGCTGGTCGAGCCGGCAGATGTCGAAGTCGTGCCGTCGGATGGTGATGGTGGGCCGGCCCGAGACCGACATCAGAGCGTGGAGCCGATCGCCGTTGGGGAGCTGGAGGTCCAGCTCGGGATGGGCGTGATCCCACCGGCGCTCGCTGCGGCCGAGCCGTCGGGCCGCGGTGGCGATGATGTCGATCAGCTCGTCGTCGGTGGCGGCCACCGGGGGCCCGGCGACCTTGGTGCCGTCCCGCATGTGGAGCCAGACCCGTTGGCAGCCGGACACATGGATGTCCCGGACGGCCGGATCATCGAGCAGGGGCTGCAGCCGAGCCATGCCGAGCAGCCGATCGAGCACTGCTCCGCTGATCGCCTCCTCTTCGGACTCGCTCAACGGCCGATCACCGTGCGCGTAGGCGTGGCGGGCGAGCGCCTGCAAGGCGTCGGCCACCAGCTTGCTCGCCAAGGCACGCTCGTCCTCCGGACCGAGCCGTCGACCTCCGCCCTCCTCCCGCTGCTCGTGAGCCCGAGCCAGCGCCTCGCCGACCTCGCGGTGCAGCTTGGCCACCAGCTCGGCGTCGACCTCCGAGTCCTCATCACCCACCAGGTAGCGGGACGACATCGTGGCGGTCATGGCGCGACGACCTCGGGTGAGGAGAAGGTCCGTTGCACGCGCGCCGAGCGAGCGACGGTGTCGGCGAGGCCGATCGACGCGCGGGCCAGACGACTGCGGGACAAGCCTGACGTGCGGGCTCCGCTCAACGCATCGGCGGCGGCCGGATCGTCGGGCAGCTCGCCCACGACCTCCACCTGAAGGGCATCGGCGATCTCATCGGCCCGGTACGGCCCGCGTCCGGTCAGCACCATGCCGATGCGTGCGCGGGAGCCGTCCCGGAGCCGGGGCACGTGATGCGAGAGCGTGACGAGGTGCTCGATCGTCGGCCGGGCGACCAGCAAGATCAGATCCGCGGCACCCACCAGAGGGCTGCGGCGTCCAAGTCGACCGAGGTCAGCCACGACGAGATCGGCGTCGCAGCGCGTCAGGGCGGTCCCCAGCCGTAGGCCCGCGCCGCGCCACAGGGCCTCCGCCGCGTCAGGCGCATCGGGCCCGACCAGCACGGCCACACCGCCGGCCGACTGCGCATGCTCCTGCCAGCGATGCTCCTCCGACGGCTCGGCGGCCATGGTCGTCAGGCCCGGCTCGCGGCCGAGCCCGTACCTGGCCGCCAGCACACCACCGGCGACGTCCGCCTCCACGAGGAGGGAGCCCTGGATCGCGCCCGCGATGAGCAGCGACGCGGTCGTGACCCCCGGCGCGCCACGCGCCGATCCGAGGACGACGAGGGCGCTCACTGCGACACCATCACCAGACGCAACGATCCGGCACCCGCAGCCGCCGCCACCGCCGCGGCATCGACCTCGTCCGCCACGATCGAGACGAGCCTCTGATCGCCGCTCAACTCCTCGACCGCCGAGACGGTCGCATCGCGAGCGATCACCGGGTCGCTCGGCTCGCTCTCGACCTCGGGGGCCTCGCTCGCCGACCGAACCACGTGGACCATGTCGCCCGTCGCGATGCCAGAGGCCGGGTACTGGCCGGGATCGAGGAGCAGGCCGACGATGCCCTGACCGTCTTCGAGCACAGCCGCGTCGGCCACGACGTCGGCGGTCAACAGGGTGCCTGCCCGCAGATCGACGAGGGCCGTCTGCCCCACGACCCGTCCGAGATCGCCCCGCCCGAGATGGGCAACGCCACCTTCGCTCGCGATGTGGATTACGGAGATGTCCGACTCGGTGATGACTTCGCCTCGGTCGACGTCTCCGGCCACGGCCAACGCCGGCACGCGACTCACCGACCCGAGATGGGCCAGGAGCGCGGCCAGTGCGAACCCCAGGGTGACCAGAAGGCCGATCGCCACCTGCGGCAACCGGACCCGCTGGCGAGGCGGCAGGACACCGGGCGCTCCTGGCGCGTGCCCGTTGCCGGCCACGCGATCTGCGACGCCAGGGGGGAACGGCGCGGTGCTCGTCATCTCAGTCCTGTCCGATCGCCTGGATCTCGTCGACGACCACCTCGATCGCCGACGTGCGGCTGATGGCGGGCAGCGAACCTCCGGCGCCGATGTTCGAGGTCCACGTCACCTCCAGGCTCACGGTGGCCGACAGCTCGAGGCCGTCGGACGCTCTCCGATAGGTGTGGGAGCAGTCCGTCGCCGACTCGGGCAACCCGGCCCGCCACGGACGGCCGGCGTCGCAGCGGATCCCTGCTCCATCACCCAAGGACCAGGCGGTCGATGTCGGTCGGGCGGTCACCGTGACCGTGACCCGTCCCGCGGTCGCCGTCGCTTCGTAGGCCTGCCACCACCCTTGATCGACCCACAGCCATGTCGGCACGTTGACGACGAGGTCGTTCGGGTTCGGGCTCGTGCGAACAGCTGGGCCTTCGATGCCGATCGACGCCAGGGCTTGCGCGGCGAGCGCGGCGGGGTCGACGAGCCCACCCTCCGGGGTGAGGAACTGACCATCGACGGCGACCGGCCCCAAGCCCGGGCAGACGTACTGGAGCCATCGGCCGGTGTTCGAGTGCATCGTGTCGAGGGTGTCCGTGTCGTAGATCGCCATCTGGAGGTCGTCCTCGATCACGACCTCCCAGGCACAGGGGTCCGGGCTTCCTCCCGCTCCGGTCGAGGCGGTGTCCGGCGTGCCGGAACCTCCGTCCTGCGCCGTGGCGGTCGGAGAACCGCTGCCGTCGACATAGGCCCCTCCGCCCGGTCCGGGAGGACGGTTGTCGGCGAGAGCCGGTGATGCGAGGCAGAGCGTGAGCAGCCCCGCCAGGACGGCTGTCAGGAGACGAGCGCGCATCCTGCCACCCCCTCCCAGACCTGGATCGCTCGCACCGCTGAGACCCGCCACGGCCCTCCGTGCTCTCGCACGAGGTCGCCTCGGACGTTGTGGGTGCTGATGTCGTCATCGACCACCTCACCGGTGTCCTGACGCACGACGAGGCCGTCGTCGACGTAGCACTCCTGCACCACCGCGACGTCGCCCTCGATCGACACCACCTCGACTCGTTGGAAAGCGGCGGGGTGCTCCCGCTGGCGGTAGGCGAGACCCGCTTCGAGGTTGCTCTGCGCCTCCGCCACTGCCGCCTCGAGCTGAGCGCCGGTGGCGAACTCGGCCAGGCCCGGGTGGGCGGGGTCGGGAACGCCCGAGTTGGCCTCGAGCCGAGCGGCCCAGTAGCCGAGGTACCGATCGATCACCTCCTGCTCGGCGGCATCGCCGCCCGTCGGACCGCTCGTCACGGGCGGAGCCGAGGTGGTGGACGACGACGTTGGCGAGGTGGAGCTGGTCGTCGGTCGCGACGACGGGCTCGGATCCTCCGTAGTGCTCCTGCTCGTAGGCGGCCCCGGGTCGGTTCGACCGTCGTCGCCACCGCATCCGGCGGCCAGAGCCCCGATCACCAGCACCACAACCCAGGGCTGCCTCCACCTGCGTTGGCGCTGCTGGTGCTTGAGAACCATGGCCCTCTCCCCATTCGCCCGACCGATCAGGCGCCGGCCGTTCCGTGGACGGGAGGACGGGGCTGGGAGCATCGACCACGGAGCATCCGACGTGTCGGTCCGCACCGAGGATGCCGACCGAATCCTGCGGAGGCAGGACACGCCAGAACTACCCAGGCGTGTGTCGGGGCATACATGAGATGTCATGAAAAGGCAGAAGCCGCGCATGACGCACCTGGTGGGGGGAACGAGCGGTGAGACGAAGGACTCGTGCCACTGGTTCCGGGTGAGCCGCCGCATGGCTCACCCGACCAGGCGCAGCTCGCGCAGGCGGCGCTCAGCTCGCCAGCGCCGCTGGCCGATGGCGGCAGCCGTAGTGCCCTGCTCGCGAGCGAGCTCGACGAGCGTCTCGCCGTGGACCCGCGTCCGAACGATCATCGCGGCGGCCCTGGGCATGACGTGGCCCTCGAGTTCGGCGTCGCGGAGCTGGTCGAAGATCGAGTGGGAGATCACCTCGTCCTCTGGCGTCCAGCTGGACGAGGGCGGGTCGGTCACCATCTCCGCCCACTCGCCGGGAGCCTCGATCCGGCGATGTGCCCGGTAGCGCTTCTTCACGTCGAGCAGGACGTTGCCGGCGACGGAGCCCTCCCTGCCGACGGGGTAGGTGCGGATGCGTTCCCAGGCGAGCGAGATCAGCTCCTCGACGGCATTGTGATCGTCGTTCCCCGTCATGCGGGCGAGGTGGACCAGGCCCGGGAGGAGGGCCTGGAGCAGCGTCCGGGCCGCGAGGTCATCGTCGGCAGCCATGGTCACCAGTGCCCGGAGGATGGGGTCGGCCCGCCCGACGTGGCGGCGGGCGGCGAGGACGTCGTCTAGGTCGACGAGCCCGGCCAACGCCTCGTGGGTGTTCGCCCACCGGATGAGGGCGCGGCGGGCAGCGGGTCCGGTGGCGATTCGGTCCCACTCTCGGTCCAGATCTTGCGCGATTCGTGCCATCGGAGGCCTCCTCGTGTCGATGAGCACGGGGAGGATCTGATGGAGGGGTCGTGCGAACTGTCGTGAGACGAGTCGTGCTTGCGAAGGTTCCCGCACGATCACGTCCCTCGGATGAGGGATCGGCGAGGGGTCCGCGGCCTAGCGAGCCGTGGAACGGCATCACCTGATCACCATCTCGCCGGCAGGCCACCCCGACCCTCGGGTCGCGCGCGCCGGCTTCGACCTCGAGCACGCCTACATCGAGCGGTGCTGGGCACCGGTGCTCGGACCGACGTCGACGGCCCTCCTCCGCCGACTACCGGCGCTCTGGGCGGAGGCCGAGCCGGCGCGGATGGACTTCGGTGAGCTCTCCCGCTCCCTCGGCGTCGGCACCGGTCGTGGAGCGCACAGCCCGCTCTCGCGAACGATGGATCGGCTCGCGCGCTACCGCTTCGCCCGGCCAGCGGCGGACGGCCGGTGGGAGGTCTTCCGCCAGGTGCGCCCCCTGGAGGCCCACGAGCTCCGCCGGCTGCCGGAGTGGTCCCGCCGGATGCACACCGAGCTGCTCGACCGGCACATCGCCGGCCTCACCAGCACGACGCCGGCCGCACAGCTCACCGCCCGACTCGACCGCATCCAAACCCGCCGACCACCAGACCACCGACCCATCACCGCCACCCCATCCAGACACCTCGAACCATGACCCCACCACGACCGAACAGCCACCTACGCACCCGCCCATCCCCCGACCCATCCACCTCCCCACCGACCCAACAGATGCGACAGGCACACATTTGCGGGTTCCCCTCCGGGGAACCCGCCGCCCGCCGTCGCCGGGCCGTCCCGTGAAGTTCACCGTCACCCCGCTGGGCGGGGGCCGGAGCGCTGTGGCGCAGGTGGTCGATGGCATCGTCCGGTACCTCCAGCCCCGGACCACAAGTGCCGGTCGCCCGGCGGGCGAAGCCGAGGGACCGTCGAGGTACTACGCCGACAGCGGTGAGGAGCCGGGGCGCTGGTCCGGGCGGGCGGCCGAGCTTGCCGGTCTTCGAGGCCGGGTGCGCACGGACGAGTTCGCTGCGGTGCTGTCGGGACGTGATCCCGGGACCGGCGAACGCCTGATCACGGCGCAGGGCTCGGCGGGCCGCCGTCATGACCTGGGTGCAGGTCGCCACACGGTGACCACGGCAGAAGGGGTGCACCTGTACGACGAGGCGGATGCTGCCGCCGCCCTCGGGTTGACCAGGTCGGAGGTGGGTCGGATGTTGGATGTCGGGGCGGCGCTCGCCGTGGCTCAGCTCGCCGCGCCGACCGAAGACGATCGTGTGGAGGATCGTGCGCACAGTCGTGCTCGCGATCGTGCTCGCACGATGTCCCAGGTCAGGGGCTCGTACCTGGTACCGATCTTCGTGGACGGGCACCGATGGGTGACCGAGGAGGAGCTGGCCTCGTGCGATGCCGCTCGCAGCGTGGGGACCGATCCTGACGCAGTCCGGGCGCTCGGCGACGACGGCGACCAGCTGCCGATCGCCGAGGCTGCCCGCCTCGCCGGGGTCACGACGCGCTACCTCCGCCAGCTGGCCGGCCGCTACGAGGACGAGGGACCGGAGATCGAGCGACGCGTCGCTGCCGGGCGCCAGCCGCGCCGTGCCTACCTGGTTGCCCACAGGGGCACGAAGGGCCGCTGGCTGGTGACCCGCCAGGAGCTGGCCGCCTTCCTCGAACGGCGACGGCCGCCGGCGGTCCGAGTGGCATACGACGTGACGGCGACGACCGAGAAGTCCCTCGGCGTGCTCGCGCTTCTCGGTGACACCGCAGCGCGAGAAGCGGTGCTCGGCTCGATCCAGGCCGGCAACGACTGGGCCATGGGCTGGCTCGAGGAGCACGCCGCCTACGGCCGCGTAGGCGGCAAGCCGGTAAAGGCCGAAGGGTGGATGGTGGCCTCCTTCCGGCACCTGACGTCCCGCTCGCTGGACCCCTTCCCCCACCACCACAACGTCGTGGCCAACACCGTCACCCTCCCCGACGGGAGCCACCGCGCGCTGGATGCCCGCGGCCTCTATCGGCACGCTCAGGCTGCATCCGCTCTCGCCACGGCCGAGATGCGCCACCAGCTGTCGGCTCGACTCGGCGTGCGGTGGCGGCCTGGACGGCGCGGCGGGTGGGAGATCGCCGGCATCGACGACCGCGTCGTGCGCGAGTTCTCGAAGCGGCGCAACGAGATCGACGATGCCCTCCGCGAGCTGGAACACGAGATCGGTCGGGGCGCCCACCCCGGAGAGATCGAGACGATCGTCCTCCGCACCCGGCCGGCCAAGAGCCACACGCCGGTCTCGAAGCTCACGGCCGAGTGGTGGGCGCGCGCCGCCGCCCTGGGCCTCGACCTCGATGCCCTATCGCTGCTGGTGGGTCGGCCGCCTCAGGACGTCGAGCCCGACGCCGCAGATGTGTTCGCCCTCCTGGCGGCACCGGATGGAGTCTGCGAAGGAGGCTCGGTGTTCACCCGGTCCGTCGCACTCGCAACGCTCGTCGACCTCCCGGTTCCCGACGAGGACGGCACCACACAGCCATTCCTCGTCGGAGCCGCCCGGCTCGAAGGGCTGATCGACGACTTCCTCGCGTCCGAGCACGTCGTGTGCCTCGTCGGCGACGGCGAGCCGCTCTACGCGACCGTCGAGGCCCTCCGCATCCAGGAGCGCATCGCTGATCGCTACGCTCGCGGCCTCCATCGCGGCGGCCATGGCGTGCCCGCTCCGGCGCTCAACGCGGCTCTCGACGGACACCCCCATCTGACGGACGAGCAGCGGGCTCTAGTCCGCTCCTGGTGTACGGGCGGTCACCGCTTCCAGGCGGCCATCGGCCGTGCCGGTGCAGGCAAGACCACCACCGTGGCCGCCTGCGCCGACGCCTGGTCAGCCGCAGGCCACCGGGTCCTCGGCGCAGCGGTAAAGGGCGAGGCCGCTCGTACGTTGGCAGCGGCCACCGGCATCGAGTGCGAGACACTCGCCTGGTACCTCGCCCACGATGACCCCGAGGCTCTCCCCCTCGACTCGCGCACGGTACTCGTGGTCGACGAGGCCTCGACCATCGGCGACCGCGACCTCGACGCGATCATGACCATGGCCGCTCGCACCGGGGCCTCCCTCCGGTTCATCGGCGATCCTGCTCAACACGGTGCGGTGCCCGCCGGAGGCATGTTCCGCGTCCTGTGTGAACGACACCCCGCCACGACCCCCGAGCTGCGCACGACCCACCGCGTCCAACATCCGAACGACCGAGCCGCGGCCGAGGCCCTCCGCGACGGCCGCATCGCCGAAGCCCTTGACCGGCTCGAGGCCGCCGGGCACCTTCACATCGCCCCCGACGACCTCTCCATGTACCGCCAGATCCTCGGCCGCTGGTGGGACTCCCACCAGGCCGGACTCGACCACCCAATGGTCGATCGTCGAAATTTGACCCGACGCCAGCTCAATCGCCTCGCACACCACCTGCTCCGGGCTCACGGTGAGGTCGCTCCAGACGAGGTCCTTGCGAGCGACGACCGCCGGTTCTCCGTCGGAGATCGAGTCACCGCACGGGTGCCAGACCGGGATCTCCACGTGCCCGGCGACCGGCACGCCTACGTCCGCAACGGTGCCCTCGGGACCATCACCGCCGCCAGATGTGATCCGAGCGACCCCGCCAGCGACACGCTGACCGTCGCCTTCGATGGCATCGGCACGATTGACGTCCCCCGCACCTTCTTCGACCGCCACGACCGAGGGGCCCGCTCGGAGGTGGGGCTCGACCACGCCTACGCCTTGACGAGCTACGCCGTCCAGGGTTCCACCCACGCCGTATCGACGAGTCGCATCGACCCCACGGCGACCCGCTCCGAGACGTATGTCGACATCACCCGTGGACGCTCCGCCAACCATCTCTACCTCACGGCGGCGGCCAACCAGCTCGATGACGAGGCCCTTCCCCGAGCACCCGGCCCCTCGCCCGACGAAGCCGTGGAACGGCGTCTCGAACGCTCCACCGGTGAGCTGACCGCCTACGAGCTGGCCCACGCCGACGCCACGGTGCGCTCGTCACGATCACCCGCAGGACTCCACCTGTGAGGTTCTCAGTCGGCGATTGGCCTAGGAAGTCGAACCCGGCCACGCGAGGTGCCTGATGCAAAGTCCCCCTGGCAGCACCGAGGTGCTCACGATCGAGGAAGCGGCCACAGTGCTCCGCATCAGCCGAGGCGCGGCGTACGCCCTCGCCCGCCGATGGCGTGAGACAAGTGGCCGCGAGGGCATCCCTTGTCTCCAGCTCGGTCGGTCCCTCCGAGTCCCTCGCGACGCTCTGCACGAGATGCTTGCCCACCCGGAATCGGCCGGCCCACCCGGACCAGGCCCGGAACTTGGCGACCGCGGCATCCGGATTCGGGTAGAAGACTGCGCCGATCCGTCGCTTGCAACTGGCCTAGCCTCGGCGCTCGCCGACGGCGGTGATCCTCGCCATGGCCGCGTGGCCCGCCGGAGTCCGCCAGACCCGCTCATCGTCGGCGCATGCCACGCCGGCTCGGATCAGGCGAACCAGTGATCGCTCCTTCTTCGACGCTGAGAGAGCAGAACGCCTGACCCACCAGCTGCGCTCGGCTGACGCCGTCTTGGTCGGCGTAGGCCATCACGATGTAGTCGACGGCGTCGTCCTCACCCGGCGAGCCTGAGTGACCTTCTGGGTACATGTGTGTTTTTGCATATCCGGTTAACTCCAGTGGCGTGGCGTCCCGCGAGGTGGTGTAGGTCGACGTCAGCGTGATGCACGTCGTGTTCTGAACAGTGTGGTTCAGGCGGTGATGGCCAGGGGCGGCTCGGCCGCCCCGTCGGGCGATCGCAAGGAGGCTCCGAGCGCTGGCGCGGAGTCGACGGTCTCGACGCCACCGACATCGTCGAGCAGGTCGGGCAGCTCGGCGATGAAGTCGCGGTCGCCACCCTCAGGCCGTCGTCCCGGGCAAACACGAGGTAGGCGGCGTCCCGAGATTGCTCGGTGGGATCAGGCCTCGCGGAGAATGTCGTCGGCGACGACCGACGGCGACGACGTCATAGAGGCGGGCCTTCCCTCATCATGTGGGGCGGAAGCGGATCGGGCTGCCTTCGACGCGCATGATCATGCCGTCATCCTCGAGGAGGTCGAGGTGGCCGAGGGCCTCGGACACCCCGAGCATGCGGCTGAAGCCCTCGAGCTCGGGGAACATGACGATGGCGACCTCGAAGGCGGTCGGCTGTCCGCAGGATCTGACGATGTCGAGGACGTCGAGCGCGCGGGCTGCGTGGTGGTCTCGTGTGTGCGCAACGAGCGCCGGGACGTCGGTGAAGGCGGAACCATGTCCTGGCAGCACCAGGCCGGGGTCCATGGCGGTGAACCTGTCGAGGGAGCCGAGGTACTCGCTGAGGCTCCGCCGGCGCCCGTCGGGGACGTCGTCGTCAGGCTCGAGGACGGGGTTGGGGGTGATGTGGCCCAGGAGGTGATCCCCCGACAGCAGCATGTCGCCGGCGGGGTCGTGGAGCGAGAGGTGACCGGTCGCGTGGCCGGGCGTCACGTGGGCGGTCCACGTCCTGCCGCCGAGCTCGATGGGGTCGAGATCGTCGACGGGAAGGAGGCGGTGGTCGGCAATCGGCGTGGTGAGCGATCGGACGCCGTCGTAAAACGTCGCAAGGTCGGCACGCAACGATCCCGGGATTCCGACGCGCTCGCTCAGCTCCGACCGCTGGGTGCGCCCGAACTCGCCGCGCAGCTTCGTCAACTCCGCTCTGCCGCAGACGACAGGGGCGTCGGCGAGCTCGGCCAGCCATCCAGCGGCGCCGAAGTGGTCCGGGTGGCCATGGGTCACCACGACGGCATCCACATCGGCGGTCCCGATGCCGGCTACGGTGAGGAAGGCCTGGAGCTGGGAGGTGCTGTCGCTCCACATCATCCCCGGATCGACCACGGTAGTCGTCGAGCCGAGCAGCAGGTAGCAGTTCACCGTTCCGACCGGGAACGGTGTCGGGAGCTGCGCTCGGAGTGTGCCGGCGGGGAGCTCCTCGATCGCGGGGACAATCACGGGGGCGGTCATGGGATGTCTTCCGGTCGGAGACCCGACCAGAACATGGGCACGAGCTCGCTGCTGACGGCCTCGGCGTCGAGGCCGCCGTCGATCACGAGGCAGCGCAGGCCGACGACGGTGACCGCCCCGTAGAGCGCGGTCGCCGCCAGCTCGGGGTCGACGGCGCGGATGGAGCCATCACGACCGCCGAGGACGAGGAGCTTGCGCACCGGCTCGTGGAACGACGCGTTGATGGCCGCGGCGATGTCGGGCAGCTTTCCGGCCTTGCCGAGGTTCGAGGTCAGGAGCTGTGCCGTTGCGGGGTACTCGGCGAGATGCGCCAGCTGTGCCCGGACCACTGCTGCGAGACGTTCGGGGACGGCCAAGGTGGGGTCATCGGCGTCAGCCACCGACTCGGTGAGGCGGTCCAGCATGCGCCGGAGGAGGAAGGCCAGCACGTCCTCCTTGCTCGAGAAGTAGTAGTAGAGCGTCGCTCGCGGCACGCCGCTGGCTGCGGCGATGTCGTCGATGCGGACGTCATCCCAGGAGGCGACGAACCCGCCGGCGGTCGCGATCAGCTTGTCGGCCATGGCCTCGGGAACGGCCCTCATGAGGTGAGCTCGGGATCGGTGACGGCGGTGACGCGCAGGCCCTCGAGGCCCCGGAGTGTGATGCTCTGGCGCCACGTCGGCTCCTCGATGAGCTCGATCCTCGCGAACCGCTCGAGCATCCGACCGAAGACGACCTCGCCCTCCAGCCGGGCGAGATGGGCGCCGAGGCAGTGGTGGATGCCCCAGCCGAAGCTGAGCGGGTTGTTGGGACTGCGGCCGACGTCGAACACGTCGGGCTCGGTAAAGACCTGCGGGTCCCGGTTGGCCGCCCCGAGGAAGGTGACGACCGATGTACCGGCCTCGACCGGGTGTCCGTCGACCTCGGCGTCGACGAGGGCAGTGCGGGCGTCGAGCTGCACGGGGCTCTCGAAGCGCAGCATCTCCTCGACGGCCGTCAGCAGCAGGCTCGGGTCGGCGCGGAGCCGAGCCAGCTGGTCCGGATGGCGGAGCAAGCACAGGGTGCCGTTGCCGATGAGGTTGGTGGTCGTCTCGAACCCCGCGCCAAAGAGCAAGATCGCCGTCGAGACCAGCTCATCTTCTGTGAGGCGGTCACCATCAGCGTCCTCGATGGCGATCATCGCCGAGAGCAGGTCGCCCGACGGCCTCCTCCTCCGCCGGGCGACCAGGTCGTGGAAGTACTCCGACATCTCCCCCATCGACCGCTGGGCATCGGCGAGGGCTTCGGCGCTCGGCGCCGCCTCGATCATCGCCGTCGACGCCCGGACCAAGGTGCGGAACTGGTCTCGGTCCTCTTCAGGGACGCCGACCAGCTCACCGATCACCGCCACCGGGAAGCGGAAGGCCACGGCGTCAAGAAGGTCCACGTCCTGGCCCCCCCCGGCAGCGTCGAACAGCGGATCGACGAGCTCGACAAGTCGCGGTCGGAGCTCCTCGACGCGGCGGGGCGTGAAGGCGCGTGACACCAGGCCCCGCAGCCGAGTGTGGTCGGGAGGATCGGCGAAGAGCATGTTGCGCGAGGCACGGCGCATCTCGCCGGACCGCACCGCCACCTCGGCGTCGGCCATCGCCCCCATCATGGACCCGTTGCCGCGTCCGAACCGAGGGTCGTGGAGCACGTGCTTGGCTACGCCGTAGTCGCTGACGAACCACACCCCGGTCGACGGCGAACAGTGCACCGCCCGACCCTCGCGGAGCCGACGGTACAGCGGGTACGGATCGGCCCGGCCGGTCTCACCCCCGAGGATCTCGAACACCACCTCATCGGCCTCCCCTGCACTGAGCATCTCAACGGCCGATCTAGATCTCATGTCCAGGAAAACTACAACACGGATGACCAGTCGGCCATGGTCGGTGGGACGAGCATCGCCGAGGAGCACGACGCTGACGGGCAAGGAGCTCCTGCACCGAGACGCCATCGAGGTGCGGGCGCCGACACCCACCGATCCGACTGTGGGTCGGAATGCTCCGTGACCTGACATCGGCCCGGTGATCCGCGAGACGATCACCGACTCGTGTTGCACGCCGCTACTGTCTGGCTCGGCATCGAAGCAACAGGAGCGTGCCGCAGATGGACTTCGACCTGCCGGGCGCCGACCACCCGGACCGCAAGGCGATCCGTGAGTGGCTGGCGGAGCGCCCGGCGCCGACTGGGCGCCAGCTCGCGGAGGCCGGCTACGTGGCGCCGCACTGGCCGGCGCCGTGGGGTCTCGACGCCGACCCGATCCAGCAGCTCGTCATCGATGACGAGCTCAAGCGGGCCGGCGTCCGCCGACCGTTGAACCCCATCGGCATCGGTTGGGCCGGCCCGACGATCCTGCACGCCGGCACCCAGGAGCAGAAGGATCGGTACCTGATGCCGCTGCTCGCCGGGGAGGAGGTGTGGTGCCAGCTGTTCTCCGAGCCTCAGGCCGGCTCCGACCTGGCCAACCTGGGCACCCGGGCGGTGCGCGACGGCGACGAGTACGTGATCACCGGCCAGAAGATCTGGACGTCGCTGGCGCAGCTCTCCGCCTACGGCATCCTGATCGCCCGCACCGACCCGGACCAACCCAAGCACCAGGGCGTGTCGTACTTCATCTGCCCCATGGACGCACCGGGCATCGAGATCCGCCCCATCATCGCGATGACCGGAGGTCACACGTTCAACGAGGTGTTCCTCACCGACGTGCGCATCCCGGCCGAGAACCTCGTGGGAGAGGAGAACCGCGGCTGGTCGCTGGCCAAGGTGACCCTGGGCAACGAGCGGGTCTCGCTGTCCTCCGGCGGGGCCCTGTGGGGCCACGGGCCCACCGCCGCTGACCTCCTCGACGTCGTCCGCGAGCACGGCAGCATCGACGATCCGCTGCTGCCCCAGCGCCTGGCCCAGCTCCGCATCGAGTCCGAGCTTCTGCGGCTCATCCGCCTGCGCACCGTCACGGCCGCCATCAAGGGTGAGCCTCCGGGGCCGGAGGCATCGATCCGCAAGGTGATGGCCGACGAGCACGGGCAGCACATCATGGAGGTGGCCAAGGACCTGGCTGGCACGGCGGGCGTGCGCGACGACGTGGGACCCTTCGGTGGCGACGCCGACGTGTGGGCCCACGGGTTCCTCTTCGCCCCCGCCCTCACCATCGGTGGCGGCACCGGCGTGGTGCAGCGGAACATCATCGGCGAGCGGGTGCTGGGGCTTCCTCACGACATCGACGTGGAGCAGGGCCTGCCCTGGGCGGAGGCGAGGCGGCGATGAGCACGCCCGAGCACGACGTCGTCGTCGTCGGCGCCGGCTTCGCCGGCCTCTACCAGCTCCACCACCTGCGCGACCTCGGTCTGCGGGTCACACTGCTTGAAGCCGGCACCGGGCTGGGCGGCATCTGGTACTTGAACTGCTACCCGGGCGCCCGCGTCGACTCACACGTGCCCCTCTACGAGTACTCCGACGAGGCCCTCTGGAAGGACTGGTACTGGGACGAGCGCTTCCCCGACTGGCAGGCGCTGCGCCGCTACTTCGACCACGTCGACTCCGTCTGGGGCCTGCGCGACGACATCCGGTTCAGCACCCGGGTGGCGGGCGCGTCGTGGGACGAGGAGCAGCGGTGCTGGGACGTGCGCACCGACGGTGGCGAGACGCTGCGCACGCGGTTCGTGGTGCTGTGCACCGGCTTCGCCGCCAAGGCCTACGTTCCGGACCTCCCGGGCCTCGCCGACTTCGGCGGCGAGTGGTCGCACACGGCCCACTGGCCCCAGGACGGCATCGATCTGACCGGCCGGCGGGTGGCGGTGCTCGGAACCGCCGCCAGCGGCGTCCAGGTGATCCAGGAGGCGGCCCGGGTCGCCGAGCACGTCACCGTGTTCCAGCGCACGCCGATCCTGGCCCTGGCCATGCAGCAGCGCCGCCTCACCCGCGACGACCAGGACGAGGCCAAGCCCGGGTACCCGGAGATCTTCGCGCGGCGCACCCAGACCAACAGCGGCTTCGCCTACCCCGAGCGCGGGGTCAACACCTTCGACGTGTCCGAGGCCGACCGGCTCGAGACCTACGAGCGGCTGTGGCAGGAGGGCGGCTTCGCCTTCTGGGCCGGCGGCTACTCGGACCTGCTGCTGGACGAGGTGGCCAACCGCACCGCCTACGACTTCTGGCGGACCAAGGTCCACGAGCGCGTGCACGACCCCGCCGTCGCCGCGATCCTCGCCCCGGCCGAGCCACCCCACCCCTTCGGGGTGAAGCGGCCGTCGCTCGAGCAGTGGTACTACGACGCCTTCAACCAAGACAACGTCGAGCTGGTCGACCTGCGGACCACGCCCATCGAGGCCGTCACCGCCAGCGGGGTGCGCACCACCGCCGGCGAGTACCCGTGCGACCTGCTGGCGCTGGCCACCGGCTTCGACGCGGTCACCGGTGGCCTGGTCAGCATCGACCTGCGCGGCACCGAGGGCCAGACGCTGGGCGAGCACTGGGCCGGCGGGGTCCGCACCCACCTGGGCCTGGCCAGCCAGGGGTTCCCCAACCTCTTCTACCTGTACGGGCCCCAGAGCCCGTCGGGGTTCTGCAACGGGCCCACGTGCGCCGAGGTCCAGGGCGACTGGGTGGTCGAGCTGCTCGCCCACCTGCACGGCACCGGCACCACCCGCATCGAGGCCACGGCCGAGGCGGAGGAGGAGTGGCGGGGCATGGTCCACGGCATCGCCGAGATGACGCTGTTCCCCCGGGCCGACTCCTGGTACATGGGGGCCAACATCCCGGGCAAGCCCCGAGAGATGCTCAACTGGCCCGGCGGCCTGCAGCTGTACCTGGCCTCGTGCCAGGACGCGGCCGCGGCGGGCTACCGGGGCTTCCACCTCGCCGGCGGCGGCTGAGCGCCGCCACCGGCGAGCTGCGGTTCAGGCCATGTCCAGGCCGGCGAAGTCACCCGAGGTGCGCCAGGCGTCGATGTAGGAGAAGAACGCCAGCGGCCCGCCCGGGAAGCCCAGAACGTTGGCCCGCTGGGCAGCCGTGGCCGGCTGGCCCTCGTTGTTGTAGTAGCCGGGCGTGCACTCGGGTGATCCGGGCACGTACAGGGACCGGCGGCCGTCCCCCTCACCGTCGTCGCCCCCGCCGAGCAGGGGGCTCGGCGGGCCGTCGTGGAGGCGCTGCAGCCACGACTCTTCGGCTTCGGCGGTGGCCTCCACGGTGCGGCAGCCCCGCTCGACGGCGGCGCCGACCACAGCGGCGATCGTCGCCCCGGCCTCGCTCATGTTGTGCGGAACGTTGGCGATGTGGTTGGCGCCCTGGCTCAGCTGCACGATGAAGGCGTTGGGGAACCCGTGCACGTGGATGCCGTGCAGGGTGCGCATGCCGTCGGCCCAGTGCTCGCACAAGCGGAGCCCGTCCCGGCCAACCAGGTCGAACCCGCACCGGGACACGAAGTCGGTGCCGACCTCGAAGCCGGTGGCCCACACGATGCAGTCGACCTCGTACTCCCGGCCGGCCACGACCACCCCACGCTCGGTGACGCGTTCGATACCCTTGCCGTCGGTGTCGACCAGGGTGACGCCACGACGGCCGAAGGCGTCGAGGTACTCGTCGTGGAAGCAGGGCCGCTTGCACAGCTGCCCGTACCAGGCCTTGAGCGCCTCGGCGGTCGCCGGGTCGGCGACGACGGAGTCGACCCGGGCCCGGATCTCCTCCATCTTCTCGAAGTCGGCGTCTTCGAACGCGTCGAGGAGGGCGTCGGCGTCGAACGCGCCGCCCTCGGCCATGCGGGCCATGACCTTCGCCTTGACACGGCGGGAGATGTCGGTCCAGCCGTCGGCCACGAGGTCTTCGTCGGCGCCGAAACCGCCCATGGTGTTGGCGGTGAAGTTCTCCAGCCAGCGTTGCTGCCACCCGGGCGTGGCGATGCCGGCGAACCACGCGGGGTCGGTGGGCGCGTTGCCCCTGATGTCGACCGACGACGGCGTGCGCTGGAGCACGTACAGCTCGCCGGCGTCGCGAGCCAGGTGCGGCACGCATTGCACGGCGGTGGCCCCGGTGCCGACGATGGCCACCCGCTTGTCGGCCAGGCCGGTCATGGGCGAGCCGTCGGGACCGCCCCCGGTGTAGGCGTAGTCCCAGCGACTGGTGTGGAACGAGTGCCCCTGGTACGTCTCGATGCCGGGCAGGTCTGGCAGCTTGGCCACGTGCAGGGGCCCGGTGCCGACGCCGAGGAACTGGGTGGTGAACCGGTCGCCCCGGTCGGTGGAGACGACCCACACCTGCTCGGCGTCGTCCCAGAGCAGGTCGGTGACCTCGGTGTGGAACAGGGCATCCTCGTACAGCCCGTACTGGCGCCCGATCCGCCGGCAGTGCTCGAGGATCTCGGGCGCGTGGGCGTACTTCTCGGTGGGCATGTGCCCCGTCTCCTCCAGCAGCGGGAGATAGACGAAGGACGCAGTGTCGCACTGGGCGCCCGGGTAGCGGTTCCAGTACCAGGTGCCGCCGAAGTCCCCGGCCTTGTCGAGGATGCGCACGTCGCTCACGCCGGCCTCGGCCAGGCGGGCGCCGGTGACGAGCCCGGCGAACCCGCCGCCCACGAAGGTGAAGGTGACGTGGTCGGTGACCGGCCCGCGGGGCTGCACGGGCAGGTACGGGTCGCGCACCAGCTCGCCGGCGAGGCGCCGGTACTGGGCGTTGCCCTCCCGGCGGAGCCGCTTGTCGCGCTCGGCCCGGTAGCGGCGGCGCAGCGCCTCCTTGTCGATGGCCGGGGATGTCTCGGTGGTGGTCACGGTGCGGCTCTACAGGTTCATGGACAGCTGGGGGTCATGCCCTTGCAGGATGGCGCCGGCCCGGGTCTCGACCGCCGGCATCATGTCGGGGTGGGTGAAGACGTAGAAGGCGCCCTCGCGCACCGCGTCGACCACCAGTGCGGCCACCTCGGCCGGGTCCATCCCCGAGGAGAGCACCCGGCGGAGCATGTCCACCGCCATGCCGGCCGACTCGCCGGAGGGCGCGTCGGCCTGCCCTCCTCCGGGGCGGTTGCGCTCCGAGGAGTGGATGTTGGTGTTCACCCACCCCGGGCACAGCACCGACACCCCCACGCACGAGCCCGTCATCGCGAGCTCGTGGAACAGGGCTTCGCTGATGGCCACGACGGCGAACTTCGACGCGCCGTACGGGGCCATGAACGGGGCGGACACATGGCCAGCGAGAGAGGCGGTGTTGACGACGTGGGCCGGCTCGCCGTGGGCGAGCATGCCGGGCAGGAAGGCGCGCAGGCCGTGGATGACGCCCCAGAGGTTGACGCCGAGCACCCACTCCCAGTCCTTCGTGGTCAGTTCCCAAGTGAGCCCGCCGGCACCGACGCCGGCGTTGTTGCACAGCAGGTGCACGGGGCCGAAGACGTCGACCGCCTCGGCGGCCAGGGCGTCGACGGCCTCGCCATCGGACACGTCGGTGATCACCGGGTGCACCTGCGCCCCCCGCTCGCGCAACCTGTCTGCGGCCTGTTCGAGCGCCGGCGCCTCGACGTCGGCCATCACCACCCGGGCGCCGTCGCCTGCGAAGCGCTCGGCCAGCGCGAAGCCGATGCCGCTCGCTGCGCCGGTGACGACCGCCGTGCAACCGGCGACGTCGGGCAGCGTCATGCCCCTGCACCGGCGGTCTCGAGGTGGTGGAGCTCGGCCAGCAGGTCGGCGCCCCTGGGGTGCGACGCGAGGGCGTGCTCGAGCTCGCTGACGGTCGCCGCCCGGTTCTGGTCCTCGAGCCGGCCGAGGGACTCGGCCAGGGACGTCTCCCACATCGGCCCGATGATGTCGGTCCCCGGGTACTTGCGGCCGGACTCGCCGATGAAGGTGCGGTCGCGCATCTCTGTGAGCGCGGTGCGCAGGTACTCCACGTGCGGCGTCTCGTCGGCGCGGATGTAGGACACGATGCGGGCGGCCTCGCCCTCGCCGGCGACCAGCCCGGTGTCGGAGAGCAGCTCCTCGGCCCACGCGAAGGTGTGGAACGCCTTGATCTCCACGAACAGCACCCGCAGCATCGTGGAGATCAGCAGCTCCAGGCCGGGGTCGAGGTCCTCGAAGGCGCGCTTGTCCATGAACCGCTGCCGGGCGCCGACGGGGTCGGGCTCGGCCCCGAACGCGATGCCCATGCGCTGCATCATGAGCGCGGTCTCGTCGTGGGTGACCGGGTTCTCGAAGGCGATGTCGCGGGTGGCGTACCACATGCGGTCGTGCCCGGCCTCCTCGCCGAAGCCGGCCTCGTCGCGGGCGTGGGCCTCGACCAGGCCCCTGGCCAGGTGGTCCAGCGCCGTGCCGCGGATGTCGTCGTCGAAGAACCTCTGCATGTCGGCCGGGGCCAGGAAGCGGATCATGGCCCCGAACCCCTCGACCGTGCCGATGCGGGTCAGCGTGGCGATGATCGGCTCGCGCACGCCGCTGCGGAGCAGGAACCGGGCCTGCTCCACGGTCGGGTAGTTCCCCGGCCAGGTCTCCATCGGGGCGTGGAGGATCTCGGTGCCGAAGTCCTTGCGGTGCGCCTCCTGCCAGGCGGCGATGGCCGAGCCCCGCACCGCGGTGCGAGGCGACACGTAGGTACCGTCGGCCAGGAACCCACCGTGGCACCGGATGCCACCGGCGATCAACGGCTCCTCGATGGGATGGGTGGTCAGCAGGTCGTCGGCGGCGAACTCGAGCGTGTGGGCCATCTGGTCCTCCTCACGGTGGCGGGCCCATGGCCCCCCCGGAGCACGGACCGTAGGCGCGTGTCTACAGTTGTGCAACCCACCGCTCGCCGCTCAGCGGCGAGGGCGGCCGTCGAGGTCGAGCAGCGAGGCCATGGCCGCGAACCACTGCTCGGGCACGTCGTCGCCGGCGCCGGTGGCGGCCTGGATGAAGTCGCGCAGCAGGAGCCAGCCGAAGGAGAAGGCGAAGGCCATGAGGTCGCTGGCGTCGAGGTCGGCGTGGTCGCCGATCGCGGCCCGCAGCGTCTCCACCATCCGGTGCCCGCCGGCTAGGTCGGAGCCCAGCACGTCGGCCAGCTCCCCGTCGAGCATGGCCCGGGTGAGCACCATCCAGTACGTGCGGTTGTCCTCCAGCGTGTGGAAGGCGTCGAGCGCGCTGGCCACCGTCGCCTGGCGGAAGGGATCCGTCGCCGCCAGGCGCTGCGCCAGGTGATCGTGGACGGCGCCTACCAGGCGCTGCTTCGAGCCGAAGTGGCGGTGGATCAGGCCGTGGTTCACCGCAGCGGCCCGGGCGATCTCGCGCAGCGACGTGGCCGCTGGCCCCTTCTCGGCGAACAGCACCGAAGCCGCCTCCAGGACCGCCTCCTTGACCTCGTGCTCGCCGCGGGGTGAACAAGAGACCCCGAAGGCCCGACACGCCCGGGCGACGCCGACCCGCGACGCCCACGCCTCGATCAGATCGGTCATGGCTTGTTCCTGGTCGGCTCGGCGCTGCTGCGGGACATCTCATGCAGCAGCGCCGAGACTTTTGCCTGGGCCTCGATCAGCTCGTTCGCCGTGCCCAGCTCGCCTTCGAGCTGGGCGACCCGGTCACGCAGCCGGGCCAGCTCGGCCCGGGTGCGGTCCGTCTTCGGGCGACCCGTGGGCCGATCGGCCAGACCCTCCAGCGCCCCCTGGTCGCGCTGGTTGCGCCAGTGGGCGATCAGCTGCGAGTACAGGCCCTCCCGCCGGCAGATCTCGCCCACGGCGCCCGGCTCACGGTCGCCTTGGCCTGGTCGATCTCGGTCAAGATGTCGAGCTTGTACTGCGCCGGCCACGTCCGCTTCGCACGGCGCACCTCGGTCTCATCAGCGGTCATCGTTGTCATGATCTCTCACCTCCTCCGCCCCAATCGTTGCGGCTACAGCATCAAGCAGCCACCATCTGACAGGTAGGGGATCTGCGGAGATGAAGCGCTCACCTCAGGAGTCGCGCGACGGCGTCGGCCACGACGCCCGCACGGCTCCCCGACGTGGCAGCGCTGACGAGATCCAGCTCGGCGGGCGCTGAGGCCCAGACCGCGGCGATGTGGTGGACGAGCATCAGGGTGACGTCCGGCGGATATCGATCCGACACCCGGCCTTCGCGCTGGGCTGCGGCGATGAGGTCGACCCTGGCCCTGATGTTGTGAACGGCGATCTCGTGGGGCGCATCGCTCGACCGTTCGAGGCGGTGCCAGGTGGCCAGCCGCCGCAGATCGGGGTGCTCCTCGTAGGCTTCGACCAAGCGTGCTGCGTAGCCGGGCAGGTCGTACACGTCGAGTGGGATGCCAGTGACCACCTGTGCAACCACAGTGGAGAAGACAGCGTCGAAAAGCTCGTTCTTGCTTTCGAAGTAGTGGTACATCAGCGCCTTGTTCGTCTTGGCGATCACGGCGATCCGGTCGACCCGGGCCCCGGCGATGCCGTGGGTGGCGAACTCCTCGCGGGCGGCGGCGAGCAAGCGCCGTCGGGTGGCGCTGGCGTCTCTCATGGAGTCACGACTCGTCGTCCTGGCCCGCTCGTCGGCCGGGATCCGTCCATCGCGTCGACTCGGTGCACGCAGTCGTCCACTCCATGGTTTGGCAGAGCGCCTCGATGTCGGATCCCCAGCGGTCTGGCTCGACCGGACAAGGCACTTCGACGACGGGTCTAGACATCACGTCCAAAAGTGTAGGCGGGGCGGCGGAGCGGGTCTAAGTGGTTGACACACGATCAGGATGCGTCGAGCTCGAGACGAAGGTGGTCGAGGCCGTGCCGCAGGACGTCTTGCACCACCGCCACTGCGTGCATCGCCCGATCGGCCGGACCGAGCTCGACGTGGGTCCAGATCTCGGTACCCGGATGGAGGTACCGGTGAGCGCCAGGGCGCATCACCGCGCGCACGGTGAGGTGGGCACGAAACCACAGGTCGCCGGTGGCCCCGACCACGAGGAGAGCGCCGTCCTCCGGCAGCCATTCCTCGTGGGCACGCTCGAGCACGAGGTCGCCGGCTCCTGACGCGATCGTGGTTCGCGATCCATCGCGGCGGCCACCGAACCAGGCGGCGATCGCCGTCGGCCCGTCCAGGCACGAGAGCGCTTCCTGGGGAGGACACGCCACCACGACGTGCTCGTCGACTCGGACGAAGCGCTCCCTCACCATGGCCTGCTCGGCGCCTTGGCGGCGCCGCCACGTGCCACGATCGGCGTGGTTTGCGCATCGGCTGGGCTCATCGGGAGTGGCACGTTCACGTGTCGGGCGGAACGATGAGCACAGGTCGGTCGCACTCGTGCACAAGCCGTTCACTCATGCTCGTGCGTGATCCGCAGGGGAAGCGGCGTCGCCCGCTGCGCCCGATGGCAACCCAGGTCGCGTCGTGGTCGGTCGCGGCCCGGGCCAGCTCGGTGATGGGATCACCGCGGCGGACCTCGAACCGCCACCGGAGATCGGTGCCGGCCAGGACCACTTCGCAGTCCAGGTGACAGCGATCGACGACCTCGTCGTCGGTGACGGCGAGCGCTCCGGCGCCACTGACGGGAGCGGTGGTGACGAGAGGGTGAGTGCGGACCACGTGGACGGCGACGATGCGGTGGCCGGTCAGGGCGGCCTGTCGAGCAGCGACGGCGAGCGCCGCCAGAGACCCGTCGGATCCGTCGAGGCCCACCACGACGGTTAGCGCCTCCATGACCTCACGCCGGCGTCCTCACCGCTCGTGCAGCGGGGGCCCCAGCTCGGGGACATTGATGGCCGAGCGGGTCATCGGGACGCTCCGTCCGCATCGATGGGGACGGTGCCGTCGTCGGTGAGCTCGTCGACGGTCGCCTCTCCGCCGACCACCTCGGCCAACGCGATCTCCGCGCCTTCGAGGGTGGAGCCGATGTGTGCGGTGTCCTTGAGCGGAAGCCCGGGAAGCGCGATCGCGATCGCCACGCCGATCACCAACAGGGGCACCGTGCACAGGAAGATCGCCGTGATCGAATCGGCCATCGCCTCGGTCACGGGCAGCAGGATGTCCGGCGGGAGAGCCTGGATCTGCTCCGGGGTGGCGGTCAGCGCCTCAGGGCTCAGTCCAGCCGAACCCAGCGCACCCGCGGAGAAGATCGCGGCGAGCTTGTCGTCGAGCAGGGTGGCGAACAGCACCCCGAAGAGCGACACCCCGAAGGACCCACCGAGGCTGCGGAAGAAGTTCACCGAGGACGTCGCGACCCCGAGGTCCTTGAAGTCGGCGGCGTTCTGCACGGCGAGGACCAAGACCTGCATGACCATGCCGAGTCCCACGCCCACGATCAGCATGTACAGGGAGCTGGCGGCCCGAGTCGTGTCGGGCTCCATCGTCGACAACAGGTACATGCCGACCGCAGCCACCCCCATGCCCGCGATGGGCCACCTCCGGTAGTGACCGGTCTTGGCGATGACTCGTCCAGAGAGGATCGAGGTGGTCATGAGTCCGGCCATGAGCGGCAACAAGAGGAGGCCGGAGTTGGTGGCAGTGGCTCCGGTGGCGACCTGGAGGAACAACGGCAGGAACACGATCGCGCCGAACATCGCGCCGCCGAGGAGGAACGACAGCGCGACTCCGGCGCTGAAGACGCGGCCGCGGAACAGCCGAAGCGGCAGGATCGGTTCTGGAGTGCGGGTCTCCCACCAGAGGAACACGGCAGTGAGCACGACGGAGCCGCCGAGGAGCCCGACGATGACCGCCGAATCCCACGGGTACTCGCTGCCACCCCACACGAGACCCAACAGCAGCGTCGAAACGCTCGCAACGAGCAGCGCCGCTCCGGCGAAGTCGATCTTGTGGTCCTGGCGCGCGAAGGGCAGGCGCAGCACGGCGCTCGTGATGACCAGGGCCATGATCCCGATCGGGACGTTGACGTAGAAGACCCATCGCCACGTGAGGTTGTCGACGAAGAACCCACCGAGCAGTGGTCCTGCCACGGAGGCGACTGCGAACACCGCCCCCAGGTAGCCCGTGTAGCGGCCTCGCTCCCGGGGCGAGACGATGTCGCCGATGATGGCGAACGCCATGGCCATCAGGCCACCGGCTCCGATCCCTTGGATGCCGCGGAACACGATGAGCTGGAGCATGTCCTGGGAGAGCCCACACAGGACCGATCCCAGGACGAAGATGACGATGGCCGACTGGAACATCAGTCGGCGGCCATAGATGTCTGACAGCTTCCCGTAGAGCGGGGTGCTGGCGGTGGTGGTCAACAGGTAGGCCGTGACGACCCATGAGAGGTGGTCGAGGCCGCCGAGCTCGCCCACGATGGTCGGCAGCGCAGTCGACACGATCGTCTGGTCGAGGGCGGCGAGGAGCATGCCGGCCATCAGTCCGCTGAAGACCACCAAGATCTGCCGGTGGGTGAGACGAGAGGCGGGAAGCGCCGCGACGTCGCGCATGGTTGCACCCTACAACCATTTGGTTGTAGGGTGCAAGGACTACCATCGGTGGGGTGATTGAGCCACTCGCAGAGATCGACCCGGTCGCGGAGCGGATCCGGGTTGCGTGGAGAGATCTCCGGAGGACGGGCTCGACAGGGCCCGTGCGGGCGTTCCTGTACGAGCCGGACCCACCCCTCGACGTCGCCCAGGCCGACGCCCTCGATCTCATCGTGTCCCACGCCCCGGTGCGGATGAGTGAGGTGGCGGCCCTGTTGCGCGTCGATCCGTCGACGGCTACGCGGACCGTGGCCCGGCTGCAGAAGCTGGCTCTGGTCGACCGGACCACGGACTCCGGCGACGCCCGGGTGGTCCTGGTCGTGCCGAGTGGGGGTGGTCGACGTCTGCACGCCAGGGTGCGGGGCCGGTCGAACGTCCTGCTGTCCGAGCTGCTGGACACCTTCGAGGCCGAGGACCGAGAACGCCTGGCGTCGTTGATGGAGCGGCTGGTCGGTGCCGTCGAGGCGCAGCGAGCCGCGCCCGGCGCCCGTGCGTCAACGGCGGCGTCAGGGTGAGTGATCGCTCTCGGTCAGTGCCTCGGCGTGGTCGCTCAGATCGGGGCCCGCTTCGACTCCAGCCGCCGTCCTTGGGCCCCGGAGAGCGGTGAACACGGCCGCAACGAGCGCCAGGCCTGCCGCCAGGTACAACGCTGGGGCCATGCCGTCGACGAAGGCCTGTCGGGAGGCGTCGACGAGGGCGGTTCCGTCGGCACCCATCCGTCCCGCCGCGGCGAGTGCACCGCCGATTCCCGAGGTCACCGGTTCGGCGACCTCGGGTGGCAGGGAGACGGCGGTCGGCTCGATGTTCGACCGATAGGCAGAGTTCAGGACCGAACCGATGAGGGCGATGCCCACGGCGCCGCCCATCTCGCGCACCGTGTCGTTGAGCGCCGAGGCGACACCCTGCTTCTCCTCGGGGAGAGAGGAGGTGATCGCTGCGGTGGACGGGCTCATGGCGAGTCCGACACCGGCTCCGAGCACGAGGATGCCAGGGAGCACCGAGAGGTACCCTCCGCCGGGATCCGCGAGGGTGGCGAAGAGGACCAGACCTCCTGCGAGCAGCAGCATCCCGGTGACGAGGGTGCGCCGGAAGCCGATCCGCTCGGCGATGGTCGGGGCGATCGTGGACAGCGGCATCATCATCGCCGCCATCGGAAGCAGCCCTGACGCCGCCTTCAGCGCGGAGTAGCCGAGGACGGCCTGGAGGTACTGCACCAGCACCAGGAACAGCGAGAACATCACGGCGAACACCACGAAGAGGTTGATCGAACCGGCGGCGAGGCCGCGGAGCGCGAAGACGCGCACATCGACCAGCGGGTGATCCCGGCGGAGCTCGACGAGCACGAACGCGACGGCGCCGAGCAGTCCGGCAGCCAACGCAGCCACCGTGACTGCGTCGGTCCACCCCCGCTCGGGCCCCTCGTGGAAGGCCAAGACGAGCCCACCGACGGCGAGGACCGACAGGAGCGAGCCTGCGATGTCGAAGCCCGCCCCGGTGTGTTCGACCGAGTGCGGGACGAACGCTGCGGTCAGCCCGAAGGAGACAGCAGCCAGACCGATCGGAAGAGCGAAGACCCACGGCCAGGTGGCGTTGTCGATGATCGCGGCCGAGGCGAAGAGCCCGATGATGCCGCCCGCACCCGCGAACCCTGCCCAGGTGCCGATGGCCTTGGCCTGCTCCTCGTGCGGGAAGCTCGTGGTGATGACCGACAGGGTGACGGGCATCACCATCGCGGCGGACAGTCCGGCGACGACGCGCAGCGCGATGAGCACGCTCGGCTCGGTCGCGAAGGAGGAGGCCAGGTTGATCAGCGAGAACGCCACGAGACCGATCATGAGGACCGGCTTGCGTCCCCATCTGTCCCCGATCGCCCCCACGGGCATGAGGAGGGCAGCGAGGGCGAGGGTGTAGCCGTTGATGATCCACAGCAGCTCGCTCTGGGAGGCATCGAGATCCGCGGCCAACGCCTGTTGCGCGACGTTGAGGCCCGATACCGAGGCGACGACCGCCACGAGCGCGACGCACATGGCGGCCAGGACGAGCAGTCGGCGACGCGGGTCCACGATGACCTCGTCGTGGAGGCCCGGGATCTCAGGCGGCGGGCCGAGGTCGGTGGTGGTCGTCAACGGTGGCTCCTGGGGTCTCGATCCGGCAACGAGGACCAACGTCTAGCACGTAACGTCATCTAGAGGACAGCCTGTAGCGGATAGTTTGGTACGTTCGTCCACGTGAGCGATGGGCTGAGCGTTGATCCGCGCGTGGTACGCACCCGCCACGACGTCTTGGCCGCGGCGCGCTCTGTCCTCCTCGACGAAGGTTGGGAGCGTGTCACCCTGGCCCGGGTTGCCGAGCGCAGCGGGTACGCCCGCACGACCTTGTACCGACACTGGCCTCAGCGCCTCGATCTGCTCCGGGACCTGATCCGCGAGGAAGGTCGCCTGACCCACACCTCCATGACAGGTGACCTGCGCGCAGACCTCGTCGCAGAGCTGGAAGCGTTCCGGGCTGCCCTCACCACCACCGGCTTCGGCCGAGTGTTCGTCGCAATCGGCCAGCAGGCCGGCGACGATCCTGAGTTTGCAGATCTGAACCGGGAGATGCGCGCCGAGGGCGGGCGGGTCTTGCACGCGATCGTGGTCGACGGGGTGCAGCGTGGCGAGCTCGCGAACGACCTCAGGCCAGACGCAGCCATCCCGCAGCTGGTCGGTCCGGTGCTCTTCCGCCATCTGTTCGAGGGCGACGACGTCCTCGACTCCGAGTTCGTCATGTCGGTGGTCGACTGGTTCCTGGCTGCTGCCCGCGAGGGCGAACCCGTGGCGCCGGCACCTCCCGCCTAGTCGGAGGGCTCGCAACCCCACGAGGACAGCGCCCCGGGCGAGCGCGCCGCAACGCCCGCCGCACCGCAGCTGCACCCTCGTGAGCGAGGACCTCAGAGTCCGAGGGGCGGGCCGTCTCGCCGCGTGACGCGCACCCCGACGGGGGACTGGTGCAGCTCGAGGTCCGGGCGTGCAGCCCTCCCCGACGGTCAGGCACTCGGTCTAGACAGTTTGCTCTAAACACGAGTTGCAACCGGTAGGTCCTGGCGGGTTGCGTCGAGCCAGAACGGGTGCGTTTGCGAGGGCCCGACGGAGGCGGTGCTGGTCCTCGGCGTGCGACGTGGGCGGCACGATGTCTCACCCACAGTGGTACCGGTGATGAGCCGCAGCAGGGAGCGCTCCGAGCCGGCGCTCGGCCCAGAACGGGGCCTCCAAGTCCTCCCGCAGATGCTGGTCGCGCGCGAGCACCTGTCGATGGCGGCGAGCGGCCCCGACGGTCGCAACGATGTCCTGACGGGCCCGACGGCCGCGGGCCTCGGTCGACGCGACTCAGGGCCGGAGCGGCGACGGGTGGCGAGCGTCGACGATGTCGTCGCACCGGGTGCGCACGAGCGCCTCGGTGCGCTCGGGGTGGGTGAGGATGTAGAAGCGGTTGCCGCGCACCGCGTCGACGACAGCGGCGCCCACCTCATCGGGCGAGAGGATCTGGCCGAACGCGTCGGCCGCGGCCTCGGTGGCTCCGGGCTCACCCACCCCCTCCATGAGCGCCGACAGACCGCCCGACCCGCCATCGTCGTCGGCGAGCGGCTCGGGCCGGTTGCGCTGGGACTCGAAGATGTTCGTCATCACGAGCCCCGGGCACAGGACGGACACGCCGATGTCGGCTCCGGCGAGGCGCAGGTCTCGGTACAGGGTCTCGCTCAGGGTGACCACGCCGTGCTTGGAGACGTTGTAGGCGCCAAGGGAGGGCACCGAGATGAGACCGGCCATGGATGCGGTGTTGACCACGTGCGCCGGGCCGCCCTGCTCGAGCATGAGGGGCACGAACACACGGATCCCGTGGATGACGCCCCACAGGTTGACCCCGAGCACCCACTGCCAGTCCCGCTCGGTGTGGGCCCAGATCGGTCCACCCACCCCGACGCCGGCGTTGTTGTGGACGAGGTGCACGGCGCCGAACTCCGTCACGGCGGCATCGGCGAGCGCCGTGACGGAGTCCCCGTCGGACACGTCGGTGCGCACGCCCAGGACGCGGTGACCGGCCCGGGCCAGGCCGGCGACGGTGGCGTCGAGCGCGTCCTGTTGGATGTCGGCGACCACGACGCTCATGCCGGCGGCTGCGAGCTGGGTGGCCACCGCTCGGCCGATGCCGCTCCCGCCGCCGGTCACCACCGCGACCCGCCCCTCAAGCTGCTCCATGTCTGCGCCTCCTGGTGGGTTCGGGGGCTACCGGCCGTGGAAGACCGGCGGCCGGCGCTCGGCGTAGGCGGCGATGCCCTCGCGGGCGTCGTCGGTGGCGAGGAGGCGGACCTGCTCGGCCAGCTCGTGATCGGTGGTGGCCCGCAGCCGGTCGAGGCGATCGCCCGCGAGCGTGCGCTTGACCGCCTGCACCACCAGCGGTGCTGAGCCGGCGATCCGGGCGGCGATCTCGCGGCTGCGCTCCCGCACGGTGCCGGCGTCGGCGACGCACTCGTCGGCCAGGCCGATCGCCGCGGCCTCCGTGCCGTCGATCCGGGTACCGGTGTAGAAGAGCCGGCGGGCATGCTGGCCACCCACGAGCGCGGGCAGCGTCTCGGTCAGGGCGAACCCGGGGTGGAAGCCCAGCCGGGCGAAGTTGGCCGACCAACGGGCCTCCGGGCAGGTCACGCGGAAGTCGGCGACCAGGGCGAGCCCGAGGCCGCCGCCGATGGCGGCGCCGTGCACCGCGGCCACCACCGGCGTGGCGATGACGAACAGCCGCAGCGCCTCGTGGTAGAGGGAACCAGCGCCGATGCCTCCGCCGCTGCCGAACGAGCCGGCATCCGGGGTCTGGCCGGAGAAGTCCGCGCCGGCGCAGAAGGACCGGCCTTCCGCGGCGAGCACGATCGCCCGGCACTCGGGATCGGCATCGAGCTCTTCGAACGCCGACGCGAGGTCACCGATCAGTCCGGCGTCGAAGAAGTTGTGTGGTGGACGCCGCAGCTCCACCACCCCCACCAGACCCTCTTGCTCGATCCCGACAGCGGCCACCGGTACCCCCTTCGTGATTCCGCATCGGAACCTAATCGCTCGCGGGTCGCAGGACGATACTCGTCGCGTGTCGTGCTGGCCCCGGCAGAAACGGGACGAATGCCGCACCATCAGCATCTGGGCGTGGCTCCTGCACCGTCCGGTCCGTCGCCGTCGGCGGCCGCCACCGTGTCGCAGTGGGCGCGCGCCGACCGGGCCCGGCCCGACGGCGACCGAGGGGTCGTTCAGCTGCTGCTGGTGGCGTCGGTCTGTCGCCCGCGCGAGCCGCCAGCGGTGAGGTCCGGCACGTCCGCGTCGTCGTCGACGAAGGACGTCTCGAGGACAGCGCCGAACCTCTCCCCGTCCGTCACCGGCTCGTCGTTCCGCACCGACGTGCGCAGCGGCAGCTCGGGGAGGCGCAGCACGCCGAGGAAGCCGAGCACAGCGATCGGCATGGCGATGGTGTCGGAGAGGCTGTCGGCGAAGCCGCCGAGCACCGCATCGCGGACGGGGCAGGGCGGCGTTGGCGTCGGGGGTGCCGAGCAGGTCGCTCCCACCGCCGCCGCCCTCGACCCCCGCGGCAGTCAGACGTTCGGGGATGTAGCGGCCCAACCCCTTCGGGAGCAGCGCTCCGAAGACGGCGACCCCGAGGGCCCCGCCCATCGAGCGGAAGAAGGTGGCGGCCGACGTTGCCGTGCCCAGTCGCGGAGCTCGACGGCGTTCTGCACCGCGAGGACCAGCACCTGCATGACCATGCCGAGGCCTGCGCCCAGGACGAGCATCTAGCTTCCGGCGACGGGGAGCGGCGTCGACGCCGAGCAGCGAGAACAGCCCGAGGCCGACGGCCACCACCATGAGGCCCACGACCGGGAAGATCTTGTAGCGGCCGGTGCGGGTGATGATCCGGCCCGATCCGATCGACATCGGTGAGCCGCCAGGTCCAGGCGCTCGAGGACGACGGTCTGGCCCGCCGCGAGCCCCACCCGACCGATCGTCGAGGGTGGGTCGTCGTCATCGACGACGGTGGGGTGACCGCGGTCGAGGCGCTGCACCGGCTGGCAGAGCGCATCGAGACCTTCAACGTCGGCTACCGGTCCCGCGCGGTGACCCGTCGGTGTCCCCAGGACGGCGCCGCGTCGTCGTCGGCCTCGTCGCGGCCATTCCGATGGGGGTAGCGCACCCATCGGCGCGGCATCGTCCACCGCCGACCAGGTCGGCCGCGCCACTAGCGCGACGACGCAGATCCCGTGGGGAGGAAGGCCACGACCAGGGCGGCGCCGCCGATGATGGCAGAGACGATGGCCGCCAAGCCGCTGCTGGCAAGGAACGGCAGCTGGTCGGCGACGATGTCGCGGGACGCCACCTGGTCCCAGCAGATCCACACCAGCACGAACGCGGAGATCCACGCGACGATGGCGACGGTGAGCGCCACCGAACGACGCCTGCGACCCAGCTCTGCGGCATCGTCGCTGACCAGCTCGCGCAGCGCACCCCAGTCGACGATCGGCGTCGCGGCCTCCGTGGTGTCGGCATCGATGTCGCGCATTCAGGTTCCTCCGGTTCCGAAGTAGGCCGCCTGGGCAGCCTGGTACAAGCCGCCGCCGACATCGTCGGCCACGAGCCGGTCGCTGATGGTCCCCTGCTCGAGCACGACGATGTGCGTGGCGACGCTGCTGATGCGGATGTTCTGTTCCACGGCCACCACGGCGGTGCCCGATGCGTGGATGTTGGCCAGGATCTCGAAGACCCGGTCGACCATGACCGGGGCGAGGCCGAGCGACGCCTCGTCGACGAGCAGGACAGTCGGGCCGCTCATGAGGGCCCGCCCCACCGCCAGCTGCTGCTGCTCGCCGCCCGACATCGTCCCGGCGGACTGGCCGCGGCGCTCCCCCAGCCGGGGCAGCAACTCGTAGACCCGATCGAGCGCGTCCCTGCGCCCGGTCCACCCCTGGCCCGCGATGGCACCGGTGAGGAGGTTCTCTTCGACCGACAGGGAGGGGAAGACCTCCCGGCCCTCTGGGCACAGGGCGAGGCCGGCGAGCACCCGATCACTCGTGCGCGTGCCGTCCAGCGACGTGCCGCCGAGCTCGACGGTGCCGGCGAAGACCTCGCACAGCCCCATGATCGCCCGCAGTGTGGTCGACTTGCCGGCGCCGTTGGCGCCGACGACGGCCAGGAACGTGTCCGGCGAGACGTCGAGCTCGATGGCGCGCACCACGGGCACTCCGCCGTAGCCGGCCACCAGCCCTCGCACCGACAAGGCGGCGGTCACGATGGCACCGGCCCGGGGGCGGCCACGGGCTGGCCGAGGTAGGCCTCGATCACCTCGGGCCGGGAGAGCACCTCGTCGGGCCGGCCCTCGGTGAGCACGCTTCCGAAGTCGAGCACGTAGATCCGGTCGGAGACCGACCGCACGAGGCCGACATCGTGCTCGATGACGACCACCGTGATGCCAAGCTCCCGGCGCAGCGCAGCGATGGCCTGGGCGACCCACTCGCTCTGGGCGCCGTGGAGGCCCGCGGCCGGCTCGTCGAGGAGCAGCGCCACCGGCCTCGTGGCCACGGCACAGCCGATCTCGAGGACCTTGCGGTGCCCGTAGGGCAAGGTGCCGACCGGACGCCGGGCCGCGTAGCCCAGGCCGAGCACCTCGAGCACCTCGTCGGCGACGCTGGCCCGCTTGCGGTCGCGGCGCAACTGGTCCGGCGACAGCCCGACCGCGTCACCGTAGGACGTCCCGGTCGCCCGCCCGTACTGGGCCATGAGCAGGTTGGCATGAGCCGTCTCCGACGGCCACAGTCCGCCCTGCTGGAACGATCGGCCGAGACCGCGTCGGGTCCGCTCGGCGGGCGTGAGCTCGGATATGGCGTGGCCGCGGAACCAGACCTCGCCCTGGGACGGGGTGATGAAACCGCTCAGGACGTTGAACGTCGTGGTCTTGCCCGCCCCGTTGGGCCCGAGGATGCCGACGACCTCACCGGGATGGACGTCGAGCGACAAGGAGGCGATGGCGACGTTGCCGCCGAAGCGCACCGTGACATCGCGGGCACTGAGCAGGACGGGCCGGAGCATCTCGCGGTCGGGCATCCGGACCACGACCGGACCCGGGACGACCGGTGCCGGCGCCGCGAGCTCGGACGCCGCGTGCCTCCTTGCTCGCTCGTCGACGCCGCCCGTGGGTCGTGCGAGATGGCGACGCTCGAGCAGGGCGCGCAGGGCCCCTCCGGCGCCCAGGGGCTGGCGACCGATGAGCAGCACCACGATCACCGCGGCGACCAGCGTGACGATCTGGTTGCTGCCCGAGGCGTAGAGGTCGATCAGGGTGAAACCGACGGCGACGGCGACGACCCCCGCCCGGGACCCGAGCCCGCCGAGCACCACCCAGACCACGATCGTGAGCGACAGCTGCACCGGGAAGACCGAGGCCACCACGATGCCCTGGCGGAAGGCGTAGGTCGACCCGGCCAGCCCGGCCAGGACGCCGGAGATGGTGAAGCCGACCACCCCCAGCCGGGTGGCGTCGATGCCCCGGGTCGACGCCGCCGTCTGGTTCTCGCGGATGGCGACCAGGCCCCGCAGCAGCGGGACCCGCTCGAGGCGGCGCAGGCCGACCCAGACGAGCACCAGGAGGATCCCGCAGGCGGCCAGAAAGGTGCCGTCGTCGCCGAGGTCGAACGGGCCGATCTCGGGGCGCCCGAGCGTCAGGCCAGCGCCGCCTTGGGAGAACGTCTCGGTGGGGAACACGAACGCCTGCAGCACCACCCCGAACGCCAGCGTCAAGACAGCCAGGTAGAGCCCACGGACCCGCAGCGAGGCGGCGCCGAGGGCGGCGGCGGCGGCCCCGGCCAGCACCGGCCCGGCCATGAAGCCCAGCATGGGCGGCAGCTCCCAGGTGGTGGTGGCGATCGCCGCGCCGAAGGCGCCGAGCCCGAAGAGGCCGGCATGGCCGAGGGACAGCTGCCCGGTGGCCGAGGCCAGGAAGTTGAGGCTGAGGGCCAGCAGCGCGTACACCGGCAGGGCCGACAGCTTGAAGGCGTCGGGACCGGACACCGCACCGGCGATCACGACAGTGGCCACCACGGCCAGCGCTGGCCCGGTCGGGCCCACGGCCCTTGCGAACGCCGACCCCAGGCGCGGGTCGCGCACCATCGGCGGCAGGCGGACCAACGACTCGGATCCCTCGAAGGCGAGACCACGCCGGGCCCGGGTGAAGAGCCCCTGGGGACGGAGCAGCAGCACGGCGCCGAGCACGACGAAGACGACCATCTCCGGGGCGCCGGGGGTGCCGCCCCAGTAGAGCCGGGTGAGGCTCTCCGCAACGCCGACGACCAGGCCACCGAGGATGGCGCCGGGCAGGCTGATCATGCCGCCGAGCATGGCGGCGGCGAAGGCCTGCGGGAGCACGGCGATGAGGAACCCGGGGGTGATGCTCTGGGTCGTCCACCCGGACAACACGCCAGCGAGGGCGCCGAGGGCGCCGGCCGCGCTCCAGGCCGCAACCTCGAGCCGACGCGGGTCGAGGCCGACGATGCGAGCGCCCTCGCGGTTGTCGGCGCCGGCCCGCAACGCCAAGCCGATCCGGGTCCGCTCGAGACCCAACCACAGGGCGACGCCGGCGCCGGCGGCGACGGCGACGACGAGGATGCGGGTCGGGGTGAGCACGACCCCGGCCAGCTCGACACCGTCGCCGGACACCAGGGTGGGGAACGGCCGGGTCCCGCCGAGCCAGCGGGCCTCGATCAGAGTCGTCGCCGACAGGAGCCCGACGGTTCCCACCAGTGGGGGGAGGATCCCACCGTCACGACCGAGCAGCACCACCGCCGTGGCCGCCCCCACTGCGGCGCCCACGGCCACCCCGGCCGCCACCGCCAGCGGCCATGGCAGGTCGTGGCCCATGGCGATGCTGGCGGCGATGAAGGCGGCGAGGGTGCCGAAGGCACCCTGCGCGAAGTTGAGCACACGAGAGACGCTGTGGACGAGCACCAGGCCGAGTGCCAGCAGCGCATAGGTGGAGCCCCCGGCGATGCCGACGACCACAAAGGTGAGCAGCTCTTCCATCGAGGGCGGCGATCTGGCTGTTCAGCCGAAGCTGGAGGTCCACTCGGACACCAGCTCACGTTCCCATGGTGCCTCACCGGTGGCCTCGACCACGACGATGCTGTCGGCGCCGACCCTGTCGCCGCCGAAGTCGATCGGGTTGGCCAGCCCGTTGTCGTACTGCATGGAGTCGAGCGCTTCGAGGAACGCACCGGTGCTCAGGTCCGGTCCGGCCTGGTCCATCGCCTCGCGGTACACGTCGAACAGACCCCAGAAGGTCACCAGTTCGTCGGGGGCGTCCCGGTCGGGGTAGGCGGCGGCCCACGCCTCCTCGGCCTCGCGAGCCAGGGGGTTGTCGGTGACGTCGCCCCGCACGGCCGCGAACGACTGGCAGCCGACCAGCTCAGGGACGCCGATCGGCGGCTCCGACGCGCACGACAAGGTGTTCGAGACGGTCACGTACTGGGGCGTGAAGCCCTGTTCGGCGCACAGCCGCGCGAGCTGCGTCGACACCGTCGGCACCAAGATCATGAACACCACCTCGACGTCGAGGTTGCTCAGCTTCACGCACTCGGCGGTGAGCTCGTTGGCATTGCCCTGCTTGTCCACCGCGTCGGCGGCGGCGACGTTGCCGCCGAGCTCGTCCATCTTGGCGGTGAACGCGTCCTGGGCACCCTCGGAGCTCGGGCTGTTGAAGCGAACCATGGCGACGGGGGTCTCCGTGTCCGTCAGCTCGGCGAGGATGTACTCGGCCATGAGGTCCGACATCATCTCGTAGGTCATGGTCATGGCCCGGTACCCCGGCTTGTCGACCAGGCCGGCCTCGGCGACCCCGAGGCTGAGGTAGGGCAACTGGTTCTCGGTCGCCAGGTTGGCGCACGTGGTGATCTGGTCGGCGCCCGAGGTGCCCGAGACGAAGAGCAGCTCATCGCTGATCAGGTCCCGGCAGGCCTGCTGGGCGGCGTTCGCGTCGTAGCCGTCATCGACCAGGGTCACCTCCACCTCGCGCCCGTGGATGCCCCCCTGCTCGTTCACGGTGTCCCAGTAGAGCTGGGTGAGGTCGGCCAGCCCGAGGATGTCTCCGATGTCGATGCCGCCGATGGTCTCCGGGGCGTGGACGCCGATCTTGATGGTGGAGTCGGTGACACCCGTGGTGCTGTCCTCGATCTCGGCCTCCCCCTCTGGCGTCTGGGACGGCTCGCCGGCGCCCCCATCCACCGAGGCGTCGCCGTCGGCGGACGACGATTCGTCATCGGCACCGCACGCACTGAGCAACAGCACACCGGCCAACAGCAGGCCCATCCACCGTCTGGTCGCGATCACGAAGCCCCCTTCGGCACCGGACCCAGTGTCCCGTGTCACACGAGACTATAGGCATCCCACGTCGCGCGAGGGTCAACCCGGCGACCCCGGTGCCCAGCCACCGCTCCGACCGCTGGTCCCCGGGTCCCCTCTGCCGCTGAGCGTGCGGCGCCGCGCCGTGGCCGCCGGACCACGCCGTGCTTGCGTCGCCGAGGGCGCCGCACGGGCGGCGCTGCGACGCCGGCGGGCTTGCGGGCCCCTGGCCCTCCCCCGGTTTGCGAGACGATTCCCGTCGCGTGTCGCACGCCGCTACTGTCCGTTGTGATCGAGGGACAGGAGCGAGCTGATGGACTTCGACCTGCCGGGCGACGACCACCCGGACCGCAGGTCGGTGCGGGACTGGCTGCGGGAGCACCCGCAGCCGAGCGGACGCCAGCTGGCCGAGGCCGGTTACGTGGCGCCGCACTGGCCGGCGCCGTGGGGGATGGATGCTGACCCGATCCGGCAGCTGGTGATCGACGACGAGCTCAAGCGGGCGGGCGCGCACCGGCCGATGAACCCGATCGGCATCGGCTGGGCCGGCCCGACGATCCTCCACGCCGGCACCCAGGAGCACAAGGACCGCTACCTCATGCCGCTGCTGGCGGGCGAGGAGGTCTGGTGCCAGCTGTTCTCCGAGCCTCAGGCCGGCTCCGACCTGGCCAACCTGGGCACCCGGGCGGTGCGCGACGGCGACGAGTACGTGGTCAACGGGCAGAAGATCTGGACGTCGCTGGCCCAGTTCTCCGCCTATGGCATCCTCATCGCCCGCACGGATCCGGATCAGCCCAAGCACCAGGGGGTGTCGTACTTCATCTGTCCCATGGACGCACCGGGCATCGAGATCCGCCCGATCATCGAGATGACCGGAGGTCACACGTTCAACGAGGTGTTCCTCACCGACGTGCGCATCCCGGCCGAGAACCTCGTGGGAGAGGAGAACCGCGGCTGGTCGCTGGCCAAGGTGACCCTGGGCAACGAGCGGGTCTCGCTGTCCTCCGGCGGGGCGCTGTGGGGCCACGGACCCACCGCCGATGACCTCCTCGACGTGGTCCGGGACCACGGCCACGTCGACGATCCGCTGCTGCGCCAGCGGCTCGCCCGGCTCTACATCGAGTCCGAGCTTCTGCGGCTGATCCGCCTGCGCACGGTCACGGCCGCGATCAAGGGTGAGCCTCCGGGGCCGGAGGCATCGATCCGCAAGGTGATGGCCGACGAGCACGGGCAGCACATCATGGAGGTGGCCAAGGACCTGGCTGGCACGGCGGGCGTGCGCGACGACGTGGGACCCTTCGGTGGCGACGCCGATCTGTGGGCCCACGGGTTCCTCTTCGCCCCCGCCCTCACCGTCGGCGGCGGCACTGGCGTGGTGCAGCGGAACATCATCGGCGAGCGTGTGCTGGGCCTCCCCCACGACGTCGACGTGGAGCAGGGCCTGTCGTGGGTGGAGGCCAGGCGGCGATGAGCACCCCCGACCACGATGTCGTCGTCGTCGGCGCCGGCTTCGCCGGGCTGTACCAGCTGCACCACCTGCGCGACCTCGGTCTGCGGGTGACCCTGCTTGAAGCCGGCACCGGGCTGGGCGGCATCTGGTACTGGAACTGCTACCCGGGCGCCCGCGTCGACTCGCACGTGCCGCTCTACGAGTACTCCGACCCTGCGCTGTGGCAGGACTGGTACTGGGACGAGCGCTTCCCCGACTGGCAGGCGCTGCGCCGCTACTTCGACCACGTCGACTCCGTCTGGGGCCTGCGCGACGACATCCGCTTCGAGACCAGGGTCACCGCCGGCGCCTGGGACGAGGCCCAGCGGTGCTGGGAGCTGCGCACCGATGCCGGCGACACTCTGCGCACCGGCTTCGTGGTGATGTGCACCGGGTTCGCGGCCAAGGCCCACGTGCCCGACATCCCCGGCCTGGACACCTTCGAAGGCAACTGGTCCCACACCGCCCACTGGCCCCAGGGGGGGGTCGACCTGACCGGCCGGCGGGTGGCGGTGATCGGCACCGGCGCGAGTGGCGTGCAGGTGGTCCAAGAGGCGGCCCGGGTGGCCGAGCACGTCACGGTGTTCCAGCGCACGCCGATCATGGCGCTGGCCATGCAGCAGCGAAGCCTCAGCCGTGAGGACCAGGACGAGGCCAAGGCGGAGTACCCGGCGATCTTCGAGCGGCGCACCCAGACCAACAGCGGTTTCGCCTACCCCGAACATGGGGTCAACACCTTCGACGTGTCGGCGGACGAGCGCCTCGAGACCTACGAGCGCCTGTGGCAGGAGGGCGGGTTCGCGTTCTGGGCCGGCGGCTACTCCGACCTGCTCCTCGACGAGGCGGCCAACCGCACCGCGTACGTCTTCTGGCGCGCCAAGGTCCACGAGCGGGTGCACGACCCCGCCGTCGCCGAGGTCCTCGCGCCGGCCGAACCGCCCCACCCGTTCGGGGTGAAGCGCCCGTCGCTGGAGCAGTGGTACTACGACGCCTTCAACCAGGACAACGTCGAGCTGGTGGACCTCCGTCGGTCGCCGATCGGGTCGATCGCCCCCACAGGGGTCCGCACCACGGCGGGCGAGCACCCCTGCGACCTGCTGGTCATGGCCACCGGATTCGACGCCGTCACCGGCGGCCTGGTGAGCATCGACCTGCGTGGCCGCAACGGTGAGACCCTGCGCGACCACTGGGCGGGCGGTGTCCTCACCCACCTCGGCTTGTCCAGCCACGGCTTCCCCAACCTGCTGTTCCTGTACGGGCCGCAGAGCCCATCGGGGTTCTGCAACGGTCCCACCTGCGCCGAGGTGCAGGGAGACTGGGTCGTCGAGCTGCTCGCCCACCTGCGCGACACGGGCACCACCCGCATCGAGGCCACCGCAGAGGCCGAAGAGGAGTGGCGGACGATGGTGCACTCCATCGCCGACATGACGCTGTTCCCCCGGGCCGACTCGTGGTACATGGGCGCCAACATCCCGGGCAAGCCCCGGGAGATGCTCAACTGGCCGGGCGGCCTGCAGCTGTACCTGGCGTCGTGCCGGGAGTCAGCAGCCGACGGCTACCGCGGCTTCGCGCTGGACGACCCGGGCTGAGGGACCCGCCCCCGAGGCGGCGGGCAGGCGGGACCGGCTCGCCCGCCGATCAGCCCTCCGTCGCCGCCAGAGGAGCAGCGAGGCTGTGGAACTCGGCGAGCAGGCCGGCGCTGTTGGGCCGGGAGGAGACGGCGAGCTCCAGCTCGGCGACGGTGGCCGCCCGGTTCTGCTCCTCGAGCAACCCGAGCGACTCGGCCAGCGACGCGTCCCACAGCTGGCCGATGATGTCGGTGCCCGGGTAGCGCTTCCCCGACTCACCGACGAAGGTGCGGTCGCGCATCTCGGTGAGCGCGGTGCGCAGGTACTCGACGTGGGGCGTCTCGTCGGCGCGGATGTAGGACACGAGACGGCCCGCCTCGCCGTCGCCGGCCACCAGATCGGGGTCGGACAGGAGCTCCTCGGCCCAGGCGAAGACGTGGAAGGCCTTGATCTCCACGAACAGCACCCGCAGCATGGTGGAGATCAGCATCTCGAGGCCGACGTCGAGGTCCTCGAAGGTGCGCTTGCCGAGGAACCGCTGCCGGGCCCCGTCCGGGTCGGGTTCCCCGGCGGGGGCGATCCCCATGCGCCGCAGCATGAGCTCCGTCTCGTCCTCGGTGACCGGGTTCTCGAAGGCGATGTCGCGCACGGCGTACCACATGCGGTCGTGGCCGGCCTCGTCGCCGTGGCCGGCCTCGTCGCGGGCGTGGGCCTCGACGAGGCCCTTGGACAGGTGGTCCAGGGCCGTGCCCCGGATGTCGTCGTCGAAGAACCGCTGCATGTCCGGTGGGGCGAGGAAGCGGATCATCGCGCCGAAGCCCTCCACCGTGCCGATGCGCGTGAGGTTTGCCACGATCGGCTCTCGCACACCGCGGCGGAGCAGGAGCCGAGCCTGCTCGACGCTGGGGTAGTTCCCCGGCCACGTCTCGACGGGGGCGTGCAGGATCTCGGTGCCGAAGTCCTGGCGATGCTGATCCTGCCAGGCGGCCAGCGCCGGCCGGCGGAACTTGGTGCGGGGCGAAACGTAGCTGCCGTCGGAGAGGAACCCGCCGTGGCAGCGCACACCGCCGGCCAGGAGCGGCTCCTCGATCTCGTCGCTGGCCAGGAGCTCTTCGGAGCTGAACTCGAGCGCGTGGGCCATGGCGTCATCCTCGTCTCGGGTCGGCGGCCCGACCCTCGGTCGTAGCGTAGTCGGATGTCTACAGCGCGGCAAGGGTGCCGCTCGTCAGCGGGGTGCGAGCAGGGCGGCCATGGCCGAGAACCACTGCTCGGGCACGTCGTCCCCCCCGCCGGTCGCGACCTGGATGAAGTCCCGCAGCAGGAGCCAGCCGAGCGAGAAGGCGAAGCCCATGGCCACGAGGTCGGCGGCGCCGATGGGTGCGCCGTCGGGCAGGGCCGCCTCCAGCGTCTCCACCATCCGGCGAGCGCCGGGGAGGTCGGAGCTGAGCACCTCGCCCAGCTCGCCGTCGAGCATGGCGCGGGTCAGCACGGTCCAGTAGGCGCGATCATCCTCGAGGGTGTGGAAGGCGCGCAGCGCGCTGTCGAGCGTGGCCTCGCCGAAGGGTTCGGCCGCGGCCAGCCGCTCGGCCAGGTGGTCGTGTACGGCTCGGACCAGCTGGCGCTTCGTCCCGAAGTGACGGTGGATGAGCCCGTGGTTCACGCCGGCCACGGCGGCGATCTCCCGCAGCGACGTGGCGGTAGGGCCCTTCTCGGCGAACAGGCGGGCGGCGGCGGCCACGATCGCCTCCTTCACCTCCTGCTCCCCGTGGGGACGGTGGTCGTCGCCGGGCACGGCACCGACCATAGGGCAGTGCTGCGCCGGCCCCGGCGAGCCGCGGTCCACCCGTCAGCGCGTCGCCGCGCCCATGCGAGTGCCCCGGGCCCCTGGCTCGTAGTCGTCCCGCGCCCTACCGGAACTCGACGCCATCGAAGCCCCCGGCGGTCCAGCCGCGCAGGTGCTCGAAGAACGACATGGGCCCGCCGGGGTGGCCCTTGGCGATCTCTCCGGCGAAGCCGGCGCCGGGCTGGCCCTCGTTGTTGTAGTAACCCGGGGTGCAGTCGGCCGAACCGAGCGCGGACCCCACGGCCGTCGTCCCCCCGCCCGAGATCAGCTCCATCCACGCCTGCTCAGCGTCCTCGGTCACCTCCACGACGCGATGGCCGCCCTCCACGGCGTGACGCACCACGGCGGCGACCGCCCTCGAGGTCTCGGTGAAGTTGTGGGGGACGTTCGAGATGAGGTTGGCACCGTGGCCGAGCTGGGTGATGAAGAGGTTCGGGAAGCCGTGCACGTGCATGCCGTGCAGGGTCCGCATCCCGTCAGCCCAGTACTGCGACAGTCGCCGACCACCACGTCCGATGGGGTCGTAGCCGGCCCGTTCGGTGAAGGGCGTGCCGACCTCGAAGCCGGAGGCGAAGATGATGCAGTCGACCTCGTGTTCGACGCCGGAGACCACGACGCCGGTCGGAGTGATCCGCTCCACGCCCTTGCCGTCGGTATCCACCAGGTGGACGTTGGGGTTGTTGTAGGCCTGCAGGTACTCGTCGTGGAAGCAGGGCCGCTTGCACAGCTGGCGGTACCAGGCCTTCAGCTTCTGAGCCGTCTCCGGATCCTCCACCACCTCGTCGCAACGAGCCCGGATCTGCTCCATCTTCTCGAAGTCGGCGTCCTCGACGGCGTCCATGATCCGGGGGAGGTCGACAGGACCCTCGAGCGAGGCGATGCGGTGCAGGATGCGCCGGGCCAGCTCGGTCCAACCGTCCATGACCAGGTCTTCCTCGACCAGGGCCCCGGTCTGGTTCATGGTGAAGTTCTCGAGCCAGCGCTGCTGCCACCCTGGCGTGGCGATGCCGGCGAACCACTCGGGGTCGATGGGGTGGTTGCCGCGCACGTCGACCGACGACGGGGTCCGCTGGAAGACGAACAGATCGCCGGCGTGGTGGGCGAGGCGGGGCACGCACTGCACGGCAGTGGCCCCCGTGCCGATGACCGCCACCCGCTTGTCGGCGAGACCGGTCATCGGCGCACCGGTGGGGTCACCACCGGTGTAGGAGTAGTCCCAGCGGCTGGTGTGGAACGCGTGGCCCTCGAACTCGTCGATGCCGGGCACCCCGGGCAGCTTGGGGACGTGAAGCGGTCCGGTTCCCATCGACAGGAACTGGGCGGTGAACTCGTCGCCCCGGTCGGTGCGCACGACCCAGCGCGCCCGCTCCTCGTCCCACTCGAGACCGGTGACCTCAGTGTGGAACAGGGCGCCGTCGTAGAGACCGAAGTGCTTGCCGATCCGCTGGCAGTGCTCGAGGATCTCCGGGCCGTGCGCGTACTTCTCGGTGGGCATGTGCCCGGTCTCCTCGAGCAGCGGCATGTACACCATCGACGCGGTGTCGCACTGGGCACCGGGGTACCGGTTCCAGTACCAGGTCCCGCCGAAGTCCCCGCCCTTGTCGATGATGCGGACACTGGTGATCCCAGCCTCGGCGAGCCGGGCCCCGGTGAGGAGCCCGGCGAAGCCGCCACCGATGATCGCCACCGTCACGCCGTCGGTGATCGGGTCACGCGGCGCGACCGGCAGGTACGGGTCCACCGCGTAGTGGGCGAACCGCCCGGCCAAGCGCTGGTACTGGGCGTTCCCGTCCGGGCGGAGCCGCTTGTCGCGCTCCTGGCGGTACTTCGCCTTCAGCGCATTTTGTCGAGGTCGGGTGCGGCACTCGGTGACACGGGAGATCCTTTCGACACGTCCCTCAAGGAGCCGGGGTAGGGGACGGGACTGACAGGTGATCGAGCAGCCGCCGACGGCTGCCGGCGTAGTCCGCCTTGCCGTTCGGGGCCCGCCCCACGTCGTCCACGATCAGTACGTGGCGCGGCGCCTTGTACCCGGCGATGCGCCGCTTGACGTGGGCGATCAGGTCCTCGGCCGTGACCGAGTGGCCGTCGGCGAGGGACACGACGGCTGCGACCGCCTCGCCGAGGGCCGGGTCCGGCACCCCCACCACGGTCGTGTCTCGCACGGCCGGGTGCGACTCGAGGGCCTCCTCGACCTCTTCGGGAAAGACCTTCTCGCCGCCGGTGTTGATGCACAGCGACCCCCGGCCGAGCAGGGTGATGCTGCCGTCGTCCTCGACCCGGGCCCAGTCGCCCGGCACCGATACCCGCTGGGCGGCGACGGTGCGGAAGGTGGCCGCCGTCTTGTCAGGGTCCTTGTGGTAGCCGACCGGTCCTGGTCCGCCGACGGCGAGCAGACCGGCACCGCCGGGCCCGAGCACGTTGTCGTCCTCGTCGATGACCATGGCGAGCGCACCGAGGGAGAACGTGGCCGTGGACGGGTCGGAGCCGGCCCCCGACACCGATGAACCCAACCCGTTGGCTTCGGTGGAGCCGAGCAGATCGGCAAACAGGGTGCCGGGGAGGTGGCGGGCGAGGCCGGCCTTGGTCTCGGCGCTCCACATCACACCGGCCGACACGAGCAGCTGCAGGCTCGAGAGGTCCCGTTGGCCCGGAGCGGCGTCGAGCGCCTCCAGGATCGGCCGGGCGAAGGCGTCGCCCACGATGGCCACGGCCGTGACGCCCTCGCGCTCGATGGTGGCGAGCAGGGACCGCACGTCGAAGTGCCGGTCCGGCAGCGTGACCACGGTCCCGCCCTGGACCAGCATGCTCTTGGCGAACATGTACCCCGTGGCGTGCATGAGCGGCGATCCGGGGATGCCCACCGGCGACTCTTCGGCCGCGCTCAGCCGGTCACGCACGGCGCCGAGGTCGCACTCGTCAGGGTCCCCGACGACGTTGAAGGACCGGAACATGTCGTCATGGCGCCACATCACGCCCTTGGGCATGCCGGTGGTGCCACCGGTGTAAATCATCACGATGTCGTCGCCGCTGCGGCCCCACGGGGGCTGGTAGGCCCCGACGGGCCCTGTGCTCACGATCGCCTCGTAGGGCTCGGCCCAGTCCGGGCACGTCCCGCTGCCATCGTCGACCAGCAGCCACCGCCGCACGGTGGGCACCCGGTCGCGCATCGCCTCGATGGTGTCGGTGAAGGCCCCGTGGAACACGACGGCCACCGCGTCGGCGTTGTCCCACAGGTAGGCGAGCTCGTCGGCCCGGTAGCGGTAGTTGGTGTTCACCGGGGTGAGCCCGGCCTGGTAGGCCGCGTAGGAGACCTCCAGGTACTCGGAGCAGTTGTAGAGGTACTGCGCCACCCGGTCGCCCTGCCCGGCGCCGCCGTCCACGAGGCTCGACGCCAGCCGCCCGGCGCGGTCCCGGAACGCCGCCCAGCTGGTGCGCCGGTCCCCGTGGACCACGGCGTCCAGGCCCGGGCGCAGCTCGGCGACCAGGTCCCAGACGTCGGCGTACTGCCAACCCGTGCCAGCAGCGTTGACCTGGCTCATCGGTCCCCCAACGGTCGTCGGATCCGCCGCCCTCCGGACGCCCGGCGACCGATCCACCGGCGAATTGTACCCGCGTGGCACCCGGGAGTGCCAACGGCCCGCGGCGGCGCCTGGCGGTCGCGCCGGGTCTCGGCAGAGCGCACGCAGTCCCCGGTGCGGGTCGCCCTCACCCCCAGCGGGTACGGGTCGGGAACGGATGCGGTGTCCACGGCGAGCGCTCCGTCAGCAGATGGTGGAGGCGCAAGGTAACGTGAAGGGACGAAACATGCAACAGTCACAGTTCAATGTGACACACCGCGCACGCCGAACCCGGGGACGACATGAACGCCGCTGCCATGGTGCTCGCAGCACCACGCACCCTCGAGCCGCGAGAGCTGCCGCTCCCCCAGATCGGTGCCGACGACGCCCTGCTCCGAGTGGAGGCCTGCGGGCTGTGCGGCACCGACCACGAGCAGTACAGCGGCCAGCTCCATCCGGGACACGCCTTCATACCCGGTCACGAGGCCGTCGGGGTGATCGAGCAGATCGGCCCGGTGGCCGCCGAGCGATGGGGCGTGTCGGAGGGGCAGCGGGTGGCGGTCGAGGTGTTCCGGTCCTGCCGGGAGTGCGACGCCTGCCGGGCCGGCACCTACCGGCGGTGCGTGCGCAACGGCCTGACCACCATGTACGGGTTCGTGTCCGTCGACACCGACCCGGGGCTGTGGGGCGGCTACGCCACGCACCAGTACCTGGCGCCGGACTCGATGGTGCTGCCGGTGCCCGAGGGCCTCGACCCGGTGGTGGCCACGTTGTTCAACCCGCTGGGGGCCGGCATCCGCTGGGGCGCCACGGTGCCGGGCACCGGTCCCGGCGACGCCGTGGCCGTCCTCGGCTGCGGGGTTCGCGGGCTCTCGGCGGCGGTGGCGGCCAAGGAGGCCGGCGCCGACTTCGTGATGGTGACCGGCGCCGGCGAGCGCGATCGTCCCCGCCTCGCCGCCGCCCCCGACTTCGGCGCCGACCTGGTGGTCGACGTGACCGAGGACGACCCGATCGCGGCGTTCCGGGCCGCCACCGGCCGCCCGGGTGCCGACGTCATCGTCGACGTCACCGCCAAGGCGCCCCAGGTGGTGGCCCAGGCGGTGCAGCTGGCCGCCGCCGGTGGACGCATCGTCATCGCCGGCACCCGCGGCGGCGGCGGGGCGCCAGGGTTCGAGCCCGACCACGTCGTGTACAAGGAGCTGCGCATCGAGGGCGCCCTCGGAGTGGACGTGGTCGCCTACCGCGCCGCGCTCGACGTGCTCGCCTCGGGCCGTTACCCCTTCGCCGATCTCGATCGGGTCACCGTCGGCCTCGACGGCGTCGAGGACCTGCTTCGCACCATGGCCGGCGAGGGCGGCACCCCACCCATCCACGGCGTGGTCACGCCTGGGCGGTGACGCCGGGCGGCGACCCGCCGGCGCAGCCCGGGGCGCCCCTGGTGAGACACCGCGATGCACACGTCTCGATCAGGCGTCGGCGGCCGCAGCCGCGGATCGGCCCGCCCCCGCACCGGCCCGCCACCGCGCCTGACGTCGAGGCGGGGCGCGGCGGTCATGGGACGATCCGATAGGTGAGGATGGCGTGGGCCACGGGGCTCCCGGCCTCGTCCTCGCCGACGATGTCGACGAAGATCAGCTCCTTGGCCCGCCGGGTCGTTGTGGCCCGGCAGACGAGGTCGGAGCGCTTGCACGCACCGACGTACTGGATCGACAGACCGACGGTCGAGGCCCGGGCACCCTTGGCGAAGTCGTGGTTCGACCAGGCGGCGAACGCGCCGCAGGTGTCGAGGGCACCGGCGATGGCACCACCGTGGTAGTAGACGCCCTCGTTGGTCAGGTCCTCCCGGAACGGGAGGCGCATGGCCACGGCATCGGGTTCGAACGTCTCGACCTGCAGCCCGAGCAGGGAGATGAACGGCGTCCGCGGCATGTGCTCGGCAATCATCGCCCGGCGGCGCTGCTGCTCCTCCTCGCTCAGGGCCTCCGCACCCTCGCTCACGCCGGGTACTCCGCGACCGCGGAGCCCGAGAGGGCCCGTTTGCCGGTGTCGGTGTGGCAGGCGACCTCGACCGTCACCCGCTCGTGCCCGGAGGCCTCGTCGACCGAGACGACCCGGCCGGTGAAGGTGAGCTCGTCACCGGGCCACACCCGCTCACGCCTCCACCGCCTTCGCCGTCTCGATCAACCGCCACCGCTCGGTGACCACGGTGTGGCCGGACGCGTCCACGTACCGGTTCTCGGGGGTGTAGATCCGCAGCGTCCCGCCGCGGCGGCCCTGCTTCTCCTCGATGCCGGCCAGGTCCTGGTGGACCGTGAGCTCCTCTCCGGCCAGGAGGGCCGGGTGTACTGCCACTCGGACTCGCCGTGCAGCGTGCGGGTCAGGTCGAGGTCGTGCCCGGCCAGCGGGTTCGGTCCGGTGCGCCAGTGGGCCGAGGCGGCGACGAACGTGAGCGGGGCCGGGATCCCTGCGAAGCCCTGCTGCGCGGCCGCAGCGCGATCACGGTGCGCGGAGTTGTCGTCCCGCACGGCCTGGGCGAACTCGGCGACCTTGCCCTTCGACGACGAAGCGGAAGCTCATCGGGGCGCCTCCGGGTCGGCGGCTTCAGGGGTGGGGACGGACATCGTATGCTCCTCGGGGTTGGTGGTCACGTGCGGTCTCGGTACGGCGGTCAGGATCGGGGCACGTCGGGTCAAGGGAAGGTCGCGGTCGATCCGGGGCTCCAGAGGCAGGCCGAGCACCCGCTCGCCCAGGATGTTGCGCATGACCTCGGACGTGCCCCCCTCGGTGGTGGTGGCACGGGAGCGCAGGAAGGACCGCTCCAGGGAGTCGGAACCGAACCGCTCCGGGCAGGTCATCTCGTAGCTCGGCCCGCCTCCATCACCTCGGCACGGGCCAGCTCCTCGTCGCCGAGGAAGATGCCGCCGTCGCTCATGACCGCGTCCCCCGACACCGGGGGCCGTCCCCGTCCCTCGTGGTCAGGGGTTCGCTCCGACCGCGGCCCCGGTCACCCGGTACTGGGTGAGGTCGGGGGCCTGCATCACCTCGCGGAAGTGATCGATGCTCCACGGCCAGGCCGCCGGGATGCCCCGGTCGTCGAGGTACCAGCTACGACAACCGGTGACCCACACCGTGTTCTTGGTCGCCTCCACCCGGGCCTGCTCGAAGGCCTCGGCCGCCTCGGCGGTCGGCTCCACCGACTCGGCGCCGTCGCGGAGCAGGTCGAGCAGCTGGATGGTGTAGTCGAGCTGGAGCTCGGCGACGTCGATGAGCGAGAAGTTCCCGACCGGTCCGTTCGGCCCGTTGAGGAGGAACAGGTTGGGCAAGCCCGGGACGGCGAGGGCGACGTGAGCGCTGGGACGCTCGGCCCAGACGTCGTCGAGGCAGACGCCGTCGCGCCCTCGCACCTGGATCGGGCGCAGGAATCGGTCGGAGCGGAACCCGGTGGCCAGCACGAGCACGTCGAGCTCGTGGAGCTCGCCGTCGACGGTGCGCACTCCCCCGGCCTCGATGCGCTCGATCCGCTCGGTGACCAGCGAGGCGTTGGGGCGCTGGATGGCGTCGTAGAACTCGCCGGAGGCGACGAGGCGCTTGCACCCGGCGCGGTAGTCGGGGCGCAGCTGCTCGCGCAGGACCGGATCCGCCACTTTCTCGAGGTGGGCGCGGCACGCCTCCTCGATGATCGCCATGGCCGGTGAGTCGGCGGCGATCACGGCGTTGGCGAAGTGGTCGGCGAAGGCCTGGCCGAGGCCGTCGCGCGCCTGGCGCATCAGGGAGGGGTCGTCCCGGAACGCCCGGCGCTGGGCCTCGTCGTAGGGGGTGTTGTCGACCGGCATGATCCACTGCGGCGTGCGCTGGAACAGGTCCAGGTGCGCCACCCGGTCGACCAGGGCACCGGTGATCTGCACGGCCGAGGAGCCGGTGCCGATCACGCCGACCCGGCGACCGTCGACGGGCACGTCGTGGTCCCACCGGGCGCTGTGGAACGTGGCGCCGGCGAAGGAGCCCAACCCGGGCAGGTCGGGGACGTTGGGGTGGTGGAGCACACCGGTGGCGGCGATGACGACGTCGAACTCGTCCCGGTGCCCGCGGGCCGTGGCTAGCGCCCACCGGCCACCGTCGTAGTCGAGCGACACGACCTCCTCGCCGAAGCGCGTCCGCTCGTACACGCCCTGGCTGCGGGCGACGCCCTGGAAGTACGCCTGGATCTCGTCGCCGGGGGAGAACGTGTGCGTCCAGTCGGCGTTGGCCGCGAACGAGTAGCTGTAGAGGTGCGAGGGCACGTCGCACGCGATGCCGGGGTAGGTGTTCTCCCGCCACGTGCCCCCCACGTCGTGCGCCTTCTCGAACACGGTCACGTCGTCGATGCCGGCCTCGCGCAGCTTGATCACGCTGGCGATGCCAGCCATGCCGGCGCCGATGACGGCGACGCGCAGGTCTCGCACGTTGTCCCCTCCAGAGGTGTCGGTCACGCCGGGGCCGGTTGGGGCCCACGCACCAGGCGGCCGGGCAGCTCGCCCGTCGGCTCGCCGCCCCGGTAGGTCTCCACGCCGGCCACGACGGTGTGGAGATAGCCGTCGGCCCGCTGCAGCAGGCGTCGGCCGCCGGCCGGGAGGTCGTAGCGGACCTCGGGACGACGGGCTCGGAGGTTGTCGAAGTCGACCACGTTGATGTCGGCCCGGTACCCGGGAGCCAGCATGCCGCGGTCACGCAGGCCCACCGTGCGGGCGGTGTCCCGGCAGTGCTGCTGCACCAGGTAGGCCAGCCCCAGCCGTCCGTGGTCGCGGTCGCGACCCCACATCGTGAGCAGCGTCGTCGGGAAGCTGCCGTCGCTGATCGTGCCCACGTGGGCGCCGCCGTCGCCGAGGCCGGGGACCGTGTGGGGATGGGCCAGCATCTCCCCCACCGCGTCGAGGGTGCCGCCGGCGAAGTTGAGCGCCGGCAGGTACAGCAGCGTGCGACCCTCGTCGGCCACGAGCAGGTCGTACACGTAGTCCTCGACCGCCCGACCGGCGCGAGCCGCTCGGGCCGCGATGCTGTCGTCGGGGTCCGGCTCGTAGTCAGGTGGGTCGGCCAGCTCGTACATAGCCTCGAAGCGGCCGATCAGCCCGCCGCCCAGCTTGCGCACCTTGCCGCTGGTCGCCGCGGCCTCCAGCACCCGGGCCTTGAAGCCCTCGTCGGCCATGACCCGGGCCTGCTCGGGCACGCTGAGCGTGGCGATCTCGGCGAAGACCGGGTTGGTGAGGAACGGGTGGAGCGTGCACTGGAGGCCGAGCAGCAGGCCGACGGCACGGGTGCCCACCTGGGCGGTGATGGCCAGTCCGTCGGCCTGGGCGGCGTCGATGCGTCCCAGCACCTCGCGGTACCCGTCCGGGTCGAACGGGCTCTGCACGAGCGAGAACGACAGGGGCCGACCCGACTCGGACACCATCCGGCGGAAGGTGGCGAACTCCTCGTCGGTGTTCATGTGGTCGGACACCACCTGCAGCACACCGCGCCCGAGCTCGCCGAGCCCCCGGGCGATGCCGACGAGCTCGTCGGCCGACGCGGTCAGCGTGGGGGTGGGCTCGCCGCGGCTTGTGCGGTGGTTCATCGTCCGCGACGTCGTGAACCCCAGCGCCCCCGCGGCCACGCCCTCGGCCGCCAGCGACGCCATCTGGGTGATCTCCTCGGCCGTGGCCGGCTCGCGCTGGGCCCCCCGCTCCCCCATGACGTGCAACCGGACGGCGCCGTGGGGCACCTGGGCGGCGACGTCGATGTCGTGGGGGATGCGGTCGACGGCCTCGAGGTACTCGCCGAAGGACTGCCACTCCCAGCTCAGCCCCTCGTGCAGGGCCGCGCCGGGGATGTCCTCGACGCCCTCCATCAGCTCGATGAGACGGTCGTGGTCGGCCGGCCGGACCGGTGCGAAGCCCACGCCGCAGTTGCCCATCACCACCGTCGTGACACCTTGCCACGACGATGGGGCCAGGTGGTGGTCCCAGGTGGCCTGGCCGTCGTAGTGGGCGTGGATGTCGACGAAGCCGGGGGTGACGAGCGCTCCGTCGGCGTCGATCTCCCGCGAGGCGGTCCCCTCGACCCGGCCGACAGCCACTATGCGGTCGCCGTCGACGGCGAGGTCGGCAGGGCGCGGTGCGCCGCCCGAGCCGTCGACGACCGTGCCTCCCCTGATGATGAGGTCGTGGGTGGCCACGTCAGGCGGTGGTGGTCAGCGAGGAGGTGTCGATGCCGTACAGCTCGGCGACGTTGTCGCTGAGGATGGCCTTGGTCTGCTCGTCGCTCAGCTGGGCGGTGTGCTTGTCGAGCAGCTCCTGGGACCACGGCCAGGTGGAGTCGCTGTGGGGGAAGTCGTTGGCCCACATGAGCCGCTTCCAGTTCATGGCATCGGCGAAGCGGAACGCGGTCCAGTCGTCCTGGAACGTGACGTAGATGTGCTCGGCGAAGTACTCGCTGGGGAGACGCTTCAGGTCGGCCCCGGGCTTGAGCCAGTACCGGTGGCGGTTGAAGGCGTGGTCCATCCGGTACATGAAGTGCGGGACCCAGCCAGCGTCGGCCTCGACGCACACCACCTTCAGGCCCGGGTGGCGTTCGAACACACCGCCGAAGACGAGCATGGCCATGATGTCCTGGCAGCCCCGCACGATGGACAGGAAGCTGGAGATCGCCGGACCGCGGGTCTTGTCGCTCTTGGTGGTGAGGATGTGGAAGCTGAGCGGCAGCTCGAGCTCGATGGCGGTTTCCCAGAACGGGTCGTACACCGGCGAGTCGTAGTCCTCCACCGCTGGCAGGCCCGGCATCATCACGCCCCGCAGGCCCAGTGCCTTGATGGCCTTCAGGTCCTCGATGCCCTCCTCCGGGGAGCGCATGGCCGTCTGGCCGGCGCCGAGGAGGCGGTGGGGCGCATGCGCGCAGTACTCGGCGATCCAGCGGTTGTAGGCGTCGAAGGACGCCTTCTTGAGGTCGTAGTCGTCGATGTTGCAGAGGACCATGCCCACCGTGGGGTAGATGATCTCGGCGGCGACGCCGTCCGCGTCCTGCTCGGCCAGCCGGGCGGTCGGATCCCAGCCACCCCGGTGGAGCTCATCGAAGCGGGTGCCCTTGGTGCGGATCTCGGACGGGTCCTTGCCCGCCGCGGCGACCAAGCCCATGGGGATCGGCACCTTGGAGCCCTCCACCACGAACATGTCCCCCATCTCCTCGCCGCCGTCCACCATGTGGGGAGCACGGTCGCGCCACGCGGGATCGATGAAGTCGGTGTAGGTGTTCGGCGCCTCGGTGATGTGCGAGTCCGCCGAGATGATCGGGTAGTCGACCTTCATGTGCGTGTTCCCCTGTGCTCGATCCCGGCACCCTCGTGGCACCCTTGAGTGCCACCGAGCATGCCCCAGAGCGCACGGCTCCGCAAGGCCCTGGCGCGGCCCGCAATGCCCCCCAGCGACATTGACACTCCAGGGTGCCAGGCCGATACTTGCGGCGACGCCACCCGGAGCGGGCGCGACCGGGGGCGCAGCACCGAGCGCACCGTGAGAAGCAGCGAGGGAGCGACCATGACGACCACCGGGCGGGCCGCCCTGTTCTTCGGCCCGGGCAAGCCCTTCGAGCTCACCGAGCTGCCGGTGCCGGATCCGGAGCCGGGCGCCATGGTGGTCCGCGTCACGAGGGCGAACATCTGCGGCAGCGACCTGCACATCTGGCGCGGCGACGGCTTCCTGTCGGCCATGGCCCGCGCCGACGGGCGCATCGTCGGCCACGAGATGACCGGCACCGTCCATGCGCTCGGAGCGGGCGTCACGACGGATTGGGCCGGGCAGCCGCTGGCCGAGGGTGATCGTGTCGCCTACCAGTACTTCGCTCCGTGCGGGCGATGCCGGTCCTGCACCCGGGGCATGACCGAGGCGTGCAACCGATCGTTCCGGGTGCTCCAGGGCCGGCCCACGGACTTCCCGCACTTCCGGGGCGCCTACGCCGACTACTTCTACCTCACCCCCCAGATGGCCGTGTACAAGGTGCCCGACCAGGTGACCGACACGATGGTCGCCGGCGTCAACTGCGCGCTGGCCCAGGTGATCATGGGCTTGGAGCGGGTGCAGATGGGCATGGGTGACCGGGTGGTCGTCCAGGGTGCGGGCGGCTTGGGGCTCTACGCGACCGCCGTCGCCCGCGACCGGGGCGCCGAGACGGTCATCGTCATCGACGGGGTGGAGGACCGCCTCGACCTCGCCCGCCGGATGGGCGCCGACCACACCATCGACATGCGCCAGGTCACCACCGCCGACGAGCGGGTGGCGGCGGTCAAGGACCTCACCGCCGGCTGGGGCGCCGACGTCGTGTGCGAGCTGGTCGGTCGTCCCGACGCGATCAGCGAGGGCCTGCGCATGGTCGGGCTCGGCGGGCGGTACCTGGAGATCGGCACCTTCTACCCGGGAACGTCCCTCGAGCTCGACCCGGGGTTCCTGGTCATGGCCAACGTGCGGGTCGAGGCGGTGGCCGCCTACGACGCGCGCAGCCTGCAGCGAGCGCTGGGCTTCCTCAAGCGCCACGTCGACGACCTGCCCCTCGAGCAGGTGGTCGTCGACTACCCGCTCGAGCAGATCAACCAGGCCTTCGCCGACCAGGACGCTGGCAAGGTGACCCGCGCGTCGCTCATCATGACGGCATGAGCGCCGCCGCACGCCTCGACCAGCAACCGTCTGCGGAAGAGGTCCTCGCCGAGGTGAGGGACTGGCTCGCCGTCACGTGGGATCCGGAGCGACCGCTCGACGAGTGGCGCGCCCTGCTCGTCGACTCCGGGTGGGGGTGCCCGGGCTGGCCGCGCGACCGGTACGGCCGGGGCCTGCCCCCCGACCTGGCCCGGTTGGCCACCGACGAGCTCCGAGCGGCCGGCGCCGTCGGTCCCGCCGTCGGGGTCGGCATGTCGCTCGCCGCGCCGACGCTGCTCGAACACGGCAGCCTCGAGCTGCAACGCGTCCTGCTGCGAGGCATCGCCACAGGCCAGGACCCCTGGTGCCAGCTCTTCAGCGAACCCAGCAACGGCTCCGACCTGGCCGGCCTCACCACGCACGCCCGCCGCGACGGCGACGAGTGGGTGGTCACCGGCCAGAAGGTGTGGACCACCGGCGCCCACCACGCCGCCTACGGGATGCTGCTCGCCCGCACCGACCCCGACGTCCCCAAGCACCATGGCATCTCGTTCTTCGCGCTTCCCATGCACCAGCCCGGGGTCGAGGTCCGCCCGCTGCGCCAGATGAACGGGCGGTCGTCGTTCAACGAGGTGTTCCTCGACGAGGCGTGCGTGCCGCACGCCAACCTGGTGGGTGATCTGCACGGCGGCTGGGCCGTGGCTCGCACCACGCTGTCGCACGAGCGCGGCCTCGCGGCTGGCCTGTTCGGCGCCCTTCCCTCGGCCGGCGGTGGTCGGACGCGGGAACAGGCCGCCGCCGAGGCCGCCGCGTACCTGAAGACCTACGAGTGGTACCCCCAACGGGCCGGACGGCCCGACCTGGTCGCCCCCCTCGCTCGACGGCTGGGCCGCTCCGGCGATCCGGTGCTGCGACAGGAGGTGGCCGCCCTCCACGCCCTCCAGTGGGCGGCGCAACGCACCGCACAGCGGGCCAGCGTCCAGCGCAAGGCGGGACGCCCCGGCCCCGAGGGATCGCTCGGCAAGCTGCACTCCAGCGCCATCGCCCGGGCCGCCGCGACCACCCACACCCACGTCGCCGGCGCCCACGCCATGCTCGACGGCCCCGGGTCGCTGGAGGGGGGGATCGTCGCCGAGGTCCTCGTCTCGGTGCCGGGGCAATCCATCGCCGGCGGCACCGACGAGATCCAGCACGACATCATCGGTGAGCGGGTCCTCGGTCTGCCGAAGGAGCCCTCCGTCGACGCCGCCATCCCCTTCCGCGACGTGCGCACCAACCGCCGACCGACGCGGTGAGGCGGCGCCGCGGCCCACAGGAGCACCCGTGACCGAACCCCACCTCCTCGACGACGCCCACGACGGCATCGCCGTGCTCACCATGAACCGCCCGGACAAGCGCAACGCGCTCAGCCCCGAGATGCTCGTTCGCCTCGCTCAGGCCTGGCGGCGCATCCGCGACGACGACGACGTCCGAGTCGCGGTGCTGACCGGCGCCGGCGACAAGGCGTTCTGCGCCGGGGCCGACCTCGGCCGCCTCATCCCGCTCCTGACCCGGCAACGAGGACCGGAAGACGAGTGGGACCAGGCCCTGCTCTCCGACAAGGCCGCTTTCGCCGACGGGCTGCTCCGCGGCTTCGACCTCGACAAGCCGATCATCTCGGCCATCGCCGGGGACGCCCTCGCCGGCGGCACCGAGCTGGTCCTGGCCACCGACCTGCGGGTTGCCGCCGCCGGCATCACGATGGGGCTCACCGAGGTGGCCCGGGGCCTGATCCCCGGTGGCGGTGGCCTGAGCCGGCTGCCCCGCCAGGTCCCCCGGGCCAAGGCCATGGAGATCCTCCTGCTCGGCCAGCCCATGCCCGTCGACGAGGCAAGGCGCATCGGGCTGGTCAACGAGGTCGTCCCCCGCGACGAGGTGATGGGCCGGGCCATGGACATGGCCCAGCGCATCGCCGCCAACGGGCCGCTCGCCGTACGGGCGGTCAAGGAGGCGGTCCGGCGCTCCGAGGGCACCAGTCTCGACGAGTCACTGCGCATCGAGTCCGAGGTCGGCGTGCCGGTGTTCACCTCCAAGGACGCCGTCGAGGGCCCGCGAGCGTTCATGGAGAAGCGCCCACCTCGGTTCACAGGGAGCTGAGCAGGACAGCCGGTCGAGGGGACGGGGCCGCCGCACCGCAGGTCGCCGTCGAGGCCGAGGAGCAGGCCACCGCCTGCAGCGACCCCGCACGCTCAAGGGTTGCGCGGATAGGGCCGGGTCGTGCCGGACATCTCCTCGGCAGAGCCTCGGAGAGCAATGCACTGTGCTTCTGGGTCGCCTCGCCGAACGGCTCGGCTCCTCAGTCCGAGATGCTCCCGAGGAACTCGCGGACGTGGCTGCCGACCAGGTCGGCGTGGGTCAGGTGGGGGAAGTGACCTGCTCCGTCGACCACGACCAGCTCACAGTCGGGGACCTCGTCCACGATGATGCGGCAACCGGCGTGGTACCGGGCATCGTCGCCACCGACGACGACGAGGACGGGCAGCCCGACCCCGGCCAACCCGTCGAGCACGACGCCGTCGGGCTGCTCGGCGATCCCGCGAGCCGCCTTCGGGATGCCGTGCCGGTCGGCGTAGCGGGCGATGAACGTGCTCCAGCTCTGGCGCTTGGCCGGGTCACGGAAGCCAGGGCCGGTGGAGACGAGCACCAGCCCGGCGACGCCGGTGGCGTCGATCACCGTCCGGCACAGGGACAGGTAGCCACCGAGGCTGTGGCCGACGAGCACGGCCGGCCCGGTCCCGGCGGCGGTGACCGCAGCGTCGAGCCAGGCCAGCGCCCCGGCCCGCGAGGACGGATGCGGTCCCGCGACCGATGACCCGTGGCCGGGGAGGTCCCACCGGGCCACGCGGTACCCGGAGAGGAAGGGGAGGAGGTGGTCGAAAGTGGAGGAGTCGTCAGCGAACCCGTGGGTCAGGACCACGGGGGGTCCGGTCCCCTCCACCGTCAGGTGCATGCCGGCGGGCGTGGTGGTCACCCGGTGATGCTGCGCCGCCACCGGTGGCGGGGGCAAGCCCGGCGGTGCACCGCTGTCCAGGTGCAGCCGCGGTCCAGGAGGTGCAAAGGTGGTCCGATGGCCCGCAAGCCCGCGACCGACCAGGTCGACGATCCACGCGCCGCTGTGCGCGAGCGCATCGTCCGCGGCGCTCGCGCCGAGCTGGCCGCGCGCGGCCTCGCCGTGCGGGTCGAGGATGTGGCCACGGCCGCCGGGGTCGGCCGCCGGACCGTGTTCCGGTACTTCGAGACCCGCGAATCCCTCCTGGCCGCCGCCCTCGAGGACTCGATGCGCAGCTACGGCGACCATGTTCCACGTCCGGAGCCCGATGTCGAGCTCGAGACGTGGCTTCGCATCGCACTCGTCGCTGTTCACCGCATGAACGCCCAGCACGGCCGGGTGTACTTCGAGCTGGCGTCGGGCGCCGAGATGCACGGCCAGCTTGGCGACATCGCCCGAGCCCGGCGTGCCGCGCGGGCCGAGCTGGTGCACCGGTTCACAGATACGGCCTGGCGGCTGGCCGGTGGCGCGGCCGATCCGCCCCGCTGGCTCCACGACGCCGTGGCCGTCTTCCTGTCGGCCTTCACGACCGAGGCGCTCGGCCCCGACTTCGGCCGTAGTCCTCAGGAGGTCGGCGAGTCAGTGGCTACGGCGCTGAGCCACGCCGTTCGGGGTGCGGTGGCCGAGGGCGCCGTGAGCGCAGATCCGGGTCCGCGCCAGGGGAGCAGCCGGTCACGGGGCGGGTCGCGACACCGAAGCGCGTGAGCCGGCGGCAGCTGCCGCCGGCCGAACGTCCGCCCTCGCTCCCCCCAGACCGATGCGGGCGTCGTGGGCCACGCCGACCCCACCGGATCGATGATCTCGGCCGCGGGCCCCGCCCCCGAGACGCCGGCGCCCGCGACGGCGTGGTGGTCGGCGTCCCCCACCAGCGCTTCGGTGAGATGATCGTCGCCATCGTGGAACCCGAGGCCGAGGCGCCGGCGGAGCGGGCGATCATCGACCACGTCCGCGCGCGCACCGCTCCTCTCAATCGAGCTCGCTGGCCACGGGGTTCCGAGCCGGCTCCGGCACGGCACCGTCCGGCGGCCACGGGTCGACGCCGTCCTCGAGCGGCACCTCGAGGGTCCGCAGGAGCTGGGCGAACATCGACCAGTTGGCGATGGCCAACACGACCTCCAGGCGGGCCTTCTCGTCGGGCACCGTCGCCTCCAGCTCGGCCCACGTGCGAGCGCTGATGGCCCCGCCGCCGAGCGTCTCGTCGGTGGCGGCGAGCACCGCCCGGTCGGCGCGATCGAAGCGGTCGCTGGCCTTCCAGTCGCGCACGCCGAGGAGGTCGTCCTCGGGGATCTCGAGCATGCGGGCAACCCGCCAGTGCTGGGTCCACTCGTACACCGACCCTTGGCGCCAGCCGATCCGCATGATGATCAGCTCGCGCCGACGCGGTTCGAGTGAGCCGTTCCACAGCAGCTGGTGGAGCAGCCCGTTGACTCGGGCGGCGAGGTCCTCGTGGCGCAGCAGCACCTTGAAGACCGACAGTCGGGCCATGCCCTCGGGCACGCCGACCCCGGCGGCTGCGGCGTGGGCGGCGTCGACGTCGAGCATCGGGATGCGGGCATCGGGCGGGGTCGTCATCGTGGGGGTCCTCGTGTGGTCCAGTCCGTCTACCAGCGCACCGGGACGCGGCGCGGGCCGCGGACCTGGCCGCCGCTCCACGTGACGGCGTCGGGGTCGGTGAGCTCGAAGGTGGGGATGCGGTCGAGGAAGCGCTCGATGGCCACGCGCAGCTCCATCCGGGCCAGGTTCGAGCCGAGGCAGCGGTGGATGCCGGAGCCGAAGGCGAAGTGACGGTTTCGCTGCCGGTCGATGATGAACTCGTCGGGTCGCTCGAAGTGGTCGGGGTCGCGGTTGCCGGCGGGGAACGCCATCAGGACCTTGTCCCCCTTCTTCATCGGGCAGCCGGCGTGCTCGGTGTCCTCGGCGACGTAGCGCGCCATGGTCACGGGGCTGTAGAACCGCAGCAGCTCCTCGATCGCCGTGGGCATCAGCTCGGGCTCGGCCCGCAGGCGAGCCTGGTCATCGGGGTGTGACGCCAGGTGGTAAAGGCTCGATCCGATCGAGCTCCAGGTCGTGTCGATGCCGGCGAGCAGCAGGAGGAAGCAGCTGCCGATGCGGTGGCGGTCGTCGAGGGGGTCACCGTCGTGGCGAGCCCCGACGAGCACGGTGATGAGGTCGTCGGGCCGCTCGCCCTCCGGGACCCGTTCCCGTTGGTCGAGCTTGTCCCCGAAGTAGCTGATGACCTCCATCACCGCGTCGGCGGAGGCCTGGATGTCGTGGAACCCCTGCTGGAGGATGGTGACCGCCCAACCGGTGAAGGTCTCCTCGTCCTCGAGGGGCACGCCGAGCATGCGGGCGATGACCCGCACCGGGATGTGCTGGGCGTAGTCCCGGGCCGCATCGGCGTGGCCGGCGTCGACGAAACCGTCGATGAGGTCGTCGGCCAAGCCGTGGGTGATCGGCGTGAGCTCCTCGATCCGGGTGGGCCCGAACCGGGGCAGCAGCATGCGGCGGGCCCACGTGTGCACCGGTGGGTCAGAGGTGATGGGCGGGGCGATCAGCATGATCGCCGCCTCGGGGTTCAGCTCCCGGCCCGGCGTGATCACGGCGATGTCACGTGACGAGAAGCGCTCGGTGTCGTGCGCGATGGCGGCGATGTCGTCGTACCGGGTCGGCAGCCAGGTGGAGCCGTACCGCTCGGTGTGGGCGATGGGGCAGCCCGGACGCAGGTCGGCCCATACCGGGGCCGGGTCCGCGACGTACTCGGGGTCGAGGATGTCGAAGTCGGTGGACCAGTCACGGACCTCGGACCTCGGATCGATGGCGGTCATCGGCTTTCCTCACGGCTCGGCGGACGTCTCACGGCGGCAACGGCCCCGTTGGTGGAACACTAGCGGCGAATTTCCTTCCGCGCGAGACACATGACAAGATCCGTCTCGCCCGATCGATCCACCGGAGGGAGCGTCAATGCCAGTCGAGGGGAGACGCCCCGCACGGGGCCCGTGGGGTTCCACCGCCGTGGTGGGCATCGGCGAGACCGACTACCTCCGCGGCGCCGACGTCCACGTCTGCGACCTCATCCTCGACGCGTCGATGGCGGCGATCACCGATGCCGGGCTGACACCGGCCGACATCGACGGCATCATCCCCCCGCCGGGGTACATGAGCACCGAGGAGATCGCCGCCAACCTGGGCATCCCCGACATCGCCTACCACGTCAGCGTGCTCATGGGCGGCGCCTCCCCCACCGCCTCACTCCAGACGGCGGCGATGGCCATCGACGCCGGCTTGGCCGATGCGGTGCTCGTCACCCTGGGGTGGAACGGCTACTCGGCGCTGCGACCGAAGCCCGACGCCCGACCGACCCATCGCACCATGAACCTCGGACCCATGGGCGAGACGGTCCGCAACTTCTACGCACCGTACGGGCTGATGTCGGCCGCGCAGCACTACAGCCTCTACCTCCGCAGCTACGTCGACACCTTCGGGGTGCCCGAGGATGCGGCCGCCGCCGTCGCCCTCGCCTGCCGGGAGCACGCGCAGCTCAACGACAAGGCCCTGATGCGGGGCCGCCCGCTCACACGCGAGGAGTACGACGCCTCTCCCTACATCGCCGAGCCGCTCCGCAAGTTCGACTGCTGCCTCGAGACCGACTGCGCGGCGGCCGTGGTCGTCACCTCGCTGGAGCGGGCACGCGACCTCGCCCACCCGCCCGTGGTGTACATGGGCGGGGCGGAGGGGCATCCGCAGCCCGCCGACGAGATCATCGGACGGCCGGACCTCCTCGAGCTGGGCATCCACCGTGCGGCACCGCGGGCGTTCGCAAGAGCCGGCGTCGGACCGCAGGACATCGACGTGCTCGAGATCTACGACTGCTTCACCTACGTGGTCCTCCTCCAGCTCGAGGCGCTCGGCTACGCCGAGCCGGGCGGCGCCGCCGACTTCGTGGCCGACGGCACCATCTCCACGGGTGGCCGCTTCCCGCTCAACACGCACGGCGGCTTGCTCTCCCAGGGCCACTGCTGGGGGTTGAACCACCTGGTGGAGGCGACCCGCCAGCTGCGGGGCGATGGCAGGGCGGCCCAGGTGCAGGGCGCCGAGCTGGTCCTGGTGACCGGCTACGGCGACCTGGGCGACGGCAGCGTCGCGATCCTGGGGGTCGACCGGTGAGCGGCACCTACGTGCCCAAGCCCGAGTGGCTCGTGCTCGCCTGGCACCGGGCCTGCCTCGAAGCCGAGGCTCTCACCCTGCAGCGCTGCGACGCGTGCGGGACGTGGCGTCACCCGCCGCGGCGGTTCTGCGCCGATTGCGCCAGCCCGGCGGCGTCGTTCGAGCCGGTGACAGGGACGGGGAGGGTCCTGTCCCTGGCGGTCAGCCACCGCAGCCTCGACCCGGGCTGGCAGGCCGAGGTGCCCTTCGCGACGCTGGTCGTCGAGCTCGAGGAGGGGCCCCGCGTGCTGGCGGCGACCAAGGCCGCCCCGGCCGAGGTCGGCATCGGCACGGCGGTGCGCTGCTCCGTCGAGCGCCGGTCCGAGGACTTCGTACTCGTGTGGGCCGAGCCGGCGACCGACACCCCCATCCTTGAGTGACACAGGAGGTCGACGGCCCGCCGTCGAGCGCACCATGATCCACACCAGATTGACCGACCTGCTCGACTGCCAGCACCCGGTGATGCTCGCCGGCATGGGTGGCGTGTCCTACGCCGCCCTCGTGGCCGCGGTGAGCGATGCCGGCGGGTTCGGCACGCTCGGCGCCGCCCCCATGGGCATCGACCGCCTGAAGCGGGAGATGGCCGAGGTCCGCGAGCGGACCAGCGCGCCGTTCGGCGTCGACCTCCTCACCGCCCTGCCCGGAGGCATGGAGGAGCAGGTCGACGCGATCATCGCCGGCGGCGCGTCGGTCTTCGTGGCCGGCCTGGGCGTGCCGCGCGAGGTCGTGGACCAATGCCACCGCGCCGGGGTCCTGGTCATGAACATGTGCGGCAAGGTTCGCCACGCCGTGGCCGCCGTCGAGGCAGGCTGCGACGTCGTCATCGCCCAGGGCACCGAAGCAGGCGGGCACACGGGCACGGTGGCGACCATGCCGCTGGTCCCCCAGATCGTCGATGCCGTCGGCGACCGGGTGCCCGTCGTGGCGGCCGGCGGCATCTTCGACGGCCGGGGCCTGGCCGCCGCCCTCGCCCTCGGTGCCGATGGCGTGTGGGTGGGCACCCGCTTCATCGCCACCCCGGAGGCGCACGTGGTGTCCGGCTACCGCGAGGCGCTCGTCGGGGGTCGTGACGACGACACCGTCATCACCCGGGCCTACACGGGCAAGACGCTGCGGGCCGTGCGCAACGACTACACGCAGTTCTTCGAGGAGCACCCCGAGGAGCTGGCTCGGTTCCCCGACCAGATCGGCCGCTCGATGTCCGACGGGGCCATGCACCTCGGCGCCCCGCCCGAGACCGACGACATCGACCCGGCCAAGGAGTGCTACGCCGCCGGGCAGGGCCTCGGTGGCATCGACGAGATCGTGCCCGCCGGCGAGCTCGTCCATCGGTTCGTCGAGGAGGCCGAGCGGGAGATCGACCGGCTCGGCTCCCTGCGAGCGCCCGTGCGGGGCTGACCGAGGTGACCCCGCTGCGCGTCGGCGCCGCCCCGCCCCCTCCGGCGGAGCCGGGTCCCGACGCCCAGGCCGCCATCCTGCAGGCCATGGCCGACGCCGGCTGTGACCACCTCGTCGTCGGCGACCACGTCTGCTTCTTCGGTGGCTGGGGCGTCGACGGCCTGGTGGAGGCCACGGCCCTCTCCATGCTCCACCCCACATTGCCCGTGCACACCAGCGTCTACCTGCTCGGGCTCCGACACCCCGTGCTGGTCGCCCGCCAGATCTCCACGCTGGCGGCGCGGGCGCCAGGCCGCTTGGTGCTCGGCGTCGGCATCGGCGGCGAGGACCGCGACGAGGTGCGGGCGTGCGGCGTCGACCCGTCCACCCGGGGACGGCGCATGGACGAAAGCCTGGCCGTCCTGCGTCCGCTCCTCGCCGGCCGCACCGTGGACCACACCGGCGAGTTCTTCTCGCTGTCCGCGGTGTCCGTCCGCCCGGCCCCACCGGCCCCGGTCCCGGTCGTCGTCGGAGGACGTTCCACCGCGGCGGTGCGACGGTCCGGTCGCCTGGGTGACGGCTGGCTCGGCATCTGGGTGTCACCCGAGCGCTTCGCCGCGGCCACCGCCGAGGCGCAAGACGCCGCCGACGCCGCCGGCCGGGGCGACGTCGACTGGCAGCACGGGATGACGGTCTGGTGCGGCCTGGCCGACGACCGCAGCTCGGCCACCGACGCTGTCTCCCAGGCCATGGAGGGTCTCTACGGTCTGTCCTTCGAACGCTTCGCCCGGTACGTGCCGGCCGGCGCGCCCGCCGACGTGGCCGACGCGCTCCAGCCCTACGTGGACGCCGGCTGTCGCACGTTCAACCTGCTCACCCAGAGTCCTGACCCGTCCATGATCCCGGGCGCCGTCGGCGAGGTCCGCCGGCTCCTCGCATCCGCCTGACCCCGCGCGCGACGTCGACGCCTGGCTCCACGAGACGGGTTCCCGATCTCACATCGCGAGTGGTGGACCCCGGCTCGCCGACCGACGCCGGCCTCGCCCATCCGATGCCGCCCACCCCCGCGGCGTGTGTCACCTGGCGACCACGGCGACGTCCCGTCGAGTCGTCAGCCCCGCCAGTTCCCCTCCGCCAGAGTCCTGGGGTAGTGTACGGACGACGCTCACCGTACTACGTCTCATCACGACGCCGAGGGAATGGAGTGGCCGCATGGACGAGGATCTCGGCATCCGGACCGTCCTCGAGATCGATGCCTGACCTCCCGGCCCGGCCCGAACCCACACGCTCCGGGGACGGGCACGATGCTCCGTCGAGCCTCGAGCTCCCGCACCTCGCCGCGTACATCGCCGGGCGCTTCGAGACCTCCGGAGAACCGTTCGCCTGCGAGAACCCGGCAACCGGAGCGGAGCTGTGCACGCTGCCGACATCGAACCGGACCACGGTCGGTCGGGCCGTGGATGCCGCGCAGACCGCGTTCCTCGGAGAGTGGGGCACCTGGTCACTGGGGCGGCGCCAACGGGTGCTCGATCGGCTCTCGGATCTCCTCGAGATGCACCAACACGAGTTCAGCCGCCTCGAGAGTGCCGAGAACGGGGTGCCGATCGACCTCGTCGCGAGGTTCTCGGTGGCGGCCATGGTCAAGAACGTCCGTTACTTCGCGAGCTGGATCGACAAGTTCGGGGGTGAGGTCGTCCCCGTCATGTCCAGTGGCGCACTCGACTACGTGGTGCCGGAGCCGTACGGGGTCGTCGCGATCCTCACCGCCTACAACACGCCTTCGCTCTTCCTCGGGTCGAAGGTCGGGCCCGCGCTCGCGACCGGGAACACCGTCGTCGTGAAGCCTTCACCACTCGCATCGCTGACAGCACTCCGCTTCGCCGAGCTCTGTGATGAGGCCGGGCTCCCGCCCGGGGTGGTGAACGTCGTCCTCGGTGGAGCGGAGACCGGAGCGGCCCTCGTCGCCCATCCAGGCGTCGACAAGGTGAGCTTCACCGGCTCGCACGACGCGGGCCGCGCCGTGTCGAGAGCCGCGGCTGAGCACCTGACCCCCGTGGCGCTCGAGCTCGGGGGCAAGTCACCCAACATCGTCTTCGCCGATGCCGATGGCGGCCGGGTCGGCATGGGCGCGGCTGTCGGCGCGTTCGCGCTGACCGGCCAGGCCTGCGTCGCGGGGACCCGACTCTTCGTCGAACGCGAGGCTCTCGACCGCGTCCTCCCGGAGATCGTCGGTGCGACGCACATGCTTCCCCTGGGAGACCCTCAGGTCTCCGGGACAGTGCTCGGACCCCTGATCAGCGCAGCGCACCGCACGCGGGTCGAGGCGGCGATCCAGACCGCCCGTGACGGAGGGGCCGAGATCCTCACCGGTGGTGACCGCCCGGCGGACCCGAACCTGTCGAACGGTTACTACCTGAACCCCACACTGGTCCTCGGCGCGGCCGACGACTCGCCACTGGTGCGAGAGGAGCTGTTCGGGCCGGTCGTCGCGGTCCTACCGTTCGAGTCCGAGGACGAGCTCGTCCGCCGGGCCAACGACACCCACTACGGGCTCGCAGCCGGGATCTGGACCCGGGACGTGGGTCGCGCGCATCGCGTCGCGAGAGCTCTGCGCGCCGGAACAGTGTGGATCAACAGCTACGGGGTCGTGCCCCACACGGCCCCCTTCGGTGGGTTCAAGCAGAGCGGGTCGGGGCGCGAAGGCGGGCGTTGGGCGATGGACATGTACACCCAACCGAAGAACGTCTACATCGACCTCTCCTGACTGACGACGCGCCGGGACCGGCGCGGCACCGCCGGTGATCCGGGTCGCCGTTCGGCGCGACTCAGCGGCTCGCTGTGGAGCCGACGTGACCGACCGGCGGCCGGCGGGTGGGACCGTGCGGTCAGCTCACCCGCTCGCCAATGAAGCGGGCGACGCGCGCGATGCCCTCGTCGGCCTCCAGCACGGCGCCGGCGAAGAAGTGCCAGACGTGGATGAGGTCCTCGCCCTCGAACAGCGTCACGTCGACACCCGCAGCACGAGCCCGCTCGGTCACCCGGCGGGCGTCGTCGAGCAGCACCTCAGCGGTGCCGACCTCGACCATCAGCGGAGGCAGGCCGGACAGGTCGGCGAACAGCGGGCTCAGCCCCGGGGAGCCGGGGTCGTGGTCGGGGCCGGCGTAGGCCGCCGCCCAGCGCCCGAGGTCCTCGGCGTGGACCATGGGGTCGGCGTCGGCCTTCTCCGACATGGTCGCCCCCGACTGGGTCAGGTCCGCCCACGGTGACAGGCACACGCCGGCCGCCGGCAGCGGGTCGCCGGCGTCGCGCAGGGCCACCAGCGTCGCCAGCGTGAGTCCGCCCCCGGCCGAGTCGCCGGCGACGACCACCCGTGCAGCGTCGGCGCCGTCCGCGACGGTCCATCGGTACGCCGCGCAGGCGTCGTCGAGGGCGGCCGGGAACGGGTGCTCGGGGGCCAGCCGGTAGTCGACGGCCAGCACTCGGCCGGCGACGGCCGAGCCGAGGTGCGTCAGCATGGGCCGGTGGCTGTCCAGCGATCCGATGCAGTAGCCGCCGCCGTGGAGGTAGACCACGACAGGACCATCGCCAGAGCCGATGCGCTCGGCCCGCACCCCTCCGGCGTCGACCTCCTCCACCGCGACGCCCTCTGCCGCAGGGAGGAGGGCGCCGAGGCCGTCGTAGGCCTCGCGCCACTCGCCGAGGGTCATGGGGGCACCGCCACGCTCGTCGGCCTGGGCCCGGAGCATGGTGACGATGTTCTCTAGTGCGTCGCTGCGCATCGGGCTCTCCGTCGTGGTCTGGTCGGGCGCAATGGTCAGCGGTCGGTGCCCTGGGTGCCGACCGTCAGGTCGCGGAAGGCCACGTCCTTGTCGGTGCGCGGCTCACGGGGCAGGCCGAGCACCCGCTCGCCGATGATGTTGCGCTGGATCTGGTCGGTGCCGCCCCCGATGGAGATGAGGTAGCTCGACAGGCCGACCTCGTGGACGCGTCCGCCGAACGGCGAGTCGGCACCCCAGAGGGTGGCGTGGGGGCCGCAGAGGCGGAAGAGCGTCTCGCGCATGGTCTGGAGCAGCTGCGAGGCGGCGAGCTTGCCGATCGAGACCTCGGGCCCCGGCCGCCCGCCCCGCTCGACGGCCGCCTTCGCTCGCAGCTCTGTGTAGCGGGCGATCTCGATCAGGCTGTGGATGCGGGCGTACTCCTGGCGGGCCACCGGATCGTGCGCGTCGCCGTAGCGCTCGAGCACGGCCAGCAGCAGGTCGGCTGCGCCCGAGCGCGTGCGTCCCGCGGGACGCTCCTCGTCACGCACCAGCTGGTCGGCCGGTGCATCGAGGTCGATCTCTCGGATGGAGGCACTGGATCCCGAGCTGCCGAACGAGCCGGCGCCGAGCATCGTCCGCTCGTTGGCGAGGGTGGTCAGCGCGACCGACCAGCCTTCGCCCAGCCCACCGATCTGGTTCGCCGCGGGCACCAGGGCGTCGGTGAGGAACACCTCGTTGAAGATCGCCCGGCCGGTCATCTCCCGGATCGGCCGGACCTCGATGCCGGGCTGGTCCATCTCGATCACGAAGTAGGTGATCCCGGCGTGCTTGGGGACGGACGCGTCGGTGCGGGCCACCAAGATCCCGTAGCGGGCGATGTGGGCCCCCGATGTCCACACCTTCTGGCCGTTCACCACCCATTCGTCGCCGTCACGCTCGGCACGGGTCTGCAGGGACGCCAGGTCGGAGCCGGCGCCGGGTTCGGAGAACAGCTGGCACCAGATCTCCCCGGTGACGATGCCGGGCAGGAACCGACGCCGCTGCTCCTCGGTGCCGTGGGCGATGATGGTGGGCGCCGCCAGGTTCTGGGCGATGCCGGCGGGTGGCGGAGCCACACGGGCGTCGCGTCGCGCGTCGGTGACCCGACGGGCGCCGTCACCGGACAGGCCGCGCCCGTAGATCCCTTCCGGCCAGGTCGGGAACCCCCACCCGCTCTCGGCCAGCCGACGCCACCACTCGCGCAGCGCCATCTTCGAGTCCCAGTTGGCATCGAACCACGCCCGGGCCTCGGGGTACACGTCCTGGTCCGCTGGGTGTCCTCCCGCGACGCCTTCCCCGACATGAGACATGAGGGGTAGTGTGTCATGGCGGGGTGTAGAGCGCTACACGGCGCTGCGGCGGCGGCGTGCGAGTGGGTCGCCCGGGGTCGAGAGTCCACCCGAGGGCGACCTGCGACCCGCTCGCCCGGCAGGCAGAGCGCCGGGACCAGCGAGCTTCGGGGGTCGACGCCACCCGGTCAGCGCGCCGACTGCGCCGCCAGCCCACCGCCGGGCACCGGTCGTCCCCACCGAGCCGACCGACCCCGAGCTCAGTCGCACGTGATCGCCCCAGCGCAGTACGTGCGCAGGAACTCGCGCTCCTTGGCCTGCGGTCGCCTGCGGGGACCGGCCACCGAGAGCAGCGACAAGATCATCCGGAGGACGAACTCGGCGGCATCCTCGGAGACGATGCCGTCGCGAAGCTGCCCGGAGGTGCGCGCCTGGTCGAAGATGGGCCGCAGGAAGTCCTGGGTCAGCTCGTACAGCGCCGCGGAGGCACCGGCGATGCTGGTCGTGTGCCCGGCGACCTCCGGAGCGAACAACAGGGCTAGGTGGTCGCTCCTCCGGACCGCTGCGACCGTGTACAGCACGCCCTCGACGATGGCGTCTCCGAGCGTCTGCTCCCGTTGGACGCGACGGTCGAGCGACGCCAGGAACTCTCTACCCTCCCGGAGCACGACACCGAGGATGATCTCGTCCCGGCCGCCCCCGAAGTAGCGGTACACGGTGGCCCGCGACACCCCGGCCTCGGTTGCGATGTCCTCGAGGGTCGTCTTGGCCACGCCGAACCGTGTGAAGCACACCTCGGCCGCGTCGACCAGCCGGTCGCGCGCGTCGTCAACCGAAGTCGGGGCCTCGCTGCCCCATGACTCTCTCGCCATCCGGGCCACCGCCGCACCCTACGCCATGCATCGTAGCCTGATGAGACAGGCAGTACGTTCTGTCCCATGACTGACCGCGAAGACCGGTCGACCCCGCGATCGCTGACGCGATGCTCGATGCCGCCAACAACCCGACGATGACGCGCGACATCATCCGCCGTCCCGGCCCCTGACCCCCACGGACGCCCCTATGACCGATCCCACCTTCTCGTCGACGTGCGCGACGGCATAGCCGTGGTCACCATGAACCGTCCCGACAAGCGCAACGCGCTGGGCCCCGGAGATGCTGGTTCGCCTGGCCGAGGCGTGCCGGCAGGTCCGTGACGACGACGCCATCCGGGTCGCCGTGCTCACCGGCGCCGGCGACAAGGCGTTCTGCGCGGCGCCGACCTCGGCCGGCTCATCACGCTGCTCACCCGTCAGCGGAACCCGGAGGACGAGTGAGACGAGCGGTTGCTGTCCGACAAAGCCGCGTTCGCCGACGGGCCGCTGCGGGGCTTCGTGCTCGACACTCCGGTGATCTCGGCCATCCAGGGCGACGCCTTGGCCGGCGGCACCGAGCTGGTGCTGGCCACCGACCTGCGCGTGGCCGCCGAGGGTGCACGGTCGGGCTCACCGAGGTGGCCTGCTGCCTCATCCCCGGCGGAGGCGGGGCAGCCGCCTCCCCGCCAGGTCCCACGGGCCAAAGGCGATGGAGATCTTGCTGCTCGGTGAGCGGATGCCGGTGGAGGGGGCATGGCGCATCGGCCTGATCAACGAGGTCGGCCCCCGCGGCGAGGTCCTCGAGCGGGCCATGGAGCTCGCCCGCCGCATCGCCGGCAACGGCCCGCTCGCCGTGCGAGCCGTCAAGGAGGCGGTCCGCCGCTCCGAGGGCACCAGCCTGGACGAGGCGCTGCGCATCGAGTCCGAGGTCGGAGTTCCCGGGTTCACGGTCAAGGACGCGGTCGAGGGGCCGCTGGCTTCATGGAGAAGCCCCCACCGATCTTCACGGGAAGCTAGAGCCCCGGTCCTTCACCTCACGGCAGGAACCGGACTGGCGCGCGACGGGGGGCATGGTTCAGCCTGCATCCACCGAGCTCAGTAGCGGTGATCGGGGCTCGGCGACCCGAAACAGGAGGTGTGTTATGTTCCGCCCGCTCCGGCCAGGTCTGGCCATCGCACAACCATCGGAAGGCCCGACGTGACCAACCCACTACGAGGCAACGCCGCCATCGTGGGCGCCACCGACACCGTGTCGCCCACCGGCGTCCTCGGTCGCACCGATGCCCAGCTCGAGGTCGAGATGATCCGCGCCGCCCTCGACGACGCCGGCTTGACGATCAGCGACGTCGACTGCGTGATGTCCACCAACGGGATGATGGCCTCGCTCGAGCTCGGCGAACGCCTCGGCGTCCGGGGCCGGTTCACCGACTCCACCATGACCGGCGGCTCGAGCTCCGAGGTGCACGTCGAGCACGCAGCCGCAGCCATCGCCGCCGGGCTCTGCGAGGTGGCCGTCATCGTCTACGCCGCCACGCCCCGAGGCGGCAAGAACCCCTTCGCCGGCGGCGGCCCCGGCGTCGGAGGCAAGGACTCCGCCCTGTTCCAGTGGGACCTTCCCTACGGGCTCGGGTTGCCGGCTGCGAGCTACAGCCTGGCCGCCCAGCGGCACATGCACGACTACGGCACCACCGCCGAGCAGCTCGCCCAGGTCGCCGTCTCGATCCGGGAGTGGGCGGTGAAGAACCCCAACGCCTACCACCAGGACCCGATCTCCATCGACGACGTCCTCGCATCGCCGATGGTGGCCGAGCCGCTGCACAAGCTCGACTGCTGCCTCGTCACCGACGGCGCCGGCGCGCTCGTGGTGACCTCGGCCGACCGCGCCCGTGACCTCGCCCGCCCGCCCGTCTACGTGCTCGGCGCCGGCACCGCACACACCCACGGCATGTCGATCTCCCAGATGGGCGACGTCACCACGACCGGTGCCGCCGTGTCCGGCCCCCGAGCCATGGCCATGGCCGAGATCACCCACGACGACATCGACGTGGTCGAGCTCTACGACAGCTTCACCATCACCGCGCTCATGACCCTCGAAGACCTCGGCTTCTGCGCCAAGGGCGAGGGAGGCGCGTTCGTCTCCGACGGCCGCCTCGGCCCCGCGGGCACGCTGCCCACGAACACCAACGGCGGCGGGCTCGCATACACCCACCCCGGCATGTACGGCATGTTCATCCTCGTCGAAGCCGTCCGCCAGCTCCGGGGCGAGTGCGGCGACCGCCAGGTGCCCGGCGCCGAGGTCGCCATCGCCAACGGATGTGGCGGCGTCTTGTCGTGCACGTCCACCATCGTCCTCGGCACCGAGGCCACCCGCTAGGAGCCGCTGATGCCGCGCATCGAACCGCCGATCACTCCGCTCGCCGAGCCGTACTGGGAAGGCACCCGTCGCCGGGAGCTCCTGGCGCAGCGGTGCCCGTCCTGCGACCGGTTCGTCTGGTACCCCAGGGATGCGTGCCCGGGCTGCCTCGGCACCGACCTGGCATGGAGCCCCCTGGCGGGGACCGGAACCATCTACACGTTCAACGTCATGCGCAAGCCCGGCAACCCGATGATGGCCGACGAGGTGCCCTACGTGGTCGCCCTCGTCGATCTCGACGAGGGCGTCCGCATGACCACCAACATCGTCGGCGCCGATCCGGCCGGCCTGCGCTGCGACCAACGGGTCGTCGTCGACTGGTCAGCGGAGCTCGCCGACGGGCGACGGCTCCCGGTCTTCCGACCGGTGGCCGGCTGACGTCACGACACCACCCGAGGAACCATGTATCCAGGAGTCCATGCCACCACCACGCCGGACAAGCCGGCCCTGATCATGGGCGGCACCGGCGAGGCCGTCACCTACCGCGAGCTCGACGAGCGATCCAACCAGCTGGCGCGGCTGTGGCGCGACCACGGCCTCGAGCCGGGTGACCACGTCGCTATCTTCAGCGAGAACCAGCCACGGTACCTGGAGGTGATGTGGGCGGCCCTGCGGTCGGGCCTCTACATCACCACGGTGAACAGCTACCTGTCGGCCGAGGAGGTCGCCTACATCCTCGACGACTCCGGCGCACGGTCGCTCGTGACCACCACCGACAAGGCCGATGTCGCGGCCGAGGCGCTGAAGGACGCGCCCGGCGTGGCCCTGCCGCTGCTCATCGGCGATGGCGACGCTCGCTTCGAGTCCTACGTCGACGCGGTGTCGGCCATGCCCACCGAGCGCCTCGAGGAGGAGCCCGCCGGTGAGATGATGCTGTACTCGTCTGGGACGACCGGTCGCCCCAAGGGGATCAAGCGGCCGCTGTCGGGCAACACCATCGACCAGGGAATCATGATCGCAGCCCTGCTCGGCGGTGTGTTCGGCATGGACGCTGACACCACCTACCTGTCGCCGGCTCCCCTGTACCACTCGGCCCCCATCGGCTTCAACCTCGGCGTGCAGTCCCTCGGCGGCACCACCGTGATCATGGAGAAGTTCGACCCGGTGGAGGCGCTGCGGCTCATCGAGGCCCACCAGGCCGGGCACTCCCAGTGGGTGCCCACGATGTTCGTGCGCATGCTCAAGCTGCCCCCGGAGCAGCGCGAGGCCTTCGACGTGTCGTCGATGCAGGTGGCGGTGCACGCCGCGGCGCCGTGCCCGGTGGAGGTCAAGCACCAGATGATGGCGTGGTGGGGGCCCGTCCTGTGGGAGTACTACGCCGGAACCGAGCTCAACGGGTTCTGCCTGGTCAAGCCGGAGGACTGGCTGGAGCGGCCCGGCACCGTGGGCAAGCCCCTCATCGGCGAGATCCACATCCTCGATGAGGAGGGCAACGAGCTGCCGCCCGGCGAGGGCGGCACGATCTACTTCGGTGGCGGACCGCCGTACGAGTACCACAACGCACCGGAGAAGACCGAGAGCTCCAAGGACCCGAAGGGCCACGGCTGGACCACCCTCGGCGACGTCGGGTACCTCGACGAGGACGGCTGGCTGTTCCTCACCGACCGCAAGGCGTTCATGATCATCTCCGGCGGGGTGAACATCTACCCCCAGGAGATCGAGGACTGCCTGATCATGCACCCCAAGGTCGCCGATGTCGCTGTCTTCGGCATCCCCGACGACGAGATGGGCGAGTCGGTGCTCGCCGCCGTGCAGCCCGCCGAGGGGGTCGAGCCCGGCCCCCATCTCGAGGCCGAGCTGGGGTCGTTCGCCCGCGAGCACATCGCCGGCTACAAGGTCCCCAAGCGCTTCGAGTTCCTCGACGAGCTCCCTCGCCTGCCCACCGGCAAGCTGTACAAGCGCAAGCTGCGCGACACCTACTGGCACGGTCGCGACCGCGCCATCTGAACCCCCGCTGCCGATCCCGACCTCTGGAGAAACGACATGCCCGGTTGGAACTTCGCCGAGATCTGGGAGGCTGCGGCCGACCACCTGCCCGACGCACCCTTCGCCAAGCAAGGCCACCGCACGGTCACCTGGAGCGAGGCCGACCGGCGCGCCGACGGCATCGCCCGCACGCTGCTCGACGCGAGGGCCGGCAAGCAGGACAAGGTGGCCCAGTACCTGTACAACTGCCCGGAGTACCTGGAGACGGTGTTCGCCTGCTTCAAGGCGTCGCTCGTCCCCGTGAACACGAACTACCGGTACACCAAGGACGAGCTCGTCTACCTGTGGGACAACGCCGACGCTGTGGCCGTCGTGTTCCACGGCTGCTTCGTCGACACCATCGAAGCCATCCGCGACCGGGTGCGGAAGGTGAAGACCTGGCTGTGGGTCGACGACGGCTCCGGCCCGTGCCCTGACTGGGCGATGCCGTACGAGGAGGCCGCGTCGCGCCAGACCGCCCGGGTGCTGCCCGCCCACGGGCGCGACGGCGACGACCTCTACATGCTCTACACCGGCGGCACCACCGGCATGCCCAAGGGCGTGATGTGGCGCCAGGACGACCTGGTCATCGTCCTGTGCGGCACCCTGGGCACACCGCTGCCCGAGGAGCGCGACCCGACGGTGCTCGACACGATGCTCCAGAGCCCCGGGGCAGTGGGGATCCCGGCATGCCCGCTGATGCACGGCACCGGCGCCTTCACCTCGTTCTCCATCCTCTCCGCCGGCGGGTGCATGGTCCTGCTGCCCAGCCGGCACTTCGACCCGGAGGAGCTCCTGGACGAGGTCGAGGCCAAGAAGGTCAACGCCGTCGCCATCGTCGGCGACGCCTTCGCCAAGCCGATCCTCGGGGCGCTCGACGCCCACCCCGGACGCTGGGACCTGTCGTCGCTCATGGCCATGACGTCGTCGGGCGTGATGTGGAGCGAGGAGACCAAGCAGGGGCTGCTCCGGCACAACCCGCAGATGTTCCTCATGGACGCCTTCTCGTCGTCGGAGGCCCTCGGCATGGGCCAGTCGGTGTCCGGCGGCGGACAGGCCGCCAAGACGGCCAAGTTCGAGCCCGGCCTCAACACGATCGTCGTCGACGAGCAGGACCAGCGGATCATCGAGCCCGGGGTCATGGGTCGCCTTGCCGTCGGCGGCCGCCAGCCCATCGGCTACTACAAGGACCCGGAGAAGTCAGCCCGCACGTTCATCACGGTCGACGGCAAGCGCTACTCGTGCCCCGGCGACTACGCCGTCCTCGAGGACGACGGCACGGTGACGGTCCTCGGCCGTGGGTCGGTGTGCATCAACACGGGTGGCGAGAAGGTCTTCCCCGAGGAGGTCGAGGAAGCCATCAAGACCCACGGCGCCGTGCGCGACGCCGTGGTGGTGGGCGTGCCCCACGAGCGCTTCGGCGAGATGATCGTCGCCGTGGTGGAGCCCGCGTCCGAGCCGCCGGCCCAGCAGGAGATCATCGATCACGTCCGCGGGCGCCTGGCCGCCTACAAGGCGCCCCGCCGCGTGATCACCGTCGACACGATCGGCCGAGCCCCCAACGGCAAGGTCGACTACAAGCGCCTGAAGGAGCACGCCACCGCCACGGTCTGAGCTCCAGCGATCGGAAAGCGGGACCAGCGGCGGGCGTCATCGGGCCGCGGCATGGCCTCCCCGACCCACACCAGCGGCGAGGTGGCCCGGGCGAGGTGCCCCGGCCGTGGTCGTCTCGGAGCGGGAGATCGCGGGATCAGATGGCCAGCTCGCTGGCCACCTGGGCCCGGGCCGGCTCGGGCACGGCGCCGTCCACGGGTCGACACCTTCCTCGAGCGCGAGGTCCAGCGAGCGCAGCAGCTGGGCGAACAACGACGAGTTGGGATGGCGATGACGACCTCGAGGCGGGCTCGCTCGTCGGGCACCGTCCCCTCCAGCTCGTCCCAGGTGCCGGCGCTGATAGCGCCCGACGCGAGCGTCTCGTCGGTGGCGGCCAACTACGGCGCGGTCGGCGCGGTCGAAGCGGTCGCTGCACTTCCAGTCGCGCACGCCTTCGAGGTCGTCCTCGGAGATCTCGAGCTTCCGGGGCACCCGCCAGTGCTGCGTCCACTCGTACATCGAGCCCTGGCGCCAACCGATGCGCATGATGATCAGCTCCCGCAGGCGGGCGTCGAGCTCGCCGTTCCACAGCAGCTGGTGGAGGAATGCGTTGACCCGGGTGCCGGTCTACCACCGCACCGGGACCGGGCGCGGGCCCCGCACCTGGCCACCGCTCCACGTGACGGCGTCAGCGTCGGCGAGCTCCGAGGTTGGAATGCGGTCGAGGAAGCGCTCGATGGCCACTCGAAGCTCCATTCGGGCCAGGTTCGAGCCGAGGCAGCGGTGGATGCCCGAGCCGAAGGCGAAGTGGCGGTCGCGCTGCCGATCGATGACGAACTCGTCGGGGCGATCGAAGTGTTCGGGGTCGCGGTTGCCAGCCGGGAAGGCCATCAGCACCTTGTCGCCCCTCTTCATCGGGCAACCGGCGTAGTCGGTGTCCTCGGCCACGAGCCGGGCCATGGTCACCGGGCTGTGGAACCGCAGGAGCTCCTCCAGGCCGTGATCATCAGCTCCGGCTCCTCCGCCCGCAGCCGTGCCTGGTCCTCAGGGTGAGACGTGAGGTGGTACAGGCTCGAGCCGATGGCTCGATGCGGCTCGGGCCGAAGCGGGGCAGCAGCATGCGCCGCGCCCAGGAGTGCAGCGGCGGGTCCGAGGTGATCGGTGGGGCGATGAGCATGATGGTCGCCTCGAGTTCAGCTCGGGCCCGGCGTGATCACGGCGATGTCCCGGGAGGAGAACCGATCGACGTCGTGGGCGATGGCGCGAGATGGTCGTGTCGGCTGGGGAGCCCACGTGGACCCGTACCGGTCGGTGTGGGCCATGGCGCAGCGCTCCCGCAGCTCGGCCCACGTCGGCGCCTGGTCCGCGACGTTTAGTCCGGGTCGAGGATGTCGAAGTCAGGGGCCCAGTCCAGGCCGTCGGAACGTGGGTCGGTGGCGGTCATGGTTCCTCCGCACCGGCGGCAGCAAGGTCCGGCCGACGGCCGTCGGCGCAACACTATCCCCGAGTTGTCTCCTCGGCGGCACACGTGACAGGATCCGTCGCACCGCGCACACGGCACGGGAGGGAAGTCGCATTCCAGCCGCAGGTGCCCAGGTGAGCGGCACCTACGTGCCCAAGCCTGAGTGGCTCGTGCTCCACCGGCACCGGGCCTGCATCGAGGCCGAGTCCCTCACCGTCTTCGTCGAGGAGGCCGAGCGCGAGATCGACCGGCTCGCCTCGCTGCGAGCCGCCACCCGCTGACCACCTGAACACAGGAGCAACACAGATGACCACCATCGAGGACACTGCGCTCGACGTCCACCTCTGGCTCGACGAGAGCTGGGATCCCGACCTCACGGTCGCCGAGTGGTGGGCCCGCATGGCCGACGCCCGCCTCGCCCACCCGATGCTGCCCGCCCCTTGGGGCCGGGGTTGGAGCCGGAACCAGGCCGCCGGCCTCGCTCAGGCGATGGTGCAGCGCAAGGCCCTCGGCCCACCGTCGGGCCTGGGCATGATGCTGGCGGCTCCGACGATCATCGCCCACGCCTCCCAGGAGCTGCAGCACCGCCTGGTGCCGAAGATCCTCAACGGCCAGCACGGCTGGTGCCAGCTGTTCTCCGAGCCGGGCGCCGGCTCCGACCTGGCCGGTCTGCAGTGCCGCGCCGAGCGCGACGGCGACGAGTGGGTGGTGACCGGCCAGAAGGTGTGGACGTCCCTCGGCCAGTGGGCCGACTACGGCATCCTCGTCGCCCGCACCGAACCGGACGCGCCCAAGCATCGGGGCATCACGTACTTCGCATTCCCGATGCTCCAGGACGGTGTCGAGGTGCGGCCGCTGCGGGAGATGACGGGCCGGGCCCTGTTCAACGAGGTCTTCCTCGACGAGGCCCGGGTCCCCCACGCCAACGTGGTCGGCCAGGTCGGTGACGGCTGGCGGGTCGCGAACACCACGCTGATGGTGGAGCGCAGCGGCATCGGAGGCAACAACGTCGCCGCCCCGAGCGCGGCCATCGCCGGCACCATCGCCGGCCACCTCGACCGGCCCGCCGGCTCCTTCGAGCACGAGACGCCGGCCCTGGGCGAGGGCGGCGTGGGGCCCGGGCGGGTCAAGTCCTTCGTCAGGCTGGCGCGGGAGCTGGGCAAGCTCGACGATCCCACCGTCCGCCAGGACCTGATGCGCCTGCACTCCATGGTGGAGATCAACGGCTGGCACCTGGGCCGCATGAAGTCGGGCAACGCCGCCACCGGCGGGGAGGGGAACCTGGCCAAGCTGCGCAACAGCGACGCGGTCCGCCTCGCCCGCGACCTGGGCTGCCGGATCCTCGGTCCCGGCGCCACGTTCGTGGGGCCGGACTCGCCGTCGGGCGGGTCCATCCAGGAGCTGACCCTGTTCTCGCCGGCGCCGTCCATCTACGGCGGCAGCGACCAGGTCCAGCGCAACATCATCGGCGAGCGCGTCCTCGGCCTGCCCAAGGAACCGGGTCCGGCCAAGGACACGCCGTTCCGGGACCTGCCCCAGAACACCTCGCCGTCGCGCTGACTCGAGGTTTCCGCTCGAGGGGGCTCCGTCCGTCGCCCGTTCGACACGTGGCGATGCATGTAACATGCGCTACGGTCGACACGCCGGATGCGTCGCAGAGACACGTCGGCAGAGACAAGGGGTGCCCATGACCATCATCGACGAGGTCCTCGACTGGGCGAACGACTTCGACATCTTCCACCGCGACTACGTCACCGAACCCGAGCGGCCGTGGGCCGAGCTGCGTGACCGGTGCCCGATCGCCTTCACCGAGCGCCGCAACCGGGCGTGGCTCCCCGTGCGCTACGACGACATCGCCGAGATCGCCCACGACGTGGAGCACTTCTCCTCCAGCGACGTGGGCGTGGTGACCATCAACCGGCAGGGCGAGGGGGCCCTCACCGCCGGTGCGCCGCCCATCAGCTCGGACCCGCCCGTGCACACCTGGGCCCGGCGCCTGCTGCTGCCGGCGTTCGGCCCGTCGGCCGTCGAGCAGATGACGCCCATCACCCGGGGGCTGGCCAGCTCGCTCATCGACGAGTTCATCCACACCGGCAGGGGCGACGCCGCCGCCGACTACGCCCAGCACATCCCGGTTCGCATCATCGCCACCATGCTCGGCATCCCGCTCGAGCACGAGGAGCGGTTCACCGAGTGGGTGGTCAAGATCCTCCAGGAGGGGTTCCTGAACCCACAGGGCTCCCGCGGGGCGCTCGAGGAGCTGGTCGGCTACTTCGCGGAGCGCATCGGCGAGCACCGAGCCCTGCCCGAGGGGGAGCGCCCCGACGACCTGCTGACCCTGCTCATCGAGTCCGACGTCGAAGGCGAGCCCATCGAGGACATGCACCTGCTCGGCACGTGCTTCCTGCTGCTCGTCGCCGGTATCGACACGACTTGGAGCGCCATCGGCTCGGGCCTGTGGCACCTGGCGGCCAACCCCGACGACCAGCGCCGGCTGCGGGAGGACCCGTCGCTCATGGACACTGCGGTCGAGGAGATGCTGCGCATGTACAGCCCGGTCACCATGGCCCGGGCCGTCACCGAGGACATCGAGTACAAGGGCTGCCCCATGAAGGCAGGCGACAAGGTGCTCATGGCCTTCCCGGCCGGCAACCGCGATCCCGAGCACTTCGAGCGGGCCGACGAGTTCGTCATCGACCGCAAGAAGAACCGCCACTTCGCCTTCGGGTCCGGCATCCACCGCTGCTTGGGGTCGAACCTGGCCCGCATGGAGCTGAAGGTCGCCATCGAGACCTTCCTCGAGCGGGTGCCGTTCTTCCGGCTGGAGGATCCCGCGGCGGTGACCTGGGTGGGCGGCCAGGTGCGCGGCCCCCGCAGCGTGCCCGTGGTGTTCGGCGCTCCCTGACCACACCTCGGACCAACAGGCGGCGGACCGGTCCCTGGGGGGACCGGTCCGCCCGGGGTTCCGGGGCCTCGCCCTCAGGCTGAGACGAGGAACCCCTCGTAGTCGGACGCGGCGACCTCGTCGCAGCGAGCGCGGTAGTTGGCCAGCCCGCCGACATAGGGCATGAAGACCCGCTTCTTGCCGGGGATGTTGGCGCCGAGGTACCAGGAGTCGGCCCGGTTGAACAGGCCGAACCGGGAAACCTCGGCCACGTGGTCGGTCCACGCGTCCTCGGCCTCCCGCGTCGCTTCGATGACCCGGTGGCCCCGCTGGCGCAGCTCATCGGTGCAGCCGGCGATCCACTCGACGTGCTGCTCGATGGACGTGGGCATGTTGGTGAGCACCGACGGGCTGCCCGGACCGGTGATGGTGAACAGGTTGGGGAACCCGGCCACCTGCAACCCCAGGTACGAGGTGGGTCCGTCGGCCCACTTCTCGGCCAGGGTGAGCCCGTCACGGCCGGTGATGTTCATGCACAGCAGCGGCCCGGTCATGGCGTCGAACCCGGTGGCGAAGACGATGGTGTCGACCTCGTGGTGGCCGTGCCGCGCCTGGACGCTGGTGGGCGTGATGCGCGTGATGCCGCCGTCGGAGACGTCCACCAGGGTGACGTTGTCCCGGTTGAAGGTCTCGTAGTAGTCGGAGTCGATCGGTGGCCGCTTGGCCCCGTACGGGTAGCCCTTCGGGCACAGCTTCTCGGCGACGTCGGGATCCTTCACGACGGAGCGGATCTTGGACCGGATGAACTCGGCGGCGGTCTCGTTCGCTCGCTCGTCGAGGAGGAGATCGAAGAAGCCGCCCCACAGGAACTTGAAGCCGCCCTCCTCCCAGAGCGCCTCGTAGATGGCGTTTCGCTCCTCGTCGGTCAGCTCGAGGGCCGAGCGTGACGAAGGGGTGTAGGGGAACCCGGCGAAGGACGCCTTCGTGGCCCGTACGACCTCGTCGTAGCGTGACTTGATGCGGACCCACTCGTCGCGGTCCATCTGCCGGTCCCGCGCCGGCACCGTGTAGTTCGGCGTGCGCTGGAACACGTAGAGGTGCTCGGCCTGGCGGGCGATGACCGGGGCCGCTTGGATGCCGGTGGACCCGGTGCCGATCTGGGCGACCCGGCGTCCGGTGAAGTCGACCCCCTCGTGGGGCCAGCGACCGGTGTGGAACCACTGTCCCTCGAACTCGTCGCGGCCGGGGATGTCGGGCACGTTGGCTGCGGACAGGCAGCCCACGGCCGTGACCAGGTAGGTGGCGGCGAGCGTCCGTCCGGTGTCCGTGCGCACGATCCACCGGGCGCCCTCGTCGTCCCAGGTGGCCGATTCCACCCGAGTGTCGAAGCTGAAGCTGCGGCGCAGTTCGAGCCGATCGGCGGCGAACTCGAGGTACCGGAGGATCTCCGGCTGCTCCGGGTAGCGCGACGACCAGTCCCACTCGTCGAGCAACACCTTCGAGAAGGTGTAGCAGTAGTAGAAGCTCTCCGAGTCGCAGCGGGCGCCCGGGTAGCGGTTCCAGTACCAGGTGCCGCCTGGTCCGGAGCCGGCCTCGATGCCGACGACGTCCAGGCCGAGCTCGTCCCGAGCCTGGTGGACCATGTACAGGCCGGAGAACCCGGCCCCCACGACGATCATGTCGTGGACGGCGTCTGTGCCGTGCGCTGTGGACATGCGCTCCCCTGTGTTGCGAACCGAGCGACGTTGCGAGCCGGGCGGCGGATGGTGGAACATCGTACATCAGATGTTCAACATGCTCCCGGCCCGTGCGCCGCCGGGCCCGCTGTCAGCCGGCGGCGTGCCGGCGCACGAGCGCGGCGACGCGGGCGATGCCCTCGTCGGCCTCCGGCACCGCCCCGGCGAAGAAGTGCCACACGTGGATGAGGCCCTCGCCCTCGAACAGGGTGACGTCAACGCCCGCCTCCCGACCCGAGCGGCGACACGGCGGGCGTCGTCGAGCAGCACCTCGGCGGTGCCCACCTCCACCGGGGACGCCGTCGACCGCGGGCAGAAGCGAGCCGAGACCCTGCTAGGCGTCGCGCCACTCCTGCATGGTCATCTCGACGTCGTCGCGCTCGGGGGCTGGGTGCGGCATGATCACGATGTTCTCCAGTGCGCCGCTGCGCATGGCTCTCTCCTCGCATGTTCGCCGGATCGTCGCCGACGGTCAGTCGCGGTGCTTGGTGCCGACCGTCAGCTCGGTGAAGGGCACGTCCTTGTCCACGCGCGGCTCACGGGGCAGGCCGAGCACGCGCTCGCCGATGATGTTGCGCTGGATCTCGTCGGAGCCGCCGGCGATGGAGATGGCCGGGCTGAACAGGGCGAGCTGCTGGAGCAGGCCCCCGAGCGGCGTGTCGACGCCCATGAGCTGGCCATGGGGCCCGAGCGCCTCCAGCCCGACGTCGCGGAGCTGGCGGACCAGCTCGGAAGCCACGAGCTTGCCGGTGGACACCTCGGGGCCCGGCCCGCGCCCGGCGGCCTTGGCCGCCTGCACCCGCAAGCTGGTGAAGCGGGTGATCTCCATGAGGGTGTAGATCCGCATGACCTTGTCCCGCAGGACCCGGTCGTCCTGGCGTCCGACGAGGGCTGGCAGGTCCTTGACCAGCCCGCCACCTCCACCGAAGGCGGCGGCCATGCCGGCCATCTCGCCGCCACCACCGGTGCGCTGGCCAGCCGGCCGGTCGAGGTCATTGCGTCCGATCATGGCCCCGCCGGCAGCGCCGGCCATGCCGGATGCACCGAGCGAGCTGCGCTCGTGGGCGAGGGTGGTGACGGCGACGGCCCACCCACGGTTGACCTCGCCGATCACGTTGGCGTGCGGCACCCGGGCGTCGGTCAGGAACACCTCGTTGAAGGTCGCGCCACCCGTCATCTCCTTGAGCGGCCGCACCTCGACGCCGGGCTGGTCCATGTCGATGACGAAGTAGGTGATGCCCTCGTGCTTGGGCACGTCCGGGTCGGTGCGGGCGATCAGGATCCCCCACTTCGAGTACTGGGCACCGGAGGTCCAGACCTTCTGCCCGTTCACGATCCATTCGTCGCCATCCCGCTCGGCACGGGTCTGCAGACCGGCCAGGTCGGAGCCGGCTCCCGGCTCCGAGAAGAGCTGGCACCAGATCTCCTTGCCGCTGACCATGTTGGGCAAGAACCGCTGCCGCTGCTCGTCGGTGCCATGGTCCACGATGGTGGGTCCCGCCATCATCACTCCGATGCCGCTCGGTGGGCCGACCGCACCGATCGCGGCGCGGGCGGCGTCGACCTGCTTGGCCTGGTCGCTGGTGAGGCCCCGTCCGAACCAGCGCTCCGGCCAGGTCGGGAAGCCCCAGCCGCTGTCGGCGAGTCGCTCCCACCAGCGCCCGAGGGCCATCTCGGGGTCCCAGTTCTCACGGAGCCAGGTCTCGGCGTCCTCACGCACCGTCGGGGGCGTCAACGTGGTCATCTCTCGTCCTCCTCGGGGTTTCCGATGCCCGCGGGGCGGGTCGGGCTCGGGTGGGCGCAACGGTAGGACAGATGATTTATGTTGTCACATGTCCCGGGGGAGAGCCCCCGGCGGAAAGGATCAGATGACGGACATCGGATTCGATGGCCATGTCGCCATCGTCACCGGCGCTGGGCACGGCCTCGGTCGCCAGCACGCCCTGGCACTGGCCTCGCGTGGCGCGCGGGTCGTGGTGAACGACCTCGGCGGGGCCGTGGACGGGAGCGGTTCCGACACCGGACCGGCCCAGCAGGTCGCCGATGAGATCAACGATCAGGGGGGCGAAGCCGTCGCCAACACCGACTCCGTGTCCAGCCAGCAGGGCGGCGAGGCCATCGTGCAGAGCGCGCTCGACGCGTTCGGCCGGGTCGACATCGTGATCAACAACGCCGGCATCCTCCGGGACAAGGCGTTCCACAACCTGACCCCTGAGCTGCTCGACCCGGTGCTGCAGGTGCACCTGTACGGCGCGTTCTGGGTGACGCTGCCGGCCTGGAAGCTCATGCGGGAGCAGGGCTACGGGCGCGTCGTCAACACCAGCTCGGCCGCTGGGCTGTTCGGCAACTTCGGCCAGACCAACTACGGCGCCGCGAAGATGGGCCTGGTCGGCTTCACCAGGGCGCTGGCCCAGGAGGGCCGCAAGCGCAACGTGCTCGCCAACGTCATCGCGCCGGGAGCCCGCACGCGCATGACCGAGGACCTGCTCGGCTCGATGGCGGACTCGCTCGACCCGGAGAAGGTGTCCCCGGTCGTGGTGTACCTGTCCTCCGACCAGTGCGATGTCACCGGCCAGATCCTTTCGGTGGCCGGCGGGCGGGTGAGCCGCGTGGTCGTCGCCGAGCCGCTCGGCTACTACTCCGCGGACCTGACGCCCGAGCAGGTGCGCGACAACTGGGACACCATCGCGTCGCTCGACGACCTGATCGTGCCCGACAACGCGACCGAGGAGATGGCCCAGCTGCTCAACGCCGCCAGGTAGCGGATCCGGCGTCCTCCGGCTGGTCGCCAGCCGGAGGACATCGCCGCCCCCGGCGGCGAACACTGAGCTGACCGACCCCGAGGGGGCTCCCGTGCGCGACACCGCCCTGGTGTTCATCACCATCCCGCTGATCACCGCCTTCATCGGCTACATCACCAACTGGGCCGCGGTGAAGATGGTGTTCCACCCTTCCGAGCCCTGGGGCATCGGTCCGCTGAAGTGGCAGGGCATCGTCTACCGGCTGGCCCCCAAGCTCGCCACGGAGATCGCCACCACCACGGGCCATGTCCTCAGCCCCGAGGACATGGTCGAGCGCCTGGACGCCCACGGGCTCATGCGCAAGCTGATCGAGGAGCGTCCGAACGACGTCGACGCCATCTTCGGCGAGGCACTCGACGTGGTGAGCCCCGGCACCTGGGCCGGCATGGCCCCGGAGGCGCGTGAGCAGGTGCGCACCATGGTGCTCGGACACATCGAGCAGAGCATCGGCCAGGGCCTGGTCACCATGGGCGAGCGGGCGGAAGACCTGATCGACCTCGACCGCCTGATGGTGGAGGAGCTGAGCGGCCCGAACGCCGACCGCCTGGCCCGGGTGGCGCAGGAGGTCGGCCACCGCGAGCTGCGCTTCATCGAGCTCTACGGCGGCGTGTTCGGCTTCCTCATCGGCATCGTCCAGGCCGCCGCGTACACGTTGTTCTCCCTGTGGTGGACCATGCCGATCGTCGGGGCGATCGTCGGTCTGGGCACGAACTGGCTGGCCATCCAGATGATCTTCCGCCCCCTGGAGCCCCGCCGCTACGTCGGCCTGGTGACCTACCAGGGGATGTTCCCCAAGCGGCAGGCCGAGATCGCCTACGACTACGGGCGCATCGCGGCGCACGAGGTGCTCACCCCGGCGAACCTCATCGACCACGTCACCCAGAACCCCGCGGCCGGTGAGCTCGTGGGAGAGCTCGTGGGCCAGGCCCGCGCCCAGCTCGACCAGCTCCGGCCCGTGCTGGCCGTGTTCGCCGGGGACGAGGTCACCGACGACCACCTCGACAAGGTCACCGTCGTGCTGACTCAGCGCCTCACCGACCTGTTGCCGCAGGTCCGGCCGCTCGTCGAGGAGCACCTCTCCCCCACCCTGCGCCTCGACGAGCTCATCGAGGAGCGCTTGGCCGTGCTCGACAAGCACCAGTTCGAGCGGATGCTCCGCGGGATCTTCGAGGAGGACGAGATCATCCTCGTCCTCATCGGTGGCGCGCTCGGTGGTGCGGTCGGCGCCCTGCAGGGCGCCGCGGTGTTCGCGACCGGCTGGTGAGCCGGCGTCAGGTGGGCCCCGTCGCCGCCCGGTCCAGCCTCGGGGTCTCGACCATGATCACCTCGACCCGCAGACGGGAGATGCTCGGGCCCCGAGTTCGGCAGTGATACACCATTCGCCGGATGTCTTGCGGCCAGCTCGCGGCACCGGACAGACTGTGCCCATGTCACGCCCTCTCTCCACCGATCTCACCGGCCTCGAGCTCCCGCCGGTCGCCGCGTCCTGGAACGAGAAGGACGTCATGCTCTACGCCCTGGGCGTCGGTGCCCGGCCACCCGAGGACCTGGACTTCGTCTACGAGGGGCGAGGGCCGGTCGTGCTGCCCACCTACGGGGTGATCCCTGGGCTCATGGCGATGGGTGGGCTGTTCGGCGAGGTCGACGTGAACCCGGCCATGATCTTGCACGGCGAGCAGTCGATCACCTGCCACCGCACCCTGCCGCCGAAGGCCGACGTCGAGATCCGCGGGCGGATCACCGAGGCGTGGGACAAGGGCAAGGCGGCCGTGATCGGCTTCGAGGGGGTGGCGAGCGACGCCCAGGGCGCCTTGTTCACCGCGGCGGCCACCCTGTTCGTCCGTGGTGCCGGCGGTTTCGGCGGCGAGCGAGGGCCGTCGACGTCGGGGAAGAACCAACCACCCGACCGCGACCCCGATGTGGTGATCGAGTACCAGACCCGCCAGGAGCAGGCGGCGATCTACCGCCTCTCAGGCGACCGCAACCCGCTGCACATCGACCCGGAGTTCGCCAAGATGGCCGGGTTCGACGCCCCCTTCAACCACGGCCTGTGCACCTTCGGGTTCGTGGGCCGCGCCGTGCTGTCCGGGGTCTTCGACGGTGACGTCGACGCCTTCGGCAGCCTCGAGGGCCGCTTCGCCGACCAGGTGTGGCCCGAGGACACCATCGTCGCCAAGATCTGGCGGGACGGCGACGGTGCCATCGTCGAAGCCTCGACGCAGAAGGGGAACGTCGTGCTGAGCCAGGCCCGAGCCACGCACCGGTGAGCATCGACCCCCGCGCCCCGGTCCTGGTCGGCGTCGGCCAGGTGACCAACCGGGGTGGCGACCTCGTCGACCCGATCACGCTCGCCGCCGAGGCGACCCGCGCCGCCCTGGCCGACTGCGGTGGGCGACTGGTCCCCGACACCGTCGCCATGCCCGGCATCTTGTCGCCCCGCACCGAGCATCCGGCCCAGCGCCTCGACGTCGTCCTCGGCTTCGGCGCCCGCCGCCACCTCTCGTCCACCATCGGCGGCAACACGCCCCAGTGGCTGGTCGGTGTGCTGGGAGCGGACATCGCCGCCGGGCGCTGCGACGTGGCCCTGATCGCCGGGGCCGAGGCCGGGGCCTCGGCCCGGCAGGCCCGCAAGGGAGGCAGCCCGCCGCCGGTCAGCATCGAGGCGCCCGACGCCGACGTCGAGATCGGCGACACCCGCATCGGCGCGTCCGATCGCGAGATGTCCGCCGGCCTGGCGCCGCCGCCGTTCCTGTACCCGATCCTGGAGTCGGCCGTCGCGCACGCCGCCGGTCGAACCCTGGACGAGCAGCGGCGGTTCCTCGGCGCCTTCATGGCGCTGGCGACCTCCGTGGCCGCCTCCCGCCCCGACCTCGCCTGGTTCCCCCGGGTCCGGTCGGCCGCAGAGCTGTCGGAGCCCACGCCCGACAACCGGATGATCGCCGAGCCGTACACCAAGCTGATGAACGCCATCATCGAGGTGGACCAAGCGGCCGCGCTGGTGCTGTGCTCGGTGGAGGCGGCCGAGGCCGCCGGCGTCCCCCGCGACCGGTGGGTGTTCCCGCTCGGCGTGGCTGACCTGAACGACGTCTTCCACCCCGTGCAGCGGCCGGAGCTGCACCGATCTCCGGCGATCGAGGCTGCCGGCCGGCGCCTGTTCGACGACGTCGGCGTGGGCCTCGACGACATCTCCCGCTTCGACTTCTACTCATGCTTCCCCGTGGCCGTGGAGATGTCGGCCACGGCGCTGGGGCTGGACCTGGCCGACGAGCGGCCGTTCACGGTCACCGGCGGCCACGCCTACTTCGGTGGTCCGGGGAACGACTATACGACCCACAGCATCGCCACCATGGCCGCCGAGCTGCGGGCCGACCCGGGGGCGGTGGGCCTCACCAGCGGGCTGGGCTGGTACGTCACCAAGCACTCGCTCGGGTTGTGGAGCACCGAGCCGCGGGGCTCCGGCTTCGTCCGGCCCGACCTCTCCGAGGAACAGGCCAGCATCGACGCCACCGCCCGGCCGCTGGCGCCCATCGACGCCACCTGCGAGGCCACCGTGGACGGGTGGACGGTGATCCACGACCGCGACATGGGCCCGGCGGCCGTGGTCGCCTACGCCACCACCGACGAGGGAGCCCGCGCCGTGGTCCGCCGGGACGATCCCGGCCTGGCCGCCGAGCTGTCCGGCGGTCAGCTGGTGCGCAGCCGCATCGTGGTCGAGCCTCCGTCCGAGGGCGAGGGCCCGGCGGGCTTCACCATCTGAGGCCCAGGGTCCTCAGGCCACCCGGCGGGGCGACTGGCCGGGAGTCGGCTCGCCGGGGTGGAGCGGCGGCTCGGCCTCGTCGGCGGTCTTGGGTCCCCAGAGGGCGGTGAAGATCGCTGCGGCCAGGCTGACGCCGGCCGCCAGGTAGAGGGCGGGGCCATCCCCTCGACGAACGCGCGGCGAGCGACGTCGGCGAGCGGCACACCCGCCTCGCTTAGACTCTCGGCCACCGCCAGCGCGCCGCCGATCCCATCACGCACGGGCTCGGCGGCCTCGTCGGGCACGCCCACGGTGGCCGGCTCGACGGCGGACCTGTAGCCGGCGTTCAGCACCGACCCGATCAGCGCGATGCCCACCGCGCCACCCATCTCCCGGACGGTGTCGTTGAGCGCAGAGGCCACGCCCTGCTTCTCCTCGGGCAGCGACGAGGTGATGGCAGAGGTGGACGGGCTCATCGCCAGCCCCACCCCGGCGCCGATCACGAGCATGCCGGGGAGCACGGAGGCGTAGCCGCTGTCGGCATCGGCGAGCACGGCGAAGAGCGCGAGCCCGGCGGCGAGCAGCAGCATCCCGGTGACCAGGGTGCGCCGAAAGCCGATCCGCTCGGCGATGGTGGGCGCCGTGGTCGACAGCGGCATCATCATCGCGGCCATCGGCAACAGCCCGGCGGCCGCGATGAGGGCCGAGTAGCCGAGCACCCGCCTGCAGGAACTGGACCAGCACGAGGAACAGCGAGAACATCACCCCGAAGACCACGAACAGGTTGACGGAGCCGGCGGCCAGGCCACGGATGGCGAAGATCCTCACGTCGAGCAGCGGGTGCTCGCTGCGGTGCTCGACGGCCACGAAGACCAGCGATCCCAGGACGCCGGCCGTGATCGCGGCCATGGTGATGGGCGCGGTCCAGCCCTGCTCGGCGCCCTCTGCGAACAGGCCGATGATGCCGCCCGCGCCGGCGAAGCCGGCCCAGATCCCGATGGCCTTGGCCTTCTCGTCGGCCGGGAAGTTGGTGGTGATGACCGACAGCGTCACCGGCATGACCATGGCTGCCGCGACGCCGGCGAGGACCCGGAGGGCGATGAGCGTGCTCGGGTCGCCTGCGAACGCCGAGGCGACGTTCACCGCGGCGAAGGCGACGAGCCCGATGGCGAGCACCGGCTTTCGGCCCCAGCGGCCGCCGATGGCGCCCGCCGGCATGAGCAGCGCGGCCAGAGCCACCGTGTAGCGGTTGATGATCCACAGGAGCTGGCTCTGGGGGCTCCGAGTCAGGCCATGCCTCGCATCTTTGCCGACGCCGGCCCGGCGGCAGGCGAGGGGCATCGCCCTTCGCCATGTGCGACAATCGCTGGCGATGTCTCGTGACGGACGGGCACGACCGAAGGGGCCACGATGAGCGAAGTGACCATGACGATCGACGGCGCGGAGGCGACCACGGAGGGGACCTTCGACGTCGTCAACCCGGCCACCGGGGCGGCCGAGGCGAAGGCGCCGGACTGCACGCCCCAGCAGCTGGAGACGGCCATGGCCTCGGCGGCCAAGGCGTACCGGGACTGGCGCCGCGACGAAGCCCGTCGGCGCGAGCTGCTTCGCACCTCCGCCGACGCCCTCATGGCGGCCGCCGACGACATCGCGCCGATCCTGACCCAGGAGCAGGGCAAGCCGCTGGGCGAATCGACGATGGAGGTGCTCGGCGCCGCCATCTGGTTCCAGTACTACGCAGACCTCGAGATCCCCCGCCAGGTGATCCAGGACGACGACGCCGCCTTCGTCGAGGTCGTGCAGCGCCCCCTCGGGGTGGTCGCCGGCATCACGCCGTGGAACTTCCCGCTGGTCCTCGCCTCCTGGAAGATCGCCCCTGCCCTGCTGGCCGGGAACACCATGGTCCTCAAGCCGTCGCCGTTCACCCCCCGGGCCACGCTCAAGGTCGGCGAGATCCTGCGCGACGTTCTGCCCCCGGGTGTGCTCAACGTGATCAGCGGGCGCGATCCGCTCGGCGCCTCCATGACCGCCCACCCGATCCCACGCAAGATCAGCTTCACCGGGTCGGTGGCCACCGGGAAGAAGGTGGCGGCCGCCGCAGCCCCGGACCTCAAGCGCACCACCCTGGAGCTGGGCGGCAACGACCCGGCCATCGTCCTCGACGACGTGGACGTCGACGCCGTGGTCGAAAAGCTCTTCTGGGGAGCCTTTCAGAACAACGGCCAGGTGTGCTCGGCCATCAAGCGCGTGTACGTCCCCGAGTCCCTGCACGACCGCATCGTCGGCGGCCTCGCCGACCGAGCCCGTTCGGTGAAGGTCGGTGCCGGCACGGAAGCCGACGTCCAGCTCGGTCCGATCAACAACCGCCCCCAGTTCGAGCGGGTCAGCGAGCTGGTCGCCGACGCCCTCTCCTCCGGTGCGGTCGCGGCCGCCGGCGGGCGGCCGATGGAGACCGACGGCTTCTTCTTCCAGCCGACGATCCTCACCAACGTCTCCGAAGGCACGCGCATCGTGGACGAGGAGCAGTTCGGCCCGGCGCTGCCAGTCATCACCTACCGCGACGTCGACGAGGTCGTGGCGCGGGCCAATGCCACCCACTACGGGCTCTCCGGATCGGTGTGGGGCACGGACGTCGACCGCGCCACGCAGATCGCCGAGGACCTCGAGTGCGGTACCGCGTGGGTGAACACCCACCTGGCACTCGCCCCCCACCAGCCCTTCGGGGGCGCCAAGTGGAGCGGGATCGGCGTCGAGAACGGCACGTGGGGCCTGCTCGGGTTCTGCGAACCCCAGGTCGTCCACCGCTCCAAGGCCTGACCACCCGCATCCCCACGCAGAGCACGACAACCCGTGACCACACGCCGCAAAGCGTTCATCGCGGGACCGCCCACCGTGCAGGAGACGACCGGATGCCCCGCCGATCGCTGACCAAGCCTCGCCCTGGCCGCATCCACCGCCCACCTGGTGTACGAGGTGGGGCGCCCAGATCGGTCTCCTCGGTGCGGCGACAGCAGGGATCGTCTCGGCCGGCGCCGGGTTCGGGGGCGCTGCTGTCTGGGCGTGGCGCCGCGCCGAGCGCAGCGCCGACGGCGATCACGGCGTCGCGGCGACCGATGCGCTGCTCGCGGCCGCGGCCGTCGCCCACCTCACCGGATGGCCACGCCGCCGAGGGCCACTCGGCCTGCCCCTCCTGGTCGAGTGCGAGGGCATGGGCCCTCAGCTCATGGGGCCCTACAACGCCATCCTCTACACCAGCGGCCTCGCCGCCCTCGCCGCCCTGGCGGCCGAGGGCGGTGGCGCGGCCCGCGGTCCGGCGCTGCTCGGCGCTGCGGCCGCGCCCCGTGCTGGTCGTTCTGCAACGGGTCGACCATCGGGCCCGGGAGCGCCGGGCACAGGAGCGCCCGCGAAGGTGGAACCGGCGCCTGCGTGCCGGCGGCGCAGGTTCCGGTGGGATCAGCCCCTCGTCATGGTCCAGGTGTTGTCCGGTCTGATCTCAGCTCGTCGCAGCCGCTTCGCTGGCGAAGCGTTCCAGCACGTCGGCGTACTCGTTGACCATGTCCAAGACGACCTGGCCCGCCTTTTTGGTCGAGTTCATCTGCCCGACGACTTGCCCGACGAAGTAGGTGGCCAGCTCGTGAGCTCCAGACCCGGGCGTGTTCGCGGCACGGTTGATGCGCGCTTGGGCCTCGGAGACGAGCAGCGGCTGCAGCGGCATGCCGAGGGTGCCGGGCCCGTCGGGTCGCTCCCACTCCTCGGTCCACTTCGTCTTCAGCATGCGGGCCGGCTTGCCGGTGATCGACCGAGAACGCACCGTGTCCTTCGATCCGGCGGCCAGGTACTTGTCCTTGATCACCGGCTGGGTCTCGGCCTCCACTGTGGTGAGCCACACCGAGCCGCACCAGACGCCCTCAGCGCCGAGGGCCATGGACGCGGCGACCTGGCGACCGTTGGCGATGCCACCGGCGGCGACCACCGGGGTGGGCGCGACCGCGTCGACCACCTGGGGGATGAGGACCATGGTGGCGATCTCACCGGTGTGTCCGCCCCCCTCGGTCCCCTGGGCGACAACGATGTCCACGCCGATCTCCTGGTGGCGCAGTGCGTGCTCGGGTGTGCCGGCCAGGGCGGCGACGACCACGCCAGCGGCGTGGGCTCGGTCGATCAGCGCCGACGGCGGCGGGCCGAGGGCGCTGGCGATCAGCTTGATGTCGTGCCCGAAGGCCACGTCGAGCAGCGGCTCGTAGCCCTTGGGCGACACGTTCATGCCGCCGAGACGGGCGACAGCCTCCTTCTGCTCGGGGTCGAGCTCGGGCACCGCGTAGCGGGCCAAGATCTCATCGACGAAGGCCTGGTGCTCCGGCGGGAGCAGCTGGCGCAGCGCATCGCGGTCGAGGCCGCCCTCCTCGGCGCCCGCGTACTTCTGGGGCAGCAGCAGGTCGACGCCGTAGGGACGGCCCGCGACATGCTCCTCGATCCACGTGAGGTCGATCTCGAGCTGCTTGGGTGTGTGCGCCACCGCGCCGAGCACGCCGAACCCGCCAGCGTTGGTCACTGCGGCGACGACGTCGCGACAGTGGCTGAAGGCGAGGATCGGATACTCGACGCCGAGCATGTCGGCTACGCGGGTCTTCACAGCGGGTTCCCCCTGTTGGGTGTGGTCAGGACGTGATGGGCACGCACCGCGGACCGCGCACCTGACCCCCGGTCCAGGTGACGGCGTCGGGGTCGGCCAGCTCGAAGGTCGGGATGCGCTCGAGGAAGGTCTCGAGCGCGACCTTGATCTCCATGCGGGCGAGGTTGGACCCGAGACAGCGGTGGATGCCGGACCCGAAGGCGAAGTGGCGGTTCCGCTTCCGGTCGATGATGAACTGGTCCGGGTCCTCGAACATCTCGGGGTCGTGGTTGCCCGCGGGGAAGGCCATGAGGATCTTGTCACCCTCCTTCATCGGGCACCCGGCGAGCTCGGTGTCCTCGGTGACGTACCGGGCCATGGTGACCGGGCTGTAGAAGCGCAGGAACTCCTCGACGGCCATCGGCATGAGCTCGGGCTCGTCGCGGAGGCGCTGCTGGTCCTCGGGGTGGGTGGCCAGGTGCCACAGCGCGGAGCCGATGTTGCTCCACGTGGTGTCGATGCCGGCCACGAGCAGCAAGAAGCACGTGCCGAGCAGGTGCTGGTCGGAGATGGGCTCGTCGGTCTCGGCCTCGATGAGCATGGTGATGATGTCGTCGGGCCGGGTGCCCGGCTCCATGGCCCGCCGTTCGGCCACGGCACCGACGAAGTACATCGTCATCTCGCCGAGGGCGTCCATGGCACCGTCGATGTTCTGGAACCCGTTCTGCAGGGTGCGGACGACCCAGCCGGTGAACTTGTCCTCGTCCTCGACGGGCACGCCGAGCATCTGGGCGATGATCCGCACCGGGATGTGCCGGGCGTAGTCGGACGCCGCGTCGCCGTGGCCGTCGCTGAAGTGCTCGTCGATCAGATCGTTGGCCAGCCCGCGGGTGATCGGCGTCATCTTCTCGATCGCCGTCGGACCGAAGGCGGGCAACAGCAGCCGGCGGGCCCACGTGTGCACCGGCGGATCGGAGCTGATCGGCGGCACGGGCATGAGGTCGTTGATCGGCTGGTCGAACGGCGACACGACGACGATGTCGCGGGAGGAGAACCGCTCGACGTCGTGCGCGATCTCCGTGAGGTCCTCGTAACGCACCGGCAGCCACGTGCGCTGACGACGCTCGGTGAAGGCAATCGGACAGCGCTCACGCTGCTCGGACCACCGCTGCTCGGGATGGACCACGTAGTCCTCGTCCATCAGGTCGAAGTCGGTGGCCCAATCCGTGACGGGGCCGTAGTCCTCCTGCACGCCGGCACGGAACTGCAGGCCGGTGGTCGGTGTCGGTTCAGTCATCTGCTCATCCTCAGTCGCGGGCCATGAGACATCATACGCAGTGCATCTCGCGGGTCGCCAAAGGACATGCCACGCTGTCCGGATGCTCGACAACGGACGTGCGGTGATCGTCGGTGGTTCGCTCGCGGGGCTGCGCACGGCGCAGTCGCTGCGACGGGAGGGCCACGAGGGGCCGATCACCATCATCTCCGACGAGCCGCACTGGCCTCCCTACGACCGGCCGCCGCTGTCGAAGCAGGTGCTGGTCGGCTCCCTCGCACCGGAGCGGGTGCGACTTCGGGTACCGGACGAGGTCGACGCCGAGGTCTGCACCGGGGTGCGCGCTGTCGGTCTCGACCTCGCCGCCCGGACCGTGCTGCTCGAGCACAGCGAGCGCGTGCCCTACGACGGCCTCGTGGTGGCCACCGGTGCCTCGCCACGGCGGATCCCGGCCACCGAAGCCCTGGCCGGGGTCCACGTGCTGCGCACGATCGACGACAGCCTGGCCCTGCGCGCCGAGCTCGAACATGCAGCGCAGGTCGTGGTGGTGGGGGCCGGCTTCATCGGCTGCGAGGTCGCCAGCTCGTGTCGAGCGCTCGGCCTGGACGTCACCATCGTCGACGCGCTCCCCTTCCCGCTCACGCCGCTGGGTGCCCGCGCCGGCGAGATCGTCCGTGCTCTCCATGAGGCCAACGGGGTCCGGCTTCGCCTCGGCACCGGGGTGGTCGGCTTCGACGGCGACGACCGCGTGCGTGGGGTGCGCCTCGCCGACGGCACCACCGTCGGGGCCGACGTCGTGGTGGTGGGCATCGGCGTCGTGCCGGCCACCAGGTGGCTGGACGGCTCCGGGCTCACCCTCGACGACGGCGTGGCGTGCGACGAGGCGTGCCTGGCCCGCGGCGGCGGCGACCGGGTGGTTGCCGTCGGCGACGTCGCCCGGTGGGACCACCCTCGCTACGGGACGAGCCGGATCGAGCACTGGACCAACGCCGGCGAGCAGGCCGCCCACGCCGCCAAGGCACTCGTGCACGGCAGGGAAGCGGCGGGCCCGTTCGCGCCGGTCCCCTACTTCTGGTCCGACCAGTTCGGCCGCAAGCTCCAGTTCGTGGGCACGTGCGGCGCCGACGACGAGTTCGCGATCGTCGAGGGCTCGGTGGACGACGGCCGTTGGGTGGCTGCCTACGGGCGCGACGGCGTCACCGTGGCCGCGCTGTGCGTCGGCTGGCCGGCCCGGCTGGCACCGTGGCACCAGCTCGTGACCGAAGCCGCCGCCTTCCCCCCGTCGGTCCCGTAGCCGGGCGGGTCGGTACCCGCGGCGAGACGGAAGCCGGCCGGCACACGTCAGTCGTCGCTGATGGTGATGGCGTACTCGGGGCAGTTGTCGACGGCGAGCTGCGCCGCCTCCTCCTGGCCGAGCGGCACCTCGCCGTCGCCCTTCACCCACGCCATGCCCAGATCGTCGACCTCGAACAGGTCCGGGGCGAGGACGACGCATCGGTTGTGGCCCTGGCACTTCTCCTGGTCAACGTGAACGCGCATGACGGCAACCCTAGCCCTCCTGACGATACACGGACCGAGCCTTGACACATGTCGCCCGCCTCACCTCTTGTCCTCGCGGCGGCGGGAGAACGACGGCGTGCGCTTCTCGAGGAACGCGGTCATGCCCTCGCGGGCCTCGTCGGTCCCGAACAGCCGCGTGGACACCTCCGAGGTCCAGGCGAACGCCTCGTCGGTCGGCAGCTGCGGCACCTGTGCGAGCAGCTCCTTGGCCGCGGCCAGGGCGCCCGGAGCCGCGGCGAGGAGGTCGTCCACGACGGCGTCGACCTCGGCATCGAGGCGGTCGGCCGGCACGGCCGCGTTGATCAGCCCCATCTCCGCCGCCTCCCGACCGCTGAAGCGGTTGCCGCGCAGGAACGTGGCCCGGGCGTCGGCCGTGCGCAGCTTGGGCAGGCACACCACGGAGATCACGGCTGGGGCGACACCGATGCGCACCTCGGTGAAGCCGAACTTGGCGTCCTCGTGGGCGATGGAGATGTCCATGGCTGCGGCCAGGCCCATCCCGCCGGCCACGCAGTGCCCGGCGATGCGGCCCACGTAGGGCTTGGGCGACCGAGCGAAGCGGCCGAAGAGGTGCATGGGGCTGGACACTGCGGCTGGCGCCGGCTCGTCGGCGCCGGACCCCAGCCGGCGCTCGGACAGATTGGCTCCGGCGCAGAACGCCGAGCCCTCGTTGGTCAGCACCACGACGCGGACCTCGTCGTCCGCCTCGGCGGCCTCGAAGGCCTGGACCATCTCGGTGATCAGCTGGCGGCCGAGGGCGTTGCGGTGCTCGGTGTCGCACAGGCTGACGGTGCAGACGCCGTCACGGGTCTCGGATCGAACGACGGACATCTAGCGCGCTCCCCTCGGCGCTGGCCCCTCCGTCGGGGAACCGGCGTAGGCCTGGGCCTTGGCCATCCAGTCGAGGGCGATGTCACCTTCGACGACCAGGTCGGTGTCGTCGAGGTGGCGACGTTGGGTGACGACCAGACAGAAGTGCTCGGCGGGGCCCCGGACCGTCGCCGGGGCATCGTCGGGACCGAAGGCCCAGGTGCCGCCGTCGGGGCCCTCCAGCTCGACCCGCACCTCCCCGGCGGGCATCTCCTCGCTGCGGTTGGCATAGGTCCAGCCGCGGGTGATGTAGCCCAGCTGGGCGATGTGGCGGAGGCGACCTGTGGCCGGACGGTGCCCGCCGACGGCGTCGACCACATCGGTGCCGTGCGCCCAGCACTCCATGAGCCGGGCGGTGAGGAACGACTTGGCGCCCATCGACGGCCCGTACCAAGGGATGCGCTGAGCGTCCTCGAGGCGGCCGGCCGCGTCGAGCAGACCGGCCCGGTTCTCCCGCCACTTCTCGAGCAGCCCGTCGGGGCCGAGGCTGCGGAACAGCGTGAGCTCGTCCACCTGGTCCCCGGCGCCCAGCAGCTGCTCGAAGCTCGCCTGGAAGCGGTCAGGGGCGGTGATGGCCAAGGTGGCGGTGCCGTCGAAGTACGTGAGGTGACCGATCTGGTCGGCGACGCTCCAGCCGGGGCTGGCGGTGGGCCGTGTCCACCCCTCGGCGGGTAGGTCGGCGACGACGCTGTCGAGGGATTCGTGTTCCGATCGCAGGTCGGCGACGAGGGAGGGCAGGTCAGTCATGGGTGCTCCGTTCCTGGAAGTGCATCAGCTCTCGACGCGGGGCTCGCGGGGGAGCCCCAGGACCAGCTCCCCGATGATGTTGCGCTGGATGGCGAAGGTGCCGCCGCCGACGGTGAGCGCCGATGAGAACAGGAACCCGTAGTGCCACACCGGGTCGACATCGGGGAACCGGCTGTGGTCGGCGGTGATCTCGGTGACACTCGTGCGGGCGTCCTCGGGGAGCGGACCCGCGGGTCCCGACCCCTCGAGCATGCCGTTCGCCCCGACGATGTCCTTGGCCAGGGCCATCACGTGCTGGCCGTGCTCGTCGGCCATCGCCTTCTGGATCGACGCCTCCGGTCCGGGTGTCTGGCCCTTCAAGCGGGCCGACAGGGTCCGCAGGCGGTTGAGGCGAAGGACCTCGGCCTCGCAGTGCAGCCCGGCCAGCCGCTGGCGGATCAGCGGGTCGGACGCGGCGCCGTCGGTGCGGACCAGCTCGATCAGGTCGGCAGCCGAGGGGCCAGCGCCCCACAACGAGCCGGCCGAGGAGAGCATCACCCGCTCGTTGGACAAGGTGATCTTGGTGAGCCGCCACCCGTCGTCCTGCTGGCCGAGGAGGTTCTCGGCCGGGAGGCGCACGTCGTCGAAGAAGACCTGGTTGAACGAGTGCGCCGTCGTCATGTCGATGATCGGCTCCAGGGTCATGCCCGGCAGGTCCATGGGGCAGACGAAGTAGCTGATGCCCCGGTGCTTGGGCGCGCCCGGGTCGGTGCGGGCGATGAGGATCCCGTACCGACTCTGGTGGCCCCCGCTGGTCCAGATCTTGGAGCCGTTCACGATGTAGGTGTCGCCGTCGCGCACCGCGCTCGTGCGCACCGAGGCCAGGTCGGACCCTGCGTCGGGTTCGCTGAACAGCTGGCACCACTGGTCCTCCCCGCTCAGGATGCGCGGCAGGTATCGCTGCTTCTGCTCGTCTGTGCCCGCGGCAAGAATCGTGGGCGCGGCCCAGCCGAGCCCGATGCCGCCCGGGCGCCTGATCCCGGCACGGTCCAGCTCCTCGTCGATGATGAGCTGGTGCATGGGATCGGCCTCGAGGCCCCAGGGGGTGGGCCAGTGGGGCACGACGTAGCCCGCCTCGGCGATCTCGGCCATCGAGGCCCCGGGGTGGTCGGCGAGCCAACGGCGGATCTCCGACCGGCGCGGATCGTCCTCGGGTGGCATGTCGAAGTCCACGTCAGCGTCCCTCCAGCAGGGCCTCGGGGATGTCCACGACACGGGCCCGGAGCCACTCGCCGAGGCTCTTGGCCTGAGGGTCCCTCCGGGTCGATGCGGCCACGCCCTCCTCGAGCAGGCCGTGCACGACGAAGTTGAGCGACCGGATCGAGGCGAGCCGATGGCGGTCGATGGCGAGCGGGGCCGCCTCGGGGAGCAGCTCCCGCAGGACGGCGGTGGTGAGGAACTCGTCCAACCAGGCCCAGGCCGCGTCGCTGCGGGCGAACGCGCCGAGGTTGGCGTTGCCGCCCTTGTCGCCGGACCGGGTCCCGATGATCGTGCCGATCGGCGCTCGGACGGTGGGCCCCGTGGCCACGGTGGTCGACGGACCCGGTCGGGGCTCGACCACCACGTCGGCGAGAGGGGCGGTGGACTCCACGACGGTGGCGGACCCGCCGAGGATCGTCACGTGCTGGGGCACGAGGTCGGCAGGGACCACCGCCGGACGGTAGACGCCGTAGGGCTGGGCCTGCTGGCCGCCCCTACCCCCGAGGCCGACGAAGCCGGGGATTGTGGACAGGCCGAGCTCGACGGTGGCGTCGAAGACGACCCGGCCGACCTTGCGCTCGTCGGGGTCCTTCAACGACAGCCGCCACGACGCCGTGGCCTCCTCGTTGGTGGCCGGATCGGGCTTGTCGGTGCGCACGAGCCGGGTCTTGACCGTGGCGTAGTCATCCGGTCCGTAGGGGAGGGCCTCCCAGAACGCCGCCTCCACGAGCGCAGCCTTCTCCTCGATGTCGAGTCCCACCAGACCGACGGCGACCTCGTTGCGGAACCCCCCGAGCTCGTTCATGGCGACCTTGAGCGTCGACGGCGGAGGCTCGCCCTTGGTGCCGCTGATCCGGACCCGATCGGGGCCGACCTCTTCGAGCTGGATCGTGTCGAACCGGGCCGTGACGTCGGGCCCGAGGTAGGCCGGCGAGTCGATCTCGTACAGGAGCTGGGAGGTGACCGTGCCCACCGACACCTCGCCGCCGGTTCCCTCGTGCTTGCCGATGACGGTGGCGCCGTCGGCGGCGACCTCGGCCCACGGGAACCCGGTGCGGGTGAGGCCCGGGACCTCGGTGAAGAACGAGTAGTTGCCGCCTGTGGCCTGGGTGCCGCACTCGATGACGTGACCGGCCACCACCGCACCGGCCAGCGCGTCCCAGTCGTCGCGGGCCCAGCCGTGGTGCCACGCGGCGGGACCGCACACGACGGCCGCGTCGGTGGTGCGCCCGGTGACGACGATGTCGGCACCGCGGCGCAACGCCTCGACGATCCCCCAGCACCCGAGGTAGGCGTTGGCGGTGATGAAACGGGACGTGTCGCCGATCGGTTCACCCGTCTCGTAGTGCGCCAGGTCGATGCCGGCCTCGACCAGATCGTCGAGGCGCCCGAGGATGTCGTCCCCGGCGACGTGGGCGATGGTCGGGGACAGCCCGAGCTTCTCGGCCACCTCGGCGACGGCCTCGGCGCAGCCGTCGGGGTCGAGCCCCCCCGCGTTGGAGACCACCTTGATGCCCCGGTCCAGGCAGGTGCCCATGACCTGCTCCATCTGGGTGACGAAGCTGCGGGCATAGCCGCCTCCGGGGCGCTTGGCTCTGGTGCGCTGGAGGATGAGCATGGTCAGCTCGGCGAGCCAGTCGCCCGTGAGCACGTCGATCGGGCCTCCCTCGACCACCTCGCGCGCCGCCGACGGGCGGTCGCCGTAGAACCCGGAGCAGTTGGCGATGCGGATCGGGTCGGTCATGACTCCCCTTCCACCTCCTCGGTGTCGATGACGAGCAGGACTGCGCCGGTGCCGACCTGGTCCCCGGCGCGCACGCGGACCTCGGCGACCACGCCGTCGACCGGTGCACGGACGTGGTGCTCCATCTTCATCGCTTCGAGCACCACCAGCACCTGCCCCGCCTCGACCGGATGGCCGGCAGAGCAGCGCACGTCGAGCACCGATCCCGGCATCGGCGCGGTGAGGCCGCCGCCGACGGGTTCGGCGCCCGGCGGCACGAACCGCGGAACGACCTCCAGGCTGAGCGTGCCGGCGGGCACCTGCACATGCACGCGCGCACCGTCGAGCGTCACCCGGGTGCGCCGGCGTCTCCCGTCCAGCTCGACGTCGATGCCGGCCCCGTCCCACCCGTGCACCCACGCCGTGCTCTCGCCGACGCCGAAGCTGCCGTCCCGGCGAGCCTGGTAGCGGACGTCGATCTCGTCGTCGCCGTGGCGGAGCACCACCTGCTGGGCGGGCATGGGCGAGTTGCGCCAGCCCGTGGGCAGGCCCCGGAGGACCTCGGCCCGGTCGCGGTTGCGGCCCTGCAGCCACAGGGCGGCGGCAACCGCGGCACGGCGCAGCTCCCCCTCGTCGACCGCCATTGAGCGCGGCGGGTCGACGCGTTCGATGAAGTCGGTGGTCGTGGCGCCGGCGAGGAACTCCTCGGTGCGCAGCACCTCCGCCAGGAACGCCCGGTTGGTCACCACGCCCCCGAGGTGGAGCCGCTCGAGCGCGAGGGCGAGGCGCCCGGCGGCCTCGGCCCGGGTCGGGCCGTGCGCGATGACCTTGGCCAACATCGGGTCGAAGTCCACCCCGACCACCGAGCCCGACCGCACGCCGGTGTCCCAGCGCACCGCCGGGTCGGCAGGGTGGTCGTAGGCGACGAGGGTGCCGGTGGCGGGGAGGAAGCCGGCGGCGGGGTCCTCGGCGTAGAGCCGGGCCTCGATGGCGTGACCCGAGAAGGTGATGGACTCCTGGTCGCGGTCGAGGCGTTCCCCTGCCGCCACCCGCAGCTGCTCGCGGACGAGGTCGATGCCCGTGACCTCCTCGGTGACCGGGTGCTCCACCTGGAGACGGGTGTTGACCTCGAGGAAGAAGAACGTCTCGCGGGCTTCGTCGAAGATGAACTCGACGGTCCCCGCCGACCGGTAGCCCAGCGCCTGGGCCAGCCGCAGCGCGGCCTCGCCCATGGCGGCGCGCGACGATGCATCGATCGCCGGCGACGGGGACTCCTCGATCACCTTCTGGTGGCGACGCTGGATGGAGCACTCGCGCTCACCCAGGTGGATGAGGTTCCCGTGGTCGTCGCCCAGGATCTGGATCTCGATGTGCCGCGCCCTGCCCACGTGACGCTCGAGGAAGACGCGACCGTCGCCGAACGCGCTCGCCGCCTCCCGCTGGGCCGCGGCGACGGCTTCGTCGAGCGCGTCGGCGGACTCGACCACCCGCATGCCCTTGCCGCCGCCGCCGGCGGCCGCCTTGACGAGCAGGGGGAAGCCGACGTCGCCGGCCCGGGAGGGGTCGTCGGTCGACGGCAGCGTGGGGACGCCGACCTCGGTCGCGATCCGCTTGGCGGCCAGCTTGTCGCCCATCGACTCGATGACCTCGGGCGTCGGGCCGACCCAGGTGATGCCGGCCTCGATGACAGCACGGGCGAAGCCCGCGCTCTCGGACAAGAAGCCGTAGCCGGGATGGATCGCATCGACGCCGGAGGACCTGGCGGCGGTGACGATGGCCGCGCTGTCGAGGTAGCCGCCGTCGGGGAGCCGAACGGCCTCGTCGGCCTCGGACACGAAGGGCGCGTCGGCGTCGGCGTCGACGTAGACGGCGACGCACCGCAGACCCATGGAACGTGCTGTGCGGAACACCCGTCGGGCGATCTCGCCCCGGTTGGCGACGAGCAGGGAACGCAACGGCCGGGTCACAGCCGGAACACCCCGTAGCTCGCCGCGCCCTCGATGGGGCGGTTGCGGACGGCCGACAGGCACAGGCCGAGCACGGTGCGGGTGTCGCGGGGATCGATGATGCCGTCGTCGCTGATCGCCCCCGTGGCCTCGACGGCCAGCGACCCTCGCTCCTGGGCGTCTTCCACCATGGCCACGATGGCGGCGTCCTCCTGTTCGTCGAACTCCTCGTTCCTGCGGGCGGCGCGCTGGCGGCGCACGATCGACATCACGCCCGCGATCTGCTTCGGTCCCATCACGGCGATCTTGGCGGTGGGCCAGATGAAGGTGAACCGGTTGCCGAAGGCGCGCCCCGACATGCCGTAGGTGCCCGCGCCGTAGCTGGACCCGATGATCACCGTCAGGTGGGGGACCGTCGAGTTGGAGACGGCGTTGATCATCTGCGAACCCTTCTTCACGATGCCCTCGGCCTCGAAGTCCTTGCCGACCATGTAGCCGGTGACGTTCTGCAGGAACACCAGCGGGACGTCGATCTGGTTGCAGAGCTGGATGAAGTGGGCCGCCTTCTGCGAGGCGTCGGGGTAGATCACCCCGTTGTTGCCCAAGATCCCGACCGGGTAGCCATGGATCTGCGCCCACCCGCACACCATCGTCGGGCCCCAGCGGGGCTTGAACTCCTCGAAGCGGGAGCCGTCCACGGTGCGGGCGACGACGTCGCGCACATCGACCGGCTGGCGCAGGTCGCGGCTGACCAGCCCCAGCAGCTCGTCGCGGTCGTGGATCGGCTCGTCCACCCCCTCCAGCGGCGGCGGGCCGGGCTTGCGGACGTTCAGGTGGGACACCGCCTCGCGGCACATGCGCAGGGCGTCCATCTCGTCCTCGGCGAAGTAGTCGCCGAGACCGGACACCTCGGCGTGGAGGGCGGCGCCGCCGAGGGTCTCGTCGTCGCTCTCCTCGCCCGTGGCCATCTTCACCAGCGGCGGGCCCGCCAGGAATATCTTCGACTGCTCCCTCACCACGATCACGTAGTCGGAAAGGCCGGGCTGGTACGCCCCTCCGGCCGTGGAGGAGCCGAACACCACACACACCGACGGAATGCGCAGCTTCGACAGCTCGATCATCTCGTAGAAGGGCCGACCGCTCTCGGCGAAGTGCGTCGTCTGCGTCTTCGGCCCGCTGCTCCCCGCGCCGCCCATGCGCAGGTCGGCCCCAGCCGACTCCACGAAGCTGATGTAGGGCATGTGGTTCTCGCGGGCGATCTCTATGGCGCGCGACCACTTCTTGCCGGCGTAGGGCGTGAGCGCGCCGCCGAGCACGGAGGGGTCGTTGCCCATGATCACGCACTCGGTGCCGGCGATGACCCCGACGCCGACGACCATGCCGCCGCCGACGGTGTAGTCCGACCCGTAGCCCGCGAGGGCGCTGATCTCGAGGAACGGGGTGTCCGGGTCCAGCACGTTGGCGATGCGCTCGCGGATGGGCATCTTGCCCCGAGAGCGCATCCTGGCGATGGAGTCGGGACCACCGCCGGCCTCGGCCTGGGCCAGGAGGGTGTCGATGACGTCGAGCTGCTCGAGGCAGTCGTCGCGGTTCTTGCCGAACTGCTCGCTGCCCGTGTCGACCGTCGAGAGAAGCGGCGGGGCCAGGATCGGGGATCTCACGGGATTCGCTTTCGGGGGGAAGAAGGGTAGGCGGGGCCGGAACCACCACCAGGGACGGCCGAAGAGGAGGGGCATCTGCCACCTCCGGCCGACGGGTCAGCTCCGTTGGAGGATGTGCACGACGCAGACGGAACCGGCGCCCGCCATGTGACACAGGCCGGTGCGGGCCCCGTCGACCTGACGGGGGCCCGCCTGGCCCCGAAGCTGCACCACGGTCTCGTGCACCTGAGCTAGACCGGTGGGCCCGCCGGGGTGACCCCGCGCCGTGAGCCCGCCATCGGTGCTGAACGGGATCCTCCCACCGAGGGAGGTCTCGCCGGCAAGCACCAGCTGGTCGCCCTCGCCGTCGCAGCAGATGCCGAGCAGCTCGTAGTACACCAGTTCCTCGACGGGGAAGGCATCGTGGACCTGGACCAGGTCGAGCTCTGCCGGCCCCACCCCTGCCTGCTCGTACGCCGCGCCCGCGGTGTCGCGGGTCATCTGCGACGGACCGATCACGGCCCCGAGGAACACGTGACCGTCGGTGTAGGTCTCGGACCGTTGCTGGGACGCGAGGACCTTGATCTTCGGCCCGCCTAGCCGGCGGGCCACCGCCTCGCTGGCGACGATGGCCGCGGCAGCACCGCCACCGGCTGCACAGGCCATCTTCGAGGTGTGCGGGTACGAGATCATCGTGGAGGCCAGGACCTCCTCGACGGTCATCTCGTGATCGGCCCGGCGCTGGGCCATCGGGTTCTGGCGGGCGTGGTTCCAGTTCTTCGCCGCGATCGCCGCGTAGGTCTCGACCGTCGTGCCGGCGTCGTGCATGCGCCGGGTCGCCCACATCGCGAAGAACGCCGCGGGCAACATGACGTCCTCGGCGCCGAGGCCCTTCTTGCGGCCGCGCCCGAGACCGCCCATCCGGTTCATGTCGTCGAAGCCGAGGGCCATGGCGACATCCACCCGTCCACCGGCAACGGCGTGGACAGCTTCCCCGAACGCGCAGGAACCGGTCGCCGATGCGTTCTCGACGTGGGTCACGGGGATCCCGGTGAGGCCGAAGTCCTTGGCGATGTGGACACCGGCCGTGATGGCACCGCCGATGTAGCCGTTGTACAGCGCGCCGACCTCGGGAAAGTCGAGACCAGAGTCCTCGAGGGCGGCAATGCCGGCGACGTAGGCCATGTCGGAGACGGGGACGCCCTCGTTGTTAAAGGGGTGCATCCCCACGCCGACCACGTAGACGTCGCGGTTGAACGAGCCGGTCATCGGATCACCTCGAAGCGGAACGTGGCGAGCTCGTTGCCGTCGGCGTCGTCTCCCACGGGGAACAGCGTGAGGCCCATCTGGTCGCCGATCGACCAGTCCTCCGGGGATCCCACCAGGGGGGCCTGCACACGGACCCCTTCGGGAAGGTCCACCTGACCGACGGCGTAGCCACCCTGGTCCCCGAAGGAGATCTTGCCCATGCGCGGCACGTGCAGAAAGGTCCAGGCGTACAGGATGCCCACCGGACCGAGGTCGACGTCGCGGACCGGGCTGCGGGTCACCGGGCAGCGCTTGCGGCGCGGCCAGAAGTAGAGAGCAGACTCCGGGGCGTGGGATCCGAGCAGCCGGGGTCGGTCCTCGCCCTCGAGCGGAAGGCGGAAGAGGTGCGGATCGGTCGGGATCAACCGGCCATCTCCTCGTCCTCGACGAGGTCGTCCATGAACTCGACGACCGCGTCCGTGAAGGCGTCGTTGCGGTCGCCGACGACCATGTGACCGGCGTCGGCGATGTCGACGAAGCGTGCGTGCGGGCACTGCTGGCGGAAGATCTCGACGCCCTGGAGGCTCAACATGTCCGACATGCGGCCGCGCACGAGCAGGGTGGGCACCCGTACGGACCGAGCGGCGTCGCCCAGCGCGCCGGGGTCACGGCGCTCGTCGCGGCTCTTGCCCGACAGGAACGCTGGATCCCAGTGCCAACGCCAGCGACCGTCCTCCCCTCGCCGCAAGTTCTTCTTGAGCCCCTCGAGGCTGCTCGGTCGGGGGCGGTTGGGCCGGTACGTCTCGATGGCGTCGGCTGCGTCATCGAGGGATGCGAAGCCCTCGGGGGCCGCCGACATGAACGAGACGATGCGATCCACGCCCTGCTCCTCCATCTGAGTGGCGATATCGACCAGGACCAGCGCTCGCATGCGTCCGGGTCGCAGCGAACCCTCGCTGACGAGTCCGACGATGCCACCCATCGACGCCCCCACGAGCACGGGCGCGCGGCCGATCTCGGCGCACACCGCGTCGAGGTCCTCGACCATGGCTTCGATCGTGTAGTCACCGTCGGGCGACCACCCGGAGTCCCCGTGACCCCGCAGGTCGAGGGTCCACGCCTCGTACCCGCGAACGGCGAGATGCTCGGCTGTCCCTCCCCAGCTGTGGCGAGTCTGGCCACCTCCGTGGAGCAGGAGCACGGGCGGTCGTTCGGTCCATGAGCCGTAGCGATCGGCCACCAGCTCGAGTCCCGACGCAGTTGCGATGCGGTGCGGCGCGGGAGCAGAAGTAGCGTTCATCGGCGGGGTCCCGTCCTTCAAACGGCAGGTCTGGGTCGACGTGGTCTCGGGCTGCGGCCCCTCCACGCGGGACCAACGTAGGACATGAGATCCCTCGTGTCAGATGTACGCGCTTTCGTCCGATGCCTCAGGTGCGGCAGAGTGTCTCGATGGACGAGGACCGGACAGGGACCCCCGGGACCGATGCCCACGCCGACCTGCCCGCACGGGTCGGCGCGGCGGCAGCCATGAACCGTCTCAGCCACGCGCTCGTCAGCCATCGCGCCAGCCCCGCCGTCCTTCGACGGATCGCCGTGGCCGCCGACGAGCTTGCGCAGGACATCGAGCGCGAGCCCCGCCGCTCCCGGTCCGGTGAGATCTCGGAGAGCCCGCGCTTCGTGCAAGCGATCCTGGAGGCTCGGCCGCTCGGCGACGTCGTGGAGGACGGGGCATTCATCGACATGTTCAGCGACTCGCCGGTCTCTGGGTCCGCCAACCCCCTCGCGATGGGGCTCAAGATCCGCCGGGAGGCCGATGAGGCCGTCGGGATCGTGACGCTGCGGCCTGGGTGGGAGGGCGCGCCCGGGCGCGGCCACGGAGGCGTCGTGGCCGCGTGCGTCGACGAGACGATCGGCGGGCTGCTCCCACTCATCGGAGAGATGGCCTTCACCGGTGAGCTGTCCCTCCGCTACGAGGCGCCGTGCCCCGTCGGTCAACCGCTCGAGTTCCGGGCTAGACTCGACCGGCGTGATGGTAGGAAGCTGAGCATCAACTGCGTCGGTACCGCCCAAGGTGCTGTCTTCGTGCGGGCCACCTCGTTGTTCATCACCGTCGACCTCGACCGGTTCCACCAGTACTGAGCCGCCATCGTCTCAGCGTGCGAGTCACCTCTCCGCGGACGCGCAACCCCTCGGCCCGCTCACCTCATCGGTGGATCCAGGTTCAGTCGGCGAGGATGGCGCCGGCACAGTAGGTCCGCACGAATGCCCGCTCCTTGGCCTGGGAGCGAGCCTTGGGACCGCTGACGGAGAGCATCGACAAGATGATGCGCAACACGTACTCGGCGGCGTCCTCGGCCTCCACGCCGGGACGCAGGCGGTCGTCGACCCCGGCGGCCGTGAATATTGGTCTGAGGAAGTCGGTGGCGAGCTCGAACAGCGCGGTCGACGCTCCCGCGATCGCCGTCGTCTGTCCGGCGACCTCGGGCGCGAACAGCAGTGCCAGGTTGTCGTTCTTCCGCACCGAGGCCACCGTGTAGAGCACACCTTCCACGATGGCGTCGGTGAGGTCGGGCTCACGCTGGACGCGCCGTCTGAGCGAGTCGAGGAAGGCGCGCGCTTCTCGCAGGACGACGGCGAGGATGATCTCGTCCCGCCCTCCGTCGAAGTAGCGGTACACGGTCGCGCGAGACACGCCTGCCGTGTTGGCGATGTCGTCCAGGGTCGTCTTGTTCACGCCGAAGCGAGAGAAGCACGCTTCGGCGGCGTCGATCAGCCGGTTCCGGGCCTCGTCGATCGAGGCGGGTGCGTCGCTGCGCCAAGAGGTGATCGCTGATCGGGCCATCTCACGAGTGTACGGCAGCGGCGGCCCGACCATTGTGAGACGCCGGCTAGCCTCTGTTTCATGTCCGGCTTCCTTGAGCGATTCGACCAGTCCATCGCCGATGCCATGCTGAAGGCGAGCGACGCCGCCGGAGGTCTCCCGGAGTACCTCGGCATCGAGCACGTCCGTTTCGAGCCTGGCCGGCTGTTCTGCACCGCGACGATCGACCCGTCGCTGCTCACTCCGTTCGGCAACGCCCATGGTGGCGTGACCGCAGCGATCGTTGACCACGTGACAGGCGTCGTCGTCTACCCGCTCATGGAGCGGGGCCAGTGGGCGGCGACGACCGAGATCAAGGTGAACTACATCGCACCGCTGAAGGCCGAGTCGGTCGACGCCGAGGCGACCGTGGTGGCCCTGACCCGCCGCTCCGCCGTGGTCCGCTGCGAGCTGTACCGCCAGGACGAGGCGAGGCGCGTGTTGGCCGCGGCCCAGGCGACGCTGACCATCGTGGACCCCCGCTGAGGCGGACCGCGGCGATCAGGCGGGTTCCCAGCCGCTTCCCACCTCTGGCCCGGAGGTGGCCCCCGTGGACCTGCATGAGACATGGGATCACGGACGTGTTGCAGCGGTGGGACGTCGCGGGCAGACTGCGCCGCAATGCCACGTCCCCTCTCCCCCGACCTCGTCGGACTCGAGCTCGCTCCGGCTGCTGCGACCCGGAACGAGACCGATGTCATCTTGTACGCCCTCGGTGTCGGGGGCCGTCCGACCCATGGCGTCGTCCGCGCCGAAGTGCCGGTCCACCCGCTCGTCCCCGGCCGTCTCACGTTGGCGGGCTCTCGGTCCCGACCGGGTCACCAGCGGCCGTGAAGCTCGATCTCATGACCGGGGGGCTGCCCCTCCGGTCCGTCCAGGAGCTGGCCCGCCATGCTCGCGACGCGGGATTCGCCGGCCTGGTCATCACCGAGGGCGGGCGCACCGCCTACCTGTCCTGCGCCGCGGCCGCCCTCGCCGCCGACATCGACATCCTCACCGGCGTCGCCGTGGCCTTCCCCCGCAGCCCCATGGTCACTGCCCAGGTCGCGTGGGAGCTGGCCGACGCCAGCGACGGTCGGTTCCGGCTCGGCCTCGGCACGCAGGTCCGTGCCCACATCGAACGCCGCTACGGCAGCGCCTTCGACCCACCCGGTCCCCGCATGCGCGACTACCTCCTCGCCGTTCGAGCCTGCTTCGACGCTTTCCGCACCGGCGCCCCCCTCGACCACCACGGCCCCCACTACGACCTCTCGCTGCTGCCCGCCATGTGGTCACCCGGGCCCATCGACGCCCCCGACCCGCCGATCGACCTCGCCGCGGTCAACCCGTGGATGCTCCGGGTCGCCGGCCACCACGCCGACGGCGTCCACATCCACCCCCTCAACACCCCCACCTACCTGGCCGAGACGGTCGTTCCCGAGCTCGCCGCCGGAGCCGCGCAGGCCGGGCGCGAGCCGGGCGACCTCGAGATCATCGTCCCCGCCTTCGTCGTCGTCGGCAACGCCGACTCCGACCGCGCTCGATGGCGAGAGCTCGCCCGCATGCAGGTCGCCTTCTACGGATCCACCCCGAACTACGCGTTCATCTTCGAACAGCTCGGCCACCCGGGCACCACCCCCGCGCTCCGCGAACGTCAGAAGGCCGGCGACCTCGCCGGCATGGCCGCCGTCATCACCGACGACATCCTCGGCCACTTCACCGTCGAGGGCACCTGGGCCACGATCGCGGATGCCATCACCGACCGCTACTCCGGCATCGCCACCCGCGTCGTGAGCTACTTCGGGGCCATCGCGTGGACCGAAGATCCCCAGGAGCTCCGACGGTGGGGCGACGTCACCGGAGCCCTCGCCTCGGCCTGAGTTCGGCAGCAAGATGACCTGATGGGTCTTAGAAACCCCACCCTCGCGACCGGCTCGGACCCTCGAGATCTCCCGAGGTTCCCGCCCCGCTCCCGACGGAGGGTGGATGGCGTACGGGCGTTCGATCCGTCTCTGCGGTCCGGGCGCAGGATCTCTTCTTCGGCGGCTGGGTTCTTGGTAGACGTTGTTCACCAGGCGCGCCTCGGGTGCCCCCCCGGAAGCGTGCCCTCGGCCATCAACTCGGCCGAGTCGTCGGAGCACACCCGGTCGACCGTCAGCGCCGGCAACCGCCGTCGGTCAGTGCACGGGCCAGCCGAGCCGGCACCCTGGCAGCCATGGCTTCGCCACGTCTCGCCCCTACCAAAGCGGTGCGCTTGCCGTGTCCATCGTGACGCCAGCCTCGCCGCCTCGAGATCCGTTGACCGGCCACACTGGCGGGATGGCAGACCCGATCAAGCGGCTCGACGCCGCCGTGGCGCGTCTCGCCGCCGAGACGACCGGGCGACAGCGCACCGGCACGACCCACGGCGACTGCGATGACGTGGTGGGCACCGTTGCGACCGACGATGCCATCGGGTTCGACCCCCGCCCTCTGCTGCGCGCTCTCGACGAGGCCGGCGCGGTGGTTGTCGTGATGGGTCAGATCGCCGGGATCCTTCACGGAAGCACCGAACTAACCGGCGATCTCGACCTCCTGTGGGACGGACGGGCCGAGCAACGGGCGGCTCTCGCCATGGCCTTTGCCGCCGTCGACGCGTCGCTGGTGGACGACGACGACAAGCCGGTTGCGTGCGACGAAGCCGCCTTCGCCCTGGCCAAGGTGCAGTTCGCCACCGACTGCGCCAGTGGCGACTGCTGCACGCCAGCCCTGCCCTGGGGCGAGCTCGACGTGGCGACCTTCGCCCAGCGGGCCCGCGTCGTCACGACACCCGAGGGGTGGTGCGTGCGCTACCTGCGTCGCAACGACCTGATCACCATGCGGCGAGCTGTCGGCCGCCCCAAGGACCTGCGACGCGCGGCCGAGATGGAAGCGCTCCCTCCCGCTTGACCTCGCTGTCGGATCATGGGCGCGCCTGCTGTTCGTGTGGGGAATGCAGACGGCCTGAAGGCGCAGCTCGAACGGCTCCTCCCGGGCACCTGAGCCTGGCAAGGCCAGTGCTGACGTGAGGCCAACGAGGGCCTGCGGGGCTGGAGCCTCGCTCAGCCAGCCTCGGTCCTGCGGAACCGTGGTGGCCTGACGCGCTGAGGGTTCTGGGGGTGGTGGCGTCGGACCGGGATCGGGTTGCCGTCCTCGTCGAAGAGGCCTGAGGGGCGGACCCGTCGGCGTTCGAGCCGGCCGGCGAGCTGTTGGGTGCGGCCGTGGAGGCGGGTCCAGCCGTCGTGGCTGCTGCCGTTCTGGGTGCGCATGGCTGCCTCGCAGACGGCCAGGGCGGCACGTAGGTCGGTGGTACGGCCGGCGGCTGCGAGCTGGCCGGCGTAGGCGTCGGCGACGTCGGGGTGCCGGCACCCGAGGCTCCAGGCGGCCCGGACGACCTGGTCGGCGTGCTCGGGTAGGCCGATCGCCCGCCAGTGCCCGACGCAGGCCCACAGGGCCGCATCTGCGACCGGGGTGAGCCCGTCGGCGGTCCAGGTGGTGAACACGCCGACCATCGCCCGCTTGCCGGTGACCCCGAGGAACCCCTTCGCCGTCTGGGCGGGGTCGGAGAGGGCGGCAGGGCCGATCGTGTCAGCCCACGTGTCGAGCGGGCACGGCTCGCGGCCCCGGCAGGTCGGGCACCGGTCGCTGTCCCCGCAGCGGCCCAACGGGGCCAGGAGGGGGAGCCAGTGGTGGGCCCAGGCGATGAACGCCCGGCGGTCAGCGAGCCGCCCGGACGGCATGGGCGGCAGGTCCGGCAAGAGCGGGAGCAGAGCGCCGAGGACCGTGGCGGCCCCGGGTGTGTCGCCGGCGGTGCAGCGGTCGGCGAGGACGGCTTCGAGCTCGGCGATGAGCACGGGTGCTGGCGGTCTGGCGTTGGCGACCCGGTCGTCGAGGTTGCGGCAACGGAGGGTGGCGCACTCGCCGACCGCGGTGCGCCACTCGGCCAGCATGTTCGGCCCGGCCCGGGCCGACAGGATCACGGCGTGGCCGGCGACGTGCTCCGGTGGGAGCACCTTGGAGCGGACCCGTCGGAGCAGCTGGGAGGCGGTGACGGCCTTGACGGTGAGGGTCGTCGTGGTCCCGGAGACCGCTGTGAGCAGGGCGGTGAAGTCCCGTTCGCCGTGGCGGGCGGCGGTGTTGAGGAGCTCGACGGCTGCCTCGGCGCAGACGAGCGCATCGGCGAGGGCGTCGTGGGGTCGGTCGTTGGTCAGCCCGAGTGCGTCGGCGAGGGCGGCGAGGCTGCCGCCGGTGGGCTTGACGCCGACCGTCTGGGCGAGCCGGCCGCCGGTGTCGAGGATCGGGAGCTCGGGGAGCTGCTGGCCGATGCGCTGGTACTCGGCCCGCAGGACCCCGGCGTCGAAGCCGACGTTGTGGGCGACGAACACGAGCTGCTCGTCGTCGGCGGCGGTGAGCGCACCCCGCAGGTTGTCGGCGATCGCAGCGAAGCTCGGTTCGCCGTGAAGGTGCTCCTCGGTCAGACGGTGGAACTGGGCGGAGCCGGCGTCGACGGCCATGTCGGGGTCGACGAGGGTCTGCCACTTCCCTCGGACGAGGCCGGCCCGGGCGGTCACGACGCCGACGGACACGACCCGCAGCTCGTTGCCGTCGGTGACGGTCTCGACGTCGACGACGGCCAGGCGGACCCCGGCCCACAAGGCGGCCACCGCAGCTGCGTCGCTGCTGGCCGCGTTGGCCCGGAGCAGGGCTGCGACCTCCTCGGGGTGGTCGAAGGCGCCGTGGTGGGCGGCAACGGTCAGGTCGAACAGGAGGTTCGTGCGCTCGAGGTTGGCGAACGCTGTGCGGCGCATCGCCATCAGGGGCTTCACGTGCTTGGCGATCAGGGTCTCGAGGCCGCCGGTCGACACGGGCACGAGCGGGTACCGGTTGAGGTCGTCGATCACCGCTGCGAAGCGGGCCTCGTTGTTGCGGCGCTGCGTGCCGATCTTGTCGAGCGGCAGCTTCCGGGCGACGACGGCGGCTTCGAGCTCGTCCCACCACGCCGACCAGGAGGCGGCGTCGGTGAGGGCCGCAGAGCCGTGGTGGAGCTTGCGCATGTGCTCGGCGATCGGCGGGATCAACTGGGGGCCGTGGCCGATGACAGCCTTGGCGCCGGCGGTGCCGGCGAGGGCGAGCTCGATGCGCTGGCCGAGGTGCCACATCGACGGGATGAACTTCGTGCGGGCCGGATCGAAGTGCCTCTCGACCGCAGCGATGATCCCGGTCCCGGCGTCGGCGACGACGAAGTCCGGGGCGTAGCCGAGCTCGTCGAACAGGAGCCGCCACGCCGGCGTGTTCGACTTCGCCATGGCCCGCACCAGGCGCAGCCGCGCCGCCGGCCCCACGGGGCCCCAGGCCGTCTCGGCCAGGGCGAGGGCGTAGAAGCCGGCGTCCCGCCGCTTGGTCTTCTGGCCGATCTCGGCGCCGTAGACCGGTACGTCGTCGACGAGGACGACCTGCGGCTGCTCGAGGACCTCCCCGTTCGCCCACTGCTCGTCGAGCCGGGCCCGCTCGACGCAGGCGGCGTCCCGGAGCCGGGCGTCGATCGGGTCGTAGATGACCGGCGAGAACGCCTCCACCCAGTCGGCCCCGATGTGCCAGGCGTTCCGGGCCGCCTTCGCTGCGGCGCTCGTCTTCCTCGGCGTCGGCGTCGGGGCGATCGGGGCGAACGGATCCTCCTCAGGCTCCGGTCCGGCGCTCGAGGAGGTCTGGGTCCGGGAGGTGCCCGTGACCCGGTGGGCCCACCGGCCCGTCTCGGCGTAGGACATGCCGCCCGCCATGAGCTCGAGGCCCCGGACGACGACCCGGGTCGACCAGGTGTGCCGTCGGGCCACCGCGGTGTCGCCCCGGTGGACCCCACGAACCTCCTCGCACGCCTCGCACTGCTCGGCCCCTTCGTGCACGTGGTCCCGGGGGAGCACCGGCGTGAACACGTGGAACTTGGTGCCGTCGGCCGGGGTGCAGCGGTACCGCTGGCGCCGCTTCGCCGTCGAGGTGGCGTAGGTCCCCGCCCGCACGACCTTCGACCCCGGGTGGGCCGGACACGCCGGCGGCGGCGTCCAGCGCGCTGCGAGCACCGCCTGGTCGGCGACGACGGTGACCGTGAACCGGTGCGGGGCTCCTACCGCCGGCGTGCACTGGTAGCGGCGCTGCTGGCCCTTGGCGCTCTGGCGGGTCCCTCTCGCCACGACATGGCTCTCCGGGTGCTCAAGGCACCTCGCTACCTCGACGAACCGACGGCGGCCCGAGCCTGTTCCGCCCAAGGGGGCTTATTCTAAGACCCACCTGGGACATCTTGCTGCCGAACTCACCTCGGCCTGAGGGCGGGGCGGGCGCCGCCGAGCGGGGTCCCGCGCAGCACCCCCCACGGCCGTCCCAGCCCTCATTCCAGGTCGTCCGAGATCTGCGTCAGGAAGCACGTCCCGCCGAACTCCTCCTTCTGCGGGCTGCTGAAGTAGTCGGTCGCCGGCGTCCTGCTGGCCGTCTGGGTCTCCTCGTCGAACTCCCAGGGCCCGATCCACACCTGCTCCGAGCCCGTCTTGCAGTCCGGGGCCATGGAGATGATCGGAGGGGTGACCCCGACCTCGAAGTCCTCGACCCCTTGGATCCACTCGTTGAGGCCGTCTCTGGTGATCTGATCCCCCTGCTCCTCGAGGGCGGCGACCAACAGCTTCGCGCCGGCCCAGTAGCCCAACATGGCCGGCGACTCGAGGTGTCCCGGAACGGCCAGCTCAGGGGCAACGGCCCTGACCGCCTCGATGTACTCCTCGTGGGCGGAAGTCAGCTCCCGGGGTGCACCGGTGGTCGGCTGGTCTCCGTTGGACCCACCCCAGACGCCGTCGATCGATGGACCGGCGATCGTCGCGATCTCGGGGACGCTGGCCGGCCAACCGCCCCAGCCGATGTCCGGCTTCCACCCCTGGCGCTCGGCGGCCTGCACGCACAAGAAGAAGGCCGCCGACTGGAAGTCCCACCAGTCGACGTCGAGCTCTCGCACCTTCGCCAGGAGGCTGTCACAGCTGCCGGACTCGAGGGAGTATGGGTCCGTCGTGACCACCTCGGCGCCCGCGTTCTCCCACGACTCCTCGATGAAGGGCACGTAGGAGCTGATGTCGATGAAGGTGTTGTCGTACATCACGGCCACCTTCATGTCTTCCTCGAGGATGCCCTGGTCATCGAGCCCGGCGATGGTCTCCTGGGTCCACAGGAGGGCGTTGCCGACGACCGGGTAGATGGTCGGGTAGCGAGATGAGAAGGCCTTCGGTGAGACACCGAACACCAGGGTCGGGATCTCCCTCTCGGTCAGGTAGTCGATAGCACCATCGGCGAAGCCGGTGATGAGAGCGATCACCTCGTCCTGTTCCACCAACCGTCTGAAGTTGGCAAGGAGCTGCGAGGCATCGGCCCGGTCGTCGTAGGTGATGAGCTCGAGCTGGCGACCGTTCACGCCTCCGGCCTCGTTGATCATCTCGAAGTAGGCCCGGATGGCCCCGACGACCTCGTCACCGAGGAAGCCGGTCGGTCCCGAGAGAGTGATGCTGGCCCCGAGACGGATCGTGGTGTCGGTGACCCCCGGGTCCGAAGGTCCCTCGGCGCCGGGCCCGTCCGTCGAACCCCCGCCCGCGGCCTGGGGGGGGTCGGACACGTTGCGGGCGCCACAGGCCGACATCACCAGCACGGCGACGACGAGAACCGCACGCAACGGATGGGTCTTCTTCATCGGTCAGCTCCTTCGGGGGTGGACAGGTACGCATCGACGAGCTCTCGTGATGCGGCGATCTCTTCGGCCGGGCCCGACAGCACGCTCGTGCCGTTCTCGATGACCACGCAACGGTCGGCGGCGGCGAGGGCCACATCGGCGTACTGCTCGACGACGACGATGGTCAGCCCCGAGGTCATCAGGCGCTGAAGCACCTCGTAGATCGCCTCGACCATGATGGGAGCCAGTCCCAGCGACGGTTCGTCGATGAGCAGGAGGCTCGGGTCCGCCAGCAGGCCCCGCGCCACCGCGACCATCTGCTGCTCGCCGCCGGAGAGGGTGCCGGCACGCTGGTCGAGGCGCTCGCGCACCCGTGGGAGCGACTCGGTCACTCGCTCGATCTCGTCGGCGAGCACGCGGCGCCGCAGGCGTCGGTGGTACCCGCCCATGGCCAGGTTCTCCTGGACGGTGAGATCCGCGAAGAGGTGGCGACCCTCGGGCACCAGGATCAGTCCGAGCCGGACCCGACGCTCGGGGCCCAGACCGGTGACGTCACGGCCGGCCAGCTGCACGGTCCCGCCCTGGCTGGCGACGGTGCCCGCCAACGTGCGCAGGCTCGTCGTCTTCCCGGCGCCGTTGCGGCCGAGGATGGCCACCATCTCGCCGCGTCCGACACGCAGGTCGAGGTCGCGCACCACCTGGACCTCACCGAAGCCGGCGCGAAGCCCCTCCACCAGGAGCAGGTCGTCCACGGTGTCGACCGCGCCGGGCGGGTCGGTGATGGCGTCCCGGGGTGTGTCGGCCGGCACGCCCGTCATGCCAAGGTCCCTGCACCGAGGTACGCGGCGGCAACCTGTGGGTCGGCCAGGACTGCGTCGGTGGGGCCGCTGGTCAGCACCCGACCGAGGTCGAGCACCGTCGTCTCCTGGGCCAACGACCGCACCACCGACATGTCGTGCTCGACCAGCAGCACCGTCACGCCGAGCTCGGAGCACGCTCGGCGCACGATGTCGGCCAGCGTGGCCGTCTCACCGGCTCCCATGCCGGCCGAAGGCTCGTCGAGCAGCATGAGACGAGGACCGAGGGCAAGGGCTCGGGCCAGCTCCACGCGCCGCCGATCGCCATAGGGCAGCTCCCCGGCGGGACGGTGCGCGACGCCGGCCAGCCCCACGAAGCCGAGGGCGGCCCGGGCCAGCTCGCGGATCTCCCGGTCTTCGCGTCGCGCTCGGCGCGTCTGGAGCAACGCGCCCGGCAGGCCTGTGCACCGGAACCGGCCGAGGCCGACCGCGACGTTGTCGAGCGCGCTGAGGTCGGCCACCAGCGACAGGTTCTGGAACGTCCGGCCCAATCCCAGGCGGGCCCGCCGCCGGGTTCCCAGGGCCGTCAGGTCGGTCCCGTCGAGGAGGACCTGGCCGCTGGTGGGGCGCACCGTGCCGGCGATGACGTTGAACAGCGTGGTCTTGCCGGCTCCGTTGGGCCCGACCAGCGCGGCGACGTGGCCGGCGGCGACGGCGAGTGACACCCCGTCGTTGGCGACCAGGCCCCCGAAGCGCACGGTGACATCACGCACGGCGAGGAGCGGCGCCCCGGCCGTGGACTCCGAGGCAGGGGCGGTCACCTGGGACCCACGCTCCCAGCCGGTGCGTCGAGATCCTTGCCCAACGGGACCTCCGACGGCGGGGGACCGGATGGCTCGGCCGTCGGGCCGGACTCCAGCCAGCCCAGGAGAGCGTCGAAGCGGGCCTGGAGGTGGCGGACCTCGGCTCGGTCCTTCTCGTGCTCGGTCCTGATCAGCAGCGCGGCCCCGCAGAGGACCAGGCTGAGGCCGGGTGCGGTACCTGAGGCGAGGTAGGGGAGCTGGCGTCCGGGATCGGTGGAGTCGGACGCTCCCCAGTAGCCCACGAAGAGCAGGGCGGCGCCGATCGCGACCAGCGCCCAGGGCAACGAGCCACGCCGCCGGGGACGGGGCGCGACATCGTCCTTGTCTCGCACCTCACCGCGAGAGAGAGGATGATCCTGAAGGGTGTCGCTGGTCATGGGAGCCTCTCTGGGCGCACGGGGCGTCGGTGCGCGGCGAACGCCGCGACGGCCGCAGGGGTTGGGGGGGTGATACGAGCCAGACGGGCGCGCGCGATCCTTCCGGCTTCGACTCGTCGGTCGTCTCGCACCTCCGCCGCCCCCCCGAGGTGGAACATCGACGCCAGTCCGGCGGGCCGGACCGCCACCAACAAGATCACGGCGGCACCGGCGACGATGTCCGGCACGGCGCTGGCGCTGCTCCCGGCGCGCACCTGGAGGAGCTGGGGCACCAGCCCGAAGGCCAACGCGGCCAGGATGGGCCCGCCGAGGGAGCGGAGGCCGCCGACGACGGTGTAGACGAGCAGCGACAGAGAGAGCAGCAGCGAGAAGTCGCGGGGGTTGATCCCGGACACCAGCACGGCGTAGAGGCCGCCGCCGAGCGTCGCCGTGAACGACGCCAGGAGGAAGGCGCCCATGCGGGTCCGACCGGCGCTCGCGCCGAAGCTGGTCACGGTGTCGGGGTCGTCGCGGGCGGCGAGCAGGAGGCTCCCGTGGGTCGATCGACGGACGTTGCCGGCCACGCCGAAGAGCACGAGGGCGACGCCCAGCATCACGAAGTAGACGGCGATGTCGCTGGAGAGGTCGATGCCGAGGAGGTCACCCCGGGGGAGGGAGCCGGGCAGCTCGCGCCATTCGAAGAGCCAGGCGGCGGCGGCGCCCGAGAAGACGAGGGAGGCCACCGCGAACTGCAGGCCACCCAACCTCAGCGCCGGGAGACCGGCGATGGCGCCCATGGCGGTGCCCGCCAAGGCGGACACCAGCAAGGCGGCGGCGAGCCCGAAGCCCCGATCGTCGACGAGGTAGGCGGTGCCGAACGCGCCGATGCCGACGTACGCGCCCTGCATGAGGCTCACCTGCCCGCCCCAGCCGGTGATGATGACGATGCTGAGCACCTCGATGGCGAAGAAGACGGCCCGACCTCCGACGAAGGCCCAGTACGACGAGTTGGCCGGGACGGCGACGGCGATGACCGCACCCGCGGCGGCGATCGGGGCGGCAGCAGTGTGCCACCAGGAGACGAGGCCCGCCGGCACGGTGAGGCGCCCGGGGGGACGGGCGACGGGCTCGGGTCGGGCGCCGACCACCCACCGTCGTCGCAAGACGAGGATGGCCACGACGAACGCCATCGTCGCCAGCTCGGGCCCCCCGGGTGTCGACGATCGCGTGACCGTCACGCTCTCCAGCACGCCGACGGAGAGCCCCCCGACGAAGGCGAGCCCGATCGATCCGAGCCCGCCCAGCAGCGCGCCAGCGAGGGACTTGGCCAGCAGGAGCGGGAAGGTGCCGACGCTGAGGAGCTGCAGCGGGGCAACGAGCACTCCCGCCGTGGATGCGAGAAACGCAGCCAACCCCCAGTTGAACTGAGCGATCCGGACCGGTGCGACGCCACAGAGACGGGCGGCCTCGCTGTCGGTGGCGGTGGCGCGCACCGCCGTCCCGAAGCGGGTCCGGTAGAGGAACACCGCCAAGGCGGCGGCGCTGACCGCCGCCGTGACGAGGACGGCCACCTGTTGGTAGCCGAACCTGGCATCTCCGATGCCCACGGTCTCGTCCGCCAGGAGCAGCGGGGCGGACCGCGGTTCGAAGCCGTATCGCCACAACAGGGCCGACGTCGTCAGAGTGAGGACCGCGAGCGTGGCGATGAGACGGGTGGCGGGCGGGGCGCCTCGTACCGGGCGGATGGCCAACCGTTCGACCACCAGACCGTAGGCGGTGGAGACGACGATGGCCGCCAGCGCGGCCAGTGGCTTGGGCCATCCCGTCTCCCCCACCTCGCCGGCGAGGTCGACGTAGACGAAGGCGCCCACCGCGGCGAACGACGCGTGGGCGAACGAGAGCACGCCCGTCGAGCGGAACATCAGCGTGATGCTCACGGCGATCAGGGAGTACGCGCCGCCCGTGAACAGTCCGATCGCGATTGGCTCAAGTTCGAACATCGCACGTCCAGGTCGTGGGGTCTCCAGGCGAGAAGACGCACAAGATAGAGTCAATCTCATGTCTCGTGCAATGCCGATCGTGACGTCGGGCACTCTCGGTGAGCGACGCTTCGCCGCGCGTCATAGAGCTCGTCACAGCCGAACGGTCAGAGGATCTGATTGGGCGTCCCCAGGCATTGACCCCGAGGTACATCTCACACTTCTGCTCCAGACCGATCGCCTTCAGCAGGTCGACGGCGTTCCCGTGGGACTCGTACCCCTTGGCCTCCTTGAAGTTGTCCCAGTCGCCAAGGCCTCGACGACCATGTGAGCGGCCTCGTCGAAGCGCGGGCGGGACTCGTCCATCGGTATGCCGAAGCCCTCGTACTCACGGAGGGCCAGCCGCCGCCCTTACTCCGAACCGCACCCGGCCTCCAGCGAGGTGGTCGAGCAGCGCGATTCGCTCGGCCACTCGGAGAGGGTCGTGAGAGCGCAGGATCGCTCGAACCCACTCCTCGTCTGGCCCGAATCGACAAGCGACGGCACATGTCCCACGCAGATGCGAGAGAGGCGATGCCTCGAGCCGCCGCCATGCCTCGACCAACCGGTGCGTCGGTCATCCGGCCTGACCGTACCGGGACCCGTCATCGAGGAGGCGCCGGACCTCGCCGACAGCGCCCGCGATGGTGGACCGGTCGGCGCTCTGGGCGAGGAGGTTGAAGGTGCGGCAGCCCGCCTCGACGTAGGGGCGGAGAGCGCCGGCCACCTCCGCAGGTGTGCCGGAAGGGACGTAGCGGGCGAAGGTCGAGAACGGGACGCCGTAGATGCCCTCCATCGCCCGGGCCACGACGCGTTCGCCCTCGGCCCGGTCCTGGCCGAACCCACACCACACGGTCATCCCGTGGTGCCAGTCGCTCCTCGCTCGGCCCGCTGCGTCGGCTTCGTCGGCCACCTGGTCCACGGCGGCGGCGAACCGCTCCGGAGAGACCCAGATGCCGAGCCAGCCGTCCCCGAGCCGCCCGGCCCGCCGCACCGCCGCCGACGAGCGTCCACCGACGACGATCGGGATCGGCTCGGCCGGGCAGGGGAGCACCTTCGTCCCCTCGACGGTGAAGAAGTCCCCACGATGGGTCACGGCCTCTCCACCGAGGAGACCTCGAAGCACGGTCATCGAGTCGTCCATCCGCCGGCCGCGGGTAGCGGGGTCCACTCCACACGACGCCACCTCGTTGCGGTCCTCGCCGCCGATGCCGACTCCGAAGACCAAATCGGCCCGGGGCCAGGGATGCGAGGGTCGAGAGCTGGCGCGCCACCACGACTGGGTGGCGCAGCACCAGCAGGTAGACGCTGATGTGGATCGGCAGGGCCGGGACGAGCATCGCCAGAGCCGTGGCGTGGACGAGACCATCGATCCCGAAGCCACCGAAGAAGCTGACGTGGTCACCGACGACGAGATGGTCGACGCCGGCCTCAGCGAGTTGGTCCAACTCGTCGCGCATCGTCTCGTCTCCGGCTCCGAAGGAGAGGGGTGGGATCGTCCCGACCTTGACCGAACCCACGCTCAGCTCCGTCCCGCCGGGGCCTGGGCATCTGAGGCGCCCGGCCGCGCCCAGACGAGGGCGAAGTCGTCGCCACGGCGCTCGACCCGGAGCCCGACGGCGATGGCGCAGGGGTCGAGCTCGGTTGCGGCGACGACCCGCAGGCCCTCCTCGAGCTCAACTACCGACGCGGCGAAGGCGATCGACTCTGCCCACCCCGGGTGGAGGCTTCGATCGCTCACGGCGAGGCTGATGACCCGGCCCTCGCCTGATACGGCCTCGAAACGTGCGTCGTCCGAGGCACCATCGGAGCAGAAGCGTCGGGGCGGCTGGCGCCAGAGGCCACACGCCCGGCCGCGCTTCAGAGGGCGGCAGTGGGCGACGCCCCCTCCCATCAGGACCGACGCCGAGTAGGCTACGTCGGGCACGCCGAGGTGGGCCGCCAGCACCTCGGTGCTGACGAACCCCGGTGGGGGGACGATGCCATCTGTCGGCCCGGCCGAAGCCCTGCGTCGCCGATCGCCTCCACGACGGCATCGAGGATCAGGTCGCACACGTGGCGGTCGGTGCTGCGCACGTAGTCCGTCTCGCCGACACCGACGATGGCGGTGGTACCCGAGAATCCCACGGGTCTCCCTTCCCGGTCGCCCGGACGTCGGGCTTGGTCGTGTCGTGGGCCGAGCGACAAGATACACGACATGTCGAACGCAGCGCGCCAGGTCGGCTCGGCCCCGACGCCTGTGGACGTCACCGGCGATCTGCACCTCTTCGACCGGGGCGATGGTCCCGGGGTCGTCTTCACCCACGGCTTCGCCGACGATTCCACCACCTTCGACGCCCTCATCGCCGAGGTCGGCCAAGTGCACAGGGTGGTGACGTGGGATCTGCCCGGCCACGGCCACTCACCCCTGGGGAGACACCGATCGACGCGCGCCACCGGGCTGGCCGGACTCGGACGTGCGATCGACGCCGCAGGCCAGCGGCCGGTGACCCTGATCGGCCACAGCCTCGGGGGCTACCTCTCGTTGTGCCGGGCGGCGCTCGCGCCGGGCGGGGTGGCGGGGCTCGTGCTCATCGCCACCGGTCCCGGGTTCCGGGACCCCGACAAGCGCGCGGCGTGGAACGAACGCATCAGCGCCTACGCGGCCAAGCGGGGCGTGGCCCCTCAGGCAGTGGGTCTGGCCGAGCAGCCCGACGGGCTGGTCATCGAGCGGCTGGCTTCGATCACGGCGCCGACCCTCGTCGTCGTCGGTCGCGAGGATCGTGCGTACCACCGGGGTGCTGAGCTCATGGCGAGAGTCATGCCCGATGCCACCTTGCTTGTCGTCGCCGGTGCCGGCCACTTCCCCCACCGGACGCACACCCCGGAGGTCGCGCAAGCCGTCGGCGTGCTGCTCGATCAGGTGCGAAGCTCGACATGACCGGCCCGGGCTCGTCACGTGGCACGACAGCATGAGGACCTGCCGCTCCCTCGGCTGCGAACGGCTACAGCGGTAGAAGACCAAGAGGTCAGCGCGCAACGACTCGGGGAAACCGAGGATCTTCGTGAGATCCGGGTCCCGCAGGCGTCCGAACTCGCAGCCAAGCTTCGTTGGCTCGGCGCGACCGCACACGTCCGGCGCATCGGCGGCATCGGCCAGCCAGCCCGCAGCGCCGAGGTGGTCCGGGTGGCCGCGGGTCACCATGACAGCGTGGACGTCGGTGATCGTGATGCCCGCCTCGGCGAGCAACGCCTCCGCCTGGGCAGTGCTGTCGTGCCACGTCATCCCCGGGGTCGACCACGGCTGGGGTCGGCCCGAGCAGCAGGTAGCAGTTGACGGTGCCGACTGGGAACGGGGTCGGCAGCTCGGCGCTGCGCGATGATCGCCCGGTGGCCACCGAGTACGGCCGTTACGCGGGGCTGGCGAGCACCTCGGCGGCCCGGTCCGGTGCTTGCCCGTGGGTCACGGTTGCGGTGTACCGCCGGGCGGTCTTGGCGAGCTGGGTTGCGGTTGCGATGTCGACGTGATGACCCACCAGGCCACGGCCGAGCTTCCTGCATCGCCGCCGCGAGGTCGGCTCGGGCGGCGAGCTTGTTCGGCGGTTTCGTCGAGGTTCATGGACCGGGCTCCCAAGCGGGCCGGTCTGGGCCGTCGTCGAGCGGGGGGGTCGAAGTCTTCGTGGCGTCGGTGCCCTCGATCGCGAGATCGGGTAGGACACGGTCGAGCCAGCCCGGGATCCACCAGTTGGCGTCGCCGAGGACGCTCATCGTGGCCGGCACGAGCAGCAGTCGGATGATGGTGGCGTCGAGCAGGACAGCGACGGCGAGACCCACCCCGAACATCTTGATCTCGGTGCTGTCCCCGGCGACGAAGCTCGCGAACACGGCGAACATGATGGCCGCTGCGGCGGTGATGACGCGGGCGCTAGCCGACAGGCCGTGCACGATCGCCTTCGTGTTGTCGCCATCGGCCAGCCATGCTTCTCGAACGCGCGAGAGTATGAAGACCTCGTAGTCCATCGAGAGGCCGAAGAGCACTGCGAACAGGGCCATCGGCAGAAACGAGATGATGGGCACGGTTTGCTCGAGCCCGATGAGGTCCTTCGCCCACCCCCACTGGAACACGGCGACGATCACGCCGTAGGAGGCGGCGATGCCCAAGAGGTTCATCGCCGCGGCTTTGGCCGCGACGACCGGGGCTCTGAACACGGCCGTGAGCAGCACGAAGCTGAGTAGAACGACGGCCGCGATGAAGAGGGGGAGCCGATCGTTGAGACGTCCGGAGATGTCGATGTAGAAGGCGGTCGCGCCGGTTACCTCGATCTGTGCCCCTGCCTGCTCTTCGAGGGCGGTCTGGCCTCGGATGGTCCGCACCAGATCGGCGGTGGCCTCGTCCTCGGGGCCGCTGGAGGGGATGACCTGCACGATGGCGCTGGTGCCGTCGTCGTTGGGAAGCGGGGGCGTGACCTGCTGGACCTCAGGAAGTCGCCCCAGTCGTTCGCTTACTGTCCCGGCTGCGCCGGGTTCGGCGTCGGTGAGGTCGATGACGACGAGCAGCGGTGCGTTGGCGCCGACTCCGAAACCCCTGGTGAGCAGGTCGAAGGCGACACGAGGGGGTGACCCCTCCGGCCGATTGCGGGCGTCGGGCCACCCGGTGTGCAGGCTGAACGCAGGTATGGCCAGCACAAGGAGGAAGGGAAGGCCGACGGCGAGCGCCGCCCATGGTCGAGCGGTGACGGCCCGTGCCCATCTCGCACTCCACGCAGTCGTGGAGTCGGGGTCGATCTCGGCCCGGACCTTCACGAAGGGGGTGCGGAGCCGGTCGATGTTGGTGCCGACGAGGCCGAGCGTGGCCGGCAGGAGGGTGATCGCTACCAGCACGGCGACGGCGACGGTGATCGCAACTGACACGCCCATGCTGGCGATGAGCGGGATGCCGACCAGGGTGAGGCCGAGCATCGAGATCATGACCGTAACCCCGGCGAAGACGACCGAGCGGCCGGCGGAGTGGATGGCCATGCCGACCGAATGGCAGGGATCGTGGCCGTGGGCGAGGTGCTGTCGATGGCGGGTGACGACGAACAGCGCGTAATCGATGCCGACGGCGAGCCCGATCATCGATGCCATCACAGGGGCGACCGAAATGACGTCCATGCCGTTGGCGAGGAGCCCGATGAGCAACACCCCGACGACGACCCCGATGATCGCGCCAAGGAGGGGCGCGAGCATGGCGATCACGGAACCGAACGCAATGAGCAGCGTTGCGATCGCAACGACTAGCCCGATGATCTCCGACGTCCGAGCTTGTTCCGGGTCGGTCCGTTCGACGACCTGGCCGCCGTAGCCGACCTCGATGCCTGCGGCTCGTGCGGGGGCGGCGGTCTCGAACAGCGCTTCGACCTGGTCCTTGGGCACCGAACGGGCGCCGACGTCGTAGACGATCTGGGCGTAGGCGACGGTGCCGTCAGGGGACTGAAGTACTGGTGCGGCAGGCCCGAACGGGTCGATGACCTGGCGGACGTGGTCTAGGGCTTCGACCTGTGAGAGGGTCTCGGCGATGGCGGCCTGGTTGGCGGCGTCGGTGACCTGTCCGTTCGTGGTGGCGAACACGGCGATGGCCCGTCCCCCAGCCTGAGCGGGGAAGCGCTGCTCGAGCTGGTCGAGTGCCTGCTGGGAGGGGGTGCCGGGCACCTCGATGTTGTCCGTGGTGGGCTTCCCGAACGCAATTGACAGAGCGGCGATCACGGCGACGCCAGCCAGCCATGCAGTGATCACGCGCCAGGGGTGGGTGGCGGCAAACCGGCCGAGCCGGTACAGCGAGCTCATGCCGCTACTCGAGCGATCCATCAGGCTGAGGTCATAGCGCGCGTGACGTCGGTCGACCGCTGACGATCACCCTCGAGGATCTCGAACGCCGTCTCGTCCGCTTCGTCCACACCGAGGGTTTCAACAACAGTTTTAGACGACACGTCCAGGATGGTAGACCCTCGCCAGTCGCCCGGCCACCGGCCAGGCGCCCGATCTGGCCAATGCGAGGAGCGACCATGAAGCTCGACCTGATGACAGGCGGAATCGGTCTCCGCGGCGTGCAGGCGCTCGCGTCAGCTGCGGAGGCGTCGGGGCATGACGGCCTCGTCATCACCGAAGCCGGGCGTACGGCGTACCTGTCGTGCGCGGCTGCGGCGCTCGCCGCCGACGTCGACATCCTGACGGGGATCGCAGTCGCCTTCCCTCGCAGTCCGATGGTCACCGCCTCCACCGCCTGGGAGCTCGCCGACGCGAGCCGAGGGCGCTTCCGGCTGGGGCTGGGCACCCAAGTCCGAGCACACATCGAGCGGCGCTACAGCACGGACTTCGACCACCCCGGCCCTCGCCTCGAGGACTACGTCCGCGCCGTGCGGGCGTGCTTCGCCGCCTTCCGGGGCGACGATGGGCTCGACCACCACGGCGACTTCTACGACCTGACGCTCCTGCCGAAGATGTGGTCGCCCGGGCCGATCGACGTGCCGGACCCGCCCATCGACATCGCCGCCGTCAACCCGTGGATGTTGCGCCTCGCCGGACGCGTAGCCGACGGGGTCCACGTCCATCCGCTCAACACCTCGACCTACCTGCGCGACACGGTCGTCCCCAACCTCACCGCGGGAGCCGAGGGCGCCGGCCGCACGATCGAGGACCTCGACGTCATCGTCCCTGCGTTCATCGTGATCGGCGACGACGAAGCTGAGCAGGACCGCTGGCGCGAGATGGCCCGGATACAGGTCGCCTTCTACGGCTCGACCCCGAACTACGCCTTCATCTTCGAGCAGATCGGTCGTGACGACATCACCCCGCAGCTTCGGACCCACCAGAAGACGGGCGACATCGCACGCATGGCGGCCGTCATCGACGACGACGTCCTGCGCGAGTTCACCATCCAAGCGACATGGTCGACCGCCGCCGAAGCGATCGCGTCCCGCTACCGGGGCATCGCGTCACGCGTCGTCAACTACTTCGGGGCAGCGGCGTGGGCCCAGGACCCTGGATGGCTCGAACGCTGGAGAGACGTCACCACGACGCTGCGCGCCGGAACCACCGCGCCTTCATCACCAGTACATGAGTCCCCTTTGGGCTGATGACCGAGTGGATGGACTCCTCCGAGGTCGCCGAACTGCTCGGCATCTCGCCTCGGACCCTCGACAACTGGTGCCACTGCCGGAAGATCAAGTACTGCAAGCCGGGGCGAAAGCGCCGGTTCCGCCGTTCGGATGTGATGGACTTCCTGGCCGAGAGCGGCCCGCGAGGTCGATCGCAGATGGCCGCCCGGCCAGCAACGCTCACGACCCAACGGCTTGACTGAACAGGCACGAGTCCGGACTGGCACGTCCCGGTGGCGGTCTGCTTCCACTGGTGCGCTGGGCCGCCTTCCTCGCACCGTCGGCCCGGCGCTCTCGCCTGCGTCGCAGGCTCGGCGCGTTGATCCGATGACAAGGAGCGATCCGCGAGCTGACTGCTCGACCCTTCAAGACTCGATTGGCAAAGCTGAAAGACCGGCTCGGCCCCGACCTGCCACGCCGCCCCGTGCCTCGGCACGATGACAGCCAGGCGCTCGCCGCGCCCCGTCATGACCCGAGGAACGACGCCCTAGCTGGAGCTGCGCACTTGGCCTCTTCGACCACACCGTATCAGGCTGATCCTGGTGATTTCTCCAGCGCCGGGCGAAGGATCTCGGCCAAGAAGCTCTCTGCGTCCTCGACTGGAGCGAGGATGAGGGAGATGCCGATGCGCACCAGCCAACCCGACAGGACCCGACCATCACGGTGAGCGATCTGACCCTCCGAGGCGAGTAGGTCCAGCACCGGCGACAGCACCGCCCCGGCCCGGTCGATGATCTCTGGGAGCTCGGTCGCAAGCAGCGGGCCGATCACGGCTGGTTCGTCGCGTAGCACCTTCTGCAGCACGGGATGGGACCTCGCCTCGCTGACCAGCCCGCTCAGGATCCGCACGACCAGAGCGGGACCATCCTCCTTGCCGTCGATGGAAGGGATCATGTCAAGGAGGCGCTGCAGATCACGAGCGATCAGCAGACCGAGGATCTGCTCGATCCCACCAGCCTGCCGGTACACGGTCACCCGGCTGACGCCCATCTCGGCCGCGATGTCCGGCACCCGCGTGCGGGCGATGCCGTGGCGCACGAAGCATGCCGCCGCAGCGTCCAGCAAGGGGTCCAGTGCGACCGAGGGGCGATCGGGCAGCCCCGCCATGGTGACGCCCGGAGGCTCGTCTTCATCGTGCGCAGCGACTGCGGGCGTCATACGATGCTACACTTTCGTAAAACCGTTTCAGGTGCTCGGGTGAGGGGCAGATGATGATCATGACCCACCTGACGCGGACAGCCCTCGAAGGTTGCCAGCTGATCGCCGGGCTGCCACGGGTCGCTGCACGTCGCCTCCTCATCGGAAGCGAAGTCTTTGCTGTGCCCGCCGGGGGGCTCGTGCTCGTCGAAGGCGATCCGAGCAACGACGCCTACATCCTGCTGAGCGGCGCCCTTGGAGTCGAGACCCGACGTACGCATCTCGCCTGCCTGTCGGCCGGTGCCCACTTCGGCGAGGTTGGCGTTCTGACCGGGCGAGCCCGATCGGCGACTGTAGAAGCCATCGAGAGAAGCGACGTACTCCGCATCGACGGCAGGCGCTTTCGTGCGGCGGTCGAACGATCGGGCCCTTTCGGTACGGCGGTGCGAACCGAGATGGCACGACGATCGTTCGTCGCCTCCCAGCCGTGGTTGACGGTCCCCTGCCAGCACACCCCGCCGGCTCGGAACGACGTGCACTCGGCCGTCAGGTTGGTGACAGGCGGCTGATCGGTGGGAAGCCCCCGGGGCGATGTGGTGATGACGATCTTCGCCGCAGTGTCTCGGCCACGCGACCCCGTCGACGATGCCCATCTGCCACCGCCCAGGCGCGCTCCCGCCACGTGTAGTCAAGCGCCTCCGCTTCCGGGCTGGCGGCGTCACCAGGCATGACGGGACAGCAGCGCTTCGCGAGGTCCGAGCGGGCAGCGGATCGGTGCGCTGCCGGCTAGTCACCGTCAGGATCCTGCTCGGCTCCGATCGGGAGCCCGGCGCATCTCCACGGTCCGCCTTCCAAGCTCCGGGGGCAATCTCCTCCGGACACGACGATGCGCGACGAGCGATACGCCAGCGCGGACAGACCGCGGCTCCGACCCACCCAAGCCACCGTGTCCACCATGAACCGGGATCCGCACACTTCCGGTCGGGACACAAATGGGACACAAACGGCTCGCCACGGGACCGATCGGGACGCAACGGACCGACACGGGATGGACGGCGGCGGCGGAGCCCGGAAACGACAAAGCCCCTGGTCGGAGGGCGTTTCTGCCTCCTTCCAGGGGCTTGGTGCTGAGCACCCCCAACGGGATTCGAACCCGTGCCGCCACCTTGAGAGGGTGGTGTCCTAGGCCGCTAGACGATGGGGGCCTGTGTGCAGCTGTCGCCGAGGCGGCAGCCTATGTGGTGATCGTGGGGAGCCACGATTCCGCTCGGGGGGGAGGACTCGAACCCCCAACGACTGGACCAGAACCAGCTGTGTTACCGATTACACCACCCCCGAAAGGTGGAGCGGTCACCCTACCCGAGCCCCTCCGGACGGTGCACACCCGTTGCGGCCCGATCAGTCGATGAGGTTCGTCAGCCGGCGGTACCCGATGATGCGGCCCAGCGAGACGGCTCCGGTCTCCCGCGACAGCTGCATGATCGACGGCCCGTCCATGTCGACGCCGGACACGTGGGGGGTGAGGCCGACCTCCCGGGCGATGCCGCTGACGCGGAGGGCGTGGTACCCGTCGGTGACGAGGAGGACCTCCCGGGCGTCCTCGTCGCGGAGGAAGCGGGAGGTGGCGGCGAGCGACTCGTAGGTGCTCTGCCCCTGGACCTCCTTCAAGATGGCCTCGTCGGGCACCCGCTGCTGGATCAGCCAGTTGTACCCCGCCGTCGCCTCGGTGTAGCGGTCGCCGGCCTGGCGCCCGCCGGTGACCACGATGAGCGGCGCCAGGCCCTGGCGGTAGAGCTCGAGCCCCCGCTGGAGGCGGGCGGCCAGCACCGGCGAGGGCCGTCCGTCGTACTGGGCGGCGCCGAGGATCACGATGGCGTCGGCCGTCTCGACCCCGTCGCGGCTCGATGCCCGCCACACCTGGATGAACGTCACCGACAGGTAGGCCAGCAGCAGCACCAGCAGGGCGCCGACGATGCGGATGGCTCGGCGCCGCCAGCGTCGGCGGCGTCCGACGGGACCGGCCGCCTCCACCTGGAGCGCGGCGTGCTCCCCACTCGTGATCGTGCCCGGAGGCAGCTGGTCGGTGGCGGTCGGCGGTGCCATCAGCCCAGTCGTGCCCGGGCGGCGTCCAGCCGAACCAGGGTCCGCTCCCGCCCGAGGGCCTCCAGCGACTCCCACAGGGGCGGCCCGACCCGCCGTCCCGTGGTCGCCACCCGCACCGGCCCTGACGCCTTGGCCATCTGGGGGCTGCCGTCCTCCTTGGTGATCCCGGCCGTCGTGGCGGCCCGCTCCACCGCGGCCGAGATGGCGGCCGCGGTCCACCCGTCCCCGTCGTCGAGGGCCCGCAGCTCGGTGACCGAGGCGTCGAGCATCGGCCCCGAGGCCTTGCCCCGCACGACGACCTTGTCCCAGTCGGCCTCGTCGGTGGGCGGTTCGGCGAGCCAGAGGAAGTCGACCATCTCGGCCACCTCGCCGAGGGTGCGCACCCGCTCCTGCACGAGCGGGCCGATGGAGGCCAGCGCGGCGCGGGCCTCGTCGTGGGGCAGGAACGCTCCCGCCCGGGCAACGAAGTCGTCGAGGGGCAGGCGGCGGATCCACTCGGCGTTGACGTGGAGCAGCTTCTTGCGGTCGAAGAAGGCGGGCGACGGGTTGACCTGGGCGAGGTCGTAGAGGTCGACGATCTCCCGGACGGGCCGGACCTCGACCCCGTCGGGCGGACCCCAGCCGAGCAGGGCCAGGTAGTTCACCATCCCCTCGGGCAGGAAGCCCTCGGCCCGGTAGTCGGCCACGGACACGTCGTCGCGCCGCTTCGAGAGCTTCTTGCGGCCCTCGTTGACCAGCAGCGGCATGTGGGCGAAGGCCACCGGCTCGGGCAGGCCCAGCGCCCGCAGGATCATCAGGTACTTCGGCGTGCCGTTGACGTGGTCCTCGCCCCGGATGACGTGGGTGATGCCCATGTGGGCGTCGTCGAGGGCGTTGGCCAGCAGGAACACGGGCGAGCCGTTGGACCGCAGCAGGACGAAGTCCTCGAGCGAGTCGTTGGCGAAGCTGACCTCGCCCCGCACCAGGTCGGTCCAGGCGGTCGTGCCCTCCGGGCGACGGAAGCGCAGGGCCGTGGCCTCGCCCCGCTCGAGCCCGCGGTCGCGGCAGAACCCGTCGTAGCCGGGTGGGCCGCCCCGCTCCTGGGCCCGGGCCTGGACCTGCTCGGCGGTGCAGTCGCACCAGTAGGCCTGCCCGTCGGCGGCCAGCTTCAGGGCCATGGCCCGGTGGTCGTCGGTGCGGTCGCTCTGGTGGACCGGCTCACCGTCCCAGTCGAGCCCCAGCCACCGGAGCATCTCGAGGACGTTCTCGATCAGCTCGGGCCGGTTGCGCTCGGCGTCGGTGTCCTCGATGCGGAGCAGGAACCGCCCGCCGGCCCTCCGGGCGACGAGCCAGTTGGCCAGGGCCGAGTGGGCCGAGCCGACGTGGAGGAACCCCGTGGGTGAGGGCGCGAAGCGGACGACGGGGGCATCGGGCACGCAGTCGAGAGTACGGCGTCGGCGAGGCCGACACCCACAGGGTGCTGAGGGGTCGGAGCGCGTGGGTGCTGCCGGCCCGCCACCGACCCGGTCACGCCCGCCGACGGCGCGGGAGCACGGATGGTGCCAGGCACCATCCGTGTTCTCAGGCGGGGAGGTCGAGCAGGCTGCGCCAATCGGCCCGGTGGGCCTCGGCGACCTGGGCCGGCGTCATGCTCAGCGTCGTGTCGGGGACGGAGTCGACGACGTCGCGCAGGGCGACGTAGTGGTGGGCGGCGTGGCCCACGCCCTCGAACCAGCGCCGGCGGACCTCGACCAGGGCCGGGTCCGGCTCGGCGTCGAGGAAGCCCCAGACCGTGAAGGCCACGGTGAGGTCGTGCAGCACCGGCGCCCGACCGAAGAGCGACGACCGCTTCATGGCGATGGCCACGCACCCGCCGACCACGTCGTGATGGTCCTCACCATCGGCGAGGTGCAGCCGGTCGTCGAACGTGCGGGCGATCTTGAGGGCGAACCCGAGGTCCGGGCCGGGGGCACCGAAGCGATCGCCGCGGGGCTGGTCCCCCACGACCTCGCCGGGCCGGGTGGCCACCCACGACTCGGGCCGGCGGGGGTTCGACCGGTACGCCCGGACCCGGGCCATCGCGTCGGTGGGGACGTACTCCGGAGCAGCCATCGGGGCGAGGCTACCCGGGGTGCCGACCCCCACCCGAAGACGGGGGCCGCCGGGTAGCGTCGCCGGCCGCGAGCGCCACGCGGGCGGTCGCACGACGGAGGTGCCCATGTCCTATCCCCCTCCCGCGGGCTACGGCGCGCCGGGCGGCTACGGCGGTTACGCCGGTCCCCCGCCCTCGAACGGTCTGGCCACGGCTGCGCTCGTCACGGGCCTCATCTCGGCCCTGTGCGCCCCCGTGCTGTTCCTCGCCGCCATCCCGCTCGGGTTCGCCGGTCTGAGCAAGGCGAACAAGCTGAACGGCGTCGGCCGGGGCCAGGCCATCGGCGGCCTCGTCGCCGGCTTCGTGGGGCTGGCGTGGACCGTCCTGTTCGTCATCCTCATCGCCGCGGGCGCCATCTTCGCCGACAACGCCGACGAGCTCTTCGACCTGTGCGGGCCCGACGACCAGTCGCCGAGCGGGTTCCCGTGCGAGAGCCAGGGCGAAGCGGACCCCAACCCCGACGCCGAGGGGGTCGACACGGACCCCGCCGACCAGGTGTGCAACGTCGACCGGTTCCTCGAGGACCCCGACTGCTGACCCGCGTCGCCGGCGCCTGGGGTCAGGCGTCGGCGGTGTGGAGCAGGCCGTAGACGATCGAGTCGACCAGGGCCTGCCAGGACGCCTCGATGATGTTCGTGTCGACGCCGATGGTGGTCCAGGTGCGTTCGCCGTCGGTGGAGTCGACGAGCACCCGCACGACGGCGCCCGTCGTCGACGACGAGTCGAGGACGCGCACCCGGAAGTCGATCAGCTTGATCCGCGACAGGGCCTGGTAGCGCCCGTTCAGCGCCGTCCGAAGGGCCTGGTCGAGGGCGTTCACGGGACCGTTGCCCTCGCCGATGGCCACCAGCCGCTCGTCGCCGACCCACACCTTCACCGAGGCCTCAGTGTCGATCATCGACTCGCCGTCGTCGATGGGGACCCCGCCGCGCACCGCGTTGCGGTGGTAGGTCGTGACCCGGTAGCCCTCCAGGTCGAAGAAGCCCTGGCGCCAGCCACCGGCCTCGCGCATGAGCAGCTCGAGGCTGGCGTCGGCCGCCTCGTAGACGAAGCCCAGCGCCTCGCGCTGCTTGAGCTCCTCGGTGAGCATGGCCGCGGCCGCCCCGTCGAGCTCGACGCCCATCTCGGCCGCCTTCATCGCCATCCCGGCCCGCCCGCCGAGATCGCTGACCAGCACACGGGTGTGGTTGCCCACCACGGCGGGGTCGACGTGCTCGTAGCTGGCGCCACCGACCTTGCCCAGGGCCGAGGTGTGCAGCCCGCCCTTGTGGGCGAAGGCCGACGACCCCACGTAGGGGTCGGCGGGGTGGGGCGGGAGGTTGACCAGCTCGGCCACGTGGCGGCTCACCGCGGTGAGGCGCTCCATGCGCCCCTCGGGCAGGCACCGGATCCCGAGCTTGAGCTCGAGGTCCGGGATGCACGTCATGAGGTTGGCGTTGCCGGTGCGCTCGCCGTAGCCGTTCACCGTGCCCTGGAGCTGGGTGGCCCCGCCGAGGACGCCGGCGACGGAGTTGGCCACGGCGCAGCCCGAGTCGTTCTGGGTGTGGATCCCGATCTGCACGTCGCCGCCCAGGTGGGCGACCACCTCGGCGGTGGCCTGCTGGACCTCGTGGGGCAGCGAGCCGCCGTTGGTGTCGCAGAGCACGACGGCCTCGGCCCCGTTCTCGGCCGCCGCCTCGAGCACCCGCAGGGTGAACTCGGCGTCGTCCCGGTAGCCGTCGAAGAAGTGCTCGGCGTCGAAGAACACCCGCAGGCCCTGGGCCCGGAGGAAGGCCACCGAGTCGGCCACCATGGCCACGCCCTCGTCGAGGGTGGTGCCGAGGGCCTCGGTGACGTGGAAGGCCGAGCTCTTGCCCACGATGCACGCGGTGCTCACCCCGGCGTCGACCAGGGCCTTCAGCGTCGGGTCGACGTCGACCTTGCCCGCCGGCCGTCGGGTGGACCCGAAGGCGACCAGCTCGGCCGTCGACAGCGAGAGCTCCTTCGGCGCCCGGGCGAAGAACTCGGCGTCGCGGGGGTTGGCCAGGGGGTAGCCGCCCTCGATCCAGCGCACGCCCAGCCAGTCGAGCTGCTCGGCGACGCGGAGCTTGTCGTCGACGGTGAGCGAGATGCCCTCGAACTGGGCCCCGTCGCGCAGGGTCGTGTCGAAGACGTCGATCGCGGCCGGTGCGCCCTCGGGACGCCGCGCCCGGATCACCTCGGGGGCGACGCGGGCAGAGGCGTCGTCACTCGGCATGCTCGACCCAGTCCTTGTACCGGTCGACCTCGCCGCGGACGGTCCGGTGGTACTCCTCGCCGATGGCGAGGGTCATGGGGCCGGGCGACGGGATCTCGCGGTCGTCCACCGACGCCACCGCCGAGACCTCGGCGGCGGTGCCGCAGACGAACATCTCCTCGGCGATGTAGAGGTCCGAGCGGGCCAGCTCGCCCACGGTGACCTCGAAGCCGAGATCGGCGGCGATGGTCGAGACGGTCGACTGGGTGATCCCCTCCAGCGCGCCCGACGACAGCGGCGGGGTGATGAAGCGGCCCTTGCGGGCGACGAAGACGTTCTCGCCGGTGCACTCGGACACGAACCCCTGGGGGTTGAGCATCAGGGCCTCGTCGTAGCCGGCCTTGAGGGCCTCGACCTTGGCCAGCGAGGAGTTGACGTAGTTGCCGGTGGTCTTGGCCGCGGGCGGCATGGTGTTGTGGTCGTGGCGGGTCCAGGACGAGATCTTCATGCGCACGCCCTTGGTGAGGGCGTCGTCGCCGAGGTAGGCGCCCCAGGGCCAGCAGGCGATCGACACGTCGACCGAGCAGGGCAGGGTGTTGAGCCCCATCTCGCCGTAGCCGAAGTAGGCGATGGGCCGGATGTAGCAGCTGGCCAGCCCGGTCGACGCCACGGTGGCCTTGGTCGCGGCCACCAGCTCCTCGGGCGTGTACGGGATCTCCATGCCGAGGATCTGGGCCGACTGGAACATGCGGGTGATGTGGTCGGTGAGGCGGAAGATGCCGGGCCCGTCGGGGGTCTCGTAGGCCCGGATGCCCTCGAAGACGCCCATCCCGTAGTGCAGGGTGTGGGTCAGCACGTGGATGCGGGCGTCGTCCCACGGCACCAGCTCGCCGTTCATCCAGATCTTCTCGGTGGGCGTGATCGGCATGGGGTGTCTCCTACAGGGCTGCGACGACGGCGTCGCCGATCTCGGGGGTGGGGCGGGTCTCGGGGCGGCCGTCGCGGCCGGCGACGACGGTGGCGCAGGCGGTGCGGATCTTGGCCGCGGCCGCCTCCTCGCCCAGCAGGTCGAGCATCAGGGTGGCCGAGAGGATGGCGGCCAGCGGGTCGGCCTTCTGCTGGCCGGCGATGTCGGGGGCCGAGCCGTGCACGGGCTCGAACATCGACGGGGCCTGCCGGGTCGGGTCCATGTTCCCGCTGGAGGCCAGGCCGATGCCGCCCGACACGGCACCGCCGAGGTCGGTGAGGATGTCGCCGAAGAGGTTGTCGGTGACGATCACGTCGTAGCGCTGCGGGTCCTGCACGAAGTAGATGCAGGCCGCGTCGACGTGGTTGTACGCCGTGGTCACCTCGGGGTACTCGGCCGCCACCTCGTCGAAGGTGCGCTGCCAGAGGTCGCCGGAGAAGGTCAGCACGTTGGTCTTGTGGACCAGGGTGAGGTGCTTGCGCCGGGTCATGGCCAGATCGAAGGCGTAGCGGACGCAGCGCTCGACGCCCATCCGGGTGTTGACCGAACCCTGGGTGGCGACCTCGTGCGGGGTGCCCTGGCGGAGGAACCCGCCCTCGCCGGCGTAGGTGCCCTCGGTGTTCTCCCGGATGACGACCATGTCGATGCCTGCGGCCGGGTCGGTGAAGGGCCGCTGGTTGATGTACTGGTCGAGGGCGAAGCGCATCTTGAGCAGCAGGCCCCGCTCGATCACCCCCGGGGGGACGTCCGGGGTGCCGACGGCGCCGAGGAGGATGGCGTCGTAGCCCCGGAGCTCCTCCAGGGTCTCGTCGGGCAGGACGGTCCCGTCGCGGAGGTAGCGGGCCCCGCCCAGGTCGAAGTCGGTGGTGTCGACCTCGACGCCGGCGGCGCGCACGACCTTCAGGGCCTCGGCCACCACCTCGGGACCGATCCCGTCTCCTCCGATGACTGCCACGCGGTGGGCCACTGCTCTCCTCTGGGGACGTCCGGGTCCGAACCCTCCAGACTAGATGGGCGCCCAGCGCCTTTCCCCTTGCCGGTCCGGCCACATAGCCTCGTCTGATGCCCCCGGACACGACCCAGCTCTCGCAGGCGGCGTACGACCGGCTCAAGGCGGAGTACGACGACCTGACCACGCGAGGGCGCATCGACATCGCCCGCAAGATCGAGACCGCCCGCGAGCTCGGCGACCTCTCCGAGAACGGCGACTACCACGCCGCCAAGGAGGAGCAGGGGAAGATGCAGGGCCGCATCCTGCACCTCCAGGCCATCTTGGAGAACCACGAGATCGTCGACACCGCGAGCGGCGGCACCGTCGCCCCGGGGTCGATCGTGACCATCCGCTACGAGGGTGACGACGACACCGAGCGCTACCTGCTCGGCTCGATCGAGGAGCGCCACGACGACCTCGACGTCATGTCCCCCGGCTCCCCGCTGGGCGAGGCCCTGGTCGGCCACGTGGCCGGCGACGTCGTGTCCTACGAGACCCCCACCGGCGCCACCCTCAACGTCGAGCTCGTCGCCGTCGAGTAGCACCCCGGCGGACGACCCGCTCGTTTCACAACCCCGAAACAAGCGAATCGGTTACCGTACGCGCACCTGCCGACCAGATCGGTCGTCAAGGGTGTGATGCAGGGAGCTCGACACGTTGGCCGATGGCGCGGGTGAGGATGCGATCCGCCTGGAGCGGGTGTCCAAGCGCTTCGGCGGCCAGACCGCCGTGCACCTGGCCGACTTCGGCATCCGGCCGGGTGAGTTCTTCTCGATGCTCGGCCCCTCGGGCTGCGGGAAGACCACGACCCTGCGGATGATCGCCGGGTTCGAGAGCCCGTCCGACGGGCGCATCCTCCTCGAGGGCAGGGACGTGTCCCGGACGCCGCCGTACCGCCGCAACGTCAACACCGTCTTCCAGCAGTACGCCCTGTTCCCCCACCTCAACGTGCACAAGAACGTCTCGTTCGGGCTCGAGAGCCGACGGCTGCCGAAGTCGGAGGTCCGCCAGCGCGTGGGCGAGATGCTCGAGATCGTCCGCATGGAGGGGTTCGCCAACCGGCGACCGGCCCAGCTCTCGGGCGGCCAGCAGCAGCGCGTGGCCCTCGCCCGCGCCCTCGTCAACCGGCCCGCCGCCCTCCTCCTCGACGAGCCCCTGGCCGCCCTCGACCTCAAGCTGCGCCAGGCCATGCAGCTCGAGCTCAAGCGGATCCAGCGCGACACCGGCATCACGTTCGTTTTCGTCACCCACGACCAGCAGGAGGCGCTCACCATGAGCGACCGGGTCGCGGTGATGAGCGGCGGCTGGGTCGAGCAGATCGGGTCGCCCGAGGAGGTGTACCACGAGCCCCGCACGCCGTTCGTCGCCGGGTTCATCGGGGAGGCCAACCTGCTGCCCGGCCTCGCCGGCGGCGACGCCGTCACCATGATCCGCCCCGAGCGGGTCAGCATCGCCAAGGACGCCCCCATCGACGGGCGGGGCGGGGTCGAGGGCACCGTCGTCGAGATCGTCTTCCGGGGCCCGACCGTCCACGTGGCCCTGGACACCGCGACCGACGCCCACGTGGTCGCCCACCTCGACCGCTTCCCCGACGGCCTCCGCCCCGGCGACCGGGCGTGGGCCACCTGGGACGCCGACGCCGCCTACGTCGTGCCCGAGGCATCGGTCGGCCCGATCGACGAGCTGCCGGTCGACCCCGACGCCGAGCCCGGCTCGCCGACGACCCCGCCCGAGCTCACCAAGCCCGACCCCTCCTGACCCTCCTCACCCTCGGAGACACCCATGCCCAGCTCCCGCCCCTCCCGACGTCGCCTGGTGCTCCCCGCCGGGCCCGAGCTGTCCCGCCGCCGGATGCTCGGCGGCATGGGTGCCCTGGCCGGCGTGGGGCTGCTGGGCCCCACCCTCCTGGCGGCCTGCGGTGACGACGACAGCAGCGGCGGCGGGGGCGGCGGGGGTGGCGGTGGTGGTGACACCAACGCCCTCCGCTTCGACAACTGGCCGGCGTACATCGACGAGGAGACCGTCGCCCTGTTCACCGAGGCGTCGGGCCTCGACTTCACCTACAACGAGAACTTCAACGACAACAACGAGTACTTCGCCCGGGTCCAGTCCGACCTGGCCGCCGGGCGCGACATCGGCACCGACATCATCGCCCCGACCTACTGGATGGCGGGCCGGCTGATCTCGCTGGGATGGGTGCAGGAGCTGGACCTCGACGCCATCCCCAACGCGTCCAACCTGGTCGAGAGCCTCCGCAACCCGAGCTGGGACCCCGACGGCACCTTCAGCCTCCCGTGGCAGGCGGGCATGACCGGCATCGCCTACAACGCCGAGGCCGCCGGGCGCGACCTCACCAGCCTGGAGGACCTGTTCGACCCCGCCTTCTCCGGCAAGATCGGGATGCTCACCGAGATGCGCGACACCGTCGGGCTGATGATGCTCCTCGAGGGGGAGGACCCGGCCGAGGCGACGATCGAGTCCGCCGAGGCCGCCTTCGAGCGGATCCGGACGGCCAAGGAGGACGGGACCGTCCGCCAGTTCACCGGCAACGACTACATGGACGACCTGGCCTCGGGGAACTTCATCGCCTGCATCGGCTGGTCGGGCGACATCGCCCAGCTGGCCCTCGAGGACCCGAACCTCAAGTTCGTCATCCCCGACGAGGGCGGCATGAGCTGGACCGACACCATGGTCGTCCCCAACGGGGCCGAGAACGCCGGCAACGTGGCCACGTGGATGGACTACGTCTACGACCCCGAGAACGCGGCCCGCATCACCGAGTACGTGGGCTACAACTCGCCGGTCGAGGGCGTCCGGGACATCCTCGCCGCCGGCACCGACGACCAGAAGGCGCTCGCCGAGAGCACCCTGCTGTTCCCCGACGAGGAGACCCTCGGCCGGCTGCACTCGTTCGCCAACCTCGACGAGGACGCCGAGGCCGAGTTCGACGAGCGCTTCTCCGAGATCATCGGCGTCTGAGGGTCGGCGCGTGGCCCGCAGGGACGACGGCGAGGAGGACCGGGACAAGCGGTCCGGGGGATGGGTGCCCTACGGGCTCCTGTCGCCCGGCGTGATCTGGCTGATCCTGTTCTTCCTCGTGCCCATGGCCACCCTGGCCAAGATGTCGCTCTCGTCCAAGGAGAGCCGCTTCGACTTCGAGCCCTCGTTCACCTGGGAGTGGGCCAACTACACCGACGCCTTCGACGCCTACAGCGACGAGATGCTGCGCTCGTTCGCCTACGCCGGCATCGCCACCTTGCTGACCATCGCCATCGGGTACCCGGTCGCCTACGTCATCGCCTTCCGGGGCGGTCGGTTCCGCAACGTCCTCGTCGGCCTGGTGGTGATCCCGTTCTTCACCTCGTTCCTGATCCGGACGCTGGCGTGGCAGACGGTCCTGTTCGACGACGGCCCGGTGGTGGGCCTCGTCGACGCCGTCGGCCTCACCGGCCTGCTCGACGCCGTCGGGATCATGAGCGACGGCCGCCTCCTCCAGACCCACGCCGCGGTGATCGGCGGGCTCACCTACAACTTCCTGCCGTTCATGATCCTGCCGATCTACGTGAGCCTGGAGAAGATCGACATCCGCCTCACCGACGCGGCGAAGGACCTCTACAGCGACGGCTGGCGGGCGTTCCGCAAGGTCGTCCTGCCGCTGTCGATGCCGGGCGTGTTCGCCGGGACGCTGCTCACGTTCATCCCCGCCGCCGGCGACTTCGTCAACGCCCGGTTCCTCGGCGGCCCGAACAACACCATGATCGGGTCGGTGGTGCAGGACCGCTTCCTGGTCCAGCTCGACTACCCGACCGCGGCGGCGCTGTCGTTCGTGTTGATGGCGATCATCACCGTCGCCGTCGTCGTCTACAGCAGCGTCCTCGGCACGGACGACCTCATATGAGCGAGCGCAGCGAGCGAATCAGACGACGGAGTCATCTCTTCGGCGGCGGAGCGAGCGCAGCGAGTGGAGACGCCGGCGCTCATCGGTGCTCCGGTCGCGGTACCGACTCGCGCCGTCGACATCGATCGGCGGAGCACCGATGAGCGCGCCGGAGACGACGCAGGGGCGCGTGGGGCGGTGGGCCCTGAACGCCTACGCCGTGCTGGGCTTCGTCTACCTCTTCGTGCCCATCGCCGTGATCGTCGCCTTCTCGTTCAACCAGCCGGCGGGCAAGTTCAACATCGTCTGGCAGAGCTTCACCCTCGACAACTGGGCCGACCCCTTCGCCCCCGGGCCCCTGATGGACGCCATGGTGGTCTCGATCAAGATCGCCCTCGTCGCCGCCGGCGGCTCGACGGTCCTGGGCACGCTGATCGCCCTCGCCCTGGTCCGCTACCGCTTCAAGGGCGGGAAGATCGTCGACCTCCTGCTCGTGCTGCCCCTCACCGCGCCCGAGATCGTGCTGGGCGCGTCGCTGCTGTCGCTGTTCCTCGACGCCGGCGTGCAGCGGGGGTTCTGGACCATCGCCATCGCCCACGTCCTCTTCTGCACCTCCTTCGTGGCCCTGACGGTGAAGGCCCGCATCCGGGGCTTCGACTGGACCCTCGAGGACGCGGCCATGGACCTCGGCGCGCCGCCGTGGCGCACGTTCCGCAAGGTCACGCTCCCGCTCATCACCCCGGGGATCATCGCCGCCGCCCTGCTGTCGTTCGCCCTGTCGATCGACGACTTCATCATCACGTTCTTCAACGCGGGCTCGACCGAGACGTTCCCCCTGCGGATCTTCGGGGCGTCGCGGACCGAGATCTCGCCCCAGATCAACGTCCTGGCGACCGTCATCCTGCTCGCCTCGGTCGGCGTGATGGTCGCGGGCGTCGCCCTCCGGGCCGCCATCGAGGGTCGCACCCTCCGCCGCTCGAAGCGCCAGGCCTGACCGCCACGAGGGCCGGGCACCGTGCGGCGGTCGCGCTAGCGGGTGCCCCAGGCGTAGGTCTGCTTGACCAGCTTGAGGTACGTGAGGATCTCGGTGGAGACGACGCCGGGCACGCCGCGGATCGACACCGTGACCAGATCGAGCAGGTGGGCGGCGTCGGGGGCCACGACCTCGACGAGCACGTCGTAGCGCCCGGCGGTGATGACGACGTAGTCCACGTCGTCCGACTCGGCGATGGCGTCGGCCACGACCCGGCTGTCGCCCTCGACCCGGACGCCGACCATGGCCTGCAGGCCCAGCCCCAGCATGGCCGGGTCGGTCACGGCCACGACCTGCATCACGCCCCGGTCGATGAGCCGCTGGACCCGCTGCCGCACCGCCGCCTGCGAGAGCCCCACCTGCGGCCCCAGCTTCGAGTACGGGACCCGCCCGTCGGTCTGCAGGGCCCGGATCACCGCCTTGTCCACCTCGTCGAGGTCGACGGGCTCGGCCCCGTCGTCGCCGCCCGCCGTGGTCACCGCTCCTCGAGCTCCTTCCAGGCCTCGAGCAGCGTCTGGCGGATGATCCCGGCGATGGCCTCGAACTCCTCCGGACCCGACACGAGCGGCGGCGCGAGCTGGATCACCGGGTCGCCCCGGTCGTCGGCCCGGCAGATCAGGCCGTTCTCGAGCAGGCGGTTGGAGAGGAAGCCGCGCAGGAGCCACTCGGACTCGTCGTCGGTGAAGGCGGTGCCGCCCTTGGTCATCTCGATGCCGTAGAAGTAGCCCATGCCCCGGACCTCGCGCACGATGGGCAGGTCGAGGAGCGTGTCGAGCTGGGTGCGGAACTCGTCCTCGAGCTCCCGGGCCCGGCCGGGCAGGTCCTCGCGCTCCATGACGTCGAGGTTGGCCAGCGCCACCGCGCAGCTCACCGGGTGGCCCCCGAAGGTGATGCCGTGGAGGAACGACGAGGTCGGCTCGAGGAACGGCTCGGCGATGCGGTCGGACACGAGCACGCCGCCGAGGGGGGCGTAGCCCGACGTGACGCCCTTGGCGAAGGTGAGCATGTCGGGCTGGTAGCCGAGGCGGGCCGAGCCGAACCAGTCCCCCAGCCGCCCGAAGGCGCAGATCACCTCGTCGGAGACGAGGAGCACGCCGTGGGTGTCGCAGATCTCCCGGACCCGCTGGAAGTAGCCGTCGCCGGGGACGAAGCAGCCCCCGGCGTTCTGCACCGGCTCCAGGAACACCGCCGCCACGGTCTCGGGGCCCTCGGCGACGATCATCCGCTCGATCTCCTCGGCGCACGCCGCCGTGCACGGCCCCATCCCCTCGGGGTCGCACGTCGGGCAGCTCTGCGAGTTGGTGATGCCGACGTGGCGCGACAGCCCGTTGAGCATCGGGAGGAACGGCTCCTTGATGGCGTCGAGGCCGGTGATGTTCAGCGTCGAGAGGGTGGCCCCGTGGTACGCCAGGTTCCGGGCGATGACCTTCACCCGCTCGGTCTGGCCGATGGCCAGGAAGTACTGGCGCGCCAGCTTCCACGCCGTGTCGACGGCCTCGGCCCCGCCGGTGGTGAGGAAGACCCGGTTGAGGTCCCCGGGCGCCATGCCGGCCAGGCGGGCGGCCAGCTCGATGCCGGTGGGGTGGGCGTAGGTCCACAGCGGGAAGTAGGCGAGGGTCTCGGCCTGGGCGGCGGCGGCCCGGGCGATCTCCTCCCGACCGTGGCCGGCCTGGACGACGAACAGCCCGGCCAGGCCGTCGAGGTACCGGGTGCCCTCGCTGTCCCAGACGTGGGCGCCCTGGCCCCGTTCGATGATCGTCGGGCCTTGACCGCCCTCGCCGGCCAGGCGCGAGAAGTGCAGCCAGAGGTGGTCGGCGGCCGCAGCGTCGAGCTCGGCGGGGGTCATGGTCACGGCAGGGCTCCTCGGCCGACGGTCGATCCGACTGTAGTTCCGCCCGCTGGCGACCGGATCATGCGCCACATGGCAGGCTGGCGATCGGATCCCTCGCTCTCTGACCGGAGGCTGACCCCCGTGCAGGACCAGAACCACATCGGCGGGACGTTCCGCCCCGCCCGGTCGGGTGCCACCGACGACGTCCTCGACCCGGCCACCGGGCAGGCGATGGGCACGGCGCCGGCCAGCGACGCCGCCGACGTGGACGACGCCGTCCGGGCCGCCGCCGACGCCTTCCCGGCCTGGGCCGCCCTGACCCCGCGGGCCCGGTCCGAGCTGCTCCACCGCCTGGCCGACGCCATCGCCGCCGACATCGAGGGCCTCTCCGCCCTGGAGGCCCGCAACGTGGGCAAGCCCACCTCGATCATCGAGTTCGAGATGGACCTGACCGTCGACAACTGGGCGTTCTTCGCGTCGGCCGGCCGCTTCCTCGAGGGCCGGGCCGCGGGCGAGTACATGGAGGGGTACACGTCGATGATCCGGCGCGAGCCCCTCGGCGTCGTCGGCTCCATCGCCCCGTGGAACTACCCGCTGAACATGGCGACGTGGAAGGTCGGCCCGGCATTGGCGGCGGGCAACACCGTCGTCCTCAAGCCGTCGGAGCTCACGCCCTACACCGCCCTGCGGCTGGCCGAGCTGGCCGCCGACGTCCTCCCGCCCGGCGTCCTCAACGTGGTGTGCGGGCGGGGGGAGACGGCCGGGGTCGCCCTGGTCGAGCACCCTGAGGTGGCGATGGTGTCGCTGACCGGGTCGGTCGCCGCCGGCCAGGCCGTGGCCCGGGCGGCGGCGACCACGCTCAAGCGGGTGCACCTCGAGCTGGGCGGCAAGGCGCCGGTCGTCGTCTTCGACGACGCCGACCCGCAGGCGGTGGCCGAGGGGGTGCGGGCCGCCGGCTACTACAACTCGGGCCAGGACTGCACCGCCGCCTGCCGGCTGATCGCCGGGCCCGCCATCCACGACGAGGTGGTGGCCGCCCTGGTCGCCGAGGTCGGGGCCATCCCCTTCGGCGACCCCTCGGCGGCCGACACCGAGGTCGGCCCGGTCGTGTCGGCGGCCCAGCGCGAGCGCGTCGCCGGCATGGTGGCCCGGGCGGTCGACGCCGGTGCGTCGGTCGCCGTGGGCGGGTCGGCGGGCGACGGCGCCGGGTTCTTCTACGAGCCGACCGTGGTGGTCGACGTCGACCAGGCCTCGGAGATCGCCCAGCGCGAGGTGTTCGGCCCCGTCGTCACCGTCCAGCGGGCCCCCGACGAGGAGACCCTGCTGCGGTGGGCCAACGACGTCGACTACGGCCTCGCCGCGTCGGTGTGGACCCGCGACGTGGGCCGGGCCATGCGGATGGCCGCCGGTCTCCGGTTCGGCACGGTGTGGGTCAACGACCACATCCCGATCATCAGCGAGATGCCCCACGGCGGGTTCAAGCAGTCCGGCTACGGCAAGGACATGTCGATCTACGCCGTCGAGCACTACACCGAGCTCAAGCACGTCATGGTCAAGCACTGACGCCGACGCCAGGTCGCAGGCGCGACCGCTCACCCACGGGGGAGCCGCCGGGCCCCTTCCCGCCGAAGCGGCTGCGCCGCCGGCTCGATCCGACGTAGGCCGGGTGGAGGGGCTGCCGCCAGGCCCACCGGACCGTCGCGTGAGACTCTCCCGTCGCCCGGCACACTGAGGGGGTGAGGGCGGACCAAGCCACGGCGGGTGACGGCCCGAACCGACGCACCGTGAGCCTGGTGACCGACGCCGAGGTGGTCCCGCCGCCCGGGCTGCCCCCCGGCCGCACCGTCGCCCTCCCCCACGGCGGCGAGGCCTTCGTCCGGGCCGACCTCGGCGGGCCCGACGACGACCGCCCCCCCGTCCTGTTGATCCACGGCTGGACGGTCACGGCCGACACCACCTTCGCCCCGACCTACCCGGCCCTGGCCGACCGGTACCGGGTCATCGCCCCGGACCTGCGGGGCCACGGGCGCTCCAGCCCCGCCCGGGGCCGACTCCGGCTGGAGGGCCTGGCCGACGACTGCGCCGCCGTGCTCGACGCCCTCGAGGTCGAGCGGGTCATCGTCGTCGGGTACTCGCTGGGCGGGGCCGTCGCCCAGCTGGTCTGGCACCGCCACCGGCACCGGCTCTCGGGCCTGGTCGTGTGCTCCACCGCCCGCCACTTCCAGTCCGGCCCCGTGGGGGACCTCTGGTACCGGGGGCAGGCGTTGATCGCCCCCGCCGTGCGCGCCTTCCCGGGGCCGGCCCGGTCCCGCATGGTGCGGGCCGTCGACGGCAAGGTCGCCGACGGCCCCCACGCCGCCTGGTACCGGCGCGAGCTGCTCCGCAGCGACCCGCCGTCGCTGCTGCGCGTCGGCGCCGCCCTGGGCCGGTTCCGGTCCACCGCCTGGATCGGCGGCGTCGACGTCCCCGCCGCCGCGATCATCACGACCCTGGACCGCACCGTCCCCAGCCGTCGCCAGCGGGCCCTGGCCGCCGCCATCCCAGGCTGTCGCACCTACGAGGTCGCCGGGCCCCACAACGCCGCCGTGACCCGCCCCGACCTGTGGGTGCCCCAGCTGCGCCACGCCCTCGACGGCCTGCGCCCCCGACCGGGCGGACCCCGGGGCTGAGCGCTCGCTACGGTCGCGCCAGTGTCACCCTGGTCGTTGCCCGGGGGCTTGGCTCCCACCGTCGGTGTCCCTCGTGGACAGCGTGCTTCGTGCCGGTCCTCGGGCGCGCAGACGCGGCTGGCGTGGCTTGGTGGGAGCGTGGCATCGCCCCCACCGAGGTGGGCCCGCCGACCGGTTCTGGACGTGATCGCCTGCGTCGTTCTGACACCGCTGCCGGACACCGATGGCGCCTGGCGCGACCAGAACGAGGCTCCAGGCGGCCATCGCCGTTCTGACACCGCAGCCGGCCAGGGGTGTCGCCTGGCGCGAACAGAACCGACGATGGCGACGGAGGTCGCTCGATGAGCCTGACCGCACTGCGGTGCCACCCCGCCACCCGGGCGGCCATCGACCGGCGCACCACCCACGACCGCACGACCGACCGAGCCCTGCTCACCGACACCGAACCCAACACCTCGACCTCCCCGGCGCACCTGCGCGCCGAGGTCGCCTGACCGAGGAGCACACCGTGGATCCCCGCTCCGTGCCCTTCGCCACCGGGAGGCACCAGGTCGGCGACGGCTGCCACGCCTGGCTCCAGCCCGACGGCGGGTGGGGCTGGTCCAACGCCGGCCTGGTCGTCGGCGACGGCGCCTCGCTGCTCGTCGACACGCTGTTCGACCTGCACCTCACCCGGGCCATGCTCGACGGCCTCGCCCCGCTCACCGAGGCCGCCCCCATCGGCACCCTCGTCAACACCCACGCCAACGGCGACCACTGCTACGGCAACGAGCTGGTGACCGGAGCGGAGATCGTCGCCTCCGACGCCACCGCCCGCGAGTTCGCCGACGTCCCGCCGGCGGCGATGGCGGCGCTCAAGGGGGCGGACGGGCCCGTCGGTGCCCTGTTCCAGCGGTTCTTCGGCGCCTTCGACTTCGAGGGCATCACCCCGACACCGCCGACCCGCACGTTCTCGGACCGCCTCGGGCTCGACGTGGCCGGGACGCGCGTCGACCTGGTCGAGGTCGGCCCGGCGCACACCGAGGGCGACACCATCGTCCACGTGCCCGACGCCGGCGTCGTCTTCACCGGGGACATCTGCTTCATCGAGGGCACGCCGATCGTGTGGGCGGGCCCGCTCGACCGGTGGGTCGCGGCCTGCGACCTGATCGTCGACCTCGACCCCGTCGCCGTGGTCCCCGGCCACGGCCCCGTGACCGACACGGCGGGGGTCGTCCGGGTGCGGGACTACCTGGCGTGGGTCGACGGCGAGGTCCGGGACCGCTTCGCCCGGGGGATGACGGCCGCCGAGGCGGCCCGGGACCTGGCCGGCGAGCTGGCCTCGTCGCCGTTCGCGGCGTGGGGCGAGGAGGGCCGCATCGCGGTCAACGTCGAGACCGCCTTCCGGCACCTCGACCCCGCCCACGAGCCGGCCGGCGTGGTGGACCTGTTCCAGCGCATGGCCGAGATCGAGGGCTGGGCCCCGCCGCCGTAGCGAGGACCACCACGGACCCCGACGTCCCGGCCCTCGTGGTCCGGCGCGTGGGCCCGCCTACCCTCGGGTCATGCTTGCCGAGCGGATCCAGTCCGACCTCACCGCCTCGATGAAGGCCCGCGACCAGCTGACGACGACCGTCCTGCGGTCGGTGCTGGCGGCGGTGAAGGAGGCCCGGGTGGCGGAGGGCGCGGCCGACGAGCTCACCGACGCCGACGTCGAGGCGGTCGTCAAGCGGGAGGCCAAGAAGCGCGACGAGGCGGCGGCCGCCTTCGCCGACGCCGGGCGCGAGGAGCAGGCCGCCAAGGAGCGGGCCGAGGGCGAGATCCTGGCCCGGAACCTCCCGGCCCCGCTCACCGACGCCGAGCTGGAGGAGCTGGTGACCCGGGTCCTCCAGGCGGGCGGGTTCTCCTCGCCCACGGACATGGGCCCGGCCATGAAGGCGGTGCAGGCCGAGGTCGCAGGCCGCCGCGACGGCAAGGCCGTCAGCGCCCTGGTGAAGGCCCGCCTCACCGGCGGCTGAGCCTCGACCCCGTCGAACCTTGGACGGGAACCGCATCATGCTGCGGGGTTCCGTCCAAGGTCGGCGGCGGGGGCGATGAGTTCGCCGTTCGGAGGACGTCGGTAGGGGGCACGCTCGCCCACCCCATCCCGAAGGAACCCGCCATGCCCCACGTCGACTCGATGCCCGTCGGTCACCCCTGCTGGATCGACCTCATGACCTCGGACCCGGACGCCAGCCGGGCCTTCTACCAGAGCTTCCTCGGCTGGACGTCCGAGGCCAGCGGCCCCGAGTACGGGGGCTACATCACCTTCTCGCTCGACGGGACGGTCGTCGCCGGCGGCATGGACAAGAACGCCATGCCCGACAACGCCGACATGCCCGACGTCTGGTCGATCTACCTCCACGTCGAGGACGCCAAGGCCACCGCCGAGGCCATCGTGGCCAACGGTGGCAGCCTCATGTTCGACCCCATGGAGGTCCCCGGCCTGGGGATCATGGGCTTCGCCACCGACCCGACCGGTGCCGCCATCGGCTACTGGCAGCCCCTCGCCCACCACGGCTTCGGCGTGGTCGCCGAGCCCAACGCCCCCGGATGGTTCGAGCTCCACACCCGCGACTTCGCCGGCGCCATCGCCTTCTACGAGGCGGTCTTCGGCTGGACCACCTACGCGACGGGCGACACCGACGAGTTCCGCTACTCCACCCTCGAGAAGGACGAGCGGGCCGCCGCCGGCGTCATGGACGCCTCCGGCTTCCTGCCCGAGGGCGTCCCGGCCCACTGGTCGGTGTACTTCTCGGTGCCCGACACGGCCGCCGCCGTCGCCCGGGCCACCGAGCTCGGGGCCACCCTCGTCATGGGCCCCGACGCGACCCCGTTCGGCACCCTGGCCACGATGACCGACCCTACCGGCGCCGTGTTCAAGCTCAGCGACGGCACCGCCACCCCCGACTGACGGGCGGCCGACCGACCACCGCCGACCGGTGCCCGGCACCGGTCGGCGGTCAGCCCACGGCGGCCTCGATGCGGCGGGCGGCGGCGACCACCGCGGCCCCGTGGCGCTCGCCCGGCGACGGCCCGAGGCGGTCGACCGGGCCGCTGATGCCGACGGCGGCCACGACGGCGCCGGACGCGTCCCGGACCGGGGCGCTGACCGACGCCACCCCCGGCGCCCGGTCCTCGACCGACTCGACCCAGGGGTCGTCGGGGGCGCCGGCGAGGATGCGACCGGCCGAGCCCCGGCTCAGCGGCAGCCGGGAGCCCTCGGCCACGATCGTGCGCAGCTCGTGGCTCGACTCCCGCGAGAGCAGGCAGCGGCGGGCGTCGCCCTCGCGGACGTAGAGCTGGGCGCTCTCGCCCGTCGCCTCCACCAGGGCCGCCAGCGCCGGCCCGGCGGCGTCGCCCCACGGCCAGCCCTCGGCCGCGGCCCGGCCCAGCCCGACCAGCTCGGGCCCGAGGGCGAAGCCACCGTCGTCGGTCCGGCGCACCAGGCCGTGGGCGACCAGGGCCGAGGCCAGGCGGTGGGCCGTCGGCTTGGGGATGTCGGTGGCGGCGACCAGCCCGCCCAGCGACGCCGGCCCGGCCGCGAGGGCGCGCAGCAGGGCCACGGACTTGTCGAGGACCCCGACGCTGCGTACGCTCTGTTCCACGAGACGAGATTGTCATCTCACATCCTGGAACAGTCAAGCCGAGCCGAGGATCACCATGGCGCAACCGAGGACACTGAGCGAGAAGGTCTGGGACGCCCACGTGGTCGCCCGCGGCGACGGCGAGCCCGACCTGCTCTACGTCGACCTCCACCTCGTCCACGAGGTCACCAGCCCCCAGGCCTTCGACGGGATCCGCCTCAGCGGCCGCACCGTCCGCCGCCCCGACCTCACCGTGGCCACCGAGGACCACAACGTCCCCACGGCCGACACGCACCTCGAGATCGCCGACCCCGTCAGCCGCACCCAGGTCGAGACGCTCCGCCGCAACGCCGCCGAGTTCGGCATCACCATCCACCCCATGGGGACGCCCGGTCAGGGCATCGTCCACATCATCGGGCCCGAGCAGGGTCTCACCCTGCCGGGGATGACGATCGTCTGCGGCGACAGCCACACCTCCACCCACGGGGCCTTCGGCGCCCTCGCCTTCGGCATCGGCACCAGCGAGGTCGAGCACGTCCTCGCCACCCAGACCCTCCCCCAGGCCCCGGCCAAGACCCTGGCCGTCACCGTCGACGGCACCCTGCCGCACGGCAGCACGGCCAAGGACGTGATCCTGGCCATCCTCGGGCGGATCGGCACCGGAGGCGGCATCGGCCACATCGCCGAGTACCGGGGCGAGGTGATCCGGGCCCTGTCGATGGAGGGGCGGATGACCGTCTGCAACATGTCGATCGAGGCCGGCGCCAAGGCCGGGCTCATCGCCCCCGACGAGACGACGTTCGCCTACCTCGAGGGCCGCGACCACGCCCCGACGGGCGCGGCGTGGGACGAGGCCGTCGCCTACTGGCGGACGCTCGCCACCGACGAGGGCGCCACCTTCGACACCGAGGTCGTCCTCGACGGCGCCGAGATCTTCCCCCACGTCTCCTGGGGCACGAACCCCGGGCAGGTCGCCCCGATCACCGCCTCCGTGCCCGACCCCAGCGCCATCGGCGACCCTGGCGAGCGGGGCGCGGCCGAGCGGGCCCTCGAGTACATGGGTCTGACCGCCGGCACCCCCCTGAAGGAGGTGGGCGTCGACACGGTGTTCATCGGGTCCTGCACCAACGGGCGCATCGAGGACCTGCGCGCCGTCGCCGCCGTGGCCGAGGGCCGGCGGGTCGCCTCGGGGCTGCGGACGCTCGTCGTCCCCGGCTCGTGGCGGGTCAAGGCCCAGGCCGAGGAGGAGGGGCTCGACCGCATCCTCGTCGAGGCCGGCTTCGACTGGCGGGACCCGGGCTGCTCGATGTGCCTGGCCATGAACCCCGACAAGCTGGCCCCCGGCGAGCGCTGCGCCTCGACCAGCAACCGCAACTTCGAGGGCCGCCAGGGCCGGGGCGGGCGCACCCACCTCGTCTCTCCCCGTCGCCGCGGCCACGGCCATCGCCGGCCACTTCGCCACCCCCGACGACCTGGCCCCCGTGGCCGCAGGAGCCTGACCCATGGATGCCGTCCACATCGTCTCCGGCACCGCCGTCCCGCTCGACCGCAGCGACGTCGACACCGACCAGATCATCCCGTCGGACTGGCTGAAGCAGGTGTCCCGCACCGGCTTCGAGAAGGGCCTGTTCTCCGAGTGGCGCGACGACCGGGACTTCGTCCTCAACCAGGAGCAGTACGCCGGCGCCACCATCCTCGTGGCCGGGCCCAACTTCGGCACCGGCTCGTCCCGCGAGCACGCCGTGTGGGCCATCCAGCAGTACGGCTTCCGGGCCGTCGTGTCGCCCCGCTTCGGCGACATCTTCCGCAACAACTCGACCAAGAACGGCCTGGTGCCCGTCGTCGTGCCGCCCGAGGTGGGCGAGCAGCTCCTCCGGGCGGTCGAGGCCGACCCCACGCTGGAGATCACGATCGACGTCGAGCGCCGCACCCTGGAGGCGCCCGCCATCGGGCTGTCGTGCGACTTCCCCCTCGACGAGTCGGTGCGGCACCGGTTCCTCGAGGGCCTCGACGACATCGGCCTCACCCTGAAGCAGGGCGAGGCCATCGACACCTACGAGGCGACCCGCCCGACCTGGTACCCCACCACCGCCTGACCGCGGAGCACGGATGGTGCCAGGAGGCCGCGCGGTTTGGTGACCATCCCCTGGTCGGGGTGGTGGCTCGCGTTTCATAGCGAGTGCGCCCAACAACCAGACCAGGGGAGGTCGAGTCCATGATGCGCGCGCTCGATCCTGAAGTCAGCGACGCTGTGTTCGTCACGGTCGAATGGCTGGTGCCTCCAGCACCGAAGCGTCGCCAAGGTGGTGGCCGGCGCCGGGTCCCAGACCGGGTGATCTTCCGGGGCCTGATGATCCGCCTCGTCACCGGAGTGGCGTGGGAGACCGTCGAGTTCTTGCTTCACCACGAGGTCTCCGACACCACCCTGCGCGCCCGCCGCGACGAATGGGTTCGGGCCGGTGTGTTCAACCGGCTCATGGCCCAAGCGCTGCGCGCCTATGACAAGGTCATCGGTCTCGACACCACCGACGTGGTCATCGACGGCAGCCACCACCCCGCCCCCTGCGGAGGCGAAGGAACCGGCATCGCCCCAGGTAACAAGGGTCGTCTGGCCTGGAAGTGGAGTACCGCGGTGGAGGCCGCCGGCATCCCGTTGGGCTGGGCCCTCGACGGCGGCAACCGCAACGACTACCGCATGCTCGAGCCCACCCTTGATGTCGTGACCACCGGGCCCACCGCCCGAGCCATCGGCACCCTCCACCTCGACCGCGGGTACGGCTACCCATCGCTTCCCGACCGTCTCGCCGGCTACGACATCTCCGAGTTCAACGCCCTGTGGCGCAACAAGCCCGGCCAAGGCGCCGTGGCCTTGGTCGGCTTCGGCAAACGATGGACCGTCGAACGCACCCACTCCTGGCTCACCAACTACGGACAGCTCCGCCGCAACACCGACCGCCGCACAGAACACCGCCACGCCGCCCTCTGCCTAGCCATCGCGTTCCTCATCACCGCCAAGCTGATCGACCACCGCAACCAGCACTACCGACCTATCCGCTGAGCCTCCAGGCACCATCCGTGCTCCCGGGGGGTGGGGGTCCGGGGTTCGGGTAGGGGCGGCGGGTGAAGATCCTCGTGACCGGTGCGACCGGCTACATCGGCGGCCGCCTGGTGCCCGAGCTCCTGGCCGCCGGCCATGACGTGCGGTGCCTGGCCCGCACCCCAGCCAAGCTCGACGACGCCGCCTGGCGGGACCAGGTGGAGGTGGTGGCCGGTGACCTGACCGACGATGAGTCGGTGCGGGCCGCGTTCGCCGACGTCGACGCCGGCTACTTCCTCGTCCACTCCATGGGCGGGGCCGACGACTTCGCCGCCCAGGACCGCGAGGCGGCGGCGACGTTCCGGGACGCGGCGGCCGACGCGGGGGCCCGCCTCCTGGTCTACCTGGGCGGGCTGGGCGCCGACGACGACCCCACCCTCAGCCCCCACCTGGCCTCCCGTCACGAGGTCGGGCAGGTGCTGGCCGACGGACCTGTCCCGGTCACCGAGCTGCGCGCCGCGGTGATCATCGGGTCGGGGTCGGCGAGCTTCGAGATGCTGCGCTCGCTGGTCGAGGTGCTGCCGGCGATGGTGACGCCGAAGTGGGTCGGGAACCGTTGCCAGCCCATCTCGATCCGCGACGTGCTGACCTACCTCGTCGCCGTCCTCGACGACGGCGGCGAGGGCACCAGCCGGGTGCTCGAGATCGGCGGCCCCGACGTCCTCACCTACGCCGACATGATGCGGACCTACGCCAAGGTCGCCGGCCTGCGCCGTCGGCTCCTGGTGCGGGTGCCGGTGCTGACGCCCAGCCTGTCCTCGCTGTGGATCGGGCTCGTCACGCCGCTGCCGACCGGGCTGGCCCGCCCGTTAGTGGAGAGCCTCGTCAACGAGGTCGTCGTCGCCGACCGGCCCATCTCCGCCGTCATCGACCACCAACCCGTCGACTTCGCCGAGGCTCTCGAGCTGGCCCTGCGCCGGGTGTCCGACCTCGAGGTCACGACCCGGTGGTCCGACGCCGGTCTCCCCGGGCGCACACCAGCCGACCCGCTCCCCACCGACCCGGACTGGTCGGGTGGCCGCCTCCTCGTCGACGAGCAGCAGGTCGCCACCACCGCCCCCCCGGAGGACGTCTTCGCCGTGGTCGAGGGCATCGGCGGGAAGCGGGGCTGGTACGTGACGCCGATCCTCTGGAGCGCCCGCGGCCTGGTCGACAAGCTGGTCGGCGGCGTCGGCATGCGCCGGGGCCGACGGCACCCGGACCGCATGCGCGTCGGCGACGCCGTCGACTTCTGGCGGGTCGAGGCCGTCGAGCGCCCCTTGCTGATCCGGCTGCGGGCCGAGATGCGCCTCCCCGGCCAGGCGTGGCTGGAGTGGCGGATCGAGGTCGAGGACGACGGCCGCACGTGCCTCCGCCAGCGGGCCCTGTTCCACCCCCGCGGCGTGGTGGGCCGGGCGTACTGGTACGCGCTGGTGCCGTTCCACATCCTCATCTTCAAGCGCATGTGCCAGCGGATCGCCGCGGCCGCCGGCGGTGAGGTCGACGGCCTGCCCAAGACCGCCTCCGCCGCCTGACCGGGCGGCTCGCCCCCCGGAGGCCGGGCGGGGACGTGCGCCGTAGCATCGCGGGCCATGCGTCGGCCGCAGCTCCGCTCCGTCTTCCTCCTGGGGATCCTGGTCGGGCTGGTGGCGTCCCTCGTGCGCCTGCTCCTGCGGGACGCCCGGCCGGCCCCCGCCCCGCTGGCCAGCCCCCCGGCGCCGCTGCCGTCGACCGTCGCGGCGCCGCCCACGCCGGTGCCGGTCGCGGTGGCCGACCCCCCCGACGCCGCACCCGCGCCGGCCGCCTCGTCGATGGCGGAGGCACCCACGCCCCCGACCGTCGTCGGAGCGCCGGCCCCGGCAGGAGCCGCCGACCCGGGTGCGGCCGGTGCCGATCCGGGCGAGGCCGCGGGCGCTGACGCCGACGCCGATGGGTCCGGCGCCGACGGACACGCCTGGGTGGCCGCGGTCGACGGCGACTGCCCCGACGGCTACCCGATCAAGGCCAAGGTGAGCAGCGGGATCTACCACCGCCCCGGCGGGCTCTCCTACGAGCGCACCAGCCCGGACCGCTGCTACCCCGACGTGGCTGCGGCCGAGGCCGACGGCTTCCGCGCCGCCAAGCGGTAGGTCCCGCGCTGCCGCCGAGCACTCGTGCTCGCCGTCGCAGGGGGTCTCGCGTCGAGGCGGCCGCGGCCGCGCGCCGGGCTAGGCGGGGGCGGCCGGGTCCGGCTCGGCCGGGACGTCGCCGATCTGGGCCTCGTCGGCCTCGGAGGTGGTGTCGCCGTCGGTGGTCAGGAGCCAGGCGCCGGCAGCGATGCCGACCAGCGGGAGGACCAGGATCCCCAGGACGGGCTCCCCGCTGAGGGTCACGCCGAAGGGGTTCGCCTGGTCGGCGGGCGGGATCAGCCGCTCGCCGGTCAGGAACGTCCTCCGGGCCGCCTCGAAGGTGCACAGGCCGGCCACGGCCACGCCGGCGACCCGGCGCCCCCAGCCGCCGCCGACGACGGCGACGGCGATGGCGACGACGGCGACCGCCGCCGCCGCCCACACGGCGCGCCCGCCGCCGGTCGAGGTGTCCAGCAACGACCCGAAGCGGGGCTCGAACAGGGCGTCGCGGGTCAGGTCGCGCACCCGGTACCAGTTCACGCCGAGCAGCCCGAACAACGTCGCCCCGGCCACGAGGATGGCCAGCCCGTCTCCGAGCAGGACGCCACCGTCCGACCAGCGCACCTCGCGGACGCCGACGGCCACGGCGACGGCGGCGGCGACCAGGCCGACGAGCACGGCGGCGGCGAACACCCGCACCGCCCCGGGCCCGCCCGATGTCCACACCTGGTCGACGCTGCCGGCGAGCCACGGCAGCCCCAGCACCCCCACGCCCACGACCCGGGCCCCCACGGCGGGACGCGCCGCCGCGGTCAGCCCCAGGGCGGCGAGCACGAGCAGGTGCACGGCGACGCCGACGTTGCGGTGCGTGGCCGTGGCCTCGGCCAGGGTGATCGACCGCCCGTCACCCGCCGCCACGGGCACGGCGAAGTGGCACGTGAAGGCCACCAGCCCGGCCAGGCCGGTCGTCGCCCCCAGGGCGCGGGTCGCGAGGGCCACGGGCTCGGGCCTAGGCCCGGTCGACCACCGCCACCGAGAGCACGCCCTCGGCGGACCGGAGGGCGGCGACGGCCGCGTCGGGCAGCGACCGGCTCGTGGCGATGACCATCAGCGCGGTGGCCTCCTCGTCCGAGCGACCGACGTCCATGTCGGCGATGTTGACCTCGGCATCGCCGAGCACGGTGCCGACCCGGCCGATGACGCCGGGGCGGTCGTCGTTGCGGACGAACACCATGTGCGGGGACGGGGGCACGTCGACCGAGTGGCCGTCGACGTGGACCAGGCGGGGCTCGGACCGCAGCCCGACGAGCGTGCCGGCCACGGTGTGGCCACCGCCGGAGATGGTGATCAGGTTGACGAAGTCGCGCGACGTGACGGTGGTGGTGTCGCGCACCTCGATCCCCCGCTCGGCCGCGACCTGGGGGGCGTTGACGTAGCTGACCGGCTCCTCGGTGGTGCCGGCGAAGGCGCCCTTGAGGACCGACAGCGTGAGGATCCGGGTGTCGTAGCCCGCCAGCTCGCCGGCGTACTCGACGTCGAGCACCGGCGGCAGGCCCTCGTGCAGACCGGCGAAGATGCCGCCGAGCTGCTCGGCCACGCCCAGGAACGGGCGCACCGTCTCCGACGCCTCGGCGGCGGCGATGTTCACGGCGAAGGGCACGAACTCACCGGCGAGGGCCAGGCGGACCTGGTCGGCGATGGTGTCGCCCGCCTTGTCCTGGGCCTCGGCCGTGCTGGCGCCCAGGTGGGGCGTCCCGACGAACCCGGGCTGGGAGAACAGCGGCGACTCGGTGGTGGGCTCGCTGGCGAAGACGTCGAGGGCGGCGCCACCGCAGCGTCCGTCCTCGAGGGCGGCAGCCAGGGCGGCCTCGTCGATCACGCCGCCGCGGCTGACGTTCACGATGCGGATCCCGGGCTTGGCCGCGGCGAAGAAGTCCTCGCCGATCATCCCGACCGTCTCGGGCGTCTTCACCACGTGGAGGGTGACGAAGTCGGCGGTGGCGGCGAGGGTGTCGAGGTCGACGAGCTCGATGTTGATCTTCCGGGCCGCCTCGGGGGTCACGAACGGGTCGTGGGCGATGATCCTCATGCCGAAGGCGCTGGCCCGCTGGGCGACCAGCTTGCCGATCCGGCCCAGGCCGACGATGCCGAGCGTCTTGTCGGCCAGCTCGACGCCGACCCACTTCGACCGCTCCCACCGACCGGCCATGAGGGCGCCGTGGGCCTGGGGCACCGAGCGGGCGACGGCGAGGAGCATGCCCATGGTGTGCTCGGCGGTGGAGAGGATGTTCGACTGCGGCGCGTTGACGACCATGACGCCGCGGCGCGTGGCCGTCTCGACGTCGACGTTGTCGAGACCGATGCCGGCCCGGCCCACGACGACGAGGTCGGTCCCGGCCTCCAGGACCTCGGCCGTGACCTGGGTCGACGAGCGGATGATCAGGGCGTGGGCGCCGGGGATCACGCCGAGGAGCTCCTCGGGGGACAGCCCCGTCCGGACGTCGACGTCGTGGCCGGCGGCGCGCAGGGCGTCGAGCCCGCCCTCGGCGATCTTCTCGGTGACGAGCACTCGGGCCATCGGCCGAGTCTGGCGGGTCACCCCCCGACCCACCAACGTGATGCGCCGTCAGTCCACCTGCGAGACGTCGTACGTGTTCCCGTCCGGGTCCCGGAAGTCGAACATCGCCGGGACGCCGGGCCAGCGGGGCAGCTCGTCGACGTCGACCCCGGCCGGGTAGCGGAGGAACCCGGAGCACGGATGGTGCCTGGCACCGTCCGTGGCGTGACCCGGCGTGGGGCGCGGTGGTGAGCCCGCCGGGGGCGGGCTCACCTGGTGGTGTCGGGGCTCAGGCGGCGAGGGCCCGTCGGTCGACGGGCTGGGATCGTCGTTTCCGTCCGTCGGGGGTGGTGATGATGACGGTGGCGTCGGGTTGGAGCTCGATGGTCCAGCCGGGGCGGTGGACGACGCCGTGGTGGTACCGGCACAGCAGCACCAGGTTCCGTAGGTTGGTGGGTCCTTGGTGGGCGATCCACTCGGCGACGTGGTGGCCGTCGGTGCGATGGGCAGGTCGGTCGCAGCCCGGGAACCGGCACCCCTTGTCGCGGATGCACAACGCCTGGAACAACGGCGCCGGGATCGTCCGCGTGGACCGTCCGTAGTCCAACACGGTGCCATCCGCCTTGGTGATGACCCGGTGGATGTTCGCATCACACGCCAGCCGCCGGGCGACGTCGGCGGTGATCGGGGTGCCGTCGTCGAAGCACCCCTGCCCGCGACCTGAGGTGAGCTCCTCGAGGCCGATGGTGATGTTCACATGCGGGCGGTGCCGTCCGCCCTTGTGGTCGGACTGGTGGTCGAGGAAGTGGGTGAAGATCTCGGCCAGGGCGTCGTGACGCCGCTGGGCCGGGGTCCGCTCGTCGTCGTCTGTCTTGTTGCCCATGGCCAACCGGAGGGCGGCCTGGGCGGCGTGGAACGCCTCGGGCTCGAGGTTCGCGTCCAACCGCCCACCCGACAGCGTCGGCGACAGGTGGGCGGAGCGGTCCGGGTCGGGCTCGCCCTCGTGGCCGTCGTCGAGGGTCTCCTTGGCGTGGGCGGCCCAGGACTTCATGGCCACCACCGCCTCGGTCACGTCGAGGCCGGCGAGCATCGCGACGAGGTCGTCCTCGCGGGCTTGGAACAGCGGGGCGGTGCGGTCGTTGAGGTTGGCCACCACCGCCGCGACGTGACCACCCGACACCTCACCAGAGAGCCATGCGGCGCGCAGGACGGGGAGGTGGCGGAGGCGGCGGGCGGTGGTGGCCAGCCGTTGGGCGTCGCTGTTGGTCATCCGCCCTCGGACCCGCAACCAGGCGGTCATCGAGGCGCAGCCCTCGGCGGTGTCCCACTGGTTGGTGTCATCGAACCGGCAGACGGCCTCGATGAGCTTGGCCTCGAACCGATCCCGCCAGAACAGCGCCGTCTCGAGGGCGTCGCCATCGACCGGGATGTCCAGGTCGGAGATGGTGGTGGGGAGCGCCTCGAACATGACCCCAGTGATACCCGACAGACGGGAATCGAACCCCACAAACCTAGGAAATCTCACGGTTTCCCGGCTTCTGTGTGCCCTTCTGAGGCTCGCAGATCGGTTGTGGTCACCAGTGCCCGAACCGGCGGGTCGGGCCGCAGGACGCCGCACAGCGCCGGCCCCCCGAGCCGACGCCACACCACCGCCTCGCACCCCACCGCCGTACCCAGCCATCGCGTACGACCGACTCGCAGCGGCCCACGACCGGATCGCCCGGAGGGCACGGGCCAGGAGGCGGCGCGTGCAGGCGGTGGGCCGCACGTGGTGCCAGGCACGAAGCGACCATCGGTCCCGGGCCCGACGAGGACCCGACCCATCCGCTGACCCTCCAGAGCACGAACCGTGGGATCCTCTGCCCCGAACACTCGACGCGCTCTACCCTGCGGGCGTGGGGGCGAGGACGGCGGAGGGCGGGCTGAGCATCCGGCTGCCGGTCGACGCCGACCGCCCCGTCCTCAACGCCGTCCTGTGGGGTCTGGCGTCGGGCGCCTTCGTCGCCGGGTTCGTGGTCTTCGAGCGGCGAGGCCTGGGCGCGCCGGTCGCCGTCGGGCTGCCACTCGGTGCGGCTGCGGCGCTGGTGGTCGGGACGCTCACCTTCCTCGCCCTCCGCCGACGGTCGAAGGGCCACCGGCTCGTGTGCGACGACGACGGGATCGCCTTCGTCGCCTCGGGTTCCGTGCGCTGGCGGGTGCCGTGGACCTCGGTCCGGAGTGCGCAGATCGTCGACGGCACGATCCCGGAGGCGGGTCGGCACGACCCCGCCTTCTGCACCTTCCTCGTCCTCGACCTCGATCCGTCCGCCGCGCCGACGACCCGTCCCTGCCCCGCCACGACGACCGGTGGTGGTTCTCGCTCCTCCGGGCCGAGGACAAGGCTCCGTCGCTCGGGGCCGAGCTCCGCCGCCGGATCCCCGGCGCGGTCGAGCGGGCTCGTCACGACGGCGACGTCCCCCTCGCCCTCACCTCGCGCGACGGCGCCCCCAGCCGAGCCTCCCGTCGGTAGTCCGTCGGGACGACGAGGTGCCGGACCACGACGCGCCGGGCCCGTCGTGTCCCCTAGAGAGCCGAGGCGGGGAGGGGCGGGAGGTCGTCGGCCGGGGTGAAGCCGAGGACCTGGCCGTAGAAGGCCAGCTCGGCCTGCACGGCGCGCACGACGGTGTCGGACCGGCGGAAGCCGTGGCCCTCGCCCTCGAAGAGGAGGTAGGCGTGGGGCAGACCCTTGGCCGCCACCGCGGCGACGACGGCCTCGGCCTGGCTGGGCGGCACGACCATGTCGTCGGCCCCCTGGAGCACCAGCACCGGCGTGGCCAGCCCGTCGAGGAGGTTGATGGGGCTGCGCTCGGCGTAGGTCGCCTCCGCCTCGGGCCAGGGCCCGACGAGACCGTCCAGGTAGCGGGACTCGAACTTGTGGGTGTCGCGGGCCAGGGCGGCCAGGTCGGTCACCCCGTAGAGGCTGGTGCCGGCGGCGAAGGCGTCCGACGTGCACAGGGCGGCCAGCGTGGTGAGCCCCCCGGCCGAGCCCCCCCGGATCACCATGCGGTCCCCGTCGACGATGCCCTCGGCGGCGAGGAACCGGGCGGCGGCGATGCAGTCCTCGACGTCGACCACGCCCCAGCCCCCGTCGAGCAGCCGGCGGTAGGGCCGGCCGTACCCGGTCGAGCCGCCGTAGTCGACGTCGACCACGGCGAAGCCCCGGGTCGTCCACAGCTGGGTGCGCAGGTCGAGCATGGGCCGGGCCGCGCTGGTGGGGCCGCCGTGGATCATCACGACGAGCGGCGGGCGCTCGTCGTCGGGTCCGACCCACCGCGAGCTGGTCGGCCGGTACAGCACGGCGTGGGCCGTCCGCCCCCCGGCGCTGGGGAAGGAGATCGGCTCGGGACCGGCCACGTCGTCGGGGGCGAGGCCGACGTCACGGGGCTCGCGCAGGACGCCCGGCGCCGGGAGGGCGGTGCGGCCCCGGCCGCCGTCGGACCCGGGCGCGTCGAGGGCGGCGGGCAGGTCGAGGATGACCGGGGTGGGCTCGGCCGTCGCCGAGGCGACGACGACCACGGCCTGCGACGGCCCCGGGCCGGCGACGACCTGGGACACGACCGACGCGGGAGCGCCGCCCACGGCGAGGGTGACCGGCACCGGCGGGGCGGCGGGCGTGGCCGGGTCGACCAGCACCAGGGAGGTCGTCCCACCGGCCGTCGCCGACGCCAGGACCCGGCCATCGCCCAGCGGGGCGTGCCACCGCAGCCCGCCGACCCAGCGAGGGCCGCCGATCTCGGCCTCCACCGGGCCGACGACGTGCGCCGTCCCGTCGGGGCCGTCCGCCCCCGGGTCGGCGACCCGGTGGAGGTTCCACCACCCGGATCGGTCCGAGCAGGCCCACAGCGTCCCGCCCCGGTCCCACTCGGGCTGGACGACCGACTCCTCGGGGCCGCCGGCGACGACGACCTCGGCGCCCCGCAGCTCCGGCGCGCCGGTGGTGTCGAGGCCGAGGCGGGCGACGCAGAGCTCGGTGCCGTCCCACGGCATGCGCGGGTGACCCCACCGGATCCACGCCAGGCGGGCGGGGCCGGGCACGGGGGAGGCGACGAAGTCGGACCCCGAGACGAGCACCCGGATGGCGTCGGGGTCGGTGGCGGCCGAGCCGTCGGTGGGCACGGCCACGATCTCGTGGCGGGGCTCCGGCGCGTCGGCCGGCACGCCGGCCTCGCCGGGGTGGGCCTCTCTGACAGCCAGCACCCAGCCGTGGTTGAGGGCCACCACGTCGCCGTAGCGCAGGCCCCGGGCCGAGGCCGGCTCGGGGGTCAGGGGGACGGCCACACCGTCGGGGTCGTCGGCCACGAGGCGGTGCAGGCGCTGGTCGTCCCACTGGGCGAAGACCACCACCCCGCTCTCGACGCACCACGCCCCGCCGCCGTACTCGTACAGGCCGGTGCGGGCGTTGCCGTCGGGGCCGAGGGCGTCGGAGGTGGTGCCGTCGACCCGTCGCCGCACCAGCTCGATGCGCCCGCCCTCGTCGGGGCGGGACTCGCTCCACCAGACGTCGTCGCCGTCGACCCGCACCTCGCCCACGGCCCGGGCCCCGGCGACCAGCGCCTCGACGGCCAGCGGTGACGGCCACGTCCCGTAGGCCCGGACCTCCCGCCCGCTCATCGGGCCCACCCGGGACGAACCTTGGACGGGACCCCGCAGCATGGTGCCGGGTCCGTCCAACGTTCGGCGTGGGTGCTCACCGGCCGAGCAGGTCGGCGATGCGGCCGATGCCCTCGCCCAGATCGTCGTCGCCGAGGGCGAACGACAGGCGGGCGTACCCGGGCGCGGCGAAGGCCTCGCCGGGGACGATGGCGACCTTGGCCTCCTCGAGGATGACCTTGGCCAGGTCGACGGTGGAGGCCACCGGCCGGCCGGCCACCGAGCCCCGCTCGACGATGGCCTCGAACGACGGGAAGGCGTAGAACGCGCCCTGGGGCGCCATGCAGCTCACGCCGTCGATGGCGTTGAGCAGCTGGTGCATCCGCTTGCCCCGCCGGTCGAACGACTCCCGCATGCGGACGACGTCGTCGAGCCCACCGGTCAGGGCGGCCAGCGCGGCGCGCTGGCTGACGTTGGCGACGTTCGAGGTCTGGTGCGACTGGAGGCCGGACGCGGCCTTGGCCATGTCGGTCGGCCCGACCAGCCACCCGACCCGCCACCCCGTCATGGCGTAGGTCTTGGCCACCCCGTTGAGCACCAGGCACCGGTCGGCCACCTCGGGGACCACCGCGGGCATGGAGTGGAACTCGTGGTCGTCGTAGGTGAGGTGCTCGTAGATCTCGTCGGTGACGACCCACACGTCGTTCTCGGCCGCCCACCGGCCGATGGCCTCGACCTCCTCGCGGGGGTAGACCGCGCCCGTCGGGTTCGACGGGGACACGAACACCATGGCCTTGGTGTTCGGGGTGCGGGCCGCCTCGAGCTGGTCGACGGTGACCCGGAAGCCGGCCGACTCCGGGGCGAGGATCTCCACGGGCACGCCGCCGGCGAGGCGGATCGGCTCCGGGTAGGTCGTCCAGTACGGCGCCGGCAGGAGGACCTCGTCACCGGGGTCGAGGAGGGTGGCGAAGGCGTTGTAGACGGCGTGCTTGCCGCCGTTGGTGACGACGACCTGGTCGGCGGTGACCTCGTAGCCGGAGTCGCGCTGGGTCTTCTCGGCGATGGCCGCCCGCAGCTCGGGGAGGCCCGGCGCCGGCGTGTAGCGGTGGTTCTTCGGGTCGCGACAGGCCTCGACGGCCGCCTCGACGATGTGGTCCGGGGTCGGGAAGTCGGGTTCGCCGGCCCCGAAGCCGATGACGTTCTCCCCCGCGGCCTTCAGGGCCTTGGCCTGGGCGTCGACGGCCAGGGTGGCCGAGGGCGTGATGGCGGCGACCCGGCGGGACACTCTGCGGGCGGCGGAGGTGGGCATCGGGACCTTCTCTCGGTGGCGGGCTCGGGGGGACCGGACCCGAGCATCGCCCCGCCGGGGCCGGCGAAGCGATTCCCCCTGCTGGGTGGAAGCGATTTCCCCGGGGGTGGGGCGTACGCGATCGTGGCACGTCGATGGCCTCCTCTCCCCCCGACATCTCGATCCCCGCCGACCTCCTCCCGGCCGACGGGCGGTTCTGCTGCGGTCCCTCCAAGGTCCGGCCCGAGGCCGTGGCCGCCCTGGCGGCCGAGGCCGGCGAGTACCTCGGCACCTCGCACCGCCAGCCCGGCGTGCGGTTCATGGTCGCCCGCCTGCGGAACGGGCTGGCCGAGATGTTCGCCCTGCCCGACGGGTACGAGGTGCTCCTGGGCAACGGCGGGACCACGGCGTTCTGGGACGCCCTCTCCTTCGGTGTGGTCCAGGAGAGGAGCCACCACCTGGTCTTCGGCGAGTTCTCCGGCAAGTTCGCCGAGGTCACCCGGTCGGCCCCCCACCTGGGCGAGCCCTCGACGGCCAAGGCCGACCCCGGCTCGACCCCCGCCCTCGCCGCCGTCGACGGGGCCGACGCCTACGCCCTCACCCACAACGAGACCTCCACCGGCGTGGCCGTCACGCCCACCCGCCCGGAGGGCGCCGACGCCGGCAGCCTGGTGCTGGTCGACGCCACCTCGGCCGCCGGCGGGCTGCGGTTCGACCCGGCCGACACCGACGTCTACTACTTCGCCCCCCAGAAATGCCTGGCCTCCGACGGCGGCCTGTGGCTGGCCGCCTGCTCGCCGGCCGCCATCGAGCGGATCGAGCGCATCGCCGCCAGCGACCGGTGGGTCCCCGCCAGCCTCGACCTGGGCATCGCCCTGGAGAACTCCCGCAAGGACCAGACCTACAACACCCCGGCGCTGGCCACGATCTTCCTCGCCGTCCAGCAGGTCGAGTGGATCAACGCCCACGGGGGCCTCCACTGGGCCGCCGGTCGCACCGAGGCCAACGCCGAGGTCGCCTACGAGTGGGCCGAGGCGTCCGAGCACGCCACCCCGTACGTCACCGACCCGGCCCTGCGGAGCAACGTCGTGGCCACCGTCGACCTGGCCGACGACGTCGACGCGACGGTGGTCGCGGCCGTGCTCCGGGCCAACGGCGTCCACGACACCGAGAGCTACCGCAAGCTGGGCCGGAACCAGCTCCGCTTCGCCCTCTTCCCGGCGATCGACGCCGAGGACGTCGCCGCCCTCACCCGCTGCGTCGACCACGTCGTGGGCGAGCTCCGCTCGGCCTGACCGCACGGGGAACCGGGCGACGACCGGCACCGTCTCACCGCCCGTGCGCACCCTCGCCGTCCTCGCCCTGGCCACCGTGCTGCTCGTCGCCGGCTGCGGCGACGACGGGGAGGACGTCGGCACCTCCGACGGCCCGCCCTCCGGCCGCGACGACCCGCTCGCCGGGCGGACCTTCCTGAGCGAGCCCGGCGCCGACCTGGTGACGGGCACCCGGCTCCGCCTCACCTTCGACGGCGGCCAGCTCGGCCTCCAGGCCGGCTGCAACCAGCTGTCGGGCGGCTACCGCCTCGACGGCGACACGACGCTCGTCGTGGAGCCGCTGGGCGGGACCGAGATGGGCTGCGACCCCGCCCTCATGGACCAGGACGCCCGCCTCGCCGAGCTGTTCGCCGCGCCCGTGCCGTTCGTGCTCGAGGGCGACACCCTCACCGTCGAGCCCGGCGGCGCGACCTTCGTGCTGGTCGACGAGCAGTCCGCCTCACCCGACGCGGCGCTGGTCGGGCCGGGGTGGACGCTCGACACCCTCGTCGAGGGCGACATCGCCAGCTCGGTCCCGGCGGGCGTCACCGCCACCATCGCCTTCGACGCCGACGGCGCCTTCCAGATCGAGACCGGGTGCAACGCCGGCGAGGGCACCTACGCCGCCCCGGACGAGGGCACGATCGCCGTCGAGGAGGTCGCCGTGGAGCTGGCCGGGTGCGACGACGAGCGCGGCACCGTCGAGGAGGCGGTGCTGGGCGTGCTGCACTCGGGCGTCCTCACCGTCTCGATCGACGGCGACCGCCTCACCCTCACCGCCGCCGACGGCACCGGCCTCGGGTTCACCGCCGGGTAGGTCCGACCTCGGTGGGATCGACGCCCCGCCCGGAGCGCCGACCCCACCGAGACCGGGCGGCCCAGCCCTCGGTGGCCTGGCCATCTCGTCCTGGGGGTCGCGTCAGCCCTTGGCGGCGGTGAAGCCGGCGTCGAGGTCGGCGATGATGTCGACGATCGACTCCAGGCCGACCGACAGGCGGACCAGGCCGGGGGCCACGCCGGTGGAGGTCTGCTCGACCTCGGTCAGCTGGGAGTGCGTGGTCGACGCCGGGTGGATGGCCAGGCTGCGGACGTCGCCGATGTTGGCGACGTGGCTGTGGAGGGTCAGGCCCTCGACGAAGCGCTGGCCGGCCTCCTTCCCACCGGCGATGACGAACGCCGGCACCGAGCCGTAGCCCTTGCCCTCGGTGAGCTGGTTGGCCCGCTCGTGCCAGCGCGACCCGGGCACGCCGGCCCACTGGATCGACTCGACCTGGGGGTGGTCGGTCAGGTGGGCGATCACCGCCGCGGTGTTGGCGTTGTGGCGCTCCATCCGCAGGCTCAGCGTCTCGAGGCCCTGGAGGAGCAGGAACGAGTTGAACGGGCTGATGGCGGCGCCGATGTCGCGCAGCAGCTGGACGCGGGCCTTGAGGATGTAGGCCCCCGGCCCGAGGGCGGGCCAGTACTGGAGGCCGTGGTAGCTGGGGTCGGGCTCGGTGAACTGCGGGAAGCGCTCGGCGTGGGCGCCGAAGTCGAAGCTGCCGGCGTCGGCGATGATGCCGCCGATCGAGGTCCCGTGGCCCCCGATGAACTTGGTGGCGGAGTGGACGACGATGTCGGCGCCGTGCTCGAAGGGGCGGATCAGCCAGGGCGTGGCCACGGTGTTGTCGACGATGAGGGGGACGCCGACCTCGTGGGCCAGGTCGGCCACGCCGCGGATGTCGAGGACGTCGTTGCGCGGGTTGCCGATGCTCTCGCCGTAGAACGCCTTGGTGTTGGGGCGCACCGCGGCGCGCCAGGCGTCGAGGTCGTCGGGGTCGTCGATGAAGGTGGTCTCGATGCCCATCTTCGGCAGCGTGTAGTGGAGGAGGTTGTAGGTGCCCCCGTACAGGGCCGCCGACGCGACGACGTGGCTGCCGGCCTCGGCCAGGTTGAGGATGGCGATCGTCTCGGCCGCCTGGCCCGAGGCCACGGCGAGGGCGCCGGGGATGCCGAGGGCGGTGTCGGGTGCCCCCTCGAGCGCCGCGACCCGCGCCTCGACCACCGCCTGGGTCGGGTTCATGATCCGCGTGTAGATGTTGCCCACCTCGGCCAGCCCGAAGAGGTTGGCGGCGTGGGCGCTGTCGCGGAACTGGTACGACGTCGTCTGGTAGATCGGCACGGCCCGGGCCCCGGTGGTCGGGTCGGGCTCCTGGCCGGCGTGGATCTGGCGGGTCTCGAAACCCCAGTCGGTGCTCATGCCCGGGACCCTAGCGCCCGAAACCCGACCTCATCGGTCAGGAATCGCTCCGAGCAGGGCGATCCGCAGGTGAGGGGTCCTGTCCCCCCTCTGCACGAGACCGATGACACGGGGGCGTCGCCGTCGTACTGTTCCGCCCCGAGCGCCGGGGTCGGCCGGGTGCTCACGACCGTGGGAGGTCACCGTGGGGATGCCCCTTCTGGCCCAGATGCCGGCGCCGTTCGCCGCGACCGGGCTCAAGCCCAGCTTCGTGCTGGCGTTCGTGCTGCTGGACCTGGTGCTGATCATCGTCGCCGCCCGCCTGTGCGGCGCCCTGGCCCGCAAGGTCGGCCAGCCCGCGGTGGTGGGCGAGATCATCGCCGGCGTCCTGCTCGGCCCCACGCTCCTCGGGCCCAAGCTGTTCGAGCTGTCCAACCCGCCGGACTTCCTCCACTGCGACATCTCCAACTCGCCGGGGATGGCCGGATCGGAGTTCGTGCCCAACGTGTCGGCCTGCCTCTTCCCGCCCCAGTCCCGCAGCATCCTCGGGGTGCTCGGGCAGGTGGCCCTCATCTTCTTCATGTTCCTCGTCGGCATCGAGGTCAACGAGCGGGCCCTCAAGGGCAAGGAGAAGGGCATCGGCCTCGTCGCCGTCGGCGCCGTCCTGGTGCCCATCGCCCTCGGCTTCGCCATCACCCCCATGCTGTTCAACGAGGACTTCGTCGCGAACTTCGGCACCGCCGACGAGCCCAGCAAGCTCGGGTTCACCCTGTTCGTCGGCGCCCTGCTCTCGGTCACGGCCTTCCCCGTCATGGCCCGCATCCTCCAGGAGAAGGGGCTGACGACCAGCCCGATGGGCGCGACCGGCATCGCCGCCGCCGCCGTGGTCACGATCCTGATGTTCCTGACCATCGCCACCGCGGATGGCGTGGCCAAGGAGCGAGACCTGGTCAAGATCCTCCAGGTCTGGGTGATCGCCGCCGTCTACATCGCCGTCATGTTGCTGGTGGTGAGGCGGCTCCTGGCCCCCCTGGGCCGGAAGTACCAGGAGACCGGCGTCTTGTCCCCCGACACCTTCGCCATCTTCGTCGGGGTGGCCGTCGCCTCGGGCTACGTGGCCGACCGCATCGGCATCAACGTGATCGTCGGCGGGTTCATGGCCGGGCTGGCCATGCCCGAGCCCCGGGCGGCCATCTGGAAGGAGATGACGACCCGCCTCGGCGAGGTGACGGCCGTGATCCTCCTGCCGGTCTTCCTGGCCTTCAGCGGGCTCAACACCGACTTCACCCAGCTGACCGTCGCCGCCGTGCCGGGCATCATCGTCCTCGTGATCGCCGGCATCGTCGGCAAGCTCGTCGGTGGCGCCGTGTTCGCCAAGCTCGGCGGGCTCAGCTGGGCCGAGGGCACCGTGATCGGGGTCCTCATGAACTGCCGCGGCCTGCTGGTCCTGGTGGCCGCCCTGGCGGCCGTCGATGCCGGCGCCATCAGCCCGCTGCTCCAGCTCGGCGGCGTCGTCATGGCCCTCGTCACCACGGCGATGACCGGGCCGCTGTTCGACGCCACCATCACCAAGGTCGACACCCCGTCGGAGGCCGAGCCCCAGCCCGCCTGACACCCTCGGACCGCCCCGTGTTCCCGCCCGGGACGGGTGACCGCACCCCGGGCACCGGCCCCCCTGGTCGCCCTCTCCGACCAGGCGTACCGTCGCCCTCGACCCCGCCCCTCGTCCCACGGAGACCCCCGTGACCGCCCCCTACGAAGGCCAGCAGCTCCCGCCGCACCTGCAACCGCCCAAGAAGCGGAGCAAGGCGCCGCTCCTGATCGGCCTCGGCGTCGTCGCCCTCGCGGTGGTGGCGTTCCTCGCCTTCGGCGTCTTCGAGGTCCACACGCTCTTCACCGACGAGAAGGTGGCCGAGGAGGGGCCGGTGTTCGACTCCGGCGCCGCCGCCGACGCCTCGGCCGACGCCGATGCCGGCGCGACCACGGCCCCCGCCGGCGACGATGCCGCCACCGACGCCCCGGCCGTGACCACCGCGGCCACGGGCACCTTCGACGGCGTCGACCACCCCGGCGAGGGCACGGTGAACATCCTGACCGACGGCAGCCAGACCTTCGTCCGCTTCGAGGACGACTTCTCCACCGACAACGGCCCCGACCTCTACGTCGCCGTCGTCGTCGGCGGCGAGCGCATCGAGCTCGAGGAGCTCAAGGGCAACGTGGGCTCGCAGAACTACGAGCTGCCCGCCGACATCGACCCCGCCTCGATCGAGACCGTGCAAGTGTGGTGCAAGCGCTTCGACGTGGTGTTCACCGAAGCCTCGCTCGCCTGACCCGAAGACCCGCAGTCCCAGACCTGATCATGACGGCGCCCGGGGGGCGCCAGGGAGACCGCCGTGACCGACAACAGCTCGACGATCAGCATCAACAGCTCGGCCATCGCCGCCGCCGCGGACATGCCGGACCCCTCGGGGTCGGGGGAGCCGGGCGACCTCAACGCCCAGCTGATCGGCACCGACATCTGGACCGACCAGATGGTCATCGACGCCGGGATCCCCATCCACGACGTCCCGCTCGTCTCCGTCGGTGGCGGCATCGGCAGCTTCGTGATGGCCGACTTCCTCCGCATCGCCGGGATGCCGGCCAACCAGATGCGGGTCCTCACCAACCTCGACGTCCCGTGGCAGACCTACGAGTACCTCACCAAGGTCTCGCAGATCCCTCGCCCCGAGCGGCTCCGCTCGGACTCGCAGTCGATGCCCGACAACATCTGGGGCTTCCCCTCCTTCGCCTTCCGCGAGGCGTGGAAGGAGAAGACGATCGACCCGATCTACAACGTCTGCACCGAGCCGATCCTGCGCGACTACTACACGCCTCGCGCCGGCCACGTCTTCGAGACGATGGAGAAGGAGGCGGCCCGCATCGGCTACTGGGACATGGTGTCCAAGGGCCAGGTCCGCATGGTGCGGCGCCGCTACGGCGGCGGCTACTTCACCATCCTCACCCCACCCCAGGGCACCTCGGCGACCAAGCGGGTCGCCTTCCGCTCGACCTACGTGCACGTTGCGGTCGGCTACCCGGGCGTGGCCTTCCTCCCCGACCTCCAGGAGTACCGCTCCAAGTACGACGACTACGTGCGGGTCGTGAACTCCTACGAGCCCCACGAGCACGTCTACGAGGAGCTCAAGCGCCGCCCCGGCGTCGTCGTGATCCGGGGCAACGGCATCGTCGCGTCGCGCGTCCTCCAGCGGCTCATCGACGACCGCGACCGCGACGGCCTCCAGACCCAGATCCTGCACCTGTTCCGGACGTACCGGACCGAGTCGTTCGGCCCGAGCATCTTCCTGCGCCGCAAGGCCCGCAACGGCTGGATCTACCAGGGGTTCAACTGGCCCAAGTCGGCGTGGGGCGGCGCCAACAAGCGCAAGTTCGAGAAGCTCGAGGGCCAGGAGCGGGCCGAGTTCTACAAGCTGCTCGCCGGCACCACCACACCCAACCGGAAGGACTGGAAGGCCCAGCTCAAGCGGGGCACCGCCGAGGGCTGGTACCGCACCTACACCGGGACGGTCGACTCGGTCGTCCCCGGGCCCGACGGCACGGTGATCACCAAGGTGAAGGCCAAGGACGGCAGCCTCCTCGAGGTCCCGGCCCACTTCATCATCGACGCCACCGGGCTGGAGGCGAACATCCGCGAGCACCGCCTGTTCGCCGATCTCCTCGACCACTCCGGGGCCCAGCTCAACCCGCTCGGCCGCCTCGACGTCGAGCGCCACTTCGAGATCCGTGGCACCCAGAGCCACCCGGGCACGATGTACGCGGTCGGGACGATGACCCTCGGCGGCTACTTCGCCGGGGTCGACACCTTCCTCGGGCTCCAGTACTCGGCGCTGCGCGTCATGGACGACCTCGCCGCGCGCGGCTTCGTCAAGAAGATGGGCCCGTTCCGGAGCACGGCCCAGTGGTGGCGCTGGGCCCGGCACAAGCCGCTGGCCAGCTAGGGCCCCCACCCTGCGACCCTGTCGCCATGGCCGACCGACAGGGCACCCTCGACGGGCCGGCGCGGGCGGTGCTCGACGACAGCACCGCCCTGCTCGAGCGCTGGCGGCGCGGCCACGCCGGTCGCCCCGACGAGGAGAGGATCAAGCTCCTCCTGCTCGCCCTGGAGCGGGAGCAGATCGTCTCGGTCGCCTACCGGGAGGACGTCCTGGCCGCCCGCATCGGGCGGCTCGGCCTGCCCGACGACGCCGCCGCCCTGGTGCGGCGGGCGCTGCTGTGGGCGTGGAAGGACGAGCAGCTGCACACCGAGTACGTGCGGGGCCTGCTGCTCGGGTCGCGGCGCCCCGTCCCCGCCGCCGTCGTCGCCGGCCGCCAGGTCGTGGGCACGATCTCCGGGTGGGTCACCGCCGTGCGCCACCACCACGACCCGGCCGAGGCGCCGATGCGCACCGCGGCGGCCGGGGTCCTCGTCCTGGCCGCCCGCCTGACCCGCCGCATCCCGGCGGCGCTGGCCGACGAGCTGCGGTTCCGATCCCTCCGCCGGTACCTCCTGCTCAACGTCGTGCTGGAGCGGACGGCCGAGCTCGCCTACCTCCGCCTGGCCGAGGTTGCCCGCGCCGTGGGCGACGACGACGAGGCCGAGACCTTCACCCGCATCGCCACCGACGAGGCCGGGCACGGGTCCGCCTTCGCCCTCCTGGCCGACGCCCTCGACGGCGACGACCGCTGGACCGGTCCGACCGAGGCCGTCGCCGCCGCCCTCCGGGACGTCAGCCCCTGGTTCGTCGCCCTGGACCGGCGCCGTCCGGGCCCGTCGGGCCGGTCAGGCCCGCCGGGCCGGTCGGCGACCGACGGCGGGCTCGGGTCGGGGGCGCCGGTGCACGTCCGCGCCGCGGCGCCGGGCACCGCCGACCCCACCGCGACCACCGCGGCGGTGCTGTCCGACGTCGGGCTCGACCGCCTGGTCGCGCCGGGCTCGCGCGTCGCGATCCGCACCGCGTTCATGTACGGCTACGACCGGCGCGACCGCTCCAACGTCGTGGATCCCCGGATCGTGCGCGCCGTCGCCGCCGCCGCCCGGACCGCCGGGGCCGACGACGTCGCCGTGCTGGAGGCCCGCACGGTGTACGGCCGGTGGTTCGCCCACCGCTCCGTGGCCGAGGTCGCCGCCTACTTCGGCTACGGCGACGAGGCGTACCGGGTGGTCGACATCGACGCCGACCTCGACCCGTGGACCTACGAGCGGGGCCTGGGCCGCCGCACGATCTGCCGCACCTGGCGGGACGCCGACGTGCGCATCGTCGTGGCCAAGGCCCGGGCCGACCCGACCGAGCACGCCCACCTGGGCCTGGCCACCCTGGAGGGGAGCGCCGGACGCCACGACGAGACGGTCCACCCCGGCCGGGTGGTGGACTTCCGGACGGCCACGATGATGGCGCTCGACGCCGCCGCCCCCGACCTCGCCGTCGTGGATGCGTTCGGGCCGGTCGCCGACGGACCGTTCGGCATCATGGGGTCGCACCGACCGGCGGAGGGTCGCCGGGTGTACGCCGGGCGCGACGCCCTCTCCGTCGACGTCGCCGTCCTGGCCGACCTGGGTCAGCCCGACCCGACCCGCAGCCCGATCGTCCGCACCGCGGCCGCCTGGTTCGGCGCCGACCTCCGAGCGCCCGAGGTCGTCGGCGATCGCGGTGCGCCCGACGGCTTCCGCGGCCCCACGCCCACCGTCGTGCACAGGGCGCTGGCCGGGCTGGGGTACCCCGTCTACGTCTACCTGGGGGGCCGGGGCCAGCGGTTCACGCCCCGGATGGACGCCGCCGCCTTCCCACCACTCGGCCCGGTGTCCCTCCTGACCCGGGCGACCCGGTGGCTGGCCCAGGTCCCCTTCGGCCTCCGCCCTCCCCCCTGAGCCATCGCCACGGATGGTGCCTGGCACCATCCGTGTGCATCAGCCGGTGAAGCGGGCGGGCCCGGGGACCGGGACCGCTGGTGGGGCCGGGCTCGGGGCCGGCGGCTCGACCGGGGGCGGGGGCGGGGGCGGGGCCGCCGCCTCGACCTCGACGGCACCGACGTCGCACCGGGCGCCCTGGGGCCGGGCCACGCCCCGCTGGTCCTCGGCGATGCCGGCGCAGTCGGCCCCGTCGAGCAGCGGGCTGCCCGACGCCGGGACGCGGGTCGCCGTCGGTCCACCGTTCGCCCCCAGGGCCCCGAGGCCCGGATCGCCGACGCCCGGCTGGTCGTCGGCCCCGGCTCCGAAGCCGCAGGTGCCGTCGCCGTCCACGTTGGCGCCGGCCGAGGTGGTCGACGCACCCGGGTCGATGGCGCAGTCGGCGCCGGGCCCGTCGCCGGCGACGACGGAGCCGTAGCTGATCAGGTCGTCGGAGCCGGGCTGGAGCTCGATGGCTGCGCCGACGGACGCGGAGTTGCCGGCGACGGTGGCGAAGAGCAGCTCGACGGCGGTGTTCACCACGGCGATGCCACCACCGCTGGCGGCCGTGTTGCCCGAGACGGTGCTGTTGACGAGGTCGGCGACCTGGTCGACCCAGATCCCCCCACCGGCACCACCGGCGGTGTTGCCCGAGACGGTGGACGAGTCGAGCGTGACCCGGATGGCGGCGATGCCGCCGCCGACGCTCGACGCCGCGTTGCCAACGACCGACGACCGAACCAGGCTCACGGCGGCGGTGTCGGCGGCGATGCCCCCGCCGATCCCGGCGGCCAGGCTGCCCCCGGTGATCGTGGCCTCGACGACGGTCAGGTCGCCGTCGGTGTCGATGACCCGCTCGCCGGCGCACGTCTGGCTGATCGTCGCCCCGTTGCCGGTGATGGTGAGGGGCTGGGTGCCGGTGTGGGCCAGGTCGCCCTCGGCGCAGTCCGTGAGCTCGTAGGTCGCGCCGTCCTGGAGGACGATCTCGGTCGGTTCGACCGCCGCGCTCGCCTGGGCGAAGGCGTCCCGGAGCGAGCCGGCGCCGCCGTCCACCGTGGTCGTGACGGTGATCACCGCGGCCCCGGCCGGCGCCGAGGTCCCGACTGCCGTGGCGGCGGCCACCGCTCCCGCCGCCACCACTGCCCCCCACCGACGCGCTCGTGCTCCCACGGATCGTCTCCTCGTTGCCCGCGACCCAATGCGGGCCGACGGTGACAGGATGTCGCATCCCGGGCGGCGAGCAAAGCGGATCGTGTCAACCGATCGGGGGCGCGACGGGTCTGGGGGGGAACATGAGCGAGATCTCGGCGACGCCCTCCTCCTCCGCCTCCGGGCCCGCCCGGCCGGCGGACCTGGCCCCCGACCTCGCCGGTCTCTTCGCCGACCACCATCACCGCCTGCTGCGGGTGGCCTTCCTCCTCAGCGGGGACGACCGCACCGCCGAGGACCTGGTGGCCGACGCCTTCGCCAAGGCCTACCGCCACCTCGTCCGCGGGCGGGTCGACGATCCCGGGGCCTACCTCCGCCGCGCGGTGGTCAACGGCTGGAAGCGCCAGCTGGGCCGACGCATCCGAGACCGGGAGCGGGCCCGGCACCTCCGGGTCGGATGGGACCCCACCTTCGAGGACGCCACCGCCGAGCGCGAGCGGATCCTGGCCGCCCTGGCCCCGCTGCCGGCCCGCCAGCGGGCCGTCGTCGTCCTGCGCTTCCTCGACGATCTGTCAGAGGCGGACACCGCCGCCGTCCTCGGGATCAGCCCCGGCTCGGTCAAGACCCACAGCCACCGCGCCCTCGCCCGCCTGCGCACCACCCTCGAGGAGGACACGTGATCGACTTCGAGCCCGCGCTCCGCCAGCACCTCGACCGGGCCGCGTCCGACGTGGAAGCCCCGCCCGGGCTGCTGTCGACCATCGAGAGGAGGGTGGTGGCCCAGCGTCGGCGCACCGTCGCCCTCCGTCTGGCCGGCGCTCTCGTCGTCGTGGCCTTGGCTGCCGGGATCACGCTGACCGTCACGAACGGCGCCGACGATCAGGACGGTGCCACCGTGGCCACCGACCCGTCCGGCACCACCAGTCCGGCGCCTCCCGATGCGTCGACGACCGTCGTGCCCCCGCAGCCGCCGGGGCCCGTGCCCACCTCCGGGGCGTGGTCGCCGATGGCCGACGCCCCCATCGCCGGGCGCATCGACCACATGGCGGTCGACATGGACGGCGAGGTCCTCGTCTGGGGCGGCGACGGGTTCGACGGCGAGCCGCGGCTCGACGGCGCGGTGTACGAGACCGCCACGGACTCCTGGCGCAGCATCCCAGCGTCGCCCCTCCCGGGCGGTGGGTCCGCCCTCGGGGTGTGGACGGGCTCGGTGGCCCTCGTCCTGGACTGGAACGGCGGGACCTTGGCGCTGGCGGCGTTCGACCCCGCCACCGACAGATGGACCCGCATGGCCGACCCACCGAGCTCCGTCTCACGGGACGGGATCCCCTCCATCGCCTGGGCCGGCGACCGCTTGGTGCTCGTCTCGGCGCTCGGCTCGCGCGCCCAGGTGGCGACCTACGAACCCGCCACCGCGACGTGGACGGAGCAGGCCGATCCTCCGATGGTCGTCGGTGGGTTCGCCAGCGACGTGGTGTGGACCGGGAGCGAGGTCCTCTTCGTGGGCGAGGCTTCCGGGGCCGACGCCACCAGCGCGACCACCGTCGTCCTGGCCTACGACCCGGCCGCCGACGAGTGGCGCACCATCCCGCTCGGCCTGACCGACGACCAGCGCTACGCGACCGCTGCGGTCTGGACAGGGACGCACCTGCTGGTCGGCGGCGGGGCCACGCCGTCGGGCACCGGGCTGGCCGACGCCGCCCTGCTCGACCCGGACACCGGCGTGTGGACCCCGCTCCCCGACGCCCCCGCGCCGTTCAGCGGCAACCCGTTCGGGACGGAGGTGTGGACCGGGACCCGCTTCGTCGCCGTCTTCGAGCGGCCCGATGGGCTCGGCGGGACGCCGGTGGCCTTCGACATCACCACCGGCGGTTGGTCGCAGGGCCCGGAGTCGGACTCGCCGGTCGGCCGGGTCCCGACGGTGTGGTCGGGCGACCGGGTGGTCGTCCCGCTGGGTGGCGAGACCAGCCCGACGCCCGACGGGGTCGGCTTCTGCTGCGACCGCGGCCCCGCCGGCGGCACGAGCTACACGCCCTGATGCCGGTGTCCGTTCTGTCAACCCTCGTGCGCCGCCACGACGCACGAGGGTTGACAGAACGAGATCAGTCCCCGCCCGACGCGTCCTCGACCTTGGTCTTGCCGGCCGAGATCCACGGCATCATGTCGCGGAGGCCGGCTCCGACCTGCTCGATCTGGTGGTCCTTGCCGGCCTGGCGGAGCTCCTCGAAGCGGGAACCGCCGCCCTTGACCTCGCCGACGAACTCCTCGGCGAAGGCGCCGCTCTGGATCTCGCCGAGCACCTTCTTCATCTCGGCCTTCACCGAGTCGGTGATGATGCGAGGGCCGCGGGTGAGGTCGCCGTACTCGGCGGTGGTGGAGATCGAGTAGCGCATGCCGGCGATGCCCTGCTCGTACATGAGGTCGACGATGAGCTTCAGCTCGTGCAGGCACTCGAAGTAGGCCGACTCGGGCTGGTACCCGGCCTCGACGAGGGTCTCGAAGCCGGCCTGGACGAGAGCGGTGAGACCACCGCAGAGGACGACCTGCTCACCGAACAGGTCGGTCTCGGTCTCCTCCTCGAAGGTGGTGTCGAGCACGCCGGCCCGGGTGCCGCCGATGGCGTCGGCGTAGGCGAGGGCCACGCCGCGGGCGGTGCCGCTGGCGTCCTGGTGCACGGCGATCAGGGCCGGCACACCGCCGCCCTCGGTGTAGGTGCGGCGGACGAGGTGGCCCGGGCCCTTGGGGGCCACGAGGGCGACGTCGACGCCGTCGGGGGCGCTCACGTAGCCGAAGCGCACGGAGAAGCCGTGGGCCACGAGGACGGTGTCGCCGTCCTTCAGGTTGGGGGCGACGTGCTCGGTGAAGACGTCCTCGTGCTCGGTGTCGGGCAGGAGGATCATGATCACGTCGGCCTCGGCCGACGCCTCCGACAGGCCGGCGACCTTCAGCCCGGCCTCGCGGGCCTTGGCGGCCGAGGACGAGCCCTCGCGCAGGCCGACGCGGACGTCGATGCCGGAGTCGGCCAGGTTCAGGGCGTGGGCGTGGCCCTGCGACCCGTAGCCGAGGATGGCCACCTTCTTGTCGGCGAGCAGGGAGCGGTCGGCGTCAGCCTCGTAGGACACGGTGGCCATGGGTGGTTCTTCCTCGTCAGTCTCAGGGTTGGTGGGGAACTGCGGCCGGGGCGGGGGACCCGCTCACGGTCGCGAGAGGGGTCAGGCGATGTCGGCGGCGTGGGCCTCGGGGGGCACCGACGCCGTCGCCGACGCGGGGCCGCGCTGGGCGCCCAGGCGGGGCAGGGCGACCCGACCGGTCCGCTGGATCTCGCGGATGCCGAAGGGCCGCAGCATCTCCTCGAAGTCGTCCACCTTGGTCGGGTGGCCCTCGAGGGAGAGGGTGAGCTCGTCGTGGGTGACGGCCAGGATGCGGCCCTCGAAGATCTGCGCCAGCTCGACGACCTGGCCCCGGACCTCCGGGGTCGCCGAGACGGTGACGAGCAGCAGCTCGCGCTCGACCGACCAGCGGGGGTCGAGCTCGCTGATCTCGATGACGTTGATCAGCTTGTCGAGCTGCTTGACGATCTGCTCCAGCGGGGCCGACTCCACGTCGACCACGACGGTGATGCGGCTGAAGCCCTCGTCCTCGGTGGGCGCCACCGCGAGCGACACGATGTTGTAGCCCCGGCGGGCGAAGAGGTTGGCCACCCGGCTCAGCACGCCGGAGCGGTTCTCGACGAGCACGGAGAGCACGTGGTGGCGGATGGGGTCGCCGGGGAGGGCGTCTCGCCTCGTCATCAGCGCTCACCTCCGTCGGTGGGCTCCGCCGACCCGGTGGGCAGCGTGGGGCGCTGATGACCGCCGGCTCCGCAGGCTCCGCCGGCGAAGACACCTCGTTGCTCGATGGTTCGCTCGCTTCGCTCGCTCACGTCAGTGGCCCCCCTCGCCGGTCTGGACGCCGTGGCCGGCCTGGAACGGCGGGACCTGGATCTCGTCGTTGGTCGTGCCGGCGGCGACCATCGGGAAGACCTTCTCCCGGCTGTCGGTGCGGAACTCGACGACGACGGGGCGGTCGTCGATGTCGTTGGCCTTGTCGATGGCGGGCTGGATCTCCTCGGGCGACTCGACCCGGATGCCGACGCAGCCCATCGACTCGGCCCACTTCACGTAGTCGGGCAGGTCGGGCGACAGGTACACCTCGGAGTAGCGCTCCTCGTAGAACATCTCCTGCCACTGGCGGACCATGCCGAGGTAGGCGTTGTTGAGGATGGCCACCTTGACCGGGATGCGCTCGGCCGAGGCGGTGACGAGCTCCTGGGCCGTCATCTGGAAGCACCCGTCGCCGTCGACGGCCCAGACCATGCGGTCGGGGCGGCCCACCTTGGCGCCGATGGCGGCCGGCACCGAGAAGCCCATGGTGCCGAGCCCCCCGGAGTTGATCCACGTGTACGGGTGCTGGAAGCGCCAGTACTGGCTGGCCCACATCTGGTGCTGGCCGACGCCCGAGGCGAGGATCGTGTCCTCCGGGACGGAGTCGCGCAGGTGCTCGAGCACCATCTGGGGCTTGAGCTGGTCGCCCTCGGCGGGCGGCTCGTAGGCCAGCGGGTAGCGCTCCTGCCAGCCGCTGATCTGGCTGTTCCACGGGCCCCGGTCGGGGGTGGTGGCCCCGGCCGAGAGGCGCCGGCGGAGGGCGGCGACGAGGTCCTCGATGATCAGGCGGCAGTCGCCGTGGATCGGCACGTCGGGCCGGCGGACCTTGCCCAGCTCGGCGGCGTCGATGTCGGCGTGGATGATCTTGGCCTCGGGGGCGAACCCGGCGACCTTGCCGGTGACCCGGTCGTCGAAGCGGGCGCCCAGGGCGATCAGCAGGTCCGAGCGCTGCATGGAGGTCACGGCGGTGTAGTTGCCGTGCATGCCCGGCATGCCGAGGCACAGGTCGTGGCCGTCGGGGAAGGCGCCACGGGCCATCAAGGTGGTGACGACCCGGATCTGGGTGAGCTCGGCCAGCTCCCGCAGCGCCTCGGCCGCCCGGGCCTTGAGGATGCCGCCGCCCACGTAGAGGACGGGGCGCTCGGCGGCGAGGATCAGCTCGGCCGCCCGCTCGATGGCCTCGGGGTCGCCGGTCGTCGCCGGGTGGTAGCCCGGCAGCGACGCCTCGACCTCGGCGTCGGTGGGCCAGTCCCAGCCGGTGGCCGAGGCCGGGTTGGTCGGGTCGACGATGTCCTTGGGGATGTCGACCAGGACGGGCCCGGGGCGGCCGGTGGTGGCCAGGTGGAACGCCTGGCGGATGACCAGCGGGATCTCGTCGGCCGAGGTGACCAGGAAGTTGTGCTTGGTCACGGCCTGGGTGATGCCGGTGATGTCGCACTCCTGGAAGGCGTCGGTGCCGATGGCCGCCCGGGGCACCTGCCCGGTGATGCACACCATGGGGATCGAGTCCATGTAGGCGTCGGCGAGGGGGGTGACGATGTTCGTGGCCCCGGGACCCGAGGTCACCATGGCGACCCCCGGGCGGCCGGTGGCGTGGGCGTAGCCCTCGGCCATGTGGCCGGCGCCCTGCTCGTGGCGCACGAGGATGTGGCGGATCGTCGAGTCGAGGACGGGGTCGTACACCGGGAGGATGGCCCCACCGGGGAGGCCGAACATCACCTCGGTCCCCTCCATCTCGAGGGCACGGATCAGTGCCTGTCCTCCGTTCATGTCCATCGTCTCGTCTCCTGGGTCTCGGGCTTCGTGGGTTGGTGGGGGGTCAGACGTGCGCTCTGGCGCCTCGCCGACGCTCGTGCGGCGGCTGAAAACGACGACGACCTCCCCGCGAGGGGAGGTCGATGGAGCGCACGCGATGAGATGCCGGCGGCGTGCGCTCTAGGGCCCGAGTACGAGGAGGGTGCCGGTGGACATCGCTCGGCAGCATCGCGCACGGCGGCGGACCCCGTCCAACCTGATGCGCGGCCGGCGCCACCGGTCGAGCCTGGGTCCCCTCCCCGACCCGGGGGCGGACCCGACCACGACGCCCCAGGCCAGGGCTACAGTCCCGCAGGTTCCCGGGGCCCGATGGGGGGCTCGGACCTTGATGGAGGTGCGCCATGACACCGGTCTTCCTGGGCCGCATCCAGACGAGGATCTACGTGTCGCTCCTGATCGGGGGCTTGTGGACCCTGATCATCAGCCCGTTCCTCCTCCTCGACCCGCCGGGCCCCGAGGGCTTCGGGCCCGTGTTCGCCATCGACTCCATGGGCGGGTCGAACGCCATCGCCCAGACCTACAAGCTGACCTTCGCCGCCCTCCTCATCACCACGGTGTTCGGCTGCCTGGTGTGGGAGCCGATCTACCACCTCCTCATGCAGTTCCGGTGGGAGAAGGACTGGCCGGCGTTCTTCCACCTCCTGCAGGTGTTCCCCGAGGGTCTCTCGACCTTCCTGCTCCTGCACGTCGCCGTGCTGAACCCCTTCGGCGACATCGGTCCCGACAAGGAGCAGTTCGTCCCCGTCCCCGCCTACATCTTCCTGTTCGTCACCACCTGGATCATCACGTGGCTGTTCGCCAACGGCCCCATGAAGATCTTCTTCCTCCGTTGGCGCTTCAACGGCGGACGGCTCGTCTGAGAGGGCACTCCATGGACCGCATCGCCGACTACACCTTCATCCAGCCCCTCGGGGAGGGCAGCAGCGGGAAGTACTTCCTGGCAGCCACGCCCCCCCGGCTGGGCATCGCCGCCGACCACGTCGCCGTCAAGGTGCTCCAGGTCTCGGCCGGGGAGGAGGCGTTCCACCGCCTGACCCGCGAGCTGCGCACCTTCGCCAAGGTCCGCAGCGCCCACCTCGTCACCCTCTACGACGCCGGCCAGGAGGGGGGGCAGTGCTACTACGCCATGGAGTACTGCCCGGGCGGATCGCTGGCGTACCCCACCCGCGAGCTGGGACGGACCGAGACGATCGCCGCCGTGTCCGCCGCCGCCCGGGCCGCCCACGACCTCCACGAGGCGGGCATCGCCCACCGCGACATCAAGCCGGCGAACATCCTGCTGACCGACGACGGGGCCAAGCTCGCCGACCTCGGCCTGGTGCAGATCCTCGCCCCCGGCCAGACCATCACCGGGCTCGGCGCCGTCGGCTCGGTCGAGTACCTCGACCCGGCGATCATGCGCGGCGAGCGGGCCTCCCGGGCCACCGACATCTGGGCCCTCGGCGTGACCCTCCACCGGGTCCTCTCGGGCAAGGGGGTGTACGGCGACCTGCCCGACCGTGACCCGCTCCTGGCGGTCCGGCGCGTCCTGTCGTCGCCGCCCACCCTGGACTCCTCTCTGTCCGACGCCGAGGCCGACCTCGTCCGCCGCTGCCTCGACCCCGACCTCTCGGCCCGGTACCGCACCGCGGCCGAGGTGGCCGACGCCCTCGACGCCCTTGGGAGCGCCTCATGAACCTCAGCGAAGGGCGCCTGGCGCCCGTCCCCGGCTCCGACGGCCTGGTCACGCGCACCCCGGGCGCCGTGCTGTTCGTCGCCGGCCGCACGCCGGTGCACGAGGTCCGGAGGATCACCGAGATCGTCACCGGCGCCCGCGGCGACGCCCCCGCCCGCCCCCTGGCCCGCGAGCTGGCCTCGCTCGTCGCCGGCGACGAGGACGGGTCGCTGCCCGGCTTCGCCGTGGTGGCCGCCTCCCCCGGCGGCACCTACGTCCGGGTCTACGGCGCCGTCGAGGTCCACCTCCACGGCGACGACGGCCAGGAGATGCTCACCGGCGTGGGCTCGTTCACCGGCGTCGACCGCGAGCTCGCCGGGACGTTCCACACCATCGCCGTCCAGCCCGCCGGCCAGCCCGTCCCCGCCCCGGTCTTCGACGTCGACGTGCAGGCCGGCACGGCCCCGGGCAACGGCTTCTCGATCACGACGATGACCTCGCCGACCGACGCCCCCGTGGAGGTGCCCCCGTCGACCGAGGCCAGCGGGGCGCCGGCACCGGCACCACCCGAGGAGCCGGGCGCTGACTCCGGCCCCGGCTCCGGCTCCGGCGAGGCCGATGCCGTCGCCGCCATGCACGTCGTCGGCGGGTCCGCCCCCGCCCCTGGCTCCGAGCCCGAGGCCGACGTCGTCACCCCGGGGCCCGACGCCGCCGTCGACGCCCCGACCCAGGCGTGGACCCCGTCCACCGCCGACTTCGAGGCCGACGACATCGCCGCCGCCCCGGCCGACGAGCCGGCGTGGGGCTCGGTCGCACCCGACGCGGCGCCGAGCGAGGCGCCCGTCGCCGAGGGCGTCCCGCTCGACACCGGTGCCGACGCGCCGGCCCCGGAGGCGCCGACCACGGTCCAGCCCCCCCAGGCGCCCCCGTCGCTCGGCAAGGCCCCGGCCGCCGAGGCGCCCGGCACGCCCACCCCGCCGCCCGACCTCCCGTCGACCAGCGCCGCCCCGTCGTCGGCTCCCGCCGAGCCGGTGCCGTTCGAGGCCCTGCCCGTCGCCGACCCGGCGCCGGCCCCCCCGCCGCACGAGCCGGCGACCACGGCCCTCCCGGTCGCCCCCCCGGCGGACGAGGCCCCGGCGGCGCCCGAGCCACCTGCGGCGGCCGCTCCGGCCGGCGGGTTCACCTCGCAGCTGCTCGGTGCGCTCGACGAGGACGAGCCCGACGAGCGCGAGCCGCTCCCGGTCGAGCTCGACCCGGGCGAGGTCCGCCAGCCCGACGCCCAGATCACCGCCGAGGTCCAGGTCCAGGGCGTGATCTGCTCGCGGGGCCACTTCAACGACCCCCGGTCGCGGTTCTGCTCGTCGTGCGGCATCTCCATGGTGCAGAACACCCAGATCCTCACCAACGGGCCCCGGCCGCCGCTCGGCGTGATGGTGTTCGAGGACGGGGCGACGTTCTCGCTGTCGTCCGACTACGTCGTCGGCCGCCAGCCCGACGTCAGCGAGCTCGTGCAGCAGGGCCTGGCCCTGCCCCTCCCGGTCGACGACCCCGAGCGGTCGATCTCCCGGGCCCACGCCGAGCTCCGCCTCGTCGACTGGGACGTCCACCTGGTCAACCTGTCGGGCACCAACGGCTCGTTCGTGTGGGACGAGAACGGCCAGCAGTGGGTCCCCATCCCCGAGGGCCAGTCGGTCGTGCTCACCCCCGGCATGCGGGTCGCCCTCGGCCGCCGCAGCGCGGTGTTCGAGTCCAGCCTCGTCCGCTGACCCGTCCCGCCCCGCGTTCCCGGGACGGAGGCGACGCCCGTCGAGCGAGCACGCGAGTCGTCCCGAGCGCCGGGCCAGACCGGTGCCGTGACGGTTCTCGGTGCAGATCGTGCAGCCCAGGACCGTGATCGGTACCAAGAGCGACCCAGGCCGGCCTCCCCGCCGTTCTCGGTGCAGATCGTGCAGCCCAGGACCGTGATCGGTACCAAGAACGACCCAGGCCGGCCTCCCCGCCGTTCTCGGTGCAGATCGTGCAGCCCAGGACCGTGATCGGTACCAAGATCGACCCCGAGGTCAGGGGTGGCGAGCTCAGTCGATGGGCGTGGGGGCGGCGGCCGCCTCGTCGAGGAGGGTCTCGAGGCCGGAGCGCTCGAGCTGGTTCGGGTCGGGGGCGACGAGGAGCACCGGGCACCCGAACCGCTCGGCGTCGGGCCGGGCCCGCTCGACGGGCTGGAGGCCCTCGGGGCCGGCGAAGGGTCGCACCACGGCGACGGCACCGTCGACGACGGCGGCCCCCTCCGGGGTGTCCAGCCCGGCGTCGGAGGTGCGGGCCGGGCGGCCCAGGGCCCCGAGCCGGGCGACGACGCTGGTGAAGCGCCTGGCGCCCCGCCCGGCGGAGCCGAGGCCGACGATGGTGGGGGCGGTGCCGGCGGGGAGGGCGAGGCGCACGCCGTACTCCAGGGCGGCGACGCCGGCGGGGCCGTCGCCGACCTCGACCACGGGCGGCCCCGCCACCGCCTCCTCCGGCGCCGCGGCCCGGGGCAGGGGGGCGACGACGACGCCGACGTCGGCGGGCCCCAGCGCGACCAGGGCCCCGACGGTCGCCACCCACGCCGGGTCGTCCCGGCGGTCACCGACGAGCACGAGGCGCGCGCCCATCCGCTGCGCCTGGGCGGCGATGTCGGGGGCGAGCGACGTGGTCCGCTGCGAGAACGACGTGACCGACAGCCCCTGGGCCCGGACCCGCTCCTCGAGCCCGCGCACGGTGTCGAGCTCTCCGGCGATGGTGTCGAGGAAGCTCGACAGCTCCCGTCCGCCGGCGTCGTCGGGCTGCTCCTCGAAGTTGGTCAGCACCACCTCGGCCGGCATCTGGGCCCGGGCGATGCCGCACGCCAGGTCGACCAGCGCGTCGGCGCGGGTCGGGTCGTCGATGGCGACGAGCACGCGGAAGGCGATGGCGTCGCCGAGGGAGGCCCGTTCGGCCTCGGCGATGTCGTGCTCGACCATGCGGTCGGGGTAGATGCGCTTGAGCAACGGCGAGGTCATGACCGTCGTGATGATCGCCATGAGCACGAGGGCGGTGAAGAGCGTCGGGTCGAGCACGCCCTTCTCGAGCCCGATCGACAGCAGCACCAGCTCGGTGAGGCCGCGCGTGTTCATCAGCGTCCCGATGGCCGCCGACCGGCGCCACGACATCCCCTGGACCCGGCCGGCGATCGTCGCCCCGGCGAACTTGCCCACGCAGGCGACAGCGACGACGGCGAGCAGGATGGCCACGAAGCTGCCGATGGAGATGCCCTTGCCCACCTGAGCGTTGAGCCCGGTGGTGATGAAGAAGAGCGGCAGGAGGAGGAGGACGGCGACGCTCTCGATCCGGTCGAGGATCTTGTGGGTGAAGTCCTCGGCCCCCTCCCGGGGGAACACGACGCCGAGCATGAAGGCCCCGAAGATCGAGTGGATGCCGATCTTGGAGGTGCACCACGAGGCGGCCAGGAGCATGACGAGCACGGCCGCGAGGGCGTCGGGGGGCAGGCCCCCACCCGCGGCCCTCACCCGGTCGTTGATCTTGGCCAGCACCGGCTTGACCACCACGGACATGAAGACGCCGAAGGCGATCGTCAGGCCCATCACCCGGAGGAGGTGCACGAGCGGGTTGCCGCCCCCCTCCCCGGTCGCCGACTCGACCACCGCCAGGACGAGGGCCAGCAGCGACCAGGCCAGGATGTCGTCGATGGCGGCGCAGGCCAGGGTGATGGCGCCCACGGCTGTCCCCTGCATCCGGCGCTCGTTGAGGATGCGGGCCAGGACCGGGAAGGCGGTCACCGACATCGACGCCCCGACGAAGAGCCCGAACGGGACGAAGTCGTCGAAGCCGGGTGGTTCGTAGCGGTCGTGGACCAGCCAGGCCAGGCCGAACCCCAGCGAGAACGGCAGCAGCACCGAGGTGAGCGACACGCCGGCGGCGAGGCGCTCCTTGCCCCGGATCAGCTTCATGTCGAGCTCGAGGCCGACGACGAACATGAAGATGACGAGGCCGATCTCGGCCAGCACCTTGAGGAAGGGCCGGGCCTCGAGGGGGAAGAACGTGTCGCTCAGGCTCTCGTCGAGGCCGAGCAGCTCGGTGACGGTCCCGGACCCGAGCACGAGCGGGCCGAGCGCCAGCCCGGCGAGGATCTCGCCCACGACCGGCGGCTGCCCGATGCGGCGGAACAGGGCGCCCACCGCCCGGGCCACGACCACGATGATGGCGATGTCGATCAGCACCCAGGCGACGGTGTCCTCCGAGACGCCCCCGCCGGCAGCGACGATCCAACCCGACATGCGCTCCTCCGTCCCGGGCGCTGGCCCGTGCCCGCCCGACCTCCGGGCTCGTCGGCGGCCAAGAGTACGACGCACGACCACCCTGCGGGAGACGTCCGGGGAGGCCGCCCCTGCCCCTCGCCCGCCCCGGCCCGGCAGCGGTCCCAGATCCGACGGTTCACACGGCGCAGGCGTGGAACACTGCGACGGTGCCTGCACCCGATCGCTCCCTGTTCGCCGATCGCCTCCGACGCCAGCTGCGCAGCAGGCGTCTCAGCCAGGCGTCGCTCGCCGCCCAGCTCGGGGTCAGCCAGCAGACGGTCTCCAAGTGGGTGGCGGGCGAGACCCAGCCCCGGGTGAAGCTGCTGCCGCCGCTGGCCGAGGCGCTGGGCATGGATCCGACCGACCTGTCGGCCGCCCTCGTGGCCCGGGCCGAGCCCCGGAACCTCGACGAGGCCATGGAGCTGCGGGTCGCGGCGCTCGACCGCCTCATCCGCGACCTCGACCTCGACCAGATGGACCGGGTCGAGGCCTACGTCCGCGGCCTGCGCGACGCCTCCAGCCCCCGCTGAGCCGGCGACCCGTCACGGGCGCGGTGGGCCCCTAGGGTCGGTCCGTGCCCGTCGTCGCCCCCGCCGGTCCGTCGCGGCCGGGTGGGGACGACACCGTCGTCGTCCGGACCGAAGGTGTCGTGAAGCGCTGGGGCGGCACGCTGGCCCTCGCCGGCGCCGACGTCGCCATCGGTCCGGGCGTCACCGGCCTGCTCGGGGCCAACGGCTCGGGCAAGACGACCCTCCTCGGCCTGCTGCTCGGCCTCCACCACCCCGACGACGGCCGCATCGAGGTCCTGGGGCTGGACCCGACCCGGGCCGGTCCCGAGGTGCGGGCTCGGGTCGGCTACTCCCCCGAGCACCACTCCCTGCCGCCTGACGTGAAGGCGGTGGACTTCGTGCGCCACGTCGGGGAGCTGCACGGCCTCCCCCGCCGGGAGGCCACCGGTCGGGCGTCCGACGTGCTCTGGCAGCTGGGCCTGGGCGAGGAGCGCACCCGCCCGCTCGGCACCATGTCCACCGGTCAGCGCCAGCGGGTGAAGCTGGCCCAGGCCATCGTCCACGACCCGGTGCTGGTCCTGCTCGACGAGCCGACCGAGGGCCTCGACCCCGTGCAGCGCGACGACATGCTCGCCCTCATCCGCCGGGTGGGCGGCGAGTTCGGGATCCACGTGGTGCTGTCGAGCCACGTGCTCGACGAGGTCGAGCGGGTCGCCGACGGGGCCGTGATCCTCCATGCCGGCCGGGTCGTCGGGGCCGGGCGACTGGCCGACCTCCAGGCGTCGAGCCGCGGCGGCGTGGTGGTCGACGTGGTGGGCGACCCCTCCGCCCTGGTGCGGGGCCTCGAGGCCCGGGGCCACCCCGTGGAGGTCGTCGGTGGGCGGCTGTTCGTGGCCGGTGGCGACGAGGCCTTCGACGTCGTCCGCGACGGCCTGGCCGAGCTCGGCCTGCCCGTGCGGCGGCTCGAGCCCCGCCGCCGCTCGCTGGAGGAGGTCTTCCTCGCCTCCGGGCTGCTCGGGGGCCAGGCCGCGGCCGAGGAGGGGTGGCAGTGAGCGAGCGGAGCGAGCGAACCGACAGCACGAGCGAGCGGAGCGACCAGGCGCCGGACGGCGCCCCCCGGGCCCGCATCCTCGACCGCGGGTACCGGCCCTACCGGGGGCCGCGCACCGGGGTCCGGGGGGCCATGACGACGGTCTGGCGCCAGAGCGTCCAGCGCGCCCTCGGGATCCGTCGGTCGGCGTGGGCCAAGGTCCTGCCCCTCGCGTCGGTGGCCATCGCCTACGTGCCGGCCGTCGTCTTCATCGGCGTGGTCGCCCTCCTCCCCGAGGCGGAGACGACCGAGCTCCAGCTGCCCACCTTCGGCGAGTACTTCCCGTTCATCCAGGCCGCCGTGCTGCTGTTCGTCTCGTTCGTCGGACCGGAGATCCTCTGCACCGACCGCCGGACGGGGATGGTCGGCATCTACCTGGCCTCGCCGCTGTCGCGCGACACCTACGTCGGGGCCAAGGCGGCCGCCGCCTTCTCGGTCATCGCCCTCATCACCATCGGTCCGCCGCTGCTGATGCTCGTCGCCTACGTCCTCCAGGGCGTCGGTCCCGACGGTCCCGGCGGGGTGGCCAGCACCCTGGTCCGCATCGTCGTGGCCGGCGTCCTGCTGGCCGTGCTCTACACCGCCGTCGGCCTCGGGGTGTCGAGCCTCACCGACCGGAAGGCGTTCGCCACCGCGGCGCTGCTCCTGCTGATGGTGGTGGTGTCCGGCTTCGTCACCGTCCTCATCGACGAGGCCGACCTCCCCGGCGCCTTCCAGGCCGCCAGCCTCATCTCGGGGCCCTTCACCCTCGTCGAGCTCGTCCACGGCGAGCCGGCCGACATCGTCGGCCTGTCGCTGCCCATGGCCCTCGCCGGGCTGGGGGCGTGGACCGCGCTCGGCGCCGCCGTCACCCGCACCCGGTACCAGCTCCTGCAGGTGACCCGGTGACGGGCCCCGGCCCCACCCCGCCGATGGTGGCCGTCGACGGCTGCACCCGCTGGTTCGGCGACGTCGTCGCCGTGTCCGAGGTGTCGTTCTCGCTCGGGCCCGGCGTGACCGCCCTCCTCGGCCCCAACGGGGCGGGCAAGTCGACGCTCCTCCGGCTGCTGTGCGGCCTCGTGGCCCCGGCGCGGGGCACGGTGCGCATCCTCGGCCGCGATCCCCGGCGCGACGTCGCGGTCCACCGCCACCTCGGGCTGGTGCCCCAGCAGGAGACCGTGTTCGACCGGCTCACCGCCTTCGAGCTGGTCGAGCTGTGCGCCGGGCTGCGCGGCGTCGAGGACGCCAAGGTGGCGGCGACGTGGGCCCTCGACGCCGTCGAGCTCGACGGGCGCGACCCCCGGCCGCTCCCCACCTACTCCCGGGGGATGCGCCAGCGGGTGAAGGTCGCCCAGGCCATCGTCCACCGCCCGTCGGTGATCGTGCTCGACGAGCCCCTGACCGGCCTCGACCCCCGCCAGCGCCGGCACATGACCGACCTGTTCCACTCCCTCGGCGACCAGGGCTGCTGCGTGATCGTGTCGAGCCACGTGCTCGAGGAGGTCGAGCGGTTCGGCTCCGACGTGCTGGTCATCGTGCAGGGCCGGCTCGCCGCCGAGGGCGACTTCCGGGCCATCCGGGACCTGATGGACGACCGCCCCCACCGCATCCGCCTCCGCACCGACCACCCCCAGGAGGTCGCCGGCCGCCTGCTGGCGGCGCGCACGATCGTCGGCCTCGACGTGGTCGACGTCGACACCGTGATCGTCGAGACCGACCGGGTGCACGAGCTGCGGGCGACCGTCGCCGCCGTGGCCCGGGCCGCCGACGCCCGGCTGTGGGAGGTCGTCCCCCTCGACGACGACCTCGACTCGGTCTTCCGCTACCTGGTGGGCCGCTGATGGCCGCCACCCGTCCCGAGGTCGGGACCGGGACCCCCCGGGGCAGCTTCCTGCGGCTCTACCGGCTGGTGCTGCGCCACCAGCTGACCTGGGGGCGGGCGCTCGTGGTCGTCGGCCTCGGCGTGCTGGCATCCCTCGTGGGTCTGGCGGTCCGGGCGGGGGCCAACGACCCCACCACGGCGGGGACCGAGATGATCAACGCCATCGCCTTCACCACGATCGTGCCCGTGTGCGCCCTGATGTTCGCCAGCTCGTCGCTGGGCGACATGGTCGACGACCGCACCCTCGTGTACGTGTGGCTGGCCCCCGTCTCGCGGGTCTGGTTCGCCCTGGCCGCCACCCTCGCGTCGATCACGGTGGCCCTCCCGCTGGCCGTGGTGCCCCTGACCATCGCCGCCGCCGCCACCGGGGCCGGCCCCGAGCTGGTGTGGGCGACGGCGCTGGCCGCCGCCGTCGGGATCGTGGGCTACTGCGGGCTGTTCACCGCCCTCGGGCTCCGCTTCCGTCGGGCCCTCGTCTGGGGGATCGCCTACATCCTCCTGTGGGAGGGGTTCGTGGCCACCGCCAGCGACGCCGCCGCCCTCCTCTCGCTGCGGGCGTACACGGCGTCGATCCTGTCCCAGGCGACGGGCGTCGGTCTCCGGCTCGGGACCCTCACGATGGCCTCGGGCGTGATCGTCCCGCCCCTCGTCGCCGCCGCCTCGGTCGGCCTCACGACCTGGCTGCTCACCCGCGCCGACGTGGACTGAAGAGCGAGCGTCGAGCGAACTGGTAGCCAGGGTCGATGACCACGGCCGCCGAGGTGGACGACGCACCGGCGTCGGCCCGGGCGATCCTCCGGCTGGCCGTGCCGGCGCTGGGGGCGCTGGCGGCCGAGCCGCTCTACGTCCTGGCCGACACCGCCATCGTCGGCCACCTCGGCACCCCCCAGCTCGGCGGGCTGGGCGTGGCGTCGACGATCCTGCTCACCGGCTACACCGTCTTCATCTTCCTCGCCTACGGGACGACGGGGGCGGTGGCCCGACGGATGGGCGCCGGGGACGAGCGGGGGGCGACCCACCTCGCCGTGCAGGGCCTGTGGCTGGCCGCCGGCCTCGCCCTCGTGTCGGCGGCGGTGCTGTGGGTCCTCGGCCCGCCGCTGATCGACCTGCTCGGGGCGGACCACGAGGTGGCCGGCCACGCCCGGGTCTACCTCCGCATCTCGCTGCTCGGCCTCCCCGGCCTGCTCGTCACCATGGCCGGGACCGGCTACCTCCGGGGCATCCAGGACGCCCGGACGCCCCTCGTGGTGGCGGTGTCGACGTCCATCGCCAACATCGCCATCCAGGTGGTGCTGATCGAGGGCTTCGACCGGGGCATCGGCGCCTCGGCCCTGTCGACGGTCGTGGCCCAGACCGCCGGCGCTGCGGTCTACCTGGCCAAGGTCGTCGGCGGCGCCCGCCGCACCGGCGCCGGTCTGCGGCCGGACCGGGTCGCGCTGCGGCGGCTGGCGACGATCGGCCGCGACCTCCTCATCCGCACCGCCGCCCTGCGGCTGGCGCTGGGGGGCGGGACGGTGGTCGCGGCCCGGCTCGGCGTCGTGCCCCTCGCCGCCCACCAGGTCGCCTTCGAGGTGCTGACGTTCCTGTCCCTGTCCCTCGACGCCCTCGCCATCGCCGGCCAGTCGCTGGTGGGCACCGACCTCGGCGCCGGGGCCGCGGCCCGGGCCCGGGCCACGGGCCGGCGCATCCTGGTGTGGGCCGCCGGCGCCGGGATCGTCACGGGGGTGGCCATCACCGCGGTCCGCCACCCGCTCGCCGGGGTGTTCACCGACGACGGCGCCGTCGAGGCCCTGAGTGCCGACCTCCTGCTGTGGGTCGCCCTGTTCCAGGTCCCGGCAGGCGTGGTCTACGCCCTCGACGGCATCCTCATCGGCGCCGGTGACCTCCGCTTCCTCGCCCGGGCGTCGGTCGGCGTCACGGCCGTCTTCCTGCCGTGCGCCGTCGCCGTCGCCGTGACCGACGCCGGGATCGGGTGGCTGTGGGCCGCCCTCGGTCTGATGTTCCTCACCCGCCTCGTGCCCCTCCTCCGCCGGTTCCAGCGGGGCGCGTGGGCCGTCCTCGGCGCCGACCACCCGTGACCCACCCCCACCCCTCGCCCCGCCCCCGGACCGGGATGGGGGTCAGAACATGGTGGCGCAGTGCGGGGCCCGCTCGGCCCGGAACAGGGTGTCGGCCACGGCCAGGGCGCCGGGACGCTCCTCGGTGATGCGCCCGGCGCGGGCCAGCGTCGTCGGCGGCACGCCGCCGAGGGCGAGGGCGCCCAGCTCCTCGGCCCCCAGGACCAGGTCCGCCGGCGCCTCGCTGGGCGTCACCGTCCCGGACCCGTCGGGGTCGGCGGCGACGACGAAGCGGCCCCCGGACGCGGGCCGGAAGGGGTCGACCACCTCGAGCACCACCTCACCGGCACCGCCCCAGCGGCGCGGGCCGAGGGCGGCGGCGACGTCGAGGATGCGGAGCCACAGCCAGTCGGTCAGCTCCGAGGTGCGCACCCGACGGGGGTCGGCCACGGCCCACGGCAGCGGGTCGTCGACGGCGACGTGGAGGGCGTCGACCTCGACCGAGAGGTCGACGTCGACCAGCCCCCGCCACAGCGCCAGCTGCACCGCGTCGTCGACGGCGGCGACCTCGCGGGCGACCACCCGGCTGGCCGGCAGCCGGTCCGGCCACGCCTCGACCACGCGGAACGTGGCCCACCCGTCGACCGCCCCCCGGTCGTCGTGGTGGGCCAGCACGTAGAGGGCGCTGGCGCCGTCGCGCCGGTCCGGCCGGTCGAGGAAGACGTGCGTCTCCCACCACGCCGGGCTGCGCCGGACCCACCCCGGGCGGGCCGGGCGGATGCGCTCGTAGACCTCGGGGAGGGCGGCGCGGGCCTCGTCGATCGTCATCACGCGGAGCCGACCGCCGGCGACCGGGGCATCGGGGCGGAACCGGGCATGGCCGACGGCGAGCCGCTGGCGCACCCCGCGGGTGGCGAGCCCGTAGCCGAAGCGCCCGTAGATGACGGACTCCGAGGCGGTGAGGATGGCGACCGGCTCCGGACCGGCGGCGACGTCGTCGAGCTGCCGGCGCATCAGCTCGGTGAGGATGCCGCGACGCTTGTGGGTCGACGCCACGCCCACCATGGTCACCCCCGCGGCGGCGACGGCCGCGCCCCCGGGCAGCGTGAGGTCCATGGTGAAGGCGCCCGTCCCGCCGACCCAGTCGTCGCCGTCGAGGGCGCCGATGCTCCGGGCCGGCTCCCACAGCACCCGCTCGTCGTCGAGGGTGTGCGGCTCGGGGGCGGGATCGCCGAAGCCCCGCAGCACGGGTCGCATGAAGGCCTCGAGCTCGTCGGGCTCGGGGACGCGGTAGGTCAGCGGCACCCGGTCAGCATGGCCCCCGGACCCCTGCGCCGCGGCCCGAGTTCCGGGAGCGGTCGGACCTCAGAGGCAGTCTTCGACGACGGACTGGATCTCCGGGGGGAGGTCGGTGATCCCCGCCGTCCCGAGCGCGGCCAGCTCGTCCTCGGTGTAGGTGTCCTCCAGGCCGTCCACGATGCAGCCGCACTGCTCCTCGGTGGCCCCGCTGCCGGTGCAGCCGGTGACGAAGGCCTCGCGGGTCTCCTCCGAGAAGCCGCCGGTCGGTTCGGTCGGCGGGGCGACCGTCTCGGCCGACACCTCGGGGTCGGTGTCCTCGGACGCCTCCTCCTCGGTGCCGGCCGAGGCGCCGTCGGGCTGACGGTCGGAGGCCGACGAGTCGCCCCCGCTGGCGGCGGCGGCCACGGCGATGATGACGGCCACGATCACGAGGGCGACGACGGCCACGATGGCGACGATCTTGCCGCCGTTGCTGCCCTCGTCGTGGGCCTGGCCGTACCCGTAGGCCCCGGTCTGGGGGCCGTAGGTGCCGCTCTGGGGCGAGGGGTTGTAGCCGGTGGCCGGCCCGTAGCCCCCGGTCGACGGGTCGTAGGCCCCGGACTGCTGGCCGTAGGCGGTCTGGGGCGCCGGGGTACCCGCGCCCCAGGCCTGCTGGGGCTGCGGGGGCGGCGTGTAGGACGCCTGCTGGCCGTAGGCCGGCTGCGGCGGCGGGGTGGTGGTCGACGGCGCCGGAGCGGGCGAGGCCGGGGCCGAGGGGGCGCTGGCCCCCGCCGAGAGGGCCGCCGCCCCGGCGGCGATCGCCGCCTCGGGCAGACCGGGCTCCATGTCGGGATCGGTGTGCAGCGGCGCCGAGGCGATGCCGTGCTGCTCCTGGATGTACTGGGCCCACTGGGCCACCTCGAGCGCCGACCCCGGCCGCTTCTCGGGGTCCTTGTCCATCAGGGTGTGGATCAGGAGGGCGAGGTCGGCGGGGATGTCGTGGTCGTCGAGCGGCGGCGGGTCCTCGGTGTTGACCCGGTACATGATCGCCACGACCGACTCGTCGGCCTCCTTGACGAACGGGGTCTTCCCGGTGGCGACGGCGCAGAGCATGGCGCCGAGGGCGTAGATGTCGCTCGCGCTCGAGGCCCGGGCGCCCCGGAGGACCTCGGGGGCGGTGTAGGCGACGGTGCCGGTGATGACGCCGGTGGCGGTGCGCTGGGTGTCGCCGAAGCGGGCGATCCCGAAGTCGGCCAGCTTGTAGTCGCCGATGCGGGACGTGAGGACGTTGGCCGGCTTGATGTCGCGGTGGAGGATCCCGGCCTGGTGGGCGGCGCCGAGGGCGTCGCACATCTGCACCGTGACCCGCAGGACCTCCTCCCACGGGGCCGGGCCGTGGTCGGCCAGCTTGGCCTGGAGCGAGCCGGACGGCAGGTTCTCCATGGCCAGGAAGGGCAGGCCCTCCTCGGTCTGGCCGGCGTCGTACACGGTGACGACGTGGGGGTGCCACGACAGCGACCCGATGGCCTGGCACTCGGCCTCGAACCGCCGCTTGGCGTCCTCGTCGGAGGGGTCGACGTTGGTCAGCACCTTGAGGGCCACGGTGCGACGGAGCTTGGGCTGGCTGGCCCGGTACACCACCGCGAAGCCACCCCGCCCCAGCTCCCGCTCGACCTCGTACCCGGGGATCACCACGCCTCCCTTGGAGAGGCTCGGTCCGTCACTCATCTCGTGACCCTTCCATCAGTCCGGGGCGATGCTAGGCGTCACCCCGCCGCCCGCCGAGCCTTCACCCCGTGGTCGGGACCCCCACCCCGCTCCGGGAACCTCGAGGACCGCGACGTGGCCGGCACGGCGTGGTCCTCCGCCACGGATGGTGCCAGGCACCATCCGTGGCGGGCTACAGGCCGGCCTTGGTGCGGAGGAGGGCGGTGACGGCCTTGCCGTCGGCCTGGCCCTTGCTGGCCCGCATGACCTGGCCGACGAAGAACCCGGTGAGCTTGCCCTGGGCCTTGGCGTCGCCGGTGCGGAACTGCTCCCACTCGTCGGCGTGGCCGGCGATCACCTCGTCGACCATGGCCTCGAGGGCGCCGGTGTCCATGGCCTCGTACCCCTTGGCCGCGGCGATCTCCTCGGGGGTGGCGTCGGAGGTCAGCATCTCGGCCAGGACGGCCTTGGCCTGGGTGGCGGTCAGGGCGCCGGAGGTCTCCAGGGCGATGAGGGCAGCGAGCCGCTCCGGGGCCAGGTCGGCCCCGCCCTCGACCGACAGGTTCTGGCTGACGTGGACGAGCACCCGCGCCGGGTCGGCCCCGGCGGCGATGGCGCCGTGGGCCTGGGCGTCCTGGTCGCGCTCGACGATCAGGGCGACGGTCTCGTCCGGGAGGGTCACGCCGGTGGCCTCGGCCAGCGCCGTGCGCCGGGCCGCCGGCATGGGCGGCAGGTCGCGGCCGATCTGCTCGATCCACGCCGGGTCGGGGTCGACCGGCAGCAGGTCGGGCTCGGGGAAGTACCGGTAGTCGTCGGCCTCCTCCTTGGAGCGCATCATCGAGGTCCGCCCCGTCTCCTCGTTCCAGTGCCGGGTCTGCTGGGCGACGGTCTCGCCGTCGGCGAGGAGCTGGGCCTGGCGCTTGGCCTCGTACTCGATGGCCCGGCCGAGGCTGCGGAGGGAGTTCAGGTTCTTGATCTCGCAGCGGGTGCCGAGGGCGTCGGAGCCGACGGGGCGGACCGAGACGTTGGCGTCGACCCGCAGCGAGCCCTCCTCCATCTTGCCGTCGCTCACACCGGCGGCGACGAGGATCGATCGCAGCTCGGACACGTACTGGCGGGCCTGCTCGGGCGTGCGGACGTGGGGCCGGGACACGATCTCCAGCAGCGGGACGCCGGCCCGGTTGTAGTCGACGAGCGAGTGGTCGGCGCCGGTGATGCGGCCGTCCCCGCCGACGTGGGTCGACTTGCCGGTGTCCTCCTCGAGGTGGGCCCGCTCGAGCCCCACGACGTGGCCGCCGGGGAGGTCGACGGTGCCCTCGCTCACGATCGGAAGGTCGTACTGCGAGATCTGGAAGTCCTTCGGCATGTCCGGGTAGAAGTAGTTCTTCCGGCTGAACACCGACCGGCGGATCTCGCCGCCCGTCGCCAGGCCGAAGCGGATCGCCAGCTCGATCGCCTTCTCGTTCACGACCGGCAGGGTGCCCGGCAGGCCGAGCGTCACCGGGTCGATGTTCGTGTTGGGCGCGTCGCCGAAGCGGTTCGGCGCGCTGGAGAACATCTTGGTGGCGGTGGCCAGCTCGGCGTGGACCTCGAGCCCGCACACCAGCTCGTAGGTCGTGCCCCCGGCCTCGACCGTGTAGATCTCGTCGCTGTCGACAGTCGAGAAGACCGCGGTCATGGGGCAGCTCCTTCGAGGACGGCGGCGGTGCGGAACAGGTCGACCTCGGCGAGGGCGGGGGCCATCACCTGCACACCGACGGGCAGGCCGTCGGCGCCGGTGCCGAACGGGACCGAGATGGCCGGGTCGCCCGAGAGGTTCGACGGGATGGTGCACACGTCGTTGAGGTACATGGTCAGGGGGTCGGCGGTCTTCTCGCCCAGCGGGAACGCGGTGGTGGGCGAGGTGGGCGACAGCAGCACGTCGACCTCCGCGTAGGCGGCGGCGAAGTCCCGGGCGATGAGCGTGCGCACCCGTTGGGCCTGGCCGTAGAAGGCGTCGTAGTAGCCGGCCGACAGGGCGTAGGTCCCGAGCATGATGCGCCGCTTGACCTCGGCCCCGAACCCCTGGGTGCGGGTGGCCACCATCATCTCGTGAGTGGTCGGGGCGTCGACCCGGAGGCCGTAGCGCACGCCGTCGAAGCGGGCCAGGTTGCTGGAGGCCTCGGCCGGGGCGATGAGGTAGTAGGCCGACAGCCCGAAGGTCACGGCGGGGACGGACACCTCGGAGACCTTGGCCCCGGCGGCGGCGAGGGCGTCGGCCGCGGCGCGGACCTGGGCCACCACCTCGGGGGCGACGCCCTCCATCTCCAGCATCTCGGTGACCACCCCGACGCGCAGCCCGTCGACGCCCTCGTCGAGGCGGGCGAGGTAGTCGGGCTGGGCCTCGGTGGCGGAGGTGGCGTCCATGGGGTCGTGGCCGCCGACGACCTGGAGGGCGAGGGCGGCATCGGCCACCGTGCGGGTGAAGGGGCCGATCTGGTCGAGGCTCGACGCGAAGGCGATCAGCCCGTAGCGGCTGACGCGGCCGTAGGTCGGCTTGAGCCCGACCACGCCGCACAGGGCGGCGGGCTGGCGGATCGACCCACCGGTGTCGGAGCCGAACGCCAGCGGCGTGTACCCGGCGGCCACGGCCGCGGCGCTGCCGCCCGACGAGCCTCCGGGGACCCGGGTGGTGTCGAGCGGGTTGCGGGTGGGGCCGAAGGCGGAGTTCTCGGTGGAGCTGCCCATGGCGAACTCGTCGAGGTTGGTCTTGCCCACCACCACGGCGCCGGCCGCGGCGAGCCGCTCGACGACCGTGCCGTCGTAGGGCGGCACCCAGCCCTCGAGGATCTTCGAGGCGCAGGTCGTGGGCACACCCCGCGTGCACATGTTGTCCTTGAGGGCCACGGGCACCCCGGCGAGGGGCCCCGGGTCCTCGCCGGCGGCGACGCGGGCGTCGACGGCGTCGGCCGCGGCGCGGGCGCCGTCGGCGTCGACGTGCAGGAAGGCGTGGATGTCACCGTCGCCGGCCTCGATGGCGGCCAGGTGCTCGTCGACCAGCTGGCGAGCGGTCCACTCGCCGGCCCTGACGCCGGCGGCGACCTCCCGGGCGGAGATGAAGGAGTCCATCAGGGGGCCTCGCCCAGGATCGGCGGGACCCGGAAGCGCCCGTCCTCGACGCTGGGGGCGGCGGCCAGGACGTCCTCGGGGCGCAGCGTGGGGCCCACCTCGTCCTTGCGGAACACGTTGCCGAGCGGCAGCGGGTGGGCGGTGGGGGGCACGTCGGCCAGGTCCAGCGCCTCGACGTCCTCGGCGTGCTCGAGCACGGCGGCGAGCTGGCCCGTGAATGTCTCCAGCTCGTCCTCGCTCAGCTCCAGGCGAGCGAGCCGGGCCACGTGGGCCACGTCGTCGCGGGTGATCCTCTCAGCCATCCCGCCGACAGTAGGCGGGCACCCCCGGCGAACCCGAAGGGGATCGCCGGCGCTCGTCCGATCAGCCCGTGAAGCGGGCGTCGGTGCGCACCGGCCGAGCCGGCCCGGCGACGGTGGGCGGCGGGGTGGCGGCGGCCGCCAGGACCACGATCTCGACGTCGACGGTGCCGTAGCAGACGACCGCGGGGAAGGCGCGCGGGGCGCGAGGCGCCACCCGTCCGGCGCCGAGGGCGAAGCCGCCGGCCCCGCTGGTGCAGACCCGCACGTCGAAGGCATAGGTACCGGGCGTGGTGGCGACGCCGCCCCACTCGTCGTCCTCGTAGGTCAGACCGGGGGGCAGCTGCCCGTCGACCGGCGTGTCGAGGCCCTCGGGGACGGCTCGCACCGCGAAGGTGGCGGGATCCTCGGTGGCGGAGCCCGCCTCGGTGCTGTCCGTCGAGTCGTCGCCGCCGCCCTCACCCTCGTCCTCGAAGTCCTCGAAGAAGCCGAGGGGCTCGGGCTGCTCGCCCACGTCGATCGTCTGGCGGTCGGCGCCGTCCCGGATGAGGTAGCCCAGGTCGTCGTCGCAGCTGATCGCCTCGAACACCTCGTCGGTGACCTCCAGCGTCACCGCATCCTCGGGGCCGGCGAGGTAGCCCACGCCGGGCTCGACGGTGATGGTCAGATCGCCCGTCTCGTAGTCGTCGACCTCGAAGCCGAACCCGGCGAAGGACTCCCCGGCGGGCACGAGGACCTCGGTGGGCGGGTCGACGAGGTCGTCGGCCAGGCTGCCGGCGAAGGTGACGGCGAGGTTCACGTCGACGGGGCTCGCCTGGTCGAGCTCGATGAAGAGGTCGCCGTAGGTGACCTGCTCGAGGTGCTCGACGCCGTCGCAGTCCACGTAGGAGTAGGTCCCCGGCGGGTAGCCGTCGACGTAGCTGACCTCCGGCACCACCGGGACCTGGCCCGGAGCCGGGCCTGCGCCCCCGAGGACGACGGCAGCCGCCGCGATGCCGGACCCGACCAGTGCGCGGCCGAGCCGCCTCCCCCTGTGCATCCGGGGATGCTGGCACACCGGGCCGGTCAGATCGTGATCAGGCGAGCACCTTGGTGCAGAAGGCGGTCACCGCCTCGGCCACGGCGGGGCCGTCGTGGTCGAGGGTGACGACGTGGAAGCTGTCGGGGGCCGTGACCCGCTCGACCGGACCGGTGACCGACGCGGCGAGCACGTCGCTGTTGCGGGGGTCGACGACGTGGTCCTGCGGGCTGGTCACCACCAGCACGGGGCAGGTGATCCGCGACAGCCGGCCCTCGAGCTCGGCGGCGGCGTCGAACAGGGTCAGCAGCGGGCGCAGCGGCGACTCGGGGTAGGCCGACTCGACCACACCCTCCTTGGCGATGTCGGAGCCGATGCCGGGCATGACCTCGTCGCCCCCGGCGAGCATGGCCTCGAGGGCGTCGCGCATGCCCTCCGGTGGCGTCACCACCGCGTTGAGGCACGCGATGCCCGCGATCTCGGGGTGCTCGGAGGCCAGCCAGGCGGTGAGCGCCCCACCCATCGAGAGGCCGACCACGGCGACCTTCTGGCACCGGGAGGCCAGCTCGGCGTAGGCCTGCTCGGCGGCGGCGAGCCAGTCCGGGAAGCCGGTCGGGATCATGTCCTCGACCGCGGTGCCGTGGCCGGGCAGGAGCGGGACCTCGACGGTGAACCCGGCGGCGGCGACGGCCTCGGCGACGGGCCGCATCGAGCTGGGGTTGCCGGTGAAGCCGTGGACCACGAGCACGCCGCGATCGCTCCCGGCGACCGACCACGGCTCGGCCCCGGCGATGATGGGTGCGGTCACGATGCGGCCTCCGGCAGGTCGGCGAGGGGTGGGTCGGTACTGTACGGCAGGTGATGGCCGACACGTCCGACCCGCGGCGCCTGACCGCCCAGGGTCGGGAACGCCGGCTCCAGCTCATCGAGGCGGCCAGCGAGCTGTTCGCCGAGCGGGGCTACGACGACACCCGCATCGTCGACATCGTCGAGCGGGCCGGTGTCGCCAAGGGCCTCTTCTACTGGTACTTCGAGAACAAGGAGGCCCTGTTCCGCGACCTCGTGCTGCAGAACCGCCTCCAGCTCCGGCGGGCCCAGGCGGCGGCGATCGACGTCGAGGCCGAGCCCCTCCGGCGGATCCGCCAGGGCGCCGAGGCGTCGGTCGTCTACATGGCCAACCACTCCCGCCTCTTCTCGCTGATCGAGGTCGAGTCGGTCGCCGGGCTCGACGACGTCCTCCGCCAGGGCACCGAGGAGCACGCCCGCGACGTCGCCGCCCTCGTGACCGAGGGCATCGCCGACGGGACCGTGCGCGACGAGGACCCGATGCTGCTGGCCTACGGCGTCGTCGGCGCCGTCGGGTACTACGGCCACTTCCAGCGGACCGGGCGGGTGTCGATGCCGATCGAGGCCCTGGCCGCCTTCGTCGGTCGCTTCGTCGTGTGCTCGCTGGCCGCCGACGAGCGCATCGCCCGCCGCGTCCTCGCGCCCGCCTGAGGCCCGCACCCGGGCGGTCCGAGGGGACCCCCGGCCGCGGTTCCTGCAGGTAACGTGCGCCGAACCCCGATCGACGGACCTCCGGAGGCCCCCTGTGGCGCAGTTCTTGACCGACGAGTGGCTCGAGCAGGCCAAGGCCATCCGCGAGGAGTACCGCGGCAAGGCCGGCGCCCCGCCCCACGTGGTGAAGATGAACCTCAACATCAAGGAGTGCCCCGACGAGGTCGGCTCCGGCGGCGTGATGGAGGCCCACATGGACTCCACCGGCGGCGAGATGGAGATGGACACCGGCCACATCGAGGACCCCCAGCTGACCGTCACCCTCCCCTACGACATCGCCAAGGCGATCCTCGTCGAGGGCAACCCCCAGGCCGGGATGCAGGCGTTCATGTCGGGCCAGATCCAGGTCACCGGCGACATGACCAAGCTGATGGCCATGCAGTCCGGCGCCATCGACCCGGTCCAGGCCGAGATCGCGAGCAAGATCCAGGCCATCACCGACTGAAGCCAGGTCGCAGACGGGGCCGCACGCGGACGGGGAGCCGCCGGACCGCTTCCCGCCGAAGCTCGCTGCGCTCGCCGGCTCGATCCGACGCAGGCCGGGTGAAGGGGCTGCCGCCAGGCCCAACGGACCCCCTCGCGTGCGGCCTGCGCGCCCGGGAGGGCGCGCCCCGTGCGGGGCCCGATCAGTCGGTGAGCGTGCTGGTGGTGGGCACGGGGACGCCGTGGAGCTCGGCGTCGACCTCCATCGGGTCCTCGTGCACCTCCGGAGCGCGGCGGGGCGAGCGACGGACGCCGGCGGAGGCCACGACGCAGAGGGCGGCGAGCACGGCGGCGGCCAGGTACGCCTGGCTGTAGCTGCCCTCCAGCCCGGCCGGCCCCTCCCGGACCTGCTGGACGGTCTGCATCAGCTGGATCCCGAAGGTCACGCCGACCTGCACGATCATCTGCTGGGCGGCCCCGGCGATCCCCAGGTCCGCCTCGTCGACGGCGTGGGAGATGGTCGACGACATGGCCGGGTTGGAGATGCCCATGGCCACGCCGGCCAGGGCCAGGCCGCCGATGATGACCAGCGCCGGGGTGCCGGCGCGGATGGTCGCCATCCACAGCATCGAGGCCACGATGGCCGACGCCCCGGCCATGCCCGCCACCCGCTCCCCCAGCCGGGCCACCGCCATGGCGGCCAGCGGCCCGGCGATGGCGAAGGCCAGCGGCCGGGCGGTGGAGATGAGCCCGGTCTTGGTCTCGTCGAAGCCGAGCACGTTCTGCAGGAGCAACGGGGTGAGGACGAAGCTGCCCATGTAGGTGGCGTTCATCAGCCCGAGCATCAGGATCGGCAGGGCGAAGTTCCGGCGCTTGAGGTAGCGGGGCGGGAGCAGCGGGCTCTCGACCCGGCCCTCGTGACGGAGGAAGAGGACGGCGGCCAGCGGGGCGAGCAGGAAGCAGCCGACGACCAGGGGGTCGGACCAGCCCCGGCCGGGGGCCAGGTTGAGGGCGAGCAGCACGGGGGTGGCCGCCAGGGCGAGGAGCAGGGCGCCGCCCCAGTCGAACCGGGTGGCGGCGCGCCGCGGGGTCTCGGGCAGGACCCGGGCCGCGACCGCGGCGGCGGCCAGGACGAGGGGGACCTGGCCGGCGAAGATCGCCCGCCACCCGAGGGTCGACACCAGCGGTCCGCCCACCACCACGCCGATCACCGGGCCGCCGGCGGCCACCATCGACCACCAGCCGAGGGCCTTGACCCGCTGGGACCGGGGGAAGACGAGGGCGATCAGGGCGAAGCTGGCCGGCCCCGTCGCCGCCCCCTGGGCGGCGGCGATGATCCGGAAGGCGATCAGCGACCCGGCGCTCCAGGCCACGGCGCTGGCGGCGGCGCTGATGCTCGCCCCGGCCAGTCCGATGAGGAACACCCGGCGCTGGCCCCAGAGGTCGCCCAGCTTGCCGACGGCGGGGCCGATGATGCCGAAGGCGAGGATCGGGCCGCTCACGACCCAGGTCAGGGTGCTCTGGGAGGCCCCCAGGTCGTCGGAGATCCGGGGGATGGAGACGGCGAGGATCGTGACCGTCACGTTCACCGAGAACAGCCCCAGCAGCAGCACCGTGAGGATGACCCGCGGCGACCGGGTGGTGCGGAGGGCGGGCTCGTCGTCGCTGGTGACGCCGTCCTCGACCATCCCGGCAACGGTACTTGACCCGCGGGTCAATCCAGCCCGGCGACCCGGGTGCAACCGGTCACACGGATGGTGCCAGGCACCATCCGTGGGCGGCGGTCAGCGGCGGAGGGTGATGTCGACCTCGGAGCCGCGGCGGACCTGCTCGCCGGCACCGGGCGACGAGCTGGCCGGGGCGCCGGCCGCGGGCCCGGCGACGTCGCCGGCCACCAGGCCCTCGGCCTCGAGCAGGGCCACGGCCTCGGCCAGGCTCCCCACCGAGCTCACGTCGGGCACGGTGACCAGGTCCGGGCCCCGGGAGACGACGACCGTCACCGTGCTGTCCCGCTCGGCGGTCGCGCCGGGGCCCGGCTCGGTGCTGATGACCAGCCCGGCCTCGACGTCGTCGCTGAAGGCGCCCTCCACGGCGGGGACCAGCCCCAGCTCGTCGAGCCGGGCGACCACGTCGTCCTCGGGCTGGCCCACGAGGTCGTCGGGGATGGTGCGGGGCTCGGGCCCCTGCGAGACGAGGAGGCGCACCTCGGTGCCCTTGGGGACCCGGGCGGGGAGGTCGTCGAGGACCTCGATCACCAGCCCGGCCCCGACCTCCTCGTCGAAGCGCTCCTCGACCACCGGCACCAGCTCGGAGAACTCGAGCAGCTCCTCGGCCCGGCCCCGCTCCATGCCCGGCGTGATGGCCGGCAGGTCGACCTCGGTCGGGCCGTCGGAGACCTCGAGGACGACGGGCTCGCCCTCGGCCAGCCGGGTCCCCTGCCCGGGGACGGTCCGCAGGACCTCGCCCTCCTCGGTGCCGTCCTCGCGGACCCGGCGGACCTCCACGTCCCAGCCCTGGGCCTCGAGCGACGAGACCGCCGCCTCCTCGGTGAGACCGCTCACCGCCGGGACCGGCGAGGTCTGCGGTCCCTCGGCGAGGTCCGCGACCAGCACGCCGATGGCGGCGCCCAGGGCGCCGACGAGCAGCACGATGAAGACGATGCGGGGCCAGCGCCGGCGGCGCCCGGTCGGCGAGCGGGGGTCCCAGTCATCGCCCGTCCAACCGTCGTCGGCACCGTCGAAGGGGGGCGCATCGTCCTCGTCGGCGGCGGTGGCCGGTGGGCGGGCGATGGTGGCGACCCCGACCGGGTCCTGGCTCCACGCCATGAACCCGGTGGCGTCGGTCTCGCCGTCCCCGTCGTCGAGGCCCTCGGCGGCGAACGACCCGAGCACGGCGGCGGCCCCCGACGCCCCGTCCCCGGCCCGCCCGGGGACCCCGTCGGCGACGGTGGCGTCGGCGACGGTGGCGTCGGCGACGGTGGCGTCGGCGGCCGGGGCGGCGACGGTGGGGTCGACGGCGGCCGACCCCGGGGCGGGCGGCACCGCCGCCGTGGCATCGGCGCCGTCCCCGGCGATCGTCGTCGGGTCGCGATCCTCGGCCAGATCGACCCCGATGGTCCCGGCGAGGGGCAGCGGGGCGGGACGGGGCAGGCGGCCGGCGACGCTCGCCAGGCCGAGGGCCAGCTCGCGAGCGTCGAGGCGGTCCTCGACCTCGGGGGCGGCGGCGTCGGCGAGCACGTCGCCCAGCGGGCCCAGCGCCGGCGCCGGCACGAGCTCCCGGCCCACGCGGGCCATCAGCGTCCCCAGCGTGGTGTCGGCCGCGAACGGCACCTCGCCGGTGACCGCCTCGACCAGGACGAGGGCCAGGGAGTACACGTCGGCCCGGCCGGTGAGCGACAGGCCCTGGGCCTGCTCGGGGGAGGCGTAGCGGGCGGTGCCGACGACGGCGCCCTGGGGCTCGGTCCACGCCGCCTCGGCCAGGGCCCGGGCCAGGCCGAAGTCGGCGATCCGCAGCCGGCCGTCGTCGCCGAAGAGGAGGTTGGCGGGCTTCACGTCGCGGTGCACGAAGCCCCGGCGGTGGGCGTAGTCGAGGCCCCGGGCGGCCTGGAGGCCGACCACGAGCGCCTGGGACGGGGACAGGCGGTGGCCCCCGTCGAGCAACCCCCGCAGGCTCCCGCCCCCGAGGAGCTCCATGACGATCCACGGCAGGTCGTCGTCGTGGCCCCAGTCGTAGACGGCCATCACGTTGGGGTGGTTGAGGGCGGCGGCGGCCTGGGCCTCGGCGCGGAACCGGCGGAGGAACACCTGGTCCTCGGCCAGGGCCTCGTGGAGCACCTTCACCGCCACCTGCCGCTCGAGCCGCACGTCGTCGGCCACGAACACCTGGGCGGACGCGCCGCGACCGATCGGGGCCAGGAGGCGGTAGCGGCCCCCCAGGACCCGACCGACCTGCTCGGTCATGCGGGACGGCGGCACCTGATCGAGAGTACGGCGTCGGCACCGCCGGACCCGTGAGGGTCGGTCCGATGTCCCCCCTCCCGCCAGCGGCTGGCACCATGGACGGCGTGGAGGACGACGACACCGCCGGCCCTCTGGCCACCGACGAGCGCGACGAGCCGTTCGACCCGTCGACCATCCGCGACCCCCTGCCGCAGCCGCTGCTCTCGTGGCGCCGGCTGGCGATCGTGGCGATCCTGGGCGTGGCCGTGCTGTGCCTCTACATCGCCGGACGGTCGGCCGGCGACAGCGACCCGGTCGCCAGCGACAGCTCCTCGGCCATCGCGAGCTACCAGCCCGCCCCCGGCGGGCGGGTCCTGCGCCAGTCCGAGGTGGGCGTCGTGCTGGAGGACGGCTACGACGGCCGCATCACCATCGACGGGGTCGCCATCCCCGAGGAGCAGATGGTCGGCGCCATCGACCCGAGCAACCCCGAGTACGACCCCGAGGCCGGGCCCCGGCCCAACAACAAGAGCGTCGTGAAGTACCAGCCCGGTCCGGGCAAGGCGGTCACCGAGTACGACACCGGGTCGGTCGAGATCACGATCCGCTACTGGCGCATCGCCGACGGCCCGGAGACGGCGACCTCCACCACCTACACCGTCAGCGTCTTCTGAGGCGCCGGCCGTGACGGCGCGCCCCGATCGGCGCCTGGCGCCGGTCGAGGTCCGCACGCTTCCCGCTGCGCCGCGGCTGGTGCCGCCCCGCCCGACCACGATGACCGCCGCCGTGGCCCTCATGGCGGTCGGCGCCGTGGTCTCGGCCGCCGAGGGCGTCGCCACGCACCAGCTCACCGACCACGTCGACACCCGGCGCCGGCTGGCCGACCGCGGCCTGACCGGCGACCTCGACCGCCTGGCCGACGTGTCCCTCGTGCTGGCCCTGGCCCTCGGCCTGGTCGCGGCGGCCATCTGGATCGTCCACGCCGTCGCCTGTGCACGGGGGCACCGGTGGGCTCGGACGTCGGGCACCGTCCTGGGCGTCCTGTTCGTCCTGGCGAGCCTCGTCGCTCTCGCCGGCGCCGGCTCCGGCTCCGGTGCGACGGTCGCCCACCAGCTGCTGCGGATCGGCGTCGCCGGCGGGACGGTCGTGCTGCTCTGGCTCCCGTCGTCGACGGCCTTCTTCCGCGACACCTCGGCGCGCACCTGACGGGACCGCCAGCCGCCTACCCCTCGTCGCCCTCCGACGCCGGCTCGTCGCCGGGGCGGAGACCGGTGTCGAGGAGGGCCACGAAGGCGGCCTCGTCCAGGATGGGGACGCCCAGCTCCTCGGCCTTGGTCAGCTTCGACGCCCCGGCCTCGCCCCCGACGACGAGGGCGTAGGTCTTCTTCGACACGCTCCCGGGGCTCTTGCCCCCGCGGGCCTTGATGGCGGCGGCGGCCTCCTCCCGGCTGAAGCCCTCGAGCGTGCCGGTGACGACGACCGCCTTCCCCTCGAGCACGGGCTCGACGTCGGGGCGCTCGGGGCCCTGGAGGTTCACCCCGGCGGCCCGGAGCCGCTCGACCAGCTCGGCCGAGCCCTCCCGGTCGAACCACTCCCGCACCGAGGCGGCGATGGTGGGGCCCACCCCCTCGACGGCGGCCATCTGCTCGACGCTGGCCCCGGCGATGGCGTCGAGGTGGCCCAGGCCCTCGGCCAGGGCCTCGGCCCCCGCCGGTCCCAGGTGGCGGATGTTGAGCCCGACGAGCAGCCGGTCGAGCGGCCGCTCCTTGGTGGCCTCGATGGCGGCCCGGAGCTTCCCTGCCGCCTCGTCGCCCAGGCCGCGCAAGGTGTCGGCGGTGGAGCGGAAGCGGGGTGCGTCGGCCGCCAGGTCGCCCACCAGCTCGGCGCCCAGCAGGTCCTCGGCGTCGGCGGGGACCGTGGTGGCCACGTCCGCGGTGTCGACGGCGTCGAGCCTGGCCCGCTCGTCGCCGGTGCGCTCCCGGGCGGCGGCGACGGCGGCGGTGGCCCACCCGCCGACGAGGGACCGCAGCTCGGAGACCCGGTCCCAGTCGACGGTGTAGATGTCGGCGATGTCGGCGATGAGGCCGAGGTCGAGGAACAGGCGGACCCGCTGCTCGCCGAACCCCTCGATGTCCATCGAGCCCCGCCCGGCGAAGTGCTCGATCGACCCGGCCCGCTGGAACGGGCACTCGGGGTCGACGCAGCGGGTGTCGCTCTCGCCCTCGGGGCGGACGAGGGTCGACCGGCGGGGGCACGGGCAGACCGTGGGGAACTGCCACTCGGGCCGGTCCGGGTCGTCGCGCGGGAGGACCGGCCCGACGACCTCGGGGATGACGTCGCCGGCGCGGCGCACGACGACCGTGTCGCCCTCCCGCACGTCCTTGAGCCGCACCTGGTCCTCGTTGTGGAGGGTCGCCTGGCGGACGTTGGCGCCCCCGACGAACACCTCCTCGAGCTGGGCGTAGGGCGTGGTGCGCCCGGTGCGGCCGACGGAGATCTGGATGGCGTTGAGGCGGGTGGTGCGCTCCTCGGGCGGGAACTTGTAGGCGATGGCCCACCGGGGTGCCCGGCTGGTGGAGCCGAGCTCGTTCCGCACGCCGAGGTCGTCGACCTTCACCACGGCGCCGTCGATGTCGTAGTCGAGCTCGGCCCGGCGGTCCTTCCACCCGTCGCAGTAGGCGAAGACCTCGTCGAAGGTGCCGAGGACCCGGATCTCGGGGTTCACCGGCAGCCCCGCCTCGCCCAGGAAGTCCAGCGTCTCCCGGTGCTTGGTGAAGCGGGGCCCGCCGTCGACCTCGCCCAGCTGGTAGCACCACATCGAGAGCTCGCGCCGGGCCGTGACCTCGGCGTTCTTCTGCCGCAGGGAGCCGGCGGCGGCGTTGCGGGGGTTGACGGCGACCGGGGTGGGCTTGCGCCCCTCGGCCAGCCGGCCCCGGTTCTCCTCCTCCTGGCGGGCGACCAGCCGGGCGAAGGCGGAGCGGGCCATGTAGACCTCGCCCCGGACCTCCAGGACCCGGGGCGCGCCCCGACCCAGGCGGTGCGGGACGTCGGCGATGGTGCGCACGTTGGCGGTGACGTCCTCACCCACCCGGCCGTCACCGCGAGTGGCGGCCTGGACCAGCTCACCGTCCTCGTAGAGCAGCGAGATCGCCACCCCGTCGATCTTGAGCTCGCACACGTAGTCGACGGGGTCGTCGTCGGGCCCGGCCCCGAGCCGCCGCTCCAGGCGGTCGCCCCAGGCGACCAGGCTGTCGCTGTCGAAGGCGTTGTCGAGCGACATCATGGGCTGGCGGTGGCGCACCGGGGCGAAGAGCGTGCTCGGCGCCGACCCCACCCGTTGCGTGGGTGAATCCTCTGTGACCAGGTCCGGGTGGAGCTCCTCGAGGGCCCGCAGCTCGCGGACGAGGGCGTCGTAGTCGGCGTCGGAGACGGTCGGGGCGTCGAGCTCGTGGTACCGGCGATCGTGCTCGGCGATCTCGGTCCGCAGCTCGGCCGCCCGGCCGGCCGGGTCGGCCACCGGGTCGAGGTCGGGCTCCACGGCGCCGAGCATACGGAAGGAGGCTCCGTCGTCCGGACCGGGCGCCCCCGTTAGCACGCGCGCACCACCACCGTGCGTGATGGGAACCCTCAAGGACGCCAGGGCCGCGCCGATGAGGGGTGCGGGGAGAACCCCCCTCGCCCGCCCTCACATCGGACTCTGATCACATGGCGCTCAACGGATCCCTGGACGACTACTCCCCGGCCGGCGCCCTCCGCGTCCTCTCCTCGACGGGGAAGACCGGCGCCGTCCGGTTCACGGGCAGCGCCGGGTGCACCGTCTACCTCAACGAGGGCCTGCTCTACTTCGCCCGCGGCGAGGGCACCGACGACGCCCTGGCCACCGCGCTCGTCCGCCCGGGGCGGGTCAGCACCGAGGCGTGGGGCCGGGCCGTCGAGGAGGCGGGCGACGCCCCCCGCGTCGGCGAGCTGCTCGTCGAGCACGCCGGCATCGACGCCGACCTGATGGCCTCGGTCGTGCTCTCGGTGATCTACGACCCGCTCATCACCCTCTTCCGCGAGGGCGACGGTCGCTTCGACTTCGAGCCGGACACCATGCACTGGATCGGGCCCTACCGCGGCTTCAACGTCGAGGCCGTCGTCAACGAGGTCCGCCGCCGGGTCCGCCACGTCGACGAGATGAGCGACGTCGTCCCCTCCACCTCGGCCTGGGTCAGCCCGGTCCGGACCCTGCCCGACGGCGCCGCCCAGGTCACCCTCCTCCGGGAGGACTGGGAGCTGATCGCCTCGCTGTCCGGGCCCCGCACCGTCGACGAGCTGGCCGCGGCCATGGGCCGCGGTCGCTACTCGACGGCGATGGTCGTCCACCGCCTCGCCGTCGCCGGCCTGCTCGACGTCGTGCCCGAGCCCTTCGCCGACGACGACGCCTACCACGAGCCCAGCGCGGCCGAGCGCCTGGCCGCCGCCGGGGACGCCCCCGCCACGAGCGACGCCGCCGTCGACCTCGACGGGGACGCCACCGACGCCGGCGCCCCCACCGGGGACCCGTTCGCCCCGTTGGACCCTCCGGTGGGCAACCCCTTCGCCCCGCCCGTGGCCGAGGTCGACGTCGACGTCACCACCGGTGACGACGCCGCCTGGGACGCCTGGTCCGCCGGGAACCCCTTCGACCACCCGCCCACCGACGACGAGGCCGACGAGCCGGTCAGCTTCGGCCCGACGCTCGACGGCGGCTCCGTCGGCCCCGAGGCCGCGCCCGACGACGACCTCCTGCCCCGGCGCACCGCCGTGCGCGAGGCCGACCGGCCCAGCATCCCCCACCGCCAGGACGACGTGGCCCCCGGGTTGGCGGGCATCACCGGCTTCCACGACCCCACCGCCCGCTCCATGGGCCACCAGCAAGACGACGCCCTCTCGGCCGCCACCTCGGCCGACACCGTCGGCGACCCCAACGCGGCGTGGCTGGAGAACCTCTACGCCCAGTTCATCGACGAGGCTCCCGAGGTCGGCAAGCCCCGCAAGAAGGACGTCCTCGACGTCGCCTTCCAGGCCCCCGAGCAGGCCGACACCGAGAAGGTCGGGACGCTCAAGCGCCTCGCCGCCGCCCTCCGCCGCCTGTAGGACGGTCTCTACGCTCCGACGCTGAGGCGGACGCCGGCCAGCTGGTCGTGGATCCGTCGTCCGAGGGTGCGGGTCAGGTCGTGCACCAGGCCGACCTGGGCCACGTCGTGGAGCGCCAGCCCGCACGCCGGCGTCACGAGGGCCTGGCGTCGGATGCGCACCGGGTCGCAGCCGGCCTGGACCAGCGCGCACCAGCGGGCCGACAGGTCCCGCCACCAGTGCGACGCCGTCTCGCCGAGGGGGCGGTCGGTGGGGACCGCACCCCAGGCGATCCACCCGTCGCGCTCGAGGAAGGTGGCGAGGGCGCCGGCGCTGGAGCCGAGGTCGGCCCCGACCGGCGCGGACAGGATGCGGGGTCCGGCCTGGAGGACGGCCCGCCAGTCGGTGGGGCCGCAGACGTGGAGGCCGGTGATGGCCCGGCTCTCCCACGCCGCCAGGGCGCCCGACACCAGGTCGACCACGGACTCGGGGTCGGCGAGCGCGGCCGGGGGCCCGCCGACGAGGGCGGGCTCGTCGAGGAAGGCCACGACGGTGGCCTCGGGGGCCACGGCGGCGACGGCGTCGACCACGCCCCGGGCCCGGGCCCGCACCGCGGTGGCGGCCACGGCGGCGGCCACTGCGGGCTCGGCGCCGCCGTGGACGAGGGCCATGGCCAAGGTGGCGGGACCGGTGATCTGGACCTTCACCGGCGCCGTCCGGCCCTCGATGGCGGCCAGGAACCGGCGGAAGGTGACGAACGGGGCGCCGTCGAGGCCGAGGTCGGCGATCGGCGCCTCGGGGTCGAGGGCCGACGGGGTCACGTCGATGGTGCCGTCGGCGAGGACGTCGACGCCCGGCACGCCCCAGGCGGCCTGGGCGATCATCCCCTCGCGGGCGTCGCGTCGGGGCAGCGTCGGCGCCGCCGGCAGCTCCGGAAGGGCGTCGAGCACGAAGGCCACGGCCTCGTCGGCGTCGTCGAACGGCAGGCTGCCGACCGCGGTGGGCGTGCCGATGCCGAAGGGCATCGGTTCGCTGTCCGTCCACCCGTCGGTGGCATCACCGCCCTGCACGGTTCCCCCTTCGTGTCGTCGGTCCGATGCCTCGGTCGCTCCCGAGTGCTACAGGAGTAGCCATCCGTGGCCTCCGTGGGCAAATCTCGGGCCCCCCATGAACCGCCCCCGCCCGACGCCCACGCCCGTCATCGTCTGGGTGCTGCGCGCCGCCTGGCTCGTGCTGCCCCTCGCCGCCGGACCGGCGGTGGGGGCGGCGCTCGACGACCGGTCGGAGCCTGTGCAGGTGCTGGGGACCGTCCTGGCGTGGGGCGCGTGGGCGGCCGTGCTCGTCGCCACCCTCGTGCCCCGGGCGACCAGCCTCACCGCCGTCCGGCTCGGGGCGCCGGCCGCCCTCGCCGCCGCGGCGTGGGCCGCCGGCCCCGGCAGCCCCGACGACGACGTCGTCCGCGGGGTCGTCGCCGTGGTGGCCGCTGCCGTCGCCGTGGCCGTGGTCGCGGCGCCGGCCGTGGGTGACGCGTTCGTCGACGGCTCGTCGTACGGCAACGAGCGCCGCTTCGCCCTCCGCACGCCGCTGCCGCTCCTCGTGCTGGCCGCGACGACGTGGGCCGGGGTCGCCGCCGCGGCCGTCGCCGGGCCGTTCCTGCTGGCGGCCGAGCAGTGGGTCCTCGGCGCCGTGCTGACCGCCGCGGGGGGCGCCGTCGTGTGGTTCGGCGTCCGCTCGCTGCACGGGCTGGCCCGCCGGTGGCTCGTCCTCGTCCCCTCCGGCGTCGTGGTGCACGATCCCGTCGGCCGCCCCGACTCGGTGATGGCGCCCCGCCCGCTCATCGTCCGGCTGGGCCCGGCCCCGGCCGACAGCGACGGGCTCGACCTGACCCTCGGCGCGAGCGGCCTGGCCCTCGAGCTGGAGACCTCCGAACCGCTGCCGGTCACGGTGCGCCAGGGGCGCGACGTGGGGACCGAGCCGGCGGCGCGGGTGCTGGTGGCGGTGGCCCGCCCGGCGGCGGTGCTGGCCGAGGCCGAGGCCCGACGGCTCCCCACCCGGTAGGCCCCGGGGGGAACCTGCACGCGGACTGCGGAGATGTGGCACGGTCGCGGGGTGCTCGACGACGCCAAGGTCTCCACGTTCCTCGCCCGTGCCCGTCGGGAGGTCGACGACGGCCTCCTGCCGGCGGTCCAGGTGGCCATCGGCCTCGACGGCGAGGTCGTCGTCGACGAGACCTTCGGCGCGCCGCCCGAGACCCGCTTCGTCCCCTTCAGCTGCACCAAGGCGCTGGTCGGGTCGGCCGCCTGGCAGCTGGTGGGCGAGGGGTCGCTCGACCTGAGCCGCCCCGTGGCCGAGTACGTCCCGGCGTTCGGCACCAACGGCAAGGAGGCGGTCACCGTCGAGCAGACGCTGCTCCACGTGGGCGGCTTCCCGATGGCCCCGCTCGGCCCCAACCGCTGGTCGACGCGCGAGGGCCGCCTCGAGGCCTTCTCCCGCTGGCGGCTGACGCTCGTGCCCGGCGAGACGTTCATGTACCACCCGACCGCGGCCCACTGGGTCGTGGCCGAGATCATCGAGGCCCTCGACGGCCGTCCCTACGCCGACGCCATCCAGGCCCGCGTGACCGACCCCCTCGGCCTGCCCCGGATGCTGGCCATCCCGCCCGAGGAGCAGGGCGACGTGATCGACGCCGTCGGCGTGGGCGAGCCGCCCACGCCCGAGGAGATGGAGGAGGCCTTCGGCGTCCGCATCGACATCGGGGCCCTCATCCCTCCCGACGTGGCCCTCGGAGCCCTCCTGAGCCTGAACACGCCCGAGGCCCGGACGGTGGGCGTGCCCGGCGGCGGCGGGGTGGTCCGCGCCGCCGACCTCGCCCTCCTCTACCAGGCCTTCCTCCACGACCCGAAGGGCCTGTGGGACCCCGAGGTGCTGGCCGACGTCACCGGCACCGTGCGCAACACGCTGCCCGACATGTTCGGCGTGCCCGCCAACCGCACCCGGGGCGGCCTGGTGGTGCGGGGCGACGACGGGCTCGGCCACCGCCGGGGCATGGGCCACACCGCCTCGCCCCGGGCCTTCGGCCACAGCGGGGCCGGCGGCCAGGTCGCCTTCGCCGACCCCGAGACGGGCCTGAGCATCTGCTACCTCACCAACGGCCTCGACCAGCACCTCATCCGGGAGAACCGGCGGGTCACGGCCATCACCAGCCTGGCTGCCGAGCTCGTCGCCTGACCGAGCCCGGCCCGCCCGCCCCCCGGTAGCGTCGGGGCGTGCCCCTGGACCCGGTCGTGCCGACCTACCTCGACCACGCCGCCAGCACGCCGATGCGGCCCGAGGCGGTGGCCGCCATGGTCCCGTTCCTGGCCGAGCATTACGGCAACCCGTCGGGGTCCCACGCCGCCGCCCGCCACGCCCGTCGGGCCGTCGACGACGCCCGCGACGCGGTGGCCGCGCTCGTCGGGTGCCGGCCGGGCGAGGTCGTGTTCACGTCCGCGGGCACCGAGGCCGACGTCACCGCCCTGACCGGGGTGGCCGCCGCCCGCCCCGGCCCGGTGGCGGTGTCGGCCATCGAGCACGCCGCCGTGCTCGACACGGCGCGGGCCCTCGCCGCCGCCGGCACCGAGGTCGTCGAGCTGGCGGTCGACGGGCGCGGGCGGGTCGACCCCGACGCCGTCCCGGCCGGTGCCGCCCTCGTCTCGGTCGGCCTGGCCAACAACGAGGTCGGCACCATCCACCCGCTCGAGGCCCTGGCCGAGCGGGGCGCGGTCCTGCACACCGACGCCGTCCAGGCCGCGGCGTGGCTCGACCTCCCCCGCCGGGCGGCGCCGGCCGCCCTCGTCTCGCTCAGCGCCCACAAGCTCGGCGGGCCCAAGGGCGTCGGCGCCCTCGTCGTGCGCGACGGCACGCCCCTCGCCCCCCTCCTCACCGGCGGTGGTCAGGAGCGGGGCCGGCGCAGCGGCACCCAGAACGTGGCCGGCATCGTCGCCTTCGGGGTCGCCGCCGCCCTCGCCGCCGACGAGCGGGAGGCCAAGGCCGCCCGCGTCGCCCGGCTCCGCGACCGGCTCGCCGCGGGTCTCCTCCCCGTCCTGCGCGGCCTCGTGCCCGACGCCGTCGAGACGGTCGTGCCCCCGGGCGGCGATCGGGACCACGTCCTGCCCGGCCACCTCCACCTGTGCCTGCCCGGGGCGGCGGCCGACGAGGTCCTCTTCCTGCTCGACCAGGCCGGCGTGGCCGCCACCGCGGCCTCGTCGTGCGCCTCGGGCGCCACCGCGCCGTCGCACGTCCTCGCCGCCCTGGGCGTCGACGTCACCGCGGCCCGCGGCTCGCTCCGCCTCACCCTCGGGTGGTCCACCACCGACGCCGACGTCGACCGGGCCCTCGAGGCCGTGCCCGCCGCCGTCGCCCGCGCCGTCGGTGCCCCGCCTCCCACCCCCCAGTACCAGGGAGCCACGGGGGGTCGGCCATGAGGGTCCTCGTCGCACGCCGCCTGGGCTCCTCGGACCGGCGCCGTGCGGGGGGTCGGCCATGAGGGTCCTCGTCGCCATGTCCGGCGGGGTGGACTCCTCGGTCGCCGCGGCGCGGCTGGTCGCCGCCGGCCACGAGGTCGAGGGGGCCACGCTCAAGCTGTGGGGCGGGGCGTCGGACACCGGGTGCTGCTCGGTGGCCGACGCCGACGACGCCCGCCGGGTCGCCGACCGCCTCGGCATCGACCACCACACCTTCGCCTACGCCGACGAGTTCGAGGCCGGCGTGGTCGGTCCCTACGTGGCCGCCCACGCCGCCGGGGCCACGCCCAACCCTTGCATGGCCTGCAACCGCGAGGTGAAGTTCGGGGCCCTGCTCGACCGGGCCGACCGCCTCGGCTTCGCCGCCGTCGCCACCGGCCACCACGCCCGGGTCGTCACCGGGCCCGACGGGGTGCGCCGGGTCGGCCGCGGCGCCGACGGGGCCAAGGACCAGTCGTACGTCCTGGCCGGCCTCGACCACGACCGGCTGGGCCGGGTGCTCTTCCCGGTCGGGTCCTCGACCAAGGGCGACGTCCGGGGCGAGGCGGCCGCGCTCGGCCTCGTCACCGCGGCCAAGCCCGACAGCCAGGACGTCTGCTTCATCACCCGGACCGACGGTCGCGCCCGCTTCCTCGGGCGGCGCCTGACCCTGACCACGGGCCGGGTGGTCGACGGCGACGGACGGGAGCTCGGGACCGTCCCCGCGGTCGAGGCCGTGACCATCGGCCAGCGGCGGGGCCTGGGGCTCCCGGGCGGGACCGCCCCCCGCTACGTCGTCGCCACCGACCCCTCCACCGCCACCGTCGTGGTCGGCTCCGAGGCCGACCTGCGGGTCGGGTCCCAGGCCGTCGCCGACGTCGGGTGGTCAGCCGGCCCGCTCACCGGGGACCTGGTGTGGCAGGTGAGCGCCCACGGCACCCCGCGGGTGGGTCGGCTGGTCGCCGACGGTGCCGGGGCACGGGTGCACTGGCGGTCGCCCGAGCGGCGGGTGGCGCCGGGCCAGGCCCTGGTCGCCTACGACGGCGACGTCGTGGTCGCCTGGGCGACGGCCCGCCCCGACCCGGATCGTCACGACCTGATGGACCCGGCCAGCACCCCATGACCGCACCCGGCGCTGACCTGCACCGATGCGTCGGACGGCGATTCGCTGGCGATTCGACGTCCGACGACCGGACCGCGGCCGCCCGACCCGTCGCCAGGCCGGTCTGAGGTGGAGGGCTACGACGCCGCCACCTACGGCGACCGCTTCGCCGACGTCTACGACGACTGGTACGACGACCCCGACGCCACCGAGGCGGCCGTCGCCGCCCTGGTCGCTCGGGCCCGGGCGGTGGCACCCGCGGGCACCACCACCCCCTCCCTCCTCGAGCTGGGCGCCGGCACCGGCCGCCTCGCCCTCCCCCTGGCCGCCGCCGGCCTGGCCGTCACCGGCGTCGACGCCTCGACCGCCATGTTCGACCGGCTGGCGGCCAAGCCCGGCGGCAGCCGGGTCACGGCCGTCGTCGGCGACATGGCCGGCCCCCTCCCCGACGGCCCCTTCGACCTCGTCGTCGTGGCTCGCAACACCTTCTTCAACCTCACCACCGAGGCCGCCCAGCGGGCCTGCCTGAGAGAGGTCGCTCGGGTCCTCGCCCCCGGCGGCCGGCTGGTGCTCGAGGCCTTCGTGCCGACCGACGACGACGGGCCCACCTCCTCGGTCGAAGTCCGCAGCATCACCGCCGACCGCGTCCTGCTCTTCGTCGACCGCCACGACCCGGCGACCAGCGAGGCCTGGAGCTCCTTCGTCGACATCTCGCCCGACGGGATCCGCCTCCGCCCCTGCCACGTCCGCTACCTCCGCCCCGCCGACCTCGACGCCCTCGCCGCCGCGTGCGGGCTGGCCCTCGACGACCGGGCCGAGGACTGGGCCGGCGCCCGGTTCGACGACACCTCGGCGCACCACGTGTCCACCTACCGCCGCTCCGACCCCGGGTCCGCGGCCTGACCGGGCCAGACTGCCGCCATGGGACGCGTCAAGGTCGGGATCACCATCGACGCACCCCCCCGCCGGGTCTGGGCCGAGGTCGAGCACCCCGAGCGCCACGTGGACTGGATGGCGGACGCGGTGGCGATCCGCTTCACGTCCCGGTCGCGGCAGGGCGTGGGCACCACCTTCGAGTGCGACACCAAGGTCGGTCCGTTCCGCCTGACCGACGAGATGGAGATCACCGACTGGCGCGCCGGCAAGGTCATGGGCGTGCGCCACGTCGGCCTCGTCACCGGCACCGGCCGGTTCACCCTCCGCCGCGCCCGGCGGGGGCGGACGCGGTTCACCTGGGAGGAGCGCCTCCGCTACCCGTGGTGGATGGGCGGCCCCGTCGGCGGCGTCGTCGGCGACCGCATCATGGGGCGGATCTGGCGGGGGAACCTCCGACGCCTGAAGGCCCAGATCGAGGGCTGACGCGCCCCGCTCTCGTCCCGGCGTGGAGGAGGACGCCTGCGGTGCGATCAGGGGCCGACGGTCGGGTCAGAGGGTGACGCGCCCGGTCGGATGGCCGGCGCCGTCGAGCACGACGATCTCCGGGCCGGCGAGCAGGGCCCAGCCGTCACCGACGCTCAGGACCCGGGTGGCAGGCTCCGAGGTGGACACGGCGTGGCGGGCGACCTCGACCAGCTCACCGCCGGCGGTGTCCACCACCACGACCTCGCCGGCCAGCCCCGCCCAGGTGTCCCCGGGCCCCGCATCAGGTGCGACCTCCTCCGCCACCCCGTAGGACGTGGCCGGCACGGCGAAGCGGCCGTCACCCAGGTCGAGGTAGGCGTGGTGGTCGACCGAGACCGCGGACTCGTCGCCCAGCACGAGCTCACCGACGACGGCCGGGGCGGTCGGGTCCGAGACGTCGAACAGCTTGGCCGCAGCCCGCCCGTCCCCGCCGGGCCCGAACCCGACCACCAGCCCGCCCCCGAGCGGGTGGAGGTAGGAGCTGAACCCGGGGAGCTCGACCTCGCCCAGGACCTGCGGGGCCGACGGGTCCGCGAGGTCGACCACGTAGAACGGGTCGGTCTGGAGGAACGTCACGGCGTAGGCCGTGGTGCCGGCGAAGCGGACGCCGTGCAGGGTCTCGCCGGGGTGCCCGAAGGGTTCGGTCCGGCCGACGACGTCGAGGGCGCCGTCGGTGTCGAGCACGACGATCTCGTTGAGCGCCGGGCCCTCCGGCCCGGGCGGCGGCGGCGGGAGGGGCTCGGTCACGACCGTCGTCAGGGGCGGCTCGCTCGACTCGCGCCCGTCGGGCGCCGTCGTGGTCTCGGGCTCGACCACGTCGGGCTCGGTCATCTCCGGTTCGGTCGTCTCCGGTGCCGCCGGGGCCACGTCGACGGCGACACCGACGTCGCCCCCGAAGGCGCGGACCCCGCCGCCCTGGGTCACCGCGACCCGCAGGAACCGGTCGTGCTCGGACATGGAGAGCTCGTCGAGGAGGCTGCCCTCCACCTGACCCGAGCCCGTCGGCTCGAGCGTGGCCGCCTCGAACCGGTGGATCCCGGTCGTGGTCGACCCATCGGGGTGCCACTGCGGTGTGGCCAGGTAGATCGACCCGGTCGTGACGTGGACCAGGGAGCCCGAGCCGACCACCTCGGCGGCGCGGACGGGGTCGACCTCACCGGTGGCCGGGAGGGTGACCAGCAGCGTGGCCGTCGGGTCGGACGGTCCCTCGGGGTGGAGGACCTCGTCGCAGGCGACGGGGCCGTCGGCGAACGGCACCGCGGAGGGATCGGCCGGCGGGAGGCCACCCGCGCCGTCGAAGGCAGGGGTGGCGAAGCCCTCGGTGGCCACGACGTGGAGCTCGTCACCGACCCGCCGGGCGTCCACCAGCGACCCGGTCGTGGTCCACGATCCCTCGGGCTCGAGCCCGGCGACGTCGACGGCGACCCGCTCGACGACCACTCCCCCGCTGTCGCCGTGACCGACCACCCAGGCCACGCCGGCCTCGGCGTCGTAGGTGATCTGGGCATCCCAGGGAACCGCGGTCGCCGCCACGACCTCGGCGGCGACCAGGTCCACGACGGCCAGGCGGCCCGACGACGTCACGAGGACGACGTCCTCGGTGAGCCGGTCGACCAGGTCGATCTCGTCGACCCCCTCGACCGCCACGTTGGTCTCGTCGACGGCCGGCCCCCCCGACGCAGCCCCCTCGGCCCCGTCGACGGCGACCGCGGTGGTCGAGGGGGCGCCGCCGTCGGACGGAGCTGCGGTCGGCGCGTCGGCCTCGGCCATGTCACCACCCACGGCGTCGAAGGACTCCTCGGCCCGCCCTGCGCCCGGGTCCATGGCCCCGGAGCCCCAGGCCGCCAGGTCGTCGCACGACGAGAACGTCGAGAGCTCCACCGCTCCCGCGACCTTCGACGGGGTCCCCGTCTCCCCCGCCGCCAGCACGAGGGCCGTGGTGAGCAGGCCGACGCCCAGCAGGGCCAGGGCACCGATCGCGCCGCGCCGGGGGCGGCTGCCGGGGGTCATGGACGCAGCGGTGGTCATGGCCCCTCCGACGCTGCGCACCCCGTCCCGGTTCCCGCGGTCAGCGGATGATGATGTCCCCGTACTCGCCCACCATGAGCCCGTAGGCCACGAGGGCGAGCACGACGGTGAGGGCGACGGTGATCCCCGACGCGACCAACCCGCCCTTCGGGCCGAGGCGCTTGCTGCCCTCGACGAGCACGAGGCCGCCGAGCCCGCCGGCGACGAGGCCGCCCACGTGCCCGCCGATGGAGATGCCCGGGATGCTGAAGGTGAGCAGCAGGTTGATGCCGAGCGTGGTGACGAGGCCCGAGCGCATCAGGTCGATGTTCCGGTCGCGGGCCACGAAGAACGCCGCCCCCATGAGCCCGTAGGCGGCACCGGAGGCGCCGATGGTGACCGCGGTGGGGTCGAGCACCAGCACGCCCAGCGACCCCCCGATCAGGGCGAGGGCGTAGAGGGCGACGAACCGGGTGCGGCCCAGCGCCGACTCCAGCATCTGGCCGAGGATCCAGATGAAGTACATGTTCATCGCCAGGTGCAGGAACCCGAACGGGATGCCGTTCGAGTGCAGGAAGCCACCGGTGACGATGCGCCACGGCTCGTCGGGCACGAAGGGCCCGAACAGGGCCCCGTCGGCGAACAGGCCGTTGTCGTCCCGCGCGAGGGCGATCGCCTTCCCGCCGGCGGAGAAGGGCTCCAGGGCGCTGGTCGCGAGCATCGCCGCGAACGCCAGCACGTTGATGGCGATCAGGACCTGGGTGGCGATGGGCCGGGTCACCAGCGCCGCCACGCCCTGGTAGACCCGCTGCTTGCCCTGGGCGGCGCAGTCGGGGCAGTGGAACCCGACCGACGCCTGGCGCATGCACGCCGGGCAGATGGGGCGGTCGCAGCGCTGGCACGAGATCCCGGCCATCCGGTCGGGGTGGCGGTAGCACGTGCGGACGTTGGTCGGGGCCGTCATGGTCCTGCTGACGCTACCGACGTCCGGACCGCTGCGGTCGGCACCGCCGTGAGCGGTCGGTCACCGCCCGGTGAAGCGCGCCTTGCCGGGACCGTGCTCGCGGAACGACTCCACACCGATGCGGGCATCGTCGGTGGCGAACACCTGGGTGAAGAGCTCCTGCTCGAGCTCCAAGCCCGACCCCAGGGTCACGTCGAAGCCGCGGTCGATGGCCCGCTTGGCCAGCCCCTGGGCCGCCACCGCCCCGGCCGCCAGCTCGGCGGCCCAGGCGATCGCCGCGTCCTGCACCTCGGCGGCGGGCACGACGCGGTCGACGAGCCCGATGCGCAGGGCCTCCTCGGCGTCGACCTGGCGGCCCGAGAGGATCATGTCCTTGGCCCGGGCGGGGCCGACGAGGCGCGCCAGCCGCTGGGTGCCACCGCCGCCGGGGATGATGCCCAGCAGGATCTCGGGCTGCCCGAAGCGGGCCCGGTCCGACGCGATCCGCAGGTCGCAGGCGAGGGCCAGCTCGCAGCCGCCACCCAACGCCACACCGCTGACGGCGGCGATCACGGCCCGGGGGATGTCGGCCACGGCGTTCAGGGCCCGCAGGAAGCAGGTGCCCACGGCGCGCGCCTCGTCGGGTCCGGCGAACTCGGAGATGTCCGCCCCGGCGGCGAAGATGCGGTCGCCGCCGGTGACGACCACGGCCCCGGGAGGGGCGTCGATCAGGGCCTGGGCCGCCCCCTCGAGCTGCTCGAGCAGGCCCGTGGACAGGGCGTTGACCTTGCCGTTCTCGATGCGCAGGACGGCGACGTCGTCGTCCCGGCGCTCGACGGAGACGAGGGGCTGCGAGGAGGACATGGCGGGCGAACCTACCCGAGGGACGCCGCCGATCGAACCCCCGGCTCGGCGGCCGGGGTCAGAGGGAGACGACGCTCTCGGACTCGAGACCCATGCCGACGGCCTCGACGGCGGTCACGCCCGGGACCCGGTCCTTCAGGATCCGCTCCACGCCGGCCTTGAGGGTCACGGTGGAGGCCGGGCAGCTCACGCAGGCGCCGGTGAGCTCGACGGTGACGACGCCGGTGTCCTCGTCGAATCCGCGCAGCTCGATGTCGCCGTTGTCGGCCTGGATGGCCGGGCGGATCGCCTGGATGGTGGCGTGGAGCTTCTCGAGCATGCGGTCGCTGTTCGTCGAAGGGACGGTGGTGCAGTCTCCCAGGTCACGAGGAGGTGTCGAAACCCGGCACAGGGCACAACCACCAGGGGGCCGCCCCCTGTTCCCCGTCCCCGACGTGCCCCCCGTCACCCCGGGTCTCGACCGCGGGCCGATGCCGGCCCGTCCCTACCATCGGGCGGGTGACGGCGTCGATCCTGGCCCACGGAGCAGACGGCCTCGCCGGCGACGGCGTGCCCACCGCCCTGCTCTACGGCGTGGTCGTCGCCGGCGCCGTGGTCGTCGCCCTCGGCCTCCGGGCCCGGGGGACCCGCCCGTCGGGCGGCCCGGCCGTGGCCCCGCTGACCCTCGACGGGGCCGAGGGCCGCGCCTGGCCGGGCGACGACGCCCCCGCCGGCGCCCGGATCGCCTTCCACGCCGTGGGCGTGCTGGGGCTGGTGGCGCTGCTGGTCGTCGGGTGGGCGGGCTCGGACCTGAGCGGCCTCAACGCCCTCCCGTCCACCCTTCTCTCCCTGTGGTGGGCGATCCCCGTCCTCGCCCTGCTGCTGGGCGACTGGTGGCTCCTCGTCGACCCCTTCGACGCCGTCGCCGCCGGCATCGAGCGTGTACGGCCGCCCACGGTGGCGACCGGCGGGGGCGAGGTCGACGAGGCCGGCGACTGGTGGGTGCCCGCCGCCCTGCTCGCCAGCTTCGCCTGGATGGTGACGTGCTGGCTCGACGGCCAGGAACCCCGGAACATGGCCCTCTGGCTGACCGCCCTCACCGGGGTGATGGTCGTCGGCGCCGCCCTGGGCGGGCGGGCCTGGGTCCGGCGGTCCTCGCCCCTGGCCGTGCTGACCGGGGCCGTCGCCGCCGCCGCCCCGGTCACGTGGGAGGGCGGACGGCCCCGCCCCCGCAACCCGCTGGCCGGGCTGGCCGGTCGGGCCGGGGGCCGGCGCACGGCCGCCGTGGTCCTCGTCGTCCTCGGCACCGCGTTCTGGGAGGCCGTCAGCGGCACCCAGTGGTGGGCCGACCTGGTGGGGACGAGCGGCACCGGGGGCACGGCGTCCAGCCTGGTGTGGTCGACCGTGGGCCTGGCCTGGTGCATCTTGCTGGCCGGGGCGGCCTGGATGGGGGCCGGCGCCGCCGCCGAGGCCGTGGCCCGGTCGGTCGGGGGGCCGGCCCTGGACGAGCCCTTCGGCACCGACGCGGTCGTGGCCCTCGCCCCCCTCGCCGCCGTGGCCCTCGCCGCCCACCAGCTCACGACCCTGCTCGTCACCGCCCAGTACGCCGTGCTCTTCCACGCCGCCGACCCCTTCGCCGAGGGCTGGGACCTCACCGGGACCCGGTCCTGGGTCCCGAACGAGCAGGTCCTGTCCCCGACGGCCGCGTCGTGGGTCCGCCTGGCGCTCCTGCTGGTCGGCCTGGGCCTGCTGCTGGCCGGCGCCTGGGATCGGCTCGCCGCCCGGGTCGGCCGGGCCGTCGTCACCGCCGGGTGGGTCGTGGCCGCCTTCACCGCAGCCGTCGGGAGCCTGGCCCTGTGGCTGCTCCTGGGCGCGTGATGGGCGCCGCCGCCGTGCTGGCCCACCAGGGCGGGTGGGACGAGATCCTGCTCGTCCTCACCCCGATCGCCCTCTTCGCCGGGCTGCTGTGGCTGGCCAACTCCCGGGCCAACCGCGAGCTCCGCCGCCGCGCCGAGGCCGACGGCGACACCGCCGGGTCCGAGCCCGATGCCGACGACCCGCCGTCCCCGTAGTGGGCCGGCGACATGCGACGGGTTCAGTCGGCGTCCATGTCGGCGCCGATCGAGCGCATCTTCTCGACGAAGCGGTCGTAGCCCCGGGCCACGTGCTGGGCGTCGGCGATGACCGTCTCGCCGTCGGCGCCGAGGGCGGCCATGGCGATCGCGGCCCCGGCCCGGATGTCGTGGGCCTTCACCGGGGCGCCCGACAGGCGGGGCACGCCCCGGATCAGGGCGTAGTGGTGCTCGACCCGGATGTCGGCGCCCATGCGGACCAGCTCGTCGACGTAGCGGAAGCGGCCGCCGAAGATGTTCTCGGTGGCGATGGAGGGCCCGTCGGCCACGCTCAGGGCGGCGACCATGAGGGGCAGGTAGTCGGTGGCGATGCCCGGGTACGGGAGGCTGTTGATGTCGACGGCCCGGATCCGCTCGGGCGCCGCCGCCCACACGCCGTCGGGGTGGGCCGAGGTCCGCAGCCCCATGTCGCCCATCTTGTGCATCAGCATGTCCATGTGCTCCGGGCGGGCCTGCTCCAGCACCAGCTCGCCGCCGGCCACGGCCAGTCCGGTGAGGAAGGTGGCGGCCTCCAGCCGGTCGGGGATGACGGCGTGGTCGACGGGGTGGAGGTGCTCGACCCCGTCGACGGTGACCGTCGAGCTGCCGGCACCGATGATCGTGGCGCCCATCCGGTTCAAGAAGGCGGCCAGGTCGGCCAGCTCGGGCTCCTTGGCCGCGTTCTCGATGACGGTCGTGCCCTCGGCCAGGACCGCAGCCATCAGCACGTTCTCGGTGGCGCCCACGCTCGGGTACTCGAGCACGATGCGGGTGCCCCGCAGCCGCTCGGCCCGGCCCTCGATGTAGCCGTGCTCGAAGGTCAGGTCGGCCCCGAGCCGGCGGAGCCCGTCGAGGTGCATGTCGATGGGGCGCTGGCCGAAGTCGTCGCCGCCCGGGAGTGACACCCGAGCGCGTCCGACCCGGGCGAGCAGCGGGCCGAGCACCACGATCGAGGCCCGCATGGCCTCGACCAGTTCGTAGGGCGCCTCGGGGGTGATCTCGGCCGGCCGCACGATGGTGAGCACGTCACCGTCGAGCGTGGCGGTGCACCCCATGGCCTCGAGCAGCTCGGCCATCAGCCGCACGTCGGTGATGTCGGGGACGTTGCGGATGGTGAAGGTGCCCTCGGCCAGGACGGTCGCCGCCATCAGCTTGAGCACCGAGTTCTTGGCGCCGGAGATGGCGACCCGGCCCGAGAGGGGCCCGCCGCCCCGGACGAGGATCCGTTGCATCCGGTCAGCATGGCCGATGGCAACCGGCTCGGGTCGACGGGACATCATCGGGCCGTGCCGAACCTCGCCCAGACCGTCGTCGTGGACGACGCCACGGCGAGCACCCTGACGGCTCCCCGGTCCGACATCGTCACCGAGCGGCCCTGGACGGCCGCCGACGACGCCGCCTGGCGCGAGCGGCACCCCGACGACGACCCCGCCACCGAGGGGTGGACCTCCTTCGCCGTCGAGCGGGGGCCGATGCTGGCCTACCGGCGCGACGTCCGGTCCACCCCTGCCGGGGACGGGACGGTGCGCGTCGAGGAGCGGACCCGCTACCAGCTCGCCCTCGGGGTCTGGTCCGGCGCCGTCGTGTGGCCGACGAACCGGGCGCTGCGGCGCACCGTCTCCCGCCAGACCACCTACGCGCCGGTGTGGGCCCCGCCCGACGGCCTCGACGCCCGCTCGGGCCGCGTCCTGGGCCTGCTGCTGACCCTCGCCCTCGTCGCCGGCTACATGGGCACCGTCCTGACCCAGACCATCACCTTCGCCGCCGACGAGTTCGGGCGGGACACCACGGCGCAGGGCAACGTGCTCGCCGCCGTGCGGGTCGGGGTGCTGGGCAGCCTGGCCATCGTCGCCCTGGCCGACCGCAAGGGCCGTCGCCGGCTGCTGCTGTGGTCGGTCGCCCTGGCCATCGCCGCCACCGTGGCCGGCGCCTTCGCCCCGTCCATGGAGGTCCTGGGGGTGTCCCAGACCCTCGCCCGCGGCTTCCAGACCGCCGTGACCCTGCTCCTCGCGGTCGTGGCGGCCGAGGAGATGCCCAAGGGGGCCCGGGCCTACGCCATCAGCGTCATGACCATGACCGGCGCCCTGGGGGCGGGCATGGCCGTGTGGGCCCTGCCGCTGGCCGACGTGGGCGAGCGGGGCTGGCGGATCATCTACCTCGTCCCCGTCCTCGGCCTGCCCGTGCTCCGGCGGGTCGGCCGGACGCTGCCGGAGAGCCAGCGCTTCGTCCGGCCCCACCGCCAGGCCACGGTGATGCGGGGCCACGCCCGGCGCTTCTGGGCCATCGGCGCCGCCCTGTTCTGCGCCTCGGCCTTCGGCGCCCCCAGCAGCCAGCTGCTCAACGACTTCCTCAAGGACGAGCGGGGCTTCTCGGCCGCCCGCATCGCCCTGTTCACCCTCGTCACCAGCACCCCCGCCGGGCTGGCCCTCGTCGCCGGCGGCCGGCTGGCCGACACCCGGGGCCGGCGGGTCGTCGTCGCCGTCGGGGTGGCCGGCGGGGCGGTCGTCGCGGCGTGGGGCTTCACCACCCACGGCTGGCCCCTCTGGGCGGCCAACCTGGTCGCCACCATGCTCGGCGCCCTCGCCGTGCCGGCCATGGGGGCCTACGGCCCCGAGCTGTTCCCCACCGCCGCCCGGGCCAAGGCCAACGGCATCCTCCAGGTGATGTCGGTGGCCGGGAGCGCCATCGGTCTGGTCGTGGCCGGCCACGTGACCGACCGGACCGGCGAGCTGGCCGACGCCATGCTCCTGCTGCTGCCCCTCGCCCTGATCGTCGCCGTCCTGGCCCTGACCGTCTTCCCCGAGACCGCCCGCCGCCAGCTCGAGGAGATCAACCCGGAGGACGACCTCACCCGGCCCGGCGAGGGGGAGGTCATCGCCGCCGACCCCGCCACGGCCGACCTCTGGCCACCCGACGGGCCCCGGTAGCATCGCCGGCCGTGCCGCCGGCCCCGTCGTCTCGCTCCTGGCGGCCCCTCGCGCTCGCCGCCGGGGCCGCCGTCGCGCTCGTCGTCGCCGTCCTGCTCTCGATCAGCCACGCCGAGCCCCGCCTGCGCCCGGCGTCGTCGATCCCGACCACGACCTCGACCTCTCCCACGATGACGGCGCCGTACCGGCCGGTGGAGTCGTCCTCGACCGACGCCGCCACCGACTCGGCGTCGACGACCACGGCGGCCGCAGCACCGGCCGGCCTCGGCGTCCTCCCGGCCCGGACGAGCGAGGTGGCGACGGTCCGGACCGGCGTCGACGAGGTCCCCGTCTACGCCAGCGCCGAGGCGGCGGAGGTGGCCCAGACGATCCCGGCCACGGGGGACTACGGCCAGCAGCAGGTGTTCCTGGTGGCCGGCCGGTCGGGCGAGCGGCTCGAGGTCCTGCTCCCGGTGCGCCCCAACGGCAGCCGGGGGTGGATCGACGCCTCCGCCGTCGACGTCGCCACCCACGACTACCAGATCCAGGTGTCGCTCTCGGGCTACCGGATGCTCGTCCAGCGGGGGTCGGAGGTCGTGATCGACACCGCCATCGGCGTCGGCACCCAGGACACACCCACCGTCGGCGGCGACTTCTACACCTGGGTCCTGATCGACCCGACCAACGCCGGGTACGGGTCCTACGCCTACGGCCTGTCGGGGTTCTCGACGCTCGAGCAGTTCGCCGGCGGTGACGGGCGCATGGGCATCCACGGCACCACCGACGCCAGCTCGATCGGCCGGAACGTCAGCCACGGCTGCGTCCGGATCCCCGACGACGTCGTCGTGCAGATGGTCGAGGACATCGGCCTCCCCCTCGGCGTCCCCGTCACCGTCCTCGCCTGAACCGTTCTGTCAATCCCCGTGGGGCGCCACGCCCCATGAGGATTGACAGAACGCGTCAGAGGGAGCCGAGCCAGTCGGCGACGGTGGCGGCGATGGCGGCGTCCTGGCCCTTGGGCGAGTGGCCGCCGGGGACCCAGACGTGGGTGACGGGTCCGGCGATGGCGGCGGTGTGGTGCTCGATCTCCTCGGGGGAGCCGAAGGGGTCCCTCGACCCACCGACGAAGAGGCAGGGCACGGTGATCCGGGGCAGGTGCTCGATCCGCAGCTTCTCGGGCTTGCCCGGGGGGTGGAGGGGATAGCTGAGCAGCACGAGCGCGGCGGCGGGGAGCCCCTCGGCCACCGCCATCGAGCACATCCGCCCGCCCATCGACCGGCCGCCGAGGGCGATCCGGTCCGGGGCCACCCCGGCCGACGCCGCCAGCCCGACCGCCTCCTCGCGCACGGACGCGATCAGCTTGGGCGCCCGGTCCGGGGCCTTGCGCCCCTCCCGGCGGTAGGGGAAGTCCATGCGGACGGTCGGCACGGCGACCGCCTGCTCCACCGCGACCAGGGCCGGGCTCTCGCGGTCGGCCCCGGCCCCGGGGGCGAGGAGCAGCGCCTCGACGGTGGCCATCAGCTGGCGAGCAGGATGCGCCGGGCCTCGGTCAGCTCGGCGATCCGCTCGGCGGCCTCGACCTCGCCGCCACCGTGGTCGGGGTGGGCGACGCGCAGCAGCTCGCGGAAGCGGCGCTGGACGTCCTTGCGCCCGGGCGTCGGGCCGGCCAGGCCGAGGACCGTGAGGGCCCAGGCCTCCGGGTCGGCGTACCGGGCGGCGGCGGTGACGATCCCCGCGCCCTGGCCGCTGACGGCGGTGAGGATCGAGTCGTCGAGGGCGCCCCGCCAGTGCAGCCCCCGGCGCACGACCCGCATCACCGGTCCACGGCTCTCGATCGGGAGCCGGCCGGCGGCGTAGACGACGGCCAGGACCTGCGGGCCCGGCGAGGTGCCCTCCGACAGGTCGAGGTCGAGGTGCATCCGCTCGCCGTCGCCGGTGAGGCGGTGGATCCGCCGGGTGAGCCCGACGTGGTCGGTCTGGAACCGGTGGCGGAGGCGGGGCTGGGGGATCGTGTGGCCCAGCTCCAGCTGGTGGGTCAGGCGCTCGAGGTCACCGTGGAGGTCGGGGTCGACCCGGCCGACGAAGGCGGCGGCCACGGCGCCGAGCAGGATCCCTCCGAACCCGGGCGCGGGTGAGACGGGCAGGGTGCAGGAGCCGAGCGCGACCCGTCGGGTCGGGGCGATCGGCCGCGACTGGAACACCTCCAGCTCGGCCAGGACCATCGGTCGAGCGTACCGGCCCCCCGGCTCGTCGGGCTCCTCGGGGCGTCGTCTTCGGCGGCGCGCCCGGGTCTTCTCGTCAGACCAGCGGGCGGATGTGGGAGCGCAGCGCCGTGGCCGCGTCGACGACCTCGTCGTCGGTCGAGTCGGTCTCGCCGAGGGTGTCGCGCAGGGCCTCGACCAGGTCGGTGATGGTGCCCCACGCAGCCTCGTCGAACCCGAACGGGAGGCCCATCGCCAGCGCCGACTCGGCGGCGTCGTCGAAGCGCACGGTGGCGGGCCGGTCCGAGGGATCGTGGAGGAGGCGGTCGCTGCTCACGAACAGCTCCGACAGGACCTCCTGGGCGTCGGGCCCGTCGAGCTCGTCCTCGGTGGGCTGCTCGTCCTCCCACGCCGCCGTCACCTGCTCGACCAGGTCGTCGACCCGCTCCTCGTCGTCGACGCCCACGGTGATCTCCCGGTAGCCCCGCATGTGGGGGATCCGGTGCTCGATCAGGACCTCGAGGAAGCGCTCCTCCAGGCCGGGCGGCCAGTCGCCGACCTCGTAGATCACCGGCTCGACGTCGGGCGACAGGTCGAGGGCGATGCGCTCCTCGATGTAGTCGATCAGGTCGTCGACCACCTCCGCGTCCGACGCCCGGACGACCAGGGTGCTGGCCTCCCACGCCCGCCGCACCCGGGCCGCCGCCAGCTCCCCGTCGAGCAGCTGGCGCTCGCGCGCCCCCCAGTCGGCCAGCTCGAACTCGACCTGCCCGGTGTCGACCAGCTCCTCGTCGTCGTCGTCCTCGTCGTCGTCCTCGTCGTCGTCCTCGTCGTCGTCCTCGTCGTCGTCGGCGTCGGCGTCGGCGTCGGCGTCGGCGTCGGCGTCGATGGCATCGACGGCAGCCTCCTCGTCCTCGGCGGTCACGGCGACGGCGTCGACCTCGTCGTCCTCGGGGTCCTCGTCGACCCGGACGCCGTCGACGGTCTCGTCGTCGGTGCCGGCGTCCTCCGCGTCCGCGTCGGTGGCGTCGACGGCGACGTCGGCACCCGCCGTCACCGCCTCGACGGGGTCGGTCTCTCGCCCCTCGTCAGCATCGTCGACCTCGGTGTCGGCCGCATCCGAGCGTGACCGCTTGCGCGAGAACAGTCCCATGCCGCCAGTATCCCGCACGGGGTTCGGTCGCCCGGACCCGTGCCTGGCGGGCCAGCCGGCTCGGCGCTCGCAGGCCATCCGGTCGCCGGCTGCTGCACATCGGTCGTACCGATGGCTCGTACGGCGGTGGCGCTGCGGGCTGGTGGAGTGCTCGCCGCTCGATGGGCCCGGGCGAGGTCTTCTCGGCCTCACCTCGTCAGGGTCGTGCACGGACCGTTGTGGCCGGTCTCGCGCCGGGCGCTGTGTGGCCTTCTGCGGGCCGGGTACCTGTTTCGGGCACGACTTCCCACAACCGGTCTGCGGGCCTCACAGGGCCACACAGGAGACGGGAGACCCGAGGATTTCTTGGGTTTCCGGGGTTCGATTCCCGTCTGTCGGGTATCATGGGTGTCATGTTCGAGGCGCTCGCCACCACCATCGATGACCTGGACATCCCGGTCGATGGCGACGCCCTCGAAGAAGCGCTGTACCTGCGTGACCGCCTCGACGCCAAGATCTCCCAGGCGGTGGGGTCCTTCGAGGCCACCAACGAGTACGACACCGCAGATGGCTGCCCGACCATGGCGACCTGGCTGCGGGTCAAGGGGCGGATGACCGCTCATGACGCCCAACGCACGGCCAAGACCGCCCGCCGGCTCGGCCACCTCCCGATCCTGCAGACGGCGTGGCTCGACGGATCGGTGTCCGGGGGGCACGTCGCCGCCGTCGTGGCGAACCTCAACGACCGCACCGCACCGCTGTTCCAGGACGAGGAAGCCAACCTCGTCCGCGTGTTGGGCGAGCTCGACGTCACCGGGGCCGTGGTGGCGATGAAGACCTGGGCCGCCCATGCCAAGGAGATCGTCGACGACGGCCACGAAGGCGAGCCCGACCCGGACCGCTCCGCCCACCTGTCACCAACCCTCAACGGCGGGCGGTTGGACGCGAACCTCGAACCAGAGGCCTTCCACGCCGCCCAAGCCGCCCTCAGGTTGGTGATGGGCAAGCGCGGTGAGGACGACGAGCGGACACCCGCGCAGCGGCGCCACGACGGCCTCGCCGAGATCTTCAACCACTTCCTCGACCACCAACACGACCACAAGGGCGGCCGCCACCGCCCCCACGTCAACATCACCATCGGCCTCGAGTCGCTGATCGAGGGCAAGGGCCAGGGCAGCTTCGACGACGGCACCCCGGTCGACGCCCACACCGCACGACGGTTGGCGTGTGATGCGAACATCCACCGGGTCATCACCAAGGCTGACGGCACCGTGCTCGACTACGGGCGGAGCACACGGACGATCCCGGCGCCGTTGTTCCAGGCGCTGTGCATCAGGGACAAGGGCTGTCGGTTCCCGGGCTGTGACCGACCCGCGCATCGCACCGATGGCCACCACGTGGCCGAGTGGATCGCCCACCACGGCCCGACGAACCCACGCAACCTCGTGCTGCTCTGTCGGTACCACCACGGCGTCGTCCACCGCCCCGGCTGGACCATCGAGCTGATGCCCGACGCGACGGTGATCGTCACCACCCCCGACGGGCGAAAGCGACGATCCCAGCCCGTCGACCGACGGGCCCTCGCCGCCTGAACCCCGACACCCCAGGTGAGCCCGCCCCGAGCGGGCTCACCACCGCGCCGGGAGGCGGGCGGAGCTACTCGGGGCTGGTGAGGGCGAGGATCTCGTCGCCGTACTTCTGGAGCTTGCTGGGGCCAATGCCGGGGACGGAGGCCAGCTCCCGCGAAGAGGTCGGCGCCCGCTGGGCGATGGCCCGCAGGGTGGCGTCGGAGGCGACGACGTAGGCGGGGACGCCATCGGCCCGGCTGCGCTCGCGCCGCCAGGCCTTGAGACGCTCCTCCCGCTCCCCCGCCTCCCCCTCCAGGGGGTCGCCCTTGGGGGCTCGGCCGCCCTCGGAGCGGCCCTTCGCCGTCGCCGCCGGGGCCGTGGTCCGCACGATCGGGGACGGCGCCGCCCGGCGCGGGGCGTCGCCGGTCAGCTCGGCCAGGAACGGCGACGGGCGGCTCTCGTCGCCCAGCACCACGACCCGGGACCGCCCCCGGGTGATGGCGACGTGGAGGACGCGCCGCTCCTCCTCCTCGTCGGCCGCCAGCCGGTGGGGCAGCAGCCCGGCGGTCACGCCGGCGACGACGACGCACGGCCACTCCCGCCCCTTCACCCGGTGCACCGTCGACAGGGTCACCGCCGGCCCCCGAGGGGACGCCTGGCCGAGGGCCCGACGCAGCCAGGGCTCGAACCCGTCGAGCTCGGGATGCAGGTCGGCCACCTGGATCAGGGCCTCGAGGTCGTCGAGCTGGCTCGAGCCCTCCCCGCCCTTCGACCGGTCGAGGCCCTCCATGGCCTCGCCCAGCCCGATGCGGTCGCGGATGACCTCGAGGGCCTGGCGGGTCGTGCCGGTGCCGGCCGAGGCCACGATCCCGAGGTCGGCGGCCAGGGTGGCGATCTTGTCGGCGACCTTGACGTCGTCGATCCGGGTGGCGATGGCGGCGACCTCGGCCACGGTCATGGACCGCCGGAACCACTTGGTGATCCACTGGGGCAGCCTTCGGCTGGGCCGGCGGTAGACCTCGGCCAGGTCCTCGGGCCGGATGGCCGTCGGGTCGGCGGCGATGCGCAGGTAGGCGAGGGCGGCGCGGGCGCCCGTGCGATCGAGGAGCTCGGTCCCCACCGTGGCCCGCACGGGGATCTGGGCCTCGGCCAGGGCGACCACCGGAGCCAGGAGGAGGGCGTGGACCCGGGTCAGGACCGCGATGTCGCCCAGCGGGCGACCCTCGTCGATCCAGCCCTGCACCGCCGCCACGAGGGCGCCGGCTCCGCCGGACGGGTCGTGGCCGACGATGCGGAAGGCGTCGGGCGAGACGTCGGCGTCGGGGCGGGGGCGGATCTCCTTGGCGACGCGCCGGTGGTTGTACGACAGCAGCGTGGCCGCGGCCTCGACGATGGGCGCGGCGCAGCGGTGGTTGACCTCGAGGGCGTGCTCACCGCCACCGGGGAACCAGGTGGCGAAGTCGATGAGGAACCGGGGGTCGGCGCCGGCGTGGCCGTAGATCACCTGGTCGTCGTCGCCGACGCCGAAGACGTCGAGCGGCGGGCCGGCGACCAGCCGGACCAGCACCACGTGGGCGGGCGTGAGGTCCTGGAGCTCGTCGACGAGGAGGTGGCGGTGGCGGGACTGGACGTCGCGGCGGAGCTCTCCGTCGGTGAGGAGCGCCTCGATGGCGGCGCAGATCTGCTCGTCGAAGTCGACGACGCCCCGCCGGGCCAGCTCCTCCCGGTAGGGGTCGACGATGCCGGCGAAGCCGGGCACGTCGCCCCGCTCCTCCTCGACCTCCCGAGGGCTGCGCAGCCCGAGGCGGACCTCGGTGAGCGCCTCCAGGTAGGGGGCGACGGGGTCGGTGTTGGCCTGGCGCCGGCGCTTGGGCAGCAGGCCGTCGAGGAGGCGGCGCACCTCCCGCTCGTCGATGACCGGCGGGGCACCGCCCCGCTGGCGGGCGAGGACGGCGTAGGCCAGGCCGTTGAGCGTCTGGACGCGGGCGCCCAGCCCGTCGGTCCGCTCGACCATCTCGTCGCGGGCCTTGACGTTGTAGGCCACGGCCAGGGGCGACCCCGGCTCCCACCCGCGGTCGGCGATGAGGTGGCGCAGGCGTTCGGTGAGGACCCGGGTCTTGCCCGACCCGGCGGGGGCGACGATGCGGGCCGGCCCCCGCTCGTGGGCCACGGCGGCCATCTGGTCAGGAGCCAAGTCGGTGGACGGGGCGACCGGGGGCGGGGCGACCGCCAGGCGCCCGACCTCGACCGACTCGCGGTGGACGACGCCGAACCCACCGACCACCTCGGGGGCGAAGGGCTGGCGGGGGCCGCCGTCGACCCACAGCGGGGTGCCGTCGGCCAGCAGGAGGTCGGCCGGCCCCTCCGGCGTCGCCCGCGCCCCGTCGGCCAGACGGGCGGCCTTGACGCCCCACCACCACACCGGTTCGGCGGGGCGGGCGTCCCACGACGCAGCCCACACCAGGAAGTGGAGCCGGTCGAGCGGGCAGTCGACGTCGACGCCCAGGTCCCACGGCGTGCCCACGACGGGCACGGGCTCGCGGAAGCGGGACGGATCCACGCGCAGCTCGACGACGACCGGGCGCCGCTCGGCCCACGCCGCGTGGAGCTGGGCGACGACGCCTCCGGGCGCGGCCAGCACGGCCTCGTCCACGACGACCACCGGTGCGTCGGCCCACGCCGCCGGTGCGGTCTGGCCGCCGTCGATGACGACCGACCGGCCGAACGGCCCCGGCGACGGGTGGCTCACGACGCCCCGGCCGCGACCGCCGGCGCCTCGGCCTCGCCCCGGCGGACGACCTGGACCTCGGCGTCGAGCACCTCGCCCAGGAGGGAGGACCGCTCGAGGGCCGTGTGCAGCTCGAGGTCGATGTCCTGGCCGACGGTCGGGGTGACCTCGATGCGGACGACGTCGCCGTCGTGGGTGGCGCGCACCGACGCGACCCGCCGGGCGTGGGTGCGGTCGAGGCCGATGGCGGCGCGGAGCAGGGCGGCGAGCGAGCGGACGACGTCCTGCTCGTCGTCGGGGAGCCGGGCGAACTCGGCGTGACGGCCCTTGGGCGCGCTCTTGCGGTGGTAACGAGCCACCAGGGCGATGCGCTCGATCTCGGCGTCGGTGAAGCCGACCAGCCGGTCGCTGTGGCGGATCACGTAGTACGAGTGCTTGTGGTGCCCGTCGTGGCTCACCGTCAGGCCCACGTTGGCGAGGAGGGCGGCGGCCTCGAGGTGGTCGCGGGCGTCGGGCGGGAGCCCCATGGGCCCGGCCAGGTCGTCGTGGAGCTGGAGGGCGAGGGTGGCCACCCAGGCCGAGTGCTCGGGGTCGTCGTCGAAGGCGGAGGCGAGGTGCCGCACGCTCCGGCGGGCCACGTCGGTCAGGTGGTGCAGGGACCCGCCCCGGACCCGGTGCAGGGTGTCGATCAGCACGCCCTCGCGGAGGGCGGCCTCGCTGACCGTGAGCGACTCGATGCCGAACCGCTCCACCACGCCCTCGAGGATCAGGGCGCCGGCGGTGATGATGTCGACCCGCTTCGGGTCGAGGCCCTCGACCTCGTCGAGCGAGCCCTTGCGCGCCGCCCGGGCCAGCTCGGCAGCGACGGCACGGATCTCGTCGCCGGTCGCGGTGGCCCCGTTCCACGTGCGCACCGGCGCCTCGTCGCCCGCGCTGCGACGGGCCAGGCGGACGACCTGCTCGATGGTGCCCGACGACCCGACGGCGACCTCGAACCCGTGCTGGCGCACGGCCGGCTCGAAGGCGACGAGCGCCCCCCGGACGTGGCGCCGGCAGGCCTCGACGTCGGACTTCGACGGCGACCCGTCGGCGAAGAAGCGGTTGGTCAGGCGGACGGCGCCCACCTTGAGCGAGCGGGAGGCGAGGGTCTCGCCCTCGTGGCCGACGAGCAGCTCGGTGCTGCCGCCGCCGATGTCGCAGAGCAGCAGCCGGGAGTCGAACACGGGCAGGGCCGACAGCACGCCGAGGTGGATCAGCCGGGCCTCCTCGACGCCGGAGATGACCTCGACCTCGACGCCCGCCTCCCGGCGGGCCCGCTCCAGGAACACCTCGGGGTCCTGCGCCTCGCGGACGGCGGACGTGGCCACGGCCCGGAGCTCGGCGTCGTGGGCGTCGGCCAGCCGCCGGAACCGGTCGAGGGCGGCCACGCCCCGCTCCACGGCCTCCGGGGCCAGCTCCTTCATGTCCCCGGCGCCCTGGCCCAGGCGGACCTGCTCCTTCTCCCGGGAGATGACGTCGAAGCGGTCGCCCTCCACGACGCGGGCGATCACCATGTGCAGGGAGTTGGTGCCGACGTCCACCGCGGCGAGCACTTCGGTCACCCGCGAGACGCTACAAGCCCCCCGCGACACCCAGACCGGTGGCTCCTCAGTCGATGACCGCCTGCCACTGCTCGACGGGGACAGGCTCCGTCTCGGAGGTCGGGTTGGGCAGCTCGGGCAGGTTCCCACCCACCGCACCTGCGGACCAGGTTGCCCGCCAGTAGGCCTCGACGGTCACGTCCATGGTGCCGACGTCGATCCAGGTGTGGGTGAGGTCTCCGCCCCGTGGCGGTCCGCCCTGGGACGTCGTCTCGGTCGTGGCTCCGTCGCCCCAGTGGACCACGTAGCGCGGGGTCATGGTGATGACGATGTCGGGCCCGATGGGGTTGTCGATCGTCTGCGTCGGCGTGGGATCACCGCCGATCTCGAGGTAGGCCGTGATGCCGGTCACCGAGCCGTGGCCGTTGTTCACGACGAGGGGGGTCGGTGGGGGCGGGGCGACCTCGGTCTGCCACATCTGCTCGACGTAGGCGACGAGGTCGAAGGTCTCCTCGGCGGCGCAGACACCCCAGGCCTGGGCATCGTTGTACTCGGTCAACGTGGCCTGGACCTCGGCCCACGTCTGGCCGCCCTGTCCCTCGGCGACGGTCGCTCCCCAACAGCCGTCGTCGTACTGGTAGGTGCCGTCCTCGGGAGCGAGACCGTCGAAGAAGTCGACCTGGTAGGTCACCGGGGGGCCGTCGCTGTTGCCACTGAAGTCGGGGACCTCGGACCCGAGCGGCACCCCGTTCGAGTCGGAGAACCCGAAGGTCCCGTTGCCGGAGCTCCCGTCCGGGTCGGCGCCGGCGGGGACCGCCGCCCCGACGAGGCAACCGACGACGAGAGCGAGCGCCAGGGCTGCGGTGGTGGCTCGTCTGCTCACCGTCACCCCTCGCAGCTCGCGCCGGCGAACGACCCACCGTCCTCGGTGGACCCCAGGGCCGAGAACCGCCATCCGGTCTGGGCCTCGCTGGGCTCGATCTTGAAGAACCGCTTGATGGGGCCGGGGACGGCTGCGCCCACCAGCGGACGCAGGTCGAACACGGCCGAGCCCGAGGCACACCCTGGTTGGCTGATCTCGACCGTGACGTCGGTGATCGGGATGGGGCCGGGCTCCGGCACCACGGCGGCCAACCCACCGACGCTCTCGATGCCGGAGATCTCGTTCTCGAGCAGGTCCGGGAAGAAGATGCGCGCCAGGTCGCCCCGGAACTGCTCGTCGAGGCCTCCCCTCTCGCGGGCCGCGACGAAGCTGGCGACGTAGGCCTCGTACAGGCGCTCGAGCTCGCCGGCGACCTCGGCGTCGGTGAGCGGCGTGCCGGCGTCCTCCGAGCCCGCCTCGCTCGTCCCCGTGCCCTCCGTGGTCGTCGTCGTCTCGTCGGTGTCCTCGGTGGTCGTGGTCTCCTCACCGCCCTCGCCGCCGGCGGCGGAGGCCTCGGTGGTGGGCGACGTCGTCGTGGGGCTGGTGTCGTCGCCGCCGTCGTCGGAGCAGGCGGCCGCGGTGACGGCCACCAGGACCAGGCTCAGCAGGAGGGCGGACGGCGCGCGACGGAGGACCCGTCGCATGCCCAGGGGGGAAGTGCGCATGCTCCGACCTGGATACCCCCTCCGGCCGGGCCGAACACCCTTCGTTCCGGGGTCGCCACCCCGGGCGGCGGGGTCAGCGGGTGCCACCACGGCCGAGGGTTGCGGCCTACGGCGCCGATCAGCGCCTCCACTACTGTCCGACCATGGCGCCCGATCCACAGGTCCCCGACCGCAACCTGGCCATGGAGCTGGTGCGGGTCACCGAAGCCGCGGCCATGGCCGCCTCCCGCTGGATGGGCCGAGGGGACAAGATCGGGGCCGACGGCGCCGCCGTCGACGCCATGCGCGTCGTCCTCGACACCGTCTCGATGGATGGCATCGTCGTCATCGGCGAGGGCGAGAAGGACGAGGCGCCGATGCTCTACAACGGCGAGCGCATCGGCGACGGCAACCCGCCGGAGACCGACATCGCCGTGGACCCGGTCGAGGGCACGACGCTCACCGCCCTGGGCCGGGGCGGGGCCATCTCGGTCATCGCCGTCTCGGAGCGGGGGACGATGTTCAACCCCGGCCCCTGCGTCTACATGGAGAAGATCGCCGTGGGCCCGGAGGCGGCCGGGCTGATCGACGTCACCGCCTCGGTGGCCGACAACCTGCAGGCCGTGGCCAAGGCCAAGGGCGAGTCGGTGCGGGACCTCACCGCCGTCGTCCTCGACCGGCCCCGCCACGCCGACCTGATCCGGGAGATCCGGGAGGCGGGCGCCCGCATCCGCCTCATCCAGGACGGCGACGTGATCGGCGTCGTCTCCACGGCCTGGCCCGACGCCGGCGCCGACATCCTCTTCGGCATCGGCGGCACCCCCGAGGGCGTCCTGGCGGCGGCGGCCATGAAGTGCATGGGCGGGGAGATCCAGGGCCGGCTCTGGCCCCGCGACGACGCCGAGCGCCAGGCCGCCGTCGACGCCGGCTACGACCTCGAGCGGGTCCTCCACACCGACGACCTGGTGCGCGGGGACAACGCCTTCTTCGCCGCCACCGGCATCACCGACGGCGACGTCCTCAAGGGCGTCCACTACACCTCGATCGGGATCACCACCCAGTCGCTGGTGATGCGGTCGAAGTCGGGCACCGTCCGCCAGGTCGACGCCCGCCACCACAGCCAGAAGCTCAAGGCGATCAGCTCCGTGGACTACGGATGAGGCCGGCCCGCTCAGCTCGACGGCAGGGGGACGACGGGTGACCACGTCTGCGGAGGTCACCACCACCCTCTGGCACAACGCCCGCTGCTCGAAGTCCCGGCAGGCCAAGACGCTCCTCGAGGAGCTGGGCGTGGAGGCCGAGGTCCGCGAGTACCTCAAGGAGCCCCCGACGCGCGAGGAGCTCGAGGCCCTGATGGCGGCCCTCGGGCTCGACGACCCCCGCCCGCTGGTGCGCACCGGCGAGGACGCCTACCGCCAGCTCGGGCTGGCCGACGCCACCGCCGACGAGCTGCTCGACGCCCTGGTCGACAACCCGATCCTGCTGCAACGGCCCATCGTGGTCCGCGACGGCGTCGCCGTCATCGGCCGGCCGCCCGAGGACATCACCACCGTCCTCTGAGCCACCGTCCTCGACCCCGGCGAGACCACGTCGTGCCGGGCCCGTCGTGGACCTGTGCCCGGTCCACCCGTGGGACCCACGCCGTCAGACCCACCCCGTCAGACCCACCCGCGTCGAACCCGCCGGCGGGGGGGAGGGACCGGCGGGTTCGATGCGGGTGGTTGTCACCGATCGCTTGGGGTGAGGTCCAGCACGGCGGGGGTGTGCCGGAGCTCGCGATCGGGACGGCGGCACCATGCCCGTCTCCGAGCGGCCCCAAACCACATGTGCGAAGATTTCTCCGGGCACCGGTGAGGGCGGATCCGCCCTGGTCAGCCGCCTACCGGGCGGCCCTCGGCCTCAGGCGTCGGTGTCGTGGCCGGCGGCGCGGAGGCGGACCTCGGCCCGCCGGGCAGCGCCGAGGGCCTCGTCGTCGTCGTCGGCGCCCCGGAGGGCGCTCTCGGCCCGCTGCTTGGCCGCCCGGGCCCGGGCCACGTCGATGCTGGTGGCCAGCTCGGCCTGGTCGGACAGCAGCGACACGCGGTCCTGGCTGACCTCGACGAAGCCGCCGTGGACGGCGACCTTGATCACGTCCCCGCCGACCTGGGCGATCTCGGTGACGCCCTGGCCCAGCTGGCCGAGGTAGGTGGTGTGGCCGGGGAGGAAGGCGATGTCGCCACCCTCCTCGACGCGCGTCACGACGCGCTCGGCCTCACCGGACCACAGCACCCGCTCGGGCGAGACGACCTGGACCTCGAGGGGCATCGGGCTACCTCACTCCCCCGCGGACTTGCGCAGCTCGGCCGCCTTGGCCTGGGCGGCCTCGGCGCCACCGACGTTCAGGAAGGCCTGCTCGGGCAGGTCGTCCAGGTCGCCGCGGACCAGGGCCTCGAAGCTGTCGACGGTCTCCTCGACGGGCGTGGTGATGCCCTCGAGACCGGTGAAGGTCTCGGCCACGTACATGGGCTGGGAGAGGAACCGCTGGATCTTGCGGGCCCGGTCGACGGTGACCCGGTCCTCCTCGGAGAGCTCGTCCATGCCGAGGATGGCGATGATGTCCTGCAGCTCCTTGTAGCGCTGGAGGATCTGCTGGACCGAGCGGGCCACGTCGTAGTGGCGCTGCCCGACGACCTCGGGGGCGAGGATGTTCGAGGTCGAGGCGAGCGGGTCCACGGCGGGGTAGATGCCGAGGGCGGCGATGTCGCGGGACAGCTCGGTGGTGCCGTCGAAGTGGGTGAACGAGCTGAACGGCGCCGGGTCGGTGTAGTCGTCGGCGGGCACGTACACGGCCTGCAGCGAGGTGATCGACCGGCCCCGGGTCGAGGTGATGCGCTCCTGGAGGACGCCCATCTCGTCGGCCAGGGTGGGCTGGTAGCCCACGGCCGAGGGCATGCGGCCCAGCAGGGTCGACACCTCCGAGCCGGCCTGGGTGAACCGGAAGATGTTGTCGACGAAGAGCAGCACGTCCTGCTGCTGCACGTCACGGAAGTACTCGGCCATGGTGAGGGCCGAGAGGGCCACCCGGAGGCGCACGCCCGGCGGCTCGTCCATCTGGCCGAAGCAGAGGGCGGCCTTCTCGAGGACGCCCGCCTCCTCCATCTCGATCATGAGGTCGGTGCCCTCACGGGTGCGCTCGCCCACGCCGGCGAACACCGACACACCACCGTGGTTCTGGGCGACGCGGCGGATCATCTCCTGGATGAGCACCGTCTTGCCCACGCCGGCGCCGCCGAAGAGGCCGATCTTGCCGCCGGTCTTGTAGGGGGTGAGGAGGTCGATGACCTTGATGCCGGTCTCGAACACCGTCGAGGACGGCTCCTGGGCGTCGAAGGTCGGCGAGTCCCGGTGGATCTCCCAACGGGTCTCGACCTCGCCCAGCTCCTCGGAGCTGACGTCGAGGGGCTCGCCGATCACGTTGAACACGTGGCCGAGGACGACGTCGCCGACGGGCACGGTGATGCCGGCGCCGGTGTTGACCACGGCCTGGCCGCGGCGGAGGCCGTCGGTGGGCTTGAGGCAGATGGCGCGGACGCGCCCGTCTCCGATCTGCTGGGCCACCTCGGCCCGCACCTCGGTGGTCTCCCCACCCGACTCGATGGTCATCGAGAGGCAGGTGTTGATCTCGGGCATGGCGCCGCGGGGGAACTCGACGTCGACCACGGGGCCGGCGACGGTGACGACACGGCCGTCCTTGAGGGTCACGTCTGGCTCGGTGCTGGTCACGAGGCGTCTCCTACGGGGAAGTGAAGGGTGCGGTGCGGAGGCACCGGGTGGTCGAAGGGGTCGGACTGGAAGACGTGGTCGATGAGCAGCTCATCGGGGTCGTCGGCGTTGGCCGTCCGGAGGGCCTCGGCGCCGCCCACGATCTCCATGATCTCGTTGGTGATGCTGTCCTGCCGGGCCCGGTTCATCACCCGGGTGAGCTTGATGATCAGCTCCTCGGCGTTGTCGGTGGCGGCCTTCATGGCCCGCTGGCGGCTGGCGTGCTCGGAGGCGGCGGAGTCCAGGAGGGCGGCGAAGAGCCGGGCGGTGACGTAGCGCGGGAGGAGTGACTCGAGGATGGGCCCGGGGTCGGGCTCGAACTCGTAGGCCGAGGTGGCCCGCTCTTCGGAGGCGGACTCCCCGCCCACCCCGGTGAGGGGCATGAACTTGCGCACCACGACGTCCTGCTGGCCCATGGACACGAACCGGGTGAAGACCAGCACGACCTCCTGGACCTCACCGGAGGTGTAGAGGTCGGTGATGACCTCGCCGATGCCGACGGCGTCGTCGTAGGTCGGCGAGTCGCTGATGCCCTCGAAGCTCTCGGCGATGTCGTAGCTGCGGTAGGCGAAGTAGCCCTGGGCCTTGCGGCCGACGGTGATGAGGGCGTAGTCGGCGCCCTCGCCCTGGCGGGCCTGGATCTCGCGCTCGGCCGCCCGGATGACCGAGGTGTTGTAGCCCCCGGCCAGGCCGCGGTCGGACGAGACGACGACGAAGGCCACCTTGCGGACGTCCTCGGCCGCCTGCAGCAGCGGGTGGTCGGTGATGCCACCGTTCTCGGCCAGGTGCTGGATCACGTCGGTGAGCAGCTCGCTGTAGGGCCGCGCTTCGTGGGCCCGCTGCTGGGCCTTGGCCACGCGGGTCGCGGCGATGAGCTCCATCGCCCGGGTGATCTTCTTGGTCGACTGGACGCTCTTGATGCGGCGTCGCAGGACCCGTTCCTGGCCTCCGGCCACGGTGTCTCCTAGGCCTCGGTGTCGTCGGTGCGGTCGACCTGGTCCTCGGGCAAGATGCCCTCGGGCCGGCCGCCGGCCTTGGTGAGGTCGGCGTGGCCGGGGTCGAGCTGCTCGGGCTGGTGCCCGGGCTCGTCGCTGGCCGAGAAGACCTCGTTGAAGCTGTCGAGGGCGGCCTTGAGGGCGTCCTCGTCGAGCTTGCCGGTCGTGCGGATGTCCTCGAGCAGGCCCTTGTTGCGGCTGCGGAAGACGTCGAGCAGCTCGGCCTCCCAGCGCCGCACGTCGGCGACGGGGACCTTGTCGAGGTAGCCCCGGGTGCCGGCGTAGAGCACCACCACCTGCTCCTCGACCGGGAACGGCGAGTTGAGGCCCTGCTTGAGCAGCTCGGTGAGGCGGTAGCCCCGGTCGAGGGTGGCCTGCGACACGGCGTCGAGGTCGGAGCCGATGGAGGCGAACGACTCGAGCTCGCGGAACTGGGCCAGGTCGCCCTTGAGCGTGCCCACCGCGGTCTTCATGGCCTTGATCTGGGCGGCGCCGCCGACGCGGGACACGGACTGGCCCACGTTGATGGCGGGGCGGATGCCCGACTTGAACAGGTCGTCCTCGAGGAACACCTGGCCGTCGGTGATCGAGATCACGTTGGTCGGGATGTAGGCCGAGATGTCGCCGGCCTTGGTCTCGATGATCGGCAGGGCGGTCATGGAGCCGGCGCCGTTCTCGTCGGAGAGCTTGGCGGCCCGCTCCAGGAGGCGGCTGTGCAGGTAGAAGACGTCGCCGGGGTAGGCCTCGCGGCCCGGCGGGCGGCGCAGCAGCAGCGACACCGAGCGGTAGGCCTCGGCCTGCTTGGAGAGGTCGTCGTAGACGGCCAGGGCGTGCTCGCCGTTCTCCATCCAGTGCTGGCCCATGGCGCAGCCGGCGTAGGGGGCGAGGTACTTGTACGGGGCCGGGTCCGACGCCGGCGAGACCACGACGACGGTGTACTCCATGGCGCCGTGGCTCTCGAGGGTGGCGACGGTCTGGGCGACGGTCGAGGCCTTCTGCCCGATCGCCACGTACACGCACTTCACCCCGAGACCCTTCTGGTTCAGGATCGTGTCGATGGCGACGACGGTCTTGCCCGTCTTGCGGTCGCCGATGATCAGCTCGCGCTGACCCCGGCCGATCGGCGTCATGGCGTCGATGGCCTTGATGCCGGTCTGGAGGGGCTCGTGCACGGGCTTGCGGCCCATGATCCCGGGGGCCTGGACCTCCATGCGGCGGGTGCCCACGTTGGAGAGCGGGCCCTTGCCGTCGACGGGCTCGCCGAGGGTGTTGACGACGCGGCCGAGGAGGCCGTCGCCGCACGGGACCGAGAGGATCTCGCCGGTGGCCCGGACGGCCTGGCCCTCGGCGATGTGGTCGACGTCGCCGAGCACGACGGCGCCGATCGACTCCTCGTCGAGGTTCAGCGCCAGCCCGATGGTGCCGTCGGCGAACTCGAGCATCTCGTTCACCGCGCAGTCGGGGAGGCCCTCGACGCGGGCGATGCCGTCGCCGACCTCGATGACCCGGCCGACCTGGGCCGCGGAGCTGTCGGGCTGGAAGTCCGCCAGGCTCTTGCGGAGGGCGGCGGTGATGTCGTCGGTGCTGATGGTGAGCTCAGCCATGGGGGCTCGCTTCTTCTCTTTGGAGGACTGGGTTCTAGATCGTGCTTAGAAGGCAGCGCGGAGCTGCTCGAGGCGGCGGCGGACGGTGCCGTCGAGGACGGTGTCACCGACCTCGGCGACGAGGCCGCCCTGGACGGTCGGGTCGACCACGACCTTGACCTCGACGTTCTTGCCGGTGGCCCGGGCGAGGGCCTCGGCCAGGCGGCTGGTCTGCTCGTCGGAGAGGGCGACGGCCGAGCGGACGCGAGCCACAGCCGACTCCCGGGAGGCGGCCCGCAGGCCGACCAGGGTGTCGACGATCGCCGGCAGCTCGCGGGCCCGACCGTTGCCGACCACGAGACCCACCAGGTTCACGGTGGTCGGCTGGGCCTTGCCCTCGAGCAGGTCGGTGACGATCTGCTGGCGCCGGGCCGGCTCGATGTGCGGGTCCGAGAGGGTCTCGAGGAGCTCGTCGTTGCCCTCGAGGATCCGGGCGAACCGGAACAGCTCGTCCTCGACCTCGCCGAGGGAGTCCTCGGCGCTGATCACGGCCAGGAAGGCCGAGGCGTAGGCATCGCTCCTGTCGGCCATCAGCTGCTGGCCCCCACCGACTCGATGTAGCTGTCGATGAGCGCCCGGTTGGTGGCGTCGTCGAGGTTGCGCTCGACGACCCGCTCGGCGGCACCGAGGGCCAGGGCGGTGATCTCGCCGCGGAGGTCGGCCAGGGCCTGCGCCTTCGAGGCCTCGATCTCCGTGGCGGCCCGCTGGCGCATCTCGGCGATCTCGCCGTCGATGGCCGCGATCCGCTCCTGGCGGACGGCGTCGGCGTCCTGCCGGGCCTCCTCGAGGATGCGGGCCGACTCGTTGCGGGCGTCGGCCAGCTGGGCGTGGTACTGGGCCAGGACCTTGTCGGCCTCGGCCTTGCTGGCCTCGGCGCCCTCGATGTCGCCCCGGATCTTCTCGGTGCGGTCGTTCATGGCCTTCTTGATGGCCGGGTAGCCCTTCCAGAAGAGGAAGCCGAAGACGACCAGGAAGCCGAAGGCGCCCCAGATGATCTCGTTCGTCTCGGGCAGGATCGGGCTCGGGGCCTCCTGGCACTCGACGTCGATGGAGTTGGCCTCCTCGAGCTCGTGGATGCACTCCTCGACGGCGTGGTCGAGCTCTCCTGCGGCGCCGGCCGGGGCCGACGTGAACAGGAGCGTGCCCAGACCGATCACCGCCGCGGCCACGAGGGCCATGCGTCGGGTCGTGGTCATCGGATCACGCTCCACCGAGGAAGAAGACCACGAAGCCGATGAGGGCGAGGGCCTCGACGAAGGCGATGCCGAGGAACATGGTGGTGCGCACCATGCCGGCGGCCTCCGGCTGGCGCGCCATGGCCTGGACGGACTGGCCGACCAGGTAGCCGATGCCGATGCCCGGGCCGATGGCGCCCAGGCCGTAGGTCAGGGCCGCCAGGCCGGTGTCGGTGATCTCTGCGAGGAGCATGGTTCGGGGTGAACCTTTCTTTATTGGTGGGTCAGTGTCGGCGGAGCCGACGCCGCTGGGGCGGTGGGTGGGGTCGGAGGACGGAGCTATCTGGGACGTGGTGGATCTGGGTCAGTGCTCGTGGCTGACGGCGGCACCGAAGTACACGCCGAACAGGAGGGTGAACACGTAGGCCTGCAGGAACGAGACCATCACCTCGAAGGCGGTGAAGAAGACGACGCCGAAGGCCGGCAGCGGCAGGAAGACCACGTACCACTTGGTGGTCCAGAGCCCGGCCGACAAGACGCCGAAGGTGACGAGGAGGATGTGGCCGGCGAGCAGGTTGGCGAAGAGTCGCACGGTGTGGCTGAACGGCTGGACCAGGAACTTCGAGACGAACTCGATCGGCACCACGAGGATGTAGAGCGGCCACGGCACGCCCGGGGGGAACATCGTGTGGGTGATGTACTTGAGCTTGTGCTCCTTGATCCCGGCACCGTGGTAGAGCACGTAGCTGGTCACGGCGAGGAGCATCGGCAGGGCGATGCGGGCGCTCGCCGGCATCTGGATGACCGGGATGACCTCGAAGATGTTCGTGAAGAAGATGAAGAAGAACAGCGACAGCATGAACGGGGCGAGCCACCGCCGGTTCGTGTGGCCGATCGTCGGCTCGATCAGCTGCTCCTCGACGAACTCGACCGAGATCTCGGCCAGGTTCTGGGCACCGGTCGGCACCAGCTGCTTCTTGTTCCCCAGGACGAAGATCAGCAGCGTGAAGAGCACCGCGAAGCCGTAGACCAGGACGACCTTGTTGATCTCCCACCAGGCACCGTCGCCGACGAAGCCGGGCCAGTTGACGATGTGGCTCAGGGGCGGGAACTCGAGCGCGAACACGTCAGCGCTCCTCCTTCACGGGAGTGGGCTTGAGGCCGGGGAAGGCCAGGGAGGCAGAGACGAAGCGGGACTCCCAGATGAGGAGTCCCAGGTGGCCGATCACGAGGGTCAGACCGAGCGGCACCGGCGCGACCCACGGCTGGTCGCCGATGAGGAGGACGACGGCGGAGATGATCGCCAGGCGGACCAGGAAGCCGAAGAGGGCGACGCCGGCGACCAGCCCGTAGCTGATGCGGGCCGCCCAGGCCTGCAGGGCGGCGGCCGCCACGAAGTTGACCAGCACCAGAGCGACGGCGATGGCGACGGAGGCGAGACCGTCGAGCCGCCAGCCCAGGAAGCCGACGAGGAGGGCGGCCGGGGCGGCGTAGAGGCCCCGGCGCACGAGATCGTGGATGATCTCGGTCTCGGGGGCGGGGCCGAGGTCGCGCGTGGCGAGCACGGAGGGGGCCGGGGCGGTCACGAGCGGCCTCGGGACCTCAGGAGCCCGACCTTGGCCGACGCCGACGGGAGCGGGGCAGGGCGGACGGCGCGGGGGCGGGTGGCGGCGGTCCCCTCGAACGCCTCCATGTCCTTGTCGTAGCCGAGCTTGATCTTCACGGCGGTGCCGAGGATGCCGACGGCCGCGACGACGATCGTGAACACCGGGCTGGTGCCGGCGACCCGGTCGATCAGCCAGCCGATGAACCCGAAGACCACAGGCGTGAGCGCCAGGTCGACCCCTCGGCCCAAGGCGTCGGAGAACCCTCGGTTGAGGTCTTGTCGGGTGCGAAGGTCGAACACTCGGGATCCGTGGGGAGGCTTGCGGAGCAAGGGCGGGGCACCGCTTGTGAAGCGATGCGCAAACTAGGTGGCACCCCTCCCTCCCCGCAAGTTTCACATTCCGGCAACGCAGACCCGCCTCCCTACCAGGTAGGCGTCCGACGGTCGGGAGGCGCCTGGCCCCACCCGGCCGCTAGAGGGAGAGGGTCCCATCGGCGGTGCGGTGGGCGGCGACGCCGACGGGCTCGTCGTGGGTGACCAGGGCGATGACGTCGTCGTCGGTGCTGGTGCACCAGGACCGGTGGCGGTCGGGGGTGCGGGTGGCGAGGTACGCCTGCTCCGGCTTCCCGTCCCGGTCGTGCATGACGGTGGCCGCCTCGATGCGGACGGCGCCCTCGTGGTCGGCGACCAGGTCGACCGAGCCGACGGCGTCGACCTCGGCCTGGCAGTCCCGGTGGGCGAAGCGGCCCCGGGGCGGGGGCGTCGTGGAGTAGACGCCGAAGGCGTGCTTGGTGAGGTAGCCGCCGTTGGCCGTCACCAGGCCGACGCTCCCGGCGTCGGCGCGGAGGACCTCGGCCATGGTGGCGATCGAGTGCGACACGTAGTCGTTCCACGGCCCGCCGGCGAAGCTCAGGCCGCCGGTCACGGTCAGCTGACGTTCGAGGCCCAGGCCGAGCTCGGTCGCCGCGACCTGCACGGCGCTCGGGAAGCAGGAGTACACGTCGACGTGGGCCAGGTCGTCCACGCCGACCGCCGCCAGCTCCAGCGCCTTCTTGCCGGCGATGCCGATGGCGGGCGAGCGGTGGAGCGAGATCCGGTTGCCGACGAACCACGTGTCGTGGGCGTCGGTGCCGGTCCAGGGGAACACCCACCGGTCGGTCGGGATCCCGAGGTCACGGGCCCGCTCCACCGAGCAGACGATCAGGGCGGCCGCCTGCTCCACGCTGTTGTTGGAGTTCATGAGCTTCGGGTACGGGTGGCCGATCATGCGGTTGTCCGGGCCGGCGGTGCGGATCTCCTCCGCCGTGCGGGCCTCCCGGATCCAGGCGTGGGGGTTGGCCGCCGCCACCTCGCTGAACCGGGCCCACAGCTCGGAGACCACCCGCTGGTGCTCGGCCTGGTCCCGGCCGGCGGCGGCCCGGACCGCGCTCTCGAAGATCGGGTACAGCTGCACCGGCATGAACAGCCCCCGGGCGATCTCGTCCTCGTGGGCCAGCGGCGTCTCGTCCCCGAGCATCTCGGTCGGGGAGGCGTCGTCGCCCTGGACGGTCCAGCCCAGGTCGGTGCCGGCCTTGCGGGCCGCGGTGCGGGTGCGCCACGCCTCGGCGCCCCCCACGAGCACGGCGTCGGCCCGGCCGGCGCTGATGTCGACCGCCGCCCGGTTCAGGAGCGTCTGCGGGTAGTTGCCGCCGGCGACGGTGGACCAACGGCGGGCCGGCGCGGCGCCGAGGTGGGCGGCGACGAGGGCGGCCGGGTCCCGGTACCGCCACGAGAGGATGTCGACCACGGCGACGGTGTCGAGCCCGGCGAGCAGCCGGTCGGCGGCACCGCCCGTGTCGGCCGCCGCCCGGCGGGCGGCCTCGGCCAGCATGGCCACCGGCTCCATCGGGTCCTCGCCCCGGTCGACCCGGACGTTGAGCTGGCCGACACCCACCAGGACGGGCGTGCGGGGGTCGAGAGCGGCAGGTGCAGGAGCCATCGCCGGGCAACGTAGAGCGCAGGCCGCCCCCCCGCCCGAAACCGCTCGCCAGCTCGGGACGGGTGGCGAGCCGGCCGCTCCCCCGGCCGCGTCCCGACGCGGTTCGGGGCCGGCGAGCGTGCGCGGGGCGGGGTGGATGTGGGGGGCGGACGGGCGGGACGTACGATCCGAGGATCGACATCCTCGTCCTCTGCACCGGGAACCAGTGCCGCTCGCCGATGGGCGAGGTGCTGCTGCGCGACCGCCTGGCGCGCGTCGGCGTCGACGCCGAGGTGCGCTCGGCCGGCCTGGTGAGCGAGGGCGCCCCGGCCTCGCCCAACGGCGTCAAGGTGATGGCCAAGCGGGGCCTCGACCTCAGCGCCCACCGCAGCCAGAAGCTCACGCCCGACGCCGTGGCCCACGCCGACCTGGTGCTCGGCATGGCGCGCGAGCACGTGCGCGAGGCCGTCGTCCTCGACCCGGCCAGCCTGGCCAAGACCTTCACGATGCGCGAGCTGGCCCGCCGGGCCGAGCGGACGGGACCACGCCGCCCGGGCCCCGACGGCGGGCTCGAGCCGATGGCCGACTGGCTGGCACGGGTGGGGGCGGGCCGTCGGGCCGCCGACCTCCTGGGCACCAGCACCGACGACGACGTGGCCGACCCCATCGGCCTCTCGAAGCGGACCTACGAGCGCACGGCCCAGGAGATCGAGGACCTCGTCACCACGATCGTGCGCCACGCCTTCCCGGTGCCGGCGGGGCGGCCATGATCGGGCCCATGCGCATCGCCATCGGCTCCGACCACGCCGGCTTCGCCCTCAAGGCCCACCTCGTCGACCACCTGCGCGGGGCCGGCCACGAGGTGCTCGACGCCGGCACCGACGACGACACGTCGGTCGACTACCCCGGCTACTGCGCCGCCGTCGCCCGGGCGGTGGCCTCGGGCGCCGTCGACCGCGGGATCGTCATGGGTGGCTCGGGCCAGGGCGAGCAGATCGCCGCCAACGCCGTGCGCGGGGTGCGGGCGGCCCTGTGCAACGACCTGTTCACGGCGCGGATGAGCCGGCTCCACAACGACGCCAACGTGCTCTCGTTGGGCGGGCGCATCGTGGGCACCGGTCTGGCCGACGAGATCGTCGACACCTGGCTCGCCACCGAGTTCGAGGGCGACCGCCACACCCACCGGGTCGAGCAGCTGGCCGAGATCGCCTCGCTCGCCGCCGACCCCGACGCTCAAGACGCCCTGATCGACCGTCTCGCTCCCGGTGCCCTGGCCCGGGCGCGCGGCGAGGAGTAGAGGAGACCCGCATGCCCTGGCCCGCCGACGACGACACCGAGCTGTTCTCCATCATCGACGCCGAGGTCGAGCGTCAGAACACCACGCTCCAGCTCATCGCCTCGGAGAACTTCACGTCCCCCGCCGTGCTCCGGGCCACCGGGACGGTCCTGACCAACAAGTACAGCGAGGGCTACCCGGGCAAGCGCTACTACGGCGGCAACGAGGTCATCGACCAGGCCGAGGAGCTGGCCCGCCACCGGGCCTGCGAGCTCTTCGGCGCCGACCACGCCAACGTCCAGCCCCACTCCGGGGCCAACGCCAACATGGCCGTGTACCTCGCCATGCTCCAGCCCGGCGACACGGTCCTCGGGCTGCGCCTCGACCAGGGCGGCCACCTGACCCACGGGTCGCCGGTGAACGCCAGCGGCATCCTGTACCGGTTCGTCTCCTACGGCGTCACCCCCTCCGACGAGCGCATCGACTTCGACCAGGTCCGCGACCTGGCCAAGGAGCACCAGCCCAAGATCATCGTGGCCGGGGCCACGGCCTACCCCCGGATCATCGACCCCGCCCCGTTCCGGGAGATCGCCGACGAGGTCGGGGCGCTGTTCATGTTCGACGCCGCCCACATCGCCGGGTTGATCGCCGGTGGGGCCCACCCCAACCCGGTGCCCCACGCCGACATCGTCACCTTCACGACCCACAAGACACTGCGGGGCCCGCGCGGGGGCTGCATCCTCACCCGCGCCGAGCACGCCACCGCCATCGACAAGGCCGTCTTCCCCGGGTCCCAGGGCGGACCCCTCGACCACGTGATCGCGGCCAAGGCGGTGGCCTTCCGCGAGGCGGCCGACCCGTCCTTCGCCGCCTACGCCCAGGGCATCGTGGCCAACGCCGCCGCCCTGGCCCAGCGGCTGGCCGAGCACGGCCTGCGGCTGGTGTCGGGCGGCACGGACAACCACCTCATGCTCGTCGACCTGCGCAGCCTCGACGCCGACCTGTCGGGCAAGAAGGCCCGCCTCGCCCTCGACCGGGCCGGCATCAGCCTCAACGAGAACACCGTGCCCGACGACCCCCGCCCGCCGTACATCACCAGCGGGCTGCGGATCGGCACCCCGGCGGTGACGACCCAGGGCATGGGCGTCGAGGAGATGGGCACCGTCGGTGACCTCATCCACCGCACCCTGGCGGGTCGGGCCGACGAGGCCGAGATCGCCGCCGTGCGCGAGGAGGTCCGCCAGCTCTGCGGCCGGTTCGCCCCGTACCCCGACATCGGCCCCGGCCTGCCGTCTTGACCAGGCCGCCACGGCGGTGAAGCGGCCGGGCCGGCGCCCGGCAGTAGCGTCGGGGCCGATGCGGGCCCCCACCAGCGACGCCACCGCGGGCGCGGTCCGGACGTGAGGCCCGACGCCCTCGCCTACGGCATCGTCTTCGCTACGGCGTTCGGCATCGCCCTCGTGCTGACCCCCGTCTGCGGTTGGGTCGCCAAGCGGATCGGGGCCATCGACGACCGGGTGGACGACCGTCGGGTCCACACCGCCCCGACCCCCTACCTGGGGGGCGTGGCCATGTGCCTCTCGATCCTCGGCGCCGCCCTGGTGGCGTGGCGGATGGACGCCTTCCGGGACGTCTTCGCCGACGGCGGGGTGCAGTCGCCGCTCAACGGTGTCCTCCTCGCCGCGGTGATCGCCTGCGTGGTGGGCACGTGGGACGACCTGCGCGACGTCTCCCCGCCGGCCAAGACCGCCGGGCTGGTGCTGTCCGGCAGCGCCCTCTACTGGATGGGCGCGGCCCTGTTCATCGTGCGCATCCCCTTCGCCGGCACGATCGTCCTGTCGTGGGACATGGTCCCGCTGGTCACGGTGATCTGGGCCATGGGCATGGCCAACGCGACCAACTTCATCGACGGGCTCGACGGCCTGGCCGCCGGCATCGTCGCCATCGCCAGCGGGGCCCTGTTCCTCTACTCCCACCGCCTGTCGGACCCCAACGTCAACGTCCTGCTGGTCGACAGCCCGGCCCCCCTGATCGCCATCGTGGTCCTCGGCGCGTGCGTGGGGTTCCTGCCCTACAACTTCAACCCGGCGCGGATCTTCATGGGCGACGGGGGCGCGCTCATGCTCGGCGTGGTCATGGCCGGCGCGACCATGCTCGTCGGCGGCCAGACCGACGCCCAGGTGAGCGGGCGGACGTACTTCTTCTACCTGCCGCTGCTCATCCCCCTCGTGGTGATGGGCGTCCCCATCCTCGACACGGCGTGGGCCATCGTGAGGCGCACCCGCAAGGGCCTGAGCCCCGCCCACGCCGACAAGAACCACCTCCACCACCGGCTGATGCGCCTGGGCCACGGCCACCGCCGCAGCGTCCTGATCCTGTGGACCTGGACCGCCCTGCTGTCCGCCTTCGTGCTGGTGCCGGTGTACACCGACCGCGGCAACTCGGTCGTCCCCATCGGGATCGCCGCCGCCGGGCTGGTGCTCTACACCTACCTGCACCCCGGTGCCCGCCGCACCCGCGGCATCGAGGGCTAGGGCGTCGAACACGGATGGTGCCAGGCACCATCCGTGCTAGTCCGCCTGGTCGGTGGCCTCGGTGGCGACGCTGAGGACGACGGCGCCGAAGACGATGAGGGTGGTGGCGACGGTGTGGATCAGGTCGTCCCGGCCGACCTCGAGGGCCCCGAGGATGACGAGGACGGCCCCCGCCGCCATGAAGGCCACGCCCATCCGGGTCCCGCTCAGCATCGGACAGGACCCTAGCGACCGCTAGCCGAAGAAGCGGCCGCTGGCGCGGGCCAGCTCGTCGAGGTGCTGGCGGATGGCGCTGTCCCAGTCGAAGGGCTCCTGGGTCGGGCCGGCCAGGTTGCTCTGGCGCTCCCGCGACGCCAGCAGGCCCCGGCGCTCGAGCTCGATGACGACCCGGGTCTCGTGGGGCCCGGTCACGAACGTCAGCTCGGCCTCGGGGATCTTGCCGTGGCCCCGGAACTCCACCTCGTTGTAGAAGCCGAGCGACGAGCCCGCGATCGACCCCTTCTCGAGGTCGGCGCTCTGCAGGTTGAAGCCGACCCGCTCCATGGCCGCCACGACCTCCTCGTGCACCGGCAGGGGGTGGATGTCGATCGGGTCGAAGTCGGTGGCGTCCTTGCCGCCGGGGAGGTCGAAGCGGGTCTGCACGCCGAGCTTCATGCGCTCGAAGCGCCGGCCCCGGAGGCTGTTGAACGGCGCCTCCCAGGGGACCTCCATCTGGAACGGGACCGACGTGTTGACCCCGGCCTCGAGCCGGCCCGCCCCCGCCACCTGGAGGTCGGCGAACTTGATGCGCGAGAGGTACTCGTCGTCACCCGACTCGACCTCGACGGTCGCGGCCAGCGAGAGGGTCAGGTTGTTGAAGTCACGGGGCTCGGAGCCGCCGGTGATGCGCACCTCGCCCTGGAGGACGCCGCCGGGGTACACGGCGGGGGTGGACAGGACAGTGTCGACCGAGGGCCCCCCGACCCCGAAGGCCTGCTTCAGCTTCTTGAACATCGTGCACTCCCCTGTGGTGGGCCCGCTCGTGGTTGGCGGGCGGCATCGTGCCACGCCGGAGCGCCACGCGGGAAGGGTTGCCCGGGGGGTGCCCCACCCGGCTCAGGCCAGGCCGAGGGCGGCGGCGTCGAGGGACCCCTGCCGCAGGATCCGCCACGGGTCCTCGGTGACGTCGACCACCGTCGAGGCGGTCCCCCGGAGCGGTCCGCCGTCGGCCACCACGGCGACGGGGGCCGTCAGCTCGGCCGCCGCCTCGGCTGCGGTCGCGGGGGTCGGCTGGCCGTGGCGGTTGGCGCTCGTCGTGGCGATGGGCCCCACCCGGGCCGCCACCGCCCGCACCAGGCGGTCGGCCGGGCAGCGGACGCCGATCGTGCGGGGGTCGCCGCCGAGGTCCCACCCCTGCCGCTCCGGGTGACGACGGAGGACGACGGTCAGGGGCCCGGGCCAGTGGGCGGCCACGAGGGCGGGGACGCCCGGGGGGACGGCGCCGACCAGGTCGTCGAGGGCGGCGGCGTCGGCCACGAGCACGGCGAGGGGCACGTCGGGGCGCCGGTCCTTCAGGGCGTAGAGGCGGGCGGTGGCCCCGGGGACCGTCGGCAGGGCGGCGACCCCGTAGACCGTGTCGGTCGGGATAACCACCGGCTCGCCCGCCTCGAGGGCGGCGACCAACCGGTCGACCAGCCGGCCGTCGACCGCCTCGGTCATCGGGCGGCGCGGGCGACGAGGGCGCGGTCGCGGCCGGAGAGGTCGGGGCGGACGTCCACCTCGACCAGGCCGGCGGCCTCGGCCGCGGCTCGGGCGGCCTCGGCCTGGGTCGCCCCGATCTCCATCACGACGAGGCCGGACGGGGCGAGCCAGGACACGGCATCGGTGAGGATCCGCTCGACGGCCTCGAGCCCGGTCGGGCCCGACACGAGGGCGTCCGCCGGCTCCCAGTCGGCGACGACGGGCGGGAGGGTCTCGTCGGCGGCGACGTAGGGCGGGTTGGACACGACCACGTCGACGCGGCCGGCCCGGTCGGGCGGCAGCGGGTCGAACCAGGATCCGTGGTGGACCGCGACCGTGCTGCCCGCCATCCCCAGCCCCGCCAGGTTGGCGCGGGCGACGGCCACGGCGTCGGCCGACAGGTCGACCAGGTGCACCTCGGCGCCGCGCCACTCGGCGGCGACGGCCAGGCCGATGGCGCCCGAGCCGCAGCCCAGGTCCACGACGACCGGCGGCGCGGCCCGCCCGGACGCGGCCATCTCGTCCCGGCGGCGGGCCAGCTCGGCCAGGACGTGGTCGACGACGCCCTCGGTCTCGGGGCGAGGGATCAGGACCCGCCGGTCGACCATCAGGTCGAGGGTCCGGAAGCCCCACCGCCCGAGCACGTACTGCAGCGGCTCGCCGGCGAGGCGGCGGGCCACCATGGCATCGAGGGCGGCGACGCCGTTCACCGTCGCCGGTTCGTCCAGGTGGACCAGGAGATCCGCCCCGTCGCGGCCGGTCGCCTCCTCGACGATGCGCCGGGCCTCGACCTCGGCGCCCTCGACCCCCCCGTCGGCGAGGGTCGCCACCGCCTCGGCCAGGAGGGCCCGCCACGGGACGGTGGCCTCCTCGGCGCCGGCCGGGGGCGCGCCGGGGCCGCCGTGCTCGCCGGCCACCCTCAGGCCCCGGTCTCGGTCAGGCGACGGGTCTGCTCGTCGGCGACGAGGGCGTCGCTGACGTCGTCGAGATCGCCGGCCAGCACCTTGTCGAGCTTGTAGAGCGTGAGGCCGATGCGGTGGTCGCTGACCCGGTTCTCCTTGAAGTTGTAGGTCCGGATCTTCTCGCTGCGACCACCCCCGCCGGTCTGGCTGCGGCGGGCCTCGGAGGCCTCGGCCTCGGCCCGCTCCTGCTCGGCCCGGAGCAGACGGCTCCGCAGCACCCGCAGGGCCTTCTCCTTGTTCTGGAGCTGGCTCTTCTCGTCCTGCATGGACACCACCAGGCCGGTGGGCTTGTGGGTGATGCGGACGGCGGAGTCGGTGGTGTTGACCGACTGCCCGCCGGGGCCCGACGAGCGGTAGACGTCGACCTGGAGGTCGTTGGGGTCGATCTTGACGTCGACCTCGTCGGCCTCCGGGAGCACGGTCACGGTGGCCGACGAGGTGTGGATCCGGCCCTGCGACTCGGTGACGGGGACGCGCTGCACCCGGTGGGGCCCGCCCTCGTGCTTGAAGTGCGCCCAGGCGCCGTCGCCCCTCACCTGGAAGGTGACCGACTCGAAGCCCCCCATGGGCGAGGCGTCGGCCTCCATCACCGTGAGGGGCCAGCCCTTGTGGGCGGCCCACGCCTTGTACATCTCGAACAGGTCGCGGGCGAAGAGGTTGGCCTCCTCGCCCCCCTCGGCGCCCCGCACCTCGACGATGACGTTGCGGTCGTCGTTGGGGTCGCGGGGCAAGAGGAGCAGGCGGATCTCGGCCGTCAGGCGGGCGATGTCGGCCTCGGTCTCGGCGACCTCGTCCCGCATCATCTCCTTCTCGTCGGGCTCGGCCTCGGCCAGCATCTCGCGGGCCGTGGCCAGGTCGTCGGTGCGGGACCGCAGCTCCTCGGCGCGCGACACGATGGCCTCGAGCTCCTTGTGCCGGCGGGCCAGGTCCGCCGACCTGGCCTGGTCGGCGTAGACGTCGGGGTCCGACAGCCGGGCCTCGACGTCGGCCAGCTCCCGGGCCAGCTCATCGAGTCGTTCCAGCATCGGGGCCACGGTAGCGGGACGGTCTGTCGGCGCCCCCGGGCGCACCGGTCAGGAGGGGCCGGGGGGCGGGTCCTCGTCGAGGCCGAGCTCCTTGCGCATGGCGGCGAGGCGCTGGTCGGCGGCCCGCTTCTGGGCCTCGAAGTCGATCGACCCCAGCTGCGGGTCGGTGGCGAGGCGGGGCGGCTCGGCCGGGCCGGCCGCGACCGCCGGCGACCCCCCGGCGGGAGGCTCGGCGAGCGATGGAGACGCGGGGGCGTCGCCCGCGCCTCGGCGCTCGGCCCCGGTGGCCTCGACATCCCGGCCGGCCTCCTCGGCCCGGCGGGCCTGCTCGGCCTGGCGAGCCTGGTGCTCGATGCGGGCCCGGGCCTCGTCGAGCGTCGGGGCGGCGCCGTCGCTCGCCAGCCACGGCTCCTCCTGGGCCCGGGCCGCCAGCTCGGCCTCGCGGCGGTCGAGCTCGGCGTCGCCGCGGGTGACGGTCTCGTCGAGCTTGGCCTTGGCGTAGCGCAGCCAGCGCTCCCACTGGGCGGCCATCAGCGACCTCGGCTCGGGCGGTGCACGCCCCCGATCATCGCAGCCGCACGCCCGGTCCGTCTGGCACGAGGGCCGCCCGACGCCCCATCCTTCCGGGGTGACCGAGCCCACCGTCCCCGCCGTCTCCCTGCCCTCGGTGGCCAGGCTCCTGCGCGCCGTGAGCCTGATCGAGGGCGTGTCCTACCTCGTCCTCCTGGGCTGCGTCGTCGCCAAGTACGCCTTCGACGCCCCCGGCGAGGGCGGGGTGCCGATCATGGGCCCGACGCACGGGACGATCTTCCTCGTGTTCGCCGTCCTCGTGCTGATCGGTCGGGAGGAGCAGGGCTGGAACGGGGGCCAGACGCTCCTGGCGCTGGTGCTCTCGGCCGTGCCCCTCGGGGGCTTCTACGTCGAGCGCAAGATGATCCAGGTCCCCGGCCCCGGCGCGCCGGCTCCGGCCTAGGACCCCTACTCCCAGGCGATCTTCCACTCACCGTCCAGCCCGACGACGTCGGCCGGAGCGGCCAGGCGGGCGGCCAGGTCGCGGGTCAGGGGGAGGGCGTCGCGGGCGGGGACGACCAGGATCAGGCGGGCGCCCGGCGCCCGGGCGGCCCGGTCGTCGGCGGCCGCCGGCACCAGCTCGAGGTCGACGCCCGTCGAGCAGGAGACGACCACGGGCTCACCCGCGGTGTCGACCCCGACGGCGGTGGCGACGGCCGTCTCCTTGAGGTTGGTCCGGCCCACGGCGGAGGGCACCGGCCGCAGGGCTGCGACACCGATGCGCTCGGGGTCGGTCACCAGGGCGGCGCGCATCCACCGCTCGGGGACCAGCTGGTTGAGCGGGTGGGGTGGGGCCCCGGGCCGGCGGTACCGGGCCACGATCTCGACCGCCCGGTGCAGGCGGTCGGCCGGGGCCAGGTCGGCCTGGGCCAGCTCGCCCATCTCCCGGTCGAAGCGGCCCACGCCGACGCCGAGCTCGGGTCCGGCCTCCCCCGCCGTGATCCGGCCGACCTCGAGCCCGAGCAGCTCGCCGAGGACGACGCCGTCCTCCTCGACCACGGTCAGCCCGGCCTCGCGCAGCAGGCTGCGGAGGTCGGCGTCGCCGGGCACCGGGCGCAGCGGGGGCACGGGCACCGGCTCGACGGCGACCAGCTGGGCGCCGTCGGCCCGCCACACCGTCGGCGCGGGCGCGAAGAAGGTGGCCCGCCGGGCCAGCAGACCGGCCGCCTCGGCGTCGTCGACGACCACGTGGAGCATCTCGGACCCGTGGCGGCGGGCCCAGGCGAGGGCGGCGCCCAGGCTGCGATCCGCGTCGGGTCCGAGCAGCACCCAGACCGTCGACCCGTCGACCAGCCCGGCCCCGCCCGGGAGCGCGCCCGCGCGCCCCGGGCCACTCGCTCGCTCGCCGACCACGACCGCGTCGTCTCCGACGCGGCCCCGGGTCAGGGCTCTCAGCTTGGCGGCGTTCAGAGCAGCGAGCTGCTCAGCGCCCAGGGCCAAGGGGTCAGCCCTCGGTCTCGGCCTTCTTGCCCTTGCGGGCCCCGTAGCGACGCTCGAAGCGGTCGATGCGGCCGCCGGTGTCCACCAGCTTCTGCTTGCCGGTGTAGAAGGGGTGGCACTCGTTGCAGAGCTCGACGCGGAGCGAGTCGCTCGTCGACCGCGTCGTGAACGTGTTCCCGCAGGAGCACGTCACCGAGGTCTCGGTGTAGCTGGGGTGGATGTCGGTCTTCATGGCTGTCTCCAGTTCTCGTCTCTGTGGCCCCGGTTTCCGAACGGGGCTCCGACGAAGGTGTTCCATCTTGGTCCAACGCCGGCGCATTCCCACCATGGGCCCGGCCGGTGGAGGCTGGCACGGGGCCGGTCGGGTCAGGCGCCGGCGCGGGCCTTGCCGACCTCGTCGAGGAACTCCTTGTTGGTCTTGAAGGTCCTGAGCCGGTCGAGCAGGAGCTCGAGGGCGGCGGCCTCGGGGGCGCCGCCGTCCTTGGCGGCGCCGTCCTTCACCGCGCCGAGCACCTTGCGCAGGGTGTCGACCTGGCCCACTTGGCGCCGCTCGAACAGCAGCTCCTCGTGGCGGGTCGAGCTGGCGTCGACGTCGATGGCGGGGAAGACGCGCCGCTCGGCCAGGCGCCGGCTGAGCCGAAGCTCCATGTTCCCGGTGCCCTTGAACTCCTCGAAGATGTGCTCGTCCATCTTCGAGCCGGTCTCGACCAGGGCGGTGGCGAGGATCGTCAGCGAGCCGCCCTCCTCGGCGTTGCGGGCGGCGCCGAAGAACTTCTTGGGCGGGTACAGGGCGGCGGCGTCGATGCCGCCGCTCATGATCCGCCCGCTGGGCGGGGCGGCCAGGTTGTAGGCCCGGGCCAGGCGGGTGATGCCGTCGAGCATGATCACGACGTCCTGACCGTCCTCGACGAGGCGCTTGGCCCGCTCGATCACCAGCTCGGCGACCTGGATGTGCTCCTCGCTGGGCCGGTCGAACGTCGACGCCGCCACCTCGCCGTTGATCAGCCACCGGCGCATGTCGGTGACCTCCTCGGGGCGCTCGTCGACCAGCAGGACGATGAGGGTGACGTCGGGCGAGTTGAGCTCGATCGACCGGGCGATCTGCTTCATGATCGTGGTCTTGCCGGCCTTGGGCGGCGACACGATCAGGCCCCGCTGGCCCTTCCCGATGGGGGCGAGCAGGTCGATGATCCGGGTCGTCATGGTGGCGGCGGCGCCCTCGGTCTCGAGCGGGAGGCGCTCGTCGGGGAACAGCGGGGTCAGCTCCTCGAAGCGGCGGCGCTCGCGGGCGTGGTCGGGGGCGGCCCCGTTCACGGCGTCGATCTGCAGGAGCGCCGGGTTCTTCTCGTTGCGGGACGCAGGCCGGCTGCGGCCGGTGACGCGGTCGCCCTTGCGCAGGCCGAACTGGCGGACCTGCTTGACCGAGACGTAGACGTCGTCGGTCGAGGGCAGGTAGCCGCGGAGGCGCAGGAACCCGTAGCCGTCGTCGCGCAGGTCGAGGAAGCCCTCGACCTCGACCGGCTCGCCCTCGTACTGGTGGTCGGGCTGGCCGTCTCGATTGCGGCCCCGGCGCCGCCGGCGGCGGTTGCCGTCCTCGGGCTCGTCGCCGTCGCCGCCCGGGCCGGACCCGCCCGGCTCCTTGGCGTTCGGGTCGGCGCCGCCCTGGTCCCGTTCGTTCGGGGTGGCCCCGCCCTGGCCCCGGTCGCGCCCCTGGCCCTGGTCCCGGCCCTGGCCCTGGCCCTGGTCCCGGCCCTGGCCCTGGTCCCGGCCCTGGTCCCGGCCCTGGTCCCGGCCCTGGCCCTGGTCGCGCCGTGGGCCCTGGTCGCCCTTCGGGGCCGGGTCCCGGCCGGGGCCCTGGTCGCGCCGCGAGCCCTGGTCCTGGTCGCCCTTCGGGCCCTGGTCACGGCCGCCACGGTCCGCCGCGGGTCGGGAGCCCGGCCCGGCCCGGTCGCGGCCGCCGTCGTCCGCCGCCGCCTCGGTCGTGGCGCCGTCGGCCTCGTCCGGAGCGTCGCCGCTGCTCGCAGCACCTCCGGCCGCCGGGGGTGCCTCGGAGGGCGCGGCGTCGGCGTCGGGCGCGTCGCTGCCGTCGCCCTCGGCGGTGACGCCCGCCAGCGTGAGGATCAGATCGACGATGTCGGCCTTCTTGGCCCGAGCCGGGGGCTTCTTGCCGAGCGACTCGGCGATCTGGCTCAGCTCGTTGCGCTCCTTGCCCTCGAGCAGGGCACGTTCGAAGCCACTCATGGCTGGTTCCTTTCGGGAGCCGACGGGCTCCGAGGTCCGGCGTCCGCGCCTCGAGGCTGCGGATGGCGGGGAGAAGGGACGCCCCGTCTCGGAGCCCGCGGAGACCGCAGGACAACCCCGAGGGGACGGCCGAAGCATAGCGGCGGACCGGCGACGGCCTCGGTTCGCGGTACCGATCCCGGCCTGACAGCGCACGATCCGCACCAGGAACGGGCAGGCCGGCGACGGCGTCTGTTCCCGGTACCGATCCCGGCCTGACGGCGCACGATCCGTCCCAGGAACGGCGGGCGGGCCGACCGGTCAGGCCGTCGTGCGGGTGCCGCCGACCCAGCTGCGGTGCAGGCCGGCGTAGACGCCTCCGAGGGCGACCAGCGCGTCGTGGGTGCCCTCCTCGACCAGGCGGCCGGCGTCGAACACCAGAACCCGGTCGGCCCGCTCCGCCGTCGACAGGCGGTGGGCGACGGTCACCGTGGTCCGGCCCGCCGCCATCCGGGTGAGGGCCACGGCCAGGGCCCGCTCGGTCTCGGGGTCGACGGCGGAGGTGGCCTCGTCGAGGACCAGCAGGCCGGGGTCCGACACCTGGGCCCGGACGAGGGCCACCAGCTGGCGCTCGCCGACGGAGAGGTTGTCGCCCCGCTCCCCCGCCTCGGTGTCGAGGCCCCGGGGCAGGCGGGCGACCCACCAGCTGAGGCCCAGGTCGTCGATGGCGGCGTCGATGTCGTCGTCGGTGGCGTCGAGCCGCCCGAACCGGATGTTCTCGCGCACCGTCGTGGCGAACAGGAACCCGTCCTGGGGGACCATCCGGATGCGGTGGAGGCGCGACGTCGGGGCGACGGTCCGCAGGTCGTGCCCACCGACCTCGATGGTGCCGGCCACGGGGTCGGCGAGGCGGGCGAGGAGGCTGGCGAAGGTGGTCTTGCCCGAACCGGTCTGGCCGACGACGGCCACCGACGAGCCCGCCGCGACCTCGACCGACACGTCCTCCAGCACCAGCGGGCCGTTGCCCCCGGTGGTCGCCCGGTAGGCGAAGGCGACGTCGGTGACCCGCACGCCGAGGGGGCCCTCGGGCAGGGCGACGCCGGGGTCGGGCTCGACCACGTCGAGCGGGATGTCGAGCGTGCCCAGGACCTTCCGGGCGCCGGCCGCCGCGTTCTGGGTCTGGTCCAGGACCTCGCCCAGGTCGGCGATGGGCTGGGTGAGCAGGGTGACGAGGAAGGCGAAGGCGACGAGCTCGCCGGCGTCGAGGCCCCACGCCGGGCCCTGCCAGACGCCGACGGCGGCGACGGTCGCCACCGCGATGGCGCCGAAGATGTCCGACAGGGGGAACATGATGGCGAAGACCCGGGCCGCGCCGAGCTCGGCCCGGTACTGGCGCTGGACGGCGTGGCGCAGTCGGCGCCGGCCCCGGTCGCCCAGACCGTAGGCCCGGATCACCGGGGCGCCGCCGATGGCCTCGGAGAACTCGCCGAGGGTGTCGCCGACCCGGTCGCGCACCGCGTCCCACCGGCGCAGCTGGACCTTCTGGAGCTGGCGCAGCAGGACCGTGACGGGCACGAACACGGCGAACGCCAGGAGCGTCAGCCGCCACGAGTAGACGGCCATGACGGTGCCGACGCCGAGGATCGTCGCCGTGGCGCTCAGCCAGACCATGGCCCCCCAGCTCCAGAACTGGGCGAGGGTCTCGACGTCGCTGGTGACCCGGGAGACGAGCACGCCCCGGCGGGACTCGGTGTGGTCGGCGGCCGAGAGGCGGTGGATGTGGTCGAAGGTGCGGACGCGCACGCCGGCCAGGCCGCTCTCGGCGGCGCGGGTCAGCCGGGCCAGCCCGATGCGCTCCAGGGTCCAGAACACGGCGATGGCGACCACGGCGATGGCCACGGCGACGGCGATGAACGTCGGGCGGTACCCGTCGGGGCCGAGGATGCCCCGGTCGAGGACCTGCTGGAGGAGGACGGGGACGGTGACCCGGCCGGCGGCGATGGCCAGGGCCAGGAGGGCGGTGAGGCCGGCGCCGTGGCGCAGCTCGGGCATCTCCCCGACGATGCGGCGGAAGGCGACGACGGCGCCCCCCTCGATGGCGTCGACGTCGTCGGGGTCGGGGGCGTGGCCCTCGTCCCGGCCCTCCTCGATCGGAAGCGGGCTGCTCATCGGTGCCCTCTGTCGAACGTGGAGGCGACGGTGGCGTCGTCGTCGATGGGGTCGTCGTCGGCCTCGTAGGCCCGGACCAGGGCGGCGTAGGCGGGGACGGTCTCCAGCAGCTCGTCGTGGGGTCCCAGGGCGGCGACCCGCCCGGCCTCGAGGAACAGGACACGGTCGGCCAGGCGGATGGTCGAGACGCGGTGGGCGACCACGACGGTGGTGGTGGCCAGGGCCTCACCCAGCCCGGCGAGGATCTGGCCCTCGACCGACGGGTCGATGGCGCTGGTGGCGTCGTCGAGGATGAGCAGCCGGGGCCGGCGCACCAGGGCCCGGGCCAGGGCCAGCCGCTGGCGCTGGCCGCCCGAGAGGGTGATGCCCCGCTCGCCCAGCTCGGTGTCGAACCCGAGGGGGAGGGCGGCCACGAACCCGTCGGCCCGGGCCAGGCGGAGGGCCTCGCCCACGGCGGCGTCGAGCTCGGTGGTGCGGGCCACGTCCGGCGCCGCCTCGTCCATCCCGGCCAGGACGTTGGCCCGCACGGTGTCGGCGAAGAGGAACGACTCCTGGAACACCACGCCCACGGCGGCGGGCAGCTCGGCGGGGTCGAGGTCGGCCACGTCGACGCCGCCGAGGCGCACGTGCCCGGTGGTGGGCTCGAGCAGGCCGGCCAGGCACAGGCACAGCGAGGTCTTGCCCCCGGCGGTGGCGCCGGCGACGGCCAGCACCTCACCGGGGGCGATCGAGAACGACAGGTCGGCGAGCACCGGCGTGGCCGGGTCGTGGGCGAACGAGACACCGTCGACCTCGACCGCCAGGGCGCCGGCGGGGAGCGTCGCTGCCCCGCGGGCCGGGTGGCGGTCCCGGTCGTCGGGCGCCAGGACCTCGTCCAGGCGGGCGGCGGCCACGACCGACGGCGGCATCGACTCGAGCAGGTAGCCCATCACCCGCATCGGCGTGGTGAGCACGGCGAACAGGGCGAGGGCCTCGACGATGCCCCCCTCGCTGACCGCCCCGGTCGACAGGCGCCAGGCGCCCAGGCCGAGGACGGCGACGGCGCCGAGGTTGGGCAGGGCCGTCAGCCCGGGCTCGAACCAGGCCCGCAGCTCGCCCACCCGCACCCGCTCGTCGCGCAGCGCCCCGGCCGCCCGCCGGGCCCGCGTCGTCTCGTGGTCGGCCAGGCCGAGCGACTTGACCACCAGGGCGCCGTCGAAGCTCTCGTGGGCCACCGACGCCAGGTCGCCGTAGCGGGCCTGGGCCCGGGCGGCCGGGTGCTCGACGCGGGACGTGTAGATCCGGTTGGCGACCATCAGGGTCGGGAACACGGCCAGAGCGACCAGGGCGAGCACCCAGTCGACCATCAGGAGCCGGGCGAAGGCGATCACGCCGATCACCACCGCGCTCATGGAGAACGGCGCCGGATTGATGAACTCGATGGCCTTCACGGCGTCGTTGTCGGCGTGGGCCATGAGCTGGCCCGCGGGCCGACGGGCGTGGAAGCGGAGGGGGGCGTCGAGGTACCGGTCGGCCAGGGCCTCCCGCCAGGTGGCGCCCATGCGGAAGGTCGTCATGCTGCAGAAGTAGCGACGGGCGACGACGCCGGCGGCCCGGGCCAGGGCCACCATCACCACGGCGCAGGTGATGACGAGGACGGTGCCGCCGTCGACGGGCCCGAAGGTGCCGCCGTCGCGCTCCTCGGCCAGACCCGGGACGATGACGTCGTCGGTGACCCGCCCGAGGGCGATGGTCGAGCCGACCGTCATCGCCGCGAACAGCCCGGCGCCCAGCACGGCCACGATGAACGGGCGGGGGTGCGTCCGGACCGACCGCCAGAGCAGGGTCATCCCCCGTCGGACGACGGAGCGCGGGTCGGGGGTCTCGTCGTCCAGCATGCCGTCAGGCATCCAACCGACCCGGCCCCCCGACCGCAACTCCGTTCCCCTGTGACCTCGGTGGCAGAGGGGAGGGCGTCCGGGATCCGCCCTCCGGGGCTTCGAGTGGACCAGCCCGACCCTCGGGCACGTCAACGTGTGGTTCGGCCAGGACTGGATCGACCCCGAGCGCACCGGCGGGCTCGTCGGGGTCGAGGGCATCCCCGGCTTCCTCGACGAGCTGGGCGAGGGGGGCGCCGCGGTGGGTGAGCCGCTGGAGGCCCTGGTCACGGATCTCCCGACGACCGGCCTCTCCATGGCCGGCTTCTACCGGTGGCTGCGGTCCCAGCCGGGCGGGCTGCTGGGCGGGGGCGGGGCCGACGCCCTCGCCGGGTTCAACCACCCGGGCCGCGAGCCCGGGCGGTTCGCCGCCTTCGCCTACGACGCCCGACGACCCGACGGCCGGACGGTTCTGTCGCGGCACGCGCTCATCGGTGAGCGCTCAGCGCGACAGAACCGAGGCGGCCCGGCGGCGGAGGACGGGCTCCTCAGACGAGGACGAGGCGGTGGCGCTGGGCGGGGTCCGTGGCGGGGTGGTCCCGCCGGGTGTGGGCGCCGCGGCTCTCGGTGCGGGACACGGCGGCGGCGATGACGGCCCGGCCGACGTCGACCAGGTTGGCCACCTCGTGGGCCTCGGGCGACAGCGGCCCGGCGGCGGCGCTGGCGGCGACGGCCGCGGCGGCGTCGACGGCGACCTGGTCGGCGTCGGCGAGCGAGGCCTCGTCGCGCACGACCCCGGCTCCGGCGGTCAGAGCCCGCTGGAGCCGGTTGCGGACGTCGGCCCACGGCTCGGTCGGCGGGACGGGGGCCGGGGGGACCGCCGCCGGTCGGGACAGCAGCACCCCGCCGATCGTGCCCGGGCCGACCGGTCCGCCCTCCGGGTCGCCCCCGAGGACGGCCCGCATGGCCCCCGTCGGGTGGGCGCCGACCTGGCCCCGCTCGATCGCCTCCACCGCCCGGGGCCCGAACACCATCCCCTCGAGCAGCGAGTTCGACGCCAGCCGGTTCGCCCCGTGGACACCCGTGCACGACGCCTCCCCCGCGGCCCACAGGCCCGGCAGCGACGACGAGCCGTCGAGGTCGGTGACGATCCCCCCGCAGGTGTAGTGGGCCGCCGGGGCGACGGGCAGGAGGTCGCGGGTCGGGTCGAGGCCGACCTCCCGGAGGGCGGCGTGGATCGTCGGGAAGCGGGCGGCGAACTCCTCGAGGTGCCGGGCGTCGAGGAAGACGTGGTCGATCCCCTGCGAGACCATCACCTCCAGCTCGGCCCGGGACACGACGTCGCGCGGCTGGAGCTCGTCGACAAAGCGCTCGCCCCGGCCGTCCCGCAGCAGGGCGCCGTGGCCCCGGAGGGCCTCCGACAGGAGGGGGCGGGGCATGGCCTCGTGGTGCAGCGCCGTCGGGTGGAACTGCACGAACTCGACGTCGGCCACGGCCACGCCCGCCCGCAGGGCCATGGCGATGCCGTCGCCGGTCGCCTCCAGCGGGTTGGTGGTGACGGCGTAGAGCTGGCCGGCCCCGCCGGTGGTCACGAGGACGTTGGCCGCCCGCACGACGAGCTCCGAACCGTCGGCCCGGGTGGCGGTGACGCCGCGGCAGCGCCCGCCCTCGACGACGAGGTCGACGGCGAAGTGGTGCTCGTACAGGGCCGAGGTGCCCCGCTGGGCGGCGGCGACCAGCGCCCGCTCGACCTCCCACCCGGTGGCGGCGCCGCCGGCGTGCACGATGCGGGCCTGGCTGTGCCCGCCCTCGCGGGCGAGGAGCAGCTTGCCGTCGGGGTCGCGGTCGAAGGCGGCGCCCAGGGCGATGAGGTCGAGCACGCGGGCCGGCCCCTCGTCGACGAGCACCCGGACCGCCTCGGTGTCGCACAGCCCGACGCCGCAGGCGAGGGTGTCGGCCAGGTGGAGGTCGGTGGAGTCGGGGTCGTCGTGCAGCACGGCGGCCACCCCGCCCTGGGCCCACCGGGTCGTCGCCTGGGGCAGCTCTCCCTTGGTCAGCACCCCGACCCGCATGTTGTGGACGTCGGCGGCGCGCACCGCGGCGGACAGCCCGGCCACCCCGCTCCCCAGCACCAGCAGGTCGAGCTCCTCGGCAGCCATGACCGCTCGGTCTACCAGTCAGTGACGGTTCGTCGATCGCCCGCGCCCCGGTCCGGTGGGCCTGGCGGCAGCCCCGAAGGTGCGTGGGGTCAGCGCCAGCCCGAGCCGGCGGCGAAGCCGCTTCGGCGGGAGGGGGCCCGGCAGCACCCCGTCACCGGGCGCGCGGTCCCGCCTGCGACTTGGCTTCGAGGTCGGGCTCCACCTCGACGTAGCGGCGGGGGGCGGGGGAAGTGAGGTCGGCCAGGCGTTGCGCCGTCGCCTCGTCGACGACGCCGTTGGCGGTGTCGACGTGGACGATGCGCGGGGCGTAGGCGTCGAGCTCGGCGTCCTCGTAGTCGGCGTAGCTGATGACGATGACCCGGTCGCCGGGGGACACCAGCCGGGCGGCCGCCCCGTTGAGGCAGATGGCGCCCGAGCCCCGGGGCCCCTCGATCACGTAGGTCTCGAGGCGGGCGCCGTTGTCGATGTCGAGCACGGCGACCTGTTCGAACTCGACCAGGTCGGCGGCGTCCATGAGGTCCCGGTCCACCGTGATCGAGCCGACGTAGTGCAGGTCGGCGTCGATCACCGTGGCGCGGTGGATCTTCGACTTCATCATCCGTCGTCGCACGTGAGGTTCTCCTGGGCTGGTGGACGCCGGCGGACCGGTCGCCCCCGGGTGGGAACCCCCCCATCCTGCCCCGCTCCCCCACCCCCGGCGAACTCGGTGGCAGACCTCGGACGCTCGTCCCGCATCTGCCACCGAGATCCGGCTCGGGCGAGCGGGCTTCGTCAGGCGGGGACCGTGACGCCGACGTTGTCGAGGAGGCGGGGCGTCCCGACCCGGGCGGCGACGAGCAGCCGCACCTCACCCTCGAGGCGGGCGGGCGAGACCAGGGTGTCGGCCTCGACGGCGGCGGCGTAGTCGAGCAGGACCAGCGGTTCGGTGGCCACCACCTCGGCCATGGCCGCCTCTACCGCCGCGGGGTCGCGCTCGCCCGCCTCGATGCGGGCGGCGCCGTGGCGGAGGGCCCGGTGCAGCACCGGGGCCGCCGCCCGCTCCTCGGCCGACAGGTAGACGTTGCGGCTGGAGCGGGCCAGCCCGTCGGGCTCGCGCCGCGTCGGGCAGGCGACGACCTCGACCGGGAACGACAGGTCGGCCGCCATGCGTCGCACGACGCACACCTGCTGCCAGTCCTTCTCGCCGAAGTAGGTGCGGCCCGGGCCCATGATCGAGAACAGCTTGGCCACGACCGTCGCCACCCCGGCGAAGTGGGTGGGGCGGGTGGCCCCCTCGAAGCGGGCGGTGACGTCGTCGACCGCCACCGTCGTGAGGATCGGCCGGGGGTACATCTCCTCGACCGACGGGGCGAAGACCAGGTCGACGCCGGCCGCCTCGGCCAGGGCCAGGTCCCGGGGCAGGTCGCGGGGGTAGGCGTCGAGGTCCTCCCCCGCCCCGAACTGGAGCGGGTTGACGAAGATGCTGGCGGCGACGAGGTCGCACTCGGCCCGGGCCGCGGCCATCAGCGACACGTGGCCCTCGTGCAGGTACCCCATGGTCAGCACGAACCCGACGGTGGCACCCCCGGCCCGGGCGGCGGCGGTGGCGGACCGGACCTCGGCGATGGTGGTGACGACGTCCATCACACCCGCCCGGCGAGGCGGCGGGCCTCGTGGACCAGGGCCTCGTAGGCGGCCCGTTCGGCCGGGTCGAGGGCGGCGCGGTGGCGGTCGAGGGTCGCGGTGTCGCCCCGGGCCGCCGGGCCGGTGAGGGCCGCGGCCGGGCCGAGGGCGGCCACGTTGTCGACCGTGGCCCGGGCCAGGTCGAGGTAGGCCTCGAGGGGGACGCCGATCGGCGCCGCCACCCGCTCGACCTGGCCGAGCAGGGCCACCAGGTGGTTCGAGGCGATGCAGGCGGCGGCGTGGTACGCCGCCCGGTGCTCGTCGGGCACCTCGACGGCGCGCCCCCCGAGGGCACGCACGACCCGGCCGGCGATCGCGTCGCCCGCCACCGCGAACCACGCCCCCGCCCGGAGCCGCTCGGCGCCGAGGGCTGCGGTCGGGAGGGCCACGAGGGGGTGGATCGACGCCGGGCGGGCGTGGGGACCCAGCACGTCGAGGCCTCGCGACCCCGACAGGTGGGCGACGACGGCGGACCCGGGCCCGACGGCGGCGGCCACCTCGGCGACGGCGTCGTCGGGCACGGCCAGCACCACCAGGTCGACGCCGTCGGCGGTGGTCGCGTCGCGCCCGGGCACGACCTCCACGTCCCACCCGACGGCGGTCAGGGCGCCGGCGAGGGCGCCACCGGCCCGGCCCCGACCGACGATGCGGACGGCGGCGGGGGCAGGCGCAGGCGGGGGCACGGGCCCAGCGTACGGAGCCGACGACCCCGCCTCGACCAGAGGGCGGCTCCGATCCGGCGCCGGGTCGCCACCGACGGGGCGCCGCCCGGCGGGGTCAGGGGTACTGGACGACGAGGTCGTCGAAGGCGCCCGGGACGTCGCCGTCGATGGCGGCCAGGCCCACGGCGCTGACCGGTCCCAACTCGTCGACGGTGGCGACCACGGCGCCGTTGGCCAGCAGCTCCACCTGCGGTCCCACCGAGCTCAGCCCGACCCGGAGGCCGGGCGAGATGGCCGGGAGCGGGGCGTCGACCATCACCTCGGGCTCGGCTCCACCCAGGCGGTGGAGGACCACCGTCGAGTCGTCCGGCATCACGACCCATGCGTAGGTCTCGCCGTCGGCGGTCAGGAAGGCGAGGCCCACCCCGACGCCCCCGGTCGGCAGGGTGACCTGGGCCCGGGTCTCGGAGCCGGGCACCGGGAACGTCGCCACCGCCATCGCCTCGGGGCCGGTCGAGACGGCCTGGCCGTCGACGACCTCGAAGTCGCCCGAGAAGGCGGTCCACGGGACGTCCTCGCTCGGCGGGGGCAGGACGGCGCTGTCCACGTCGAAGGTGAGGGCGACGTCGGGCTCGGTCAGGGCGGGGTCGTCGGCCGGCTCGGCGGGGGCGAGGGGCGCCGTCGTCTCGGCCGGCAGCGAGCCCTCCTCCACCGGGATCGTGGTCGGGATCGGACCGGTGTCGGCCGTCGGCTCGTCGTCGTCCCCCAGGACGAGGATGCCGGCGACGACGAGGACGAAGGCGACGACGGCCGCCACCAGCAGCGGCCCGGGCCGGAGGCGAGCGAGGAGGGATCGGCCGTCACCCGCCGGCTCGGCGGGGCGCGGCGCTGCGCCGTCGGCGTCGGCGTCGTCGGGGACCGGCGCCCCGGACGGCACCCGTTGGTGGGCCGGGCCGGCGGGCACGATCCGCAGGGAGTGCCCGATGGTGTCGAGGTCGGCGACGAGCGTCTCGGTGTCGACCTCGATGCCGACGCGCGCCAGGGTCCGGCGGAGGTCCTCGAGCCCCATGTCGGGGCGACGCTCGAGCGCGACCCGGATCACCCGGCGACGGGCCTCGTCGCTCATGGCGCCACCGGTCCGTCCGACGCCAGGGACCCCCACCGGACGACGCCCTCGGCCGGAGGGCCGTCGGCGGGCACCAGGTCGGGGGCCACGTCGGCGAGGGGCACGAGGACGAAGGCCCGCTCGAACATGCGGGGGTGGGGCACGACCAGGTCGGGCTCGTCGACCTCCTCGCCGTCGATCCACAGCACGTCGACGTCGAGCGTCCGGGGCCCCCACCGCTCGAGCCGGACCCGCTCGGCCGCCGCCTCCAGCTCGTGGGCCCGGGCCAGCAGGTCGCGGGCGGGGCGGTCGGTGCGCAGGGCCACGACGGCGTTCAGGTACGGCCCCTGGTCGGGTCCGCCCACCGGGGCGGTCTCGTACACCTCGGACACGGCGGTGACCTCGTCGCCGAGGGCGTCGACCGCCCGGCTGAGGTGCGCGGCCCGGTCGCCGAGGTTGGAGCCGAGCGCCAGCAGGACGCGGCGGGCGCCGGTCACCCTGCGGTGGTCCCCTGGCGGGTGCGCGTGATGCGCACCCCGGACGTGTCCACGATCTGGGCCACCGGGGGCCGCAGCTTGCGCACGGCGACGGTGACGCCGAGGACCCGGTCGTCGGACAGGACCACCTCGGCGATGCGCGCCGCCAGCCGCTCCAGGAGCTGGAACCGCTCGGTCGTGACGACCCGCTCCACCAGCTCGCACACGGCGCCGTAGTCGACGGTGTCGTCGAGGTCGTCGGACTCTCCGGCGGCGGCCAGGTCGGCGTGGATGGCGAGGTCGACCTCGAGGGGCTGGGCCCGCTCCTGCTCCTCGGGCAGGGCTCCGCACACCCCGAGGGCGGTCAGGCCGCGCAGCTCGATCAGGTCGCCGTCAGGCACGGGCACCCGGGAGCTCGGGGGCGAGGGCGATCAGCTCGCGACCGACGGGGCCGATCTGGCGGGCGAGCATGCGCTCGACGAGCATCGTGGCCTTGGGGGCCTCGGGCACCAGCCCGCTCCAGATCACGTAGGCGGCGACGATGCCGGCGATGCGGTCGCCCAGCTCGTCGCCGTGCATGAGGAGCTTCTCGCCGTCGGCGAGCAGCCGCTCGATCTCGGGGAACAGCTCCGACAGGATCGGGGCCGGCTCGTCGTGGCTCCGCAGCGGTCGGTGCAGCCAGGCCACCTCGAGCTCGGTGTAGCTGTGGAGGTTGTGGCTGGCCGGGATGAGCGAGATCACCTTGGTGAAGCCCTGCTCCCGGACCCAGATGATCTCCTCCTGGCGGCGGACGCGCCGGTGGTTGGCGCCGTAGCCACCAGGGCGCTCGCACACGGCGAAGCGATCCTTGATGACCCATGAGAAGTTCCTGGGCTTGATGCCCTGGGCCCACTTGCCCTTCATCCCCATGCGGGGGTTCCTTCCTCGTCCGGCGCAGCGTCTCCGATCATGCCCCAATCCGTCCTCGGGGGCGACTGCGCTGGTCAGAGGCCTGCAACGGCCCTCGCCGCGGCCAGCGTGGCGTCCACGTCGTGGGCGCGGACCATCCTCGCCCCGGCCCGGTAGCCCCACACCGCGGTGGCCAGCGACCCCTCCAGCCGGTCGTCGGGAGGGGTCGGGTCCGCCACCCCGTCGGCGGTGGCGAGCAGCTGGCCCAGGAACCGCTTCCGGCTGGTCCCGAGCAGCACCGGGAAGCCGGTGGCCACCAGCTCGTCGAGCCGGGCGAGGAGGGCCAGGTTGTGCTCCACCGTCTTGCCGAAGCCGATGCCCGGGTCGATCCAGACCTCCCCGACCCCGGCGGCGACGGCGGCGTCGGCCCGGGCGACCAGGAAGCTGCGGACCTCGTCCACCACGTCGTCGTAGCGGGGGTCGCGCTGCATCGTGCGCGGGTCGCCCTGCATGTGCATCGCCACCCAGCCGACGTGGTGGTGCGCGGCGACCTCGTGGAGGGTGGCCGACACGTCGTTGACCAGCGTCGCCCCCGCGGCGACGGCCCGATCGGCGACCTCGGCGTGGCGGGTGTCGATCGAGACCCGGACGAGCGGGCTGAGGGCGGCGACGACGGGAACGACCCGATCGACCTCCTCGGTCACCGGCACCGGCTCGGCGCCCGGGCGGGTGGACTCGCCCCCGACGTCGACCACGTCGACGCCGGCCGCCGCCATGGCCCGCCCGTGGGCGATCGCCGCCTCGTGGTCCAGGTACAGCCCGCCGTCGCTGAAGCTGTCCGGCGTCACGTTCACGACGCCCATCACGAGTGGTCTCGTCACGGCCGGACCCTACGCCCACCCCCGGACCGGAAGGGGTGCCCGGACCGGTCCGCCCGTCGAGGGTAGCCCGGGCCGGTCGGGGTAGTCCCGGGCGTCGGCCCGCTCCGGGCACCCCACCTCGAGGAGACCCATGACCGTCGTGCTGTCCATCGTCTGCGCTGACGGGCTGGTGATGGCGTCCGACTCGCAGATCACCGACTCGGCCCGGGGGATGAGCTACCCCGGGCAGAAGCTGCACGAGCTGGGGGCGACCGCAGCGTGGGGCGGCAGCGGCGCCCGGTCGGTCCTGCTCGACCTCGAGCGCATCTTCGCGGCGTCGGCGGCCGCCATCCTCGAGGGCGAGGACGTCGGGCGCGAGCTGCAGGAGCGGGTGATCCCGGTGCTGAAGCACCACTACGAGAACTTCATCGTCGACGTCCCCGGCGAGGAGACCCAGGGGACCCCTTCGGCCTACGTCCTCGCCGCCGGCTACTCGCACGGCGAGCCGTTCGTCGTCGAGATCAACCCGAACGGGATGGTGAGCCACTACGAGGACGTGGGGTTCCACGCCGTCGGCAGCGGTGCCGCCATGGCCCAGCAGGCCGGTGCGCTGCTCGCCCACTTCGACATGACCGAGCGATCGGCCGACTACGGGGTCGTCGCCGCCGTGCGGACCCTCGACGCCCTGGCCCGCACCTCGCCCAGCGTCGGGGACGAGATCGACGTCTGCCGCATCCGGCCCGAGGAGGCGCACCACCTCGATGCCGACGAGGTGGCCGACGTGCGGAAGCTCGTCGCCCGCTGGGGCGAGGCCGAGCAGCGCGCCCTCGACGAGCTGCTCGACTGACCGGCCACGGTCAGCCGGCCGGTTCGAACCGCACGACGATCGACTTGCTGGTGGGCGTCCCGCTCACCTCGGCGGTGCTGTCGAGGGGGACGAGGACGTTGGCCTCGGGGAAGTAGGCGGCGCAGGTGCCGCGGGCGGCGGGGAAGGCCACCAGGCGGAACCCCGGCGCCCGGCGCTCGCCGTCGTCCCACTCGGACACCACGTCGACGTGGTCGCCGTCGGCGAACCCCAGGGCGGCCAGGTCGTCGGGGTGGGCGAACACGACCCGTCGCCCGGCCCGGATGCCCCGGTACCGGTCGTCGAGGCCGTAGATCGTCGTGTTGTACTGGTCGTGGCTGCGGACGGTCTGGAGCAGCAGCCGGCCCTCGGGGAGGGTGAGCACCTCCAGCGGGTTGACCGTGAACCGGGCCTTCCCGGTGGCGGTGGCGAAGGTCCGGCTGTCCCGGGGCCCGTTGGGGAGGGTGAAGCCCTCGACGACCCGGGCCTCGTAGTCCTCGAACCCGGGGATGACCCGGCTGATCTGGTCGCGGATGACGCCGTAGTCGGCCTGCATGGCCTCCCAGTCGGCGGTGGTGCGGCCCGGCACCAGCCGCCGGGCCACCTGGGCGACGACCTCGACCTCGCTGGGGACGTCGGGCGCCGGCGGTGGGAGGTGGCCGCGGGAGGCGTGGACCATGCCCATCGAGTCCTCGACGCTGACGTGCTGGGGCCCGTCGGCCTGGAGGTCGACGTCGGTCCGGCCCCGGCACGGGAGGATGACCGACACCTCCCCCGGGCTGGTGTGGCTGCGGTTGAGCTTGGTCGAGACGTGGACGGTGAGCCGGGCCGAGGCCAGGGCGGCGGCGGTGACCTCGGTGTCGGGGCCGGCGGCGACGAAGTTGCCGCCCATGGCGAAGAAGGCCCGGGCCTCGCCGTCGCGGAGGGCCCGGATGGCTGCCACCGTGTCGTGGCCGTGGTGGCGGGGCGGGTCGAACCCCAGCTCGGCGCCGAGGCGGTCGAGGAAGGCGTCCGGCGGCTTCTCCCAGATCCCCATGGTCCGGTCGCCCTGGACGTTGCTGTGGCCCCGGACGGGGCAGGGGCCGGCGCCCGGGCGGCCGACGTTCCCCCGCAGGAGCAGGAAGTTCACGATCTCGCGGATCGTGGCCACCGAGTTGCGGTGCTGGGTCAGGCCCATGGCCCAGCACACGATGATCCGGTCGGCGGCCAACACATCGTCGACCAACCCGTCGATGGCCTCCCCGGTCAGCCCCGTCGCGGCCCCGACGGCCTCCTGGTCGAGGTCGGCGAGGTGGGCGGCGTAGGCGTCGAAGCCGTCGGTGTGCTCGGCGATGAAGGCGTGGTCGAGGGCCCGACCGGAGGCCCGGTCGGCCTCGAGCAGACGGGCTCCGACGGCCTGGAACAGGGCCAGGTCGCCGTTGACCCGGATCTGGAGGAAGCGGTCGGCCAGCTCGGTCCCCCGCCCGACCAGGCCCCGGGGCCGCTGCGGGTTCTTGAACCGGAGGAGACCGGCCTCGGGCAGCGGGTTGACGGCGACGATGCGGGCCCCGTTGGCCTTGGCCTCCTCGAGCGCGGTCAGCATCCGCGGGTGGTTCGTGCCCGGGTTCTGCCCGCAGATGATGATCAGGTCCGTGTGGGTGACGTCGTCGAGCAGCACCGTGCCCTTGCCCACGCCGAGCGTCTCGGTGAGCGCCGCCCCGCTCGACTCGTGGCACATGTTCGAGCAGTCGGGGAGGTTGTTGGTGCCGAAGGCCCGGACCATCAGCTGGTAGGCGAAGGCGGCCTCGTTGCTGGTGCGCCCCGAGGTGTAGAAGATCGCCTCGTCCGGGCGGGCGAGGGCGCCCAGCTCGGCGGCGATCAGGTCGTAGGCCTCGCCCCAGGCGATGGGCTCGTAGTGCGACGCCCCGGGCCGGCGGACCACGGGGTCGACCAGGCGCCCCTGCTGGCCCAGCCAGTGGTCGCTCCGCCCCGCCAGCTCGGCGATCGAGTGGCGGGCGAAGAGGTCGGCGGTGACCCGGCGGAGCGTGGCCTCCTCGGCCACGGCCTTGGCCCCGTTCTCGCAGAACTCGGTCTGGGAGCGTCGCTCGGGGTCGGGCCAGGCGCACCCCGGGCAGTCGAACCCGTCGACCTGGTTCACCTTGAGCAGGCTCGTCAGGCTGCGCCCGACGCCCATCTCCCGCACCGACTGGGCGACGGTGTGGGCGACGGCGCGCACCCCGGCGGCGACGTCGGTCGGCGCGCCGACCTCGATGCCCTCGTCGCCCTGGTCGTGCGCCGGTGCCGCCTTGTGCATGCCACCAGTCAACTCGCCCACGACGGGCCCGGCACCTCGTGGCCCTCGGTCCCTCGACGGGCCCGGCACGTCGTGGTCCTCAGTCCCTCCCGCGGCCGCCGGTGACGAAGCGCATGGCCTCCTGGCGGGTGGCGACGCTGGAGCGGAACAGGCCCCGGACCGCCGAGGTCACCGTCGAGGAGCCGGCCTTGCGGACGCCCCGCATCGACATGCAGAGGTGCTCGGCCTCGATGACCACCATCACGCCCTTGGGCTCGAGGTTCTGGTCCAGGGCGTCGGCCACCTGCGAGGTCAGGCGCTCCTGCACCTGCGGGCGACGGGCGTACCCGTCGACCAGGCGGGCGACCTTGGACAGGCCGATCACCCGGCCGTCGTCGTTCGGGATGTACGCCACGTGGGCCATGCCCGTGAACGGCACCAGGTGGTGCTCGCACATCGAGTAGAGGGGGATGTCGCGGACCATGACCATCTCGTCGTGGTCGGCCTCGAAGGTGACCTTGAGGTGGCGGCGGGGGTCCTCGTGGAGGCCCGAGGCGATCTCGGCCCACATGCGGGCGACGCGGTCGGGCGTCTCGAGCAGGCCGTCGCGGTGGACGTCCTCGCCGATGGCGGCGAGGAGCTCGCGCACGGCGGCGGCGACGCGCGCCTCGTCGACGCCCGGCCCAGGCTCGGTGGGGGGTTCGACCGGGACGGCCACGCTCACGCCCCCTTGTAGGTGCGGACGTCGGGCAGGTTGCGGTACCTCTCGGCCACGTCGAGGCCGTAGCCGATGACGAAGTCGGGCGGGATGCTGAAGCCCACGTACTTGAGCCCCAGGTCGCCCTTCTGCTGGCCCTCCCGCACGAGCATGGCGCACACCTCGAGGCTGGCCGGGCCCCGAGCGAGGAGGTTCCGGCGCAGGTACTGGAGGGTGAGGCCGCTGTCGATGATGTCCTCGACGACGATCACGTCGCGGCCCGAGAGGTCGAGGTCCAGGTCCTTGACGATCCGCACGACGCCGCTGGTCTTGGTGGCGGCGCCGTAGGACGAGACGGCCATGAAGTCGCACTCGACGGGCAGGTCGATGGCCCGGGCCAGGTCGGCCATGAAGACGAAGGCGCCCTTCAGCACGCCCACCAGGAGCGGCGCCCGGCCGGCGTAGTCGTCGGCGATCTGGGCCCCGAGCTCGGCCACCCGCGCCGCGATGGCCGCCTGGCTGACGACCACCTCGCCCAGCGCAGGATCGTCGGTGGGCGCAGCGGGCTCCATGGCGGGGCAACCTACCGGCTCCCCCCGGCGGTGCGACCACCGCCGTCACCACCCGACCTGGGACGGAACGCCGCAGCATGGTGCGGTTGCCGTCCAGGGTCCGGGCTCAGGTCGGCCGGGGGACCAGGGCCAGGCGGCCGGCGGAGCGCTGGACCCGCCATCCGCCGGCGACCTCGGTGGCCACGGCCTCGCCCCGGGCGACGGCCAGCACCCGCTCGACGCTCGCGGCCGACGGGGGCTGCCCGTCGGCGGTGGGCCGGAGCCAGGACCGGATCGCCGCCCGGGCGAGGGCGGTCGGCGCCGCGGCCAGGGCCGGGGCGTCGGTGGGGTCGAGCTCGTCGGCCAGGGCGGCGATGAGGTCGGCGTCGTCGGCCAGGAGGCCGGCCTGGCGGGCGAGCACCGGGACCAGGTCCCGGCCGGCGAGGTCGGCCAGCAGGGGCAGGACCTCGTGGCGGACCCGGTTGCGCAGGAAGCGGGGATCGTCGTTGCTGGGGTCCTCCACCGGGGTGAGCCCCTCGGCCGCGCACAGGGCCTCGGTCTCGGCCCGGCGCAGGCCGAGGATCGGGTGCCGGTGCCCGGGCCGCAGGGCCCCGAGCCCGGTGGTGCCGGCCCCCCGCAGGAGGTTGACCAGCACCGTCTCGGCCCGGTCGTCGAGCGTGTGGCCGGTCGCGGCACCGGGTCCGAGCACGGCGTGGCGGGCGGCGCGGGCCCGGGCCTCGAGGTCGGGGCCCTCGGGCACGTCCACCCGCTCGGCCCGGAAGGCGGCCCCGCAGCGCTCGGCGGCGGCGGCCACGACGTCGGCCTCGTCGGCCGAGCCCGGCCGCAGCCCGTGGTCGACGTGCACGGCGGTGACCTCGCAGCCCGCCGCCGTCGCCAGCACGAGCAGGGCCAGCGAGTCGGCCCCACCCGACACCCCGACGACGAGCGGCGTCCCCGGCGGGGGGAACGTGCACCGCCCCAGCAACCCCCCCACCGAACCTTGTCCGGAACCGTGCCGCAGAGGGGGACTTCCGGACAAAGGTGGAGCGCTACGCCGCGGGTTCGGCGACGCCGACCCGGGCCAGCCAGGCCTGCGGGTCGCGGATCTCGGTCATGGTCGGGAGGTTGGCCGGATCCTCCCAGGCCCGCTCGAGCTGCTCGGGGCCACCGGCCTCCTCGACCACCTCGATGAACCGCTCCCCCTGCTCGTACTGCTTGAGCTTGGCCTCGAGGCCGATCAGCTTCTGCAGGACCTTGATCAGCGGGCTCGCGTTCTGGCGGCGCTGGCGCAGCACCTGGCCGAACCGCACCGAGCTGGGGATCTGGTCGGCGCCGGCCCGGTCCATGGTGACGTCCCCGTGCCCCTCGAGCAGGCTCATCAGCCCGCCGATGTGCTCCAGCAGGTCACGCTGGGTCGGGCTGCTGAACACGGCGGCCAGACCGCCCTCGTCGAGGGGGTTGGTGCCCTTGCGGATCTGCTCGGCGGCGCGCGTGACGGCCTCCAGGACCTGCTTGGGGTCCTCGTCGACGGCCGAGACCATCCCGTCGACCAGGCCCAGGAAGTGCTCGCGCATCCACGGGATCCCGGTGAACTGCATCCGGTGGGTGACCTCGTGGAGCGCCAGCCACTGGCGGAACTCGCGGGGTGGGAAGGCGAACTTCTTCTCCAGGGCCAAGATGTTGGGGCCGACGTAGTGGACCAGGTCCTGCTCCTCGGGGTCCTCGTCCTCGATCACCAGGAGGTCGTACTGGCCGAGGACCCGGCCCGACATCCAGCCGAGCAGGGCGCCCACCTCGGCGCCGGCGATGCGCCGGGCGACGGGGGCGGCCAGGCCCGAGCCCATCTTCTCCTCGAGCCGGTTGGTGACGGGCCGCAGGAGACGCTGGAACGAGGCGATGTTGGCCTGGACCCACGCCGCCCGGTCGTCGACCCGGGCCCGGGCGGGGCCGGCCAGGCTGCGGAGACCGGTGGTCGCCGCGACCTGCTCCTCGGCGAGGGTCGTCAGCTCGTCGAAGTCCGCGACCAGGGAGTCGGCGTGGTACGAGCGGTGGAAGGGGTCGGTGCCGGCGGCGCGGACCGCCACCCGCTCCGCCAGATCCCAGTCGACCGCGCTCGCCGCCACGCCCTTCAGCTGCGCTTGGTGCCGCGGGGCGGGTACTTGGGCCGGACGACCGAGCGGAAGTACATGACGATCAGCTGGATGGTGGCGAGGACGGCGCCGATGGCGAGGCCGACGGCCATCCACTGGGTCCAGATCACCGCACCGAGGAGCATGGATCGATCCTAGAGGCGGGACCCTCTCGTCAGGAACCTCGCTGCGCTCGGTTCCTTCCTCGAACTGATCGAGCTCGCTGCGCTCGCGCTGTTGTGGCCGCCTCCGCCTCGTTCCTCGCCTCCGGCGGCCTCTTGCGGGGGAGACCCCCGCACCCCCAGCGGCGGTGATGATGTGGGTGGAGAGGCCCCTCCGGGCGGTCTGACTCTCCCAGCGGCTGACCTTCCCTTGTGGGGGTGTCTTGGCGCAGATCTGTCGGCCGCCCGGGGGGCTTCTCCGGTTGCGCCTGCTGGCTTGGCGTCCGTGACTTCATAGGAGCCTGGCCTGGTCCCATCACCGTCTTGTCCGCGTTGCCGGCTGGCGGGCGCTGTCCCTCGAACAAGGAGCAGCAATGGTGACCACGATGACAGACGACCCGGTGCGCGTCACGGGCGGCGTCGATACCCACAAGCACGTCCATGTGGCCGCCGCCCTCGATGGCCGGGGCGGGGTGTTGGGGGTGAGGGAGTTCCCGGCCACGGGTGCAGGTCATGTCGATCTGCGGGGTTGGTTGGGCTCGTTCGGGACCGTGGACGCTGTCGGGGTCGAAGGAACTGGGTCCTGGGGGGCCGGGTTGTGTCGATCGCTGCGCGAGGCCCAGGTCACCGTCCATGAGGTCTGGCGCCCGAACCGTCAACGTCGTCGCAGGACCGGCAAGTCCGACCCTGCCGATGCTGTGGCGGCTGCCCGGGCTGTTCAGGCCGGTGAGGGCCTGTCAGATGGTCTGTGTAGGAGCTCCTCTTCCATGAGGTAGTGAACGTGTCCATGACCGATGACGAGGTCGAGCGGTCGGCTGAGCGGGCTGCTGTGCAGCAGCTCGTCGATGCCGGACTGCTCGACGATCTGATGTCCCGGGTTGATGCCGGGGAGGTGCAGCTGACCGGCGAGGGCGGCTTCTTGCCCGAGATGATCAAGGCCGTCCTCGAACGGGGTCTGGCCGCTGAGCTGACCGGCCATCTCGGCTACGAGCGGGGCGACCCGGCCGGACGGGGGTCGGGGAACTCGCGCAACGGCTCCACGCCGAAGACGGTGGCGACCGAGGTCGGCGATGTCGATCTGGCCACGCCCCGGGACCGGCTCGGGACCTTCGAACCCCGGCTGGTCCCGAAGGGCGCCCGGCGGACCGGGGGCCTCGACGAGATGATCATCTCGCTCTACGCCGGCGGCATGACCATCCGCGACATCGGCGCTCACCTGGCCCGGACGCTGGGCACCGAGCTGAGCCACGAGACGATCTCGAAGATCACCGACGCCGTGCTCGAGGAGGTCAAGGCCTGGCAGAGCAGGCCGCTCGAGGAGCTCTACCCGGTGATCTACCTCGACGCTCTGGTGGTCAAGGTCCGAGACGGCCATCAGGTCCGCAACAAGGCCGCCCACATCGCCGTCGGCGTCGATCTCGACGGCATCAAGCACGTGCTGGGGATCTGGGTCCAGGCCAACGAAGGGGCCAAGTTCTGGGCGGCGGTCTGCGCCGAGCTGGCCAACAGGGGCGTCCGAGACGTCCTCATCGTCTGCTGCGACGGGCTCACCGGGTTCCCCGAGGCCATCGAGGCGACCTGGCCCCAGGCCACCGTGCAGACCTGCGTCGTGCACCTCATCCGGGCCTCGATGCGCTTCGTGTCCTACAAGGACCGCCGAGCCGTCGCCGCTGCGCTCAAGCTCGTCTACACCGCCCCCAACGCCGAGGTCGCCGAGGCCGCCTTGCTCGAGTTCGCCGAGTCAGACCTCGGTCAGCGCTACCCGGCCACGGTCTCGACCTGGACCGCCGCGTGGGAGCGGTTCATCCCGTTCCTCGAGTTCCCGCCGGCGCTGCGCAAGGTGATCTACACGACCAACACGATCGAGTCGCTGAACTACCAGCTCCGCAAGATCATCAAGAACCGCGGTCACTTCCCCAACGACGACGCCGTCGTGAAGCTCCTCTGGCTCGCCATCCGAGACATCGAAGACAAGCGGGCCCGCCAACGCGCCGCCGAAGCCGGCAAGGCCCGCAACAAGCGCACCGCCCCCGGCCACCTGGTCGAAGGCGCCGCCACCCACGGATGGCGACCCGCCCTCGGCGCCCTCACCATCGCCTACCCCGACCGCCTCGCCGGCCGGATCTGACCCCCCAACCACGAGCTGCTTACACAGAAGTCTTGACAGGCCCAGGACCGGACCGGGCCTGCTGAGGCCGCCCGTCTCGCTCGCATCAGCCGAGACTCGCTCACCCGGGAGCTCACCAAGCTGGCCAACCAGATCCACGCGGTGATCGACAGCACCGCCTCGGAGACGCTCCGAGACCGCTACCGGCACAAGACGATCTCGCAGATCGCCACCGAGGCCGCCCGGTCCCGCCCGGGGGGCGAGGTCACGAACCCCGACGTCATGGCCGCCATCACCCTGCGGCGCCTTGCTCGGCGGTGGCTCGCAGCCAGCGTCGAACGCGACGAGGTCGACATCGACTTGAAGGTCATCGTCGAAGCCGCCGCCCCCCAACTGCTCGATGAGCCCGGCATCGGCGTCGATGTTGCGTCGGTCTTCATCGTCAGCCTCGGCGACAACCCCGACCGCATGGCCACCGACGCAGCAGCCGCAGCCGCCTGGGGCGCCAGCCCCGTCGATGCCAGCAGCGGCCTCCACCAGCGACACCGGCTCAACCGCGGCGGCGACCGCCAAGCCAACCGGGCCCTCTACATCGTCGCCCTGTGCCGCATGCGATGGGACCCCACCACCCAGGCCTACATCGCCCGCCGAATCGCCGAGGGAAAGACCAAGAAGGAAGCGATCCGCGCCCTCAAACGCCACCTCGCCCGCCGCATCTGGCGCCTCCTCACACAAACCCCCGCCCCCTGCCCCTCGCCTTGACATCCATAGGAGCATCTGCGCCGGGCCGGACCCCCTCGTGCACTCACGTGGGAGCTGCTCGCGAGCGAGTGACCGAGAGAGCTATGCGATGTGGCGGCCGCGGGTGCGGAGGAGGACGGTCGGGTGGTGGAGGGAGCAGTGCTCGGCGTCGTTGTAGACCGACAGCCGCGTCTCGCAGCCCTCCTCGGCGCAGACCCGTGGCCCCGCCGACCCCGCGGCGGTGCTGCCGGCGCGGGAGCGAGACCGGGGCACGGCTAGGCCTCGCCCTCGATCAGGTGGGCGACCCGGGCCTTCAGGGCGTCGGGCACCTCGTCGCGGCACTTCTGGGCGATCACCTGCTTGAGCTCGGCCTGGAAGTCGAAGGCCTCGAAGCACTCGCCGCAGGCGGTCAGGTGCTGCTCGATGTCGGCCCGACGCGAGGAGGTGAGCTCGCCGTCGAGGTACTCGTACAGCTCGTGCAGAGCGTCGGAGCAGTCGCCGGTCTCGGTCGAGGTGGTGTCGTCGGAAGCCATGTCTGGTGAGCGCAGTCTGGTCAACGAGCCCGTTCGGGCTGGCGGCGGGGCGGGGCATCGGGGTCGGTGTCCTCGTCGGCGAGGCCCCGTCGCTTGGCGAACTCGAACAACGCCTTCTGGAGCCGGCTTCTTCCCCGGTGCAGCCGGCTCATCACCGTCCCGATGGGGATGTCGAGGATCTCGGCGATCTCCTTGTACGAGAAGCCCTCGACGTCGGCCAGCAGCACGGCCATGCGGAACTGCTCCGGGAGCTCCTCCACGGCCGTCTTGATCTCGGCCTCGGTGAACCAGTCCATCAGCTCGTCCTCGGCGCTCCGGCCGACCTGGGCGGCCTCGAGCCCGCCGAGCCGCTGGTACAGGTACGGGTCCTCGGACTCGTCCAGCTCGGTCTCGTCCGGGCGGCGCTGCTTGGCCCGGTAGATGTTGATGTAGGTGTTGGTGAGGATCCGGTAGAGCCAGGCCTTGAGGTTGGTGCCCTCGGTGAACCCGCCGTAGCCCCGGTACGCCTTGAGGTACGTCTCCTGCACCAGGTCCTCGGCGTCGGAGGGGTTGCGCGTCATGCGCAGGGCGGCCGAGTAGAGCGACCCCATCAGGGGCATGGCGTCCTCGGCGAAGCGGGCCTGGTCAGCCACGGCACGGGGTCCACGGGGGCATCGGCCCCCCACACTAGATGTCGAAGTCCTCGTGCAGCCCCTCGACGAAGCGGTGGAAGGCGATGTGGTCCGAGGCGAAGGTCTTGCGGTCGCCGTCGGGGCCCTCGACGACGACGGTGTCGCCGGTGGCCGCCTCGGTGACCTCGACCGGCCGCCACCCCTGCTCGTAGAGCAGGCCTCGCAGCTCGGCCAGGACCGGATCGTCGCCCCATCCCGCCATGTCGTCCTCCTGCGGTCGTCGTCCCCGGGTCCCCGGGCCTCGGCCGACGATAGGGGCGGGCCGCATTCGGCGCTCGACGTCGGCTCGGGCCGCCGCGGATCGCCTCGGATGCGGACCGTGGCGCGCCCGGCGGCCGAGGCCGCTCAGGCCTCGGCGGTGACCTCGACGGTGTCGCAGTCGTCGCCGTCGCCCGGGTCGAGGGTCGCCCGCCCGTCGGTGATGCCGGTCGGGTCGGGGGAGGCCGTGACCTCGCCGCCGACCTGGCCGGGCACGGCCGAGAAGTAGGCCACGACACCGGTCGCCGGGCGGTACAGGGCAGGTGTGTCGCGGCCGTCGCAGTCCCAGTCGCCGAGGAACAGCTGCCCGGGGCTGCGGTCGCCGCCCACCCGGAAGTCGTAGCTGCGGGGTTGGACGTCGTCCTCGTCGAGCCGGAACCGCATGACCTGTCCGTCCCACACGACCGGGACGGGGCAGCCGTCGCCGTTGAGGTCCCCGGTGAGCTCCTCGGACCCGGGGGGCACGTCGAGGGGGGGCAGGTCGGCGCACTCGACGGCCTCGGGCGGCCCGCCCCCGGCGACCTGCACGTCGCCCGGTGCCTGCTCCTCGTCGAGGCGGTCGCGCACCCAGAGCCCGCCGGCCACCGCCCCGGCGAGCAGGACGACCACGGCGGCGAGGGTCAGGATGGGATGACCACGATCGGGGCCCTCGTCCCGGCGGGGCGGGCGGGGGCCGAAGGCCCGCGTGCCGCGGGCGCCGACGCCGTCGCCCCGCCCCGGTTCACCGGTGCCCTCGGCGCCGTCGGCCCCGTCGTCGAGGAGGGGGACGTCGAGGTCCGCCTCGGCCCGCCGGTCGGCGGGCGTCGTGGTCGGGGTCCCGGGCAGGACCACCTCGTCGGCCGGCACCGCGGCCCGGAGGGCGTGGGCGAGGGCCTCGGCGGTGGGCGGCCGGGCCTCCGGGTCGCGGGCCAGGGCCGTCTCGACCACGGCGGCCAGGGCGGGGGGGACGCCCGGGACGGCGGCCAGCGGCGGGTGGTCCCCGGCCTCGGCCGCCGCCAGCACGGCGCGGCTGTCGGCCCCGGCGTGGGGGAGGCGCCCGGCGAGGGCCAGGTAGGCCACCACCCCCAGGCCGTAGACGTCGTTGCGGGGCTCGGGCACCCCCGTCCCGACCAGCTCCGGGTCGACGTAGCCGGTGGTGCCCTCGACGGCGCTGCGGCTGGACTCGTCCAGGGCAGCCAGGCCGGGGAGGCCGGGCAGCAGGTGCTGGGCCACCCCGAAGTCGCCGAGGAGGGGCTCGCCGTCGGAGGTGAAGAGGATGTTGGCCGGCTTCACGTCGCCGTGGAGCACGCCTTGGCGGTGCGCCGACCCGAGGGCGTCGGCCACCCGGGACACGACAGCCACCGCCTGGCCGGCGGTCAGGCGGCCCCGCTCGACGAGGAGGTCGTGGAGCGACCCACCCCGGGCCAGCGACATGACGATGGCGACGCCGTCGCCGTCGTCGAGCACGTCGATGACCCGGACGATGTGCGGGTGGTCGAGCTCGGCCAGGATCGCCGCCTCCCGCCGCAGCCGGTCGGCCGCGTCGTCCTCGCCGCGGGCGGCCCGGGCCCGCTTGACCGCCACGACCTGGGCCAGCGCCCCCAGCCGGGTGGCCTGCCACACCGATCCGGTCGTCCCCCGGCCCACCAGGGCGTCCAGGCGGTAGGGGCCGACCGTCTCCACCTCGGCCCCGTACCCGACCGCCGGGACCCCGACACCTGGGTGCCCGACCCCGATCCGTTCAGGCGGCCTGGAGGTCGGCGGCGGCGGTCAGGGCGTCGAGGACGGCGACGATGGCGGGCCGGGCGACGGCTGCCGAGCGGGTCACGGCCAGCAGCTCGCGGGTGACCGCCGGCGGGGCCAGGGGACGGACCTCGATGCCGGCGACGCCGGCGCGCACGCCGAGGCGGGGCAGGAGGGCGACGCCGTGGCCGGCGGCGACGTGCTCGAGGTGGAGGATGAGGTCGTCGGTCTGCCAGCGCACCCGGGGCTCGAACCCGGCGGACCGGCAGGCGCTCCGCACGGCCGCCCCGCAGCTGACCTCGTCGGGGGCGACGATCCAGTCGTCGCCGGCCAGGTCCGACAGCGCCACCGGGCCCGATCGGCGCCGGCGGAGGGCGGGGTGGTCGGCCGGCAGGACGGCCATGAGGGGCTCGACGAGCAGGGGGCGGGCATCGAGGTCGGCGTCGACGGGCAGGGGTGCCGCCGCGTAGCGGTCGACCACGGCCAGGTCGATGGTCCCCCGGTCGAGGTGGTCGAGGCTGCGGTGCGGCTCCTCGTCGATGACGGTGACGTCGAGGTCGGGATGGGCGGCCCGCAGGCGGGCGATCACGGGCGACACCAGGGCCGGCGCCGCGCTGGGGACGGTGGCGATGCGGAACGGCCCGCCCACCGCGCCCCGGGCCCGGTCGAGCTCGGCCGACGCCGCGGCCAGGGCGTCGAGCACCCGGTCGGCGTGCTCGACCAGGGCGTGGCCGGCCGGGGTGAGCGTGGCCCGCCGGTCGGCCCGGTCGATCAGGGCCAGGCCCGCCTCCCGCTCGAGGGCCGAGAGCTGCTGGGACACCGCCGACGGGGTCAGGCCCAGGGCCCGGGCCGTGGCTGCGATGGTGCCCCGCCGGGCCAGCTCGCGGACCATGCGCAGGCGGTCGACGGTGAGCGGGTCGCGCCCGGGTCGGCCGCCGGTGGCGCTCTCGCTCATCCCGGCCGGCCGGGTCCGCCAGGCGCGCCGGGCGCGCCGCGGGCGGTCATGCCGGCTCGCCGGGCTCGCCGGCGTCGGCGGGCCGGGTCATGGCGAAGATGCCGGTGGCGTTGGCGGCGTCGAAGGCGAGGTCGAGCCCGCCCTCGGGGAGCGGGTCGCGGGAGATCACCTCGAAGAACGAGCCCGGGACCTCGCGCTCGACGACGTCGCCCTCCAGCGTGCGCAGCGCCCGCACGACGGTGGTGGCCCGGTGGGCGGTCTGGCGCACCCGGCCCGACGCCGACACCTCGACGGTGTCCTTGATGGGCCGGCCCCGCTCCCGCTCGCGGTCGGCGACGGCGGCGACGTCGTCGACCCGGTCGGTGCAGTGGTTGCAGGTGGTGCCCTCGGTGGCGATCCACGCCATCTCGGCCGACTCGGCCCGCAGCAGGTCGTGGTCGCGGTCGGTGGGCAGCGGGTGCTGGCGGCCGAACGACCGCCGCAGGGCGTCGACCAGGGCGACGGCGTCGTCGAGGGGCAGCGACCGGTCGGCGGCGAGGCGGGCGAGCCGGTCGCGGGTCGCGGTGTCGAGCGGGTCGGTCGACGGGGCGAGGACGCGGGTGACGGCGTCCTGGAACGCGGGCGAGAAGGTGTCGGGGTGGAGCTCGGACACGAACCACTGGGGCACGACCTCGGGCCGGTCGAGGTGGGCGTAGGCGTGGCCGGTCATCCGCAGCCGGGTCAGCGGGTAGGTGGCGTGGCGCTCGTAGCCCAACGGCCGCAGGATGCGGGTGACCTGCTCGATGCCGGGGGGCAGGGCGCCGGCGGGCCAGGCGACGGTGCGGACGGCGGCGTGGTCGAGGACGACGCCCCGCCCGGCGGCCCGCTGGTCGACGGCGTAGGCCGCGGCCGACGGCACGACCTCCATCAGGTCGGCGTAGAGCACGACGTGGAGGGCGTGGGCCACGTCCGCCCGCTCGACCGCCGCGGTCGCCACGGATGGTGCCTGGCACCATCCGTGGCCGAGGTCGACGGTGGCGAGGACCTCGTCGGCGGCGGCGTCGCCCAGCACCCGGCGGACGATCGACGCGACCTCGGTCATGCCACCGCCACCTCGTCGCGGAACAGGCTGCCGGTCGGGGTCGAGAGCAGGTCGTCGAAGGAGACGTCCTCCTGGCGGAGGAAGCCCTTGCCCGGCACCGCGCCCCGGGCGACCAGCTCGACGACGCCGCAGGCCGAGGCGGCCGTGGTCCACGAGATGGCCCGCCACATCCGGCCGGCGATCTCGATCGGCTGCCAGGCCCGGACGTACTCCCGCCGGGTGAGCCCGTCGGGACCCTGGCCCTCGACCGCGGCGTAGAGGTACACGACGTCGTCGTCGACCGGCGGCTTGGCGTTGACGAGGATCTCGCCCGCCAGCTCCCGCCGGTCGCGCAGGGCCAGCTCGTCGAGCAGGAAGCGGATGGCGTCGCAGTGGCCCGGGTACCGCAGGGTCTTGTAGTCGAGGTGGCGGATGCGCCCGTCGTAGGTCTCGCACAGGGTGCCGAGCCCGCCGGAGGTGGCGAAGGCCTCCAGCCGGTCGCCGGAGATCACGACCGTCTCGATGTCGGCCATGGCCGGCACCAGCTGGCGGTGCCCGTCCCGGATGACCTCGCAGTCGTTGATGTACTCGTTGATGACGCCCTCGGGCGACCACGTGAACGCGTAGCCGAGGACCCCCGACGGGTGCTGGGGCAGGGCCCCGACCCGGAGCTGCATCCGCCGCAGGTCGGTGAGCCCGTCGGCCAGGGACGAGCCGACGATGCCGACCAGCCCGGGCGCCAGCCCGCACTGAGGAGCCATCACCACGTCGGACCCGACGGCCAGCTCGCGGATGCGGGTGGTGGTCGGGACGTCCTCGGTGAGGTCGAAGTAGTGGAGCCCGGCGACGGCGGCCGCCTCGGCCACGCCCAGGTTCCGGTCGTAGGGCAGGCACGACACCACCGCGTCGAAACCGTCGAGCTCGCTCCGGAGCGACTCGGGGTCGCCGACGTCGAACACGTCGACCGGGAAGCCGAGGTCGGGCCGGGGCCGCAGGTCGCCCCCGGCCACCTCGAACCCGGCCCCGCCGAGCAGGTGCGCCACCAGCTCGCCGACCTTGCCCAGGCCCAGCACCCGGATCCGCTCGATCGTCACCTGCGTCCTCCTCGACGGTTCCCGGCGAACCTCGGACGGGAACCGCACCAGGCGGCGCCGTTCCGTCCCACGTTCCGGCCTGCCATCAGCACAGCTGACGACTAGGATGGCGAAGACGTTAGCAGATCTGATGCGCCCCACCGGAGGCCCGATGTCCCGCCTGCCCACCCCCGACGCCCTGCACCGCACCACGGCGGAGGTGCTCGAGCGGCTGGGCGTGACCGTCCCCGAGGGGTCGGACCTCCCCGCCCGCACGCCGATCACCGGCACCGCCGTCGGACCGGACCTGGCCGCGTCGACCCCGGCCGACGTCGACGCCGCCGTCGAGCGGGCCACCGCCGCCTTCGGCACCTGGCGGACCACGCCGCCCCCGGTGCGGGGCCAGCTGGTGCGAGCCCTCGGCGAGGAGCTGCGGGCCCACAAGGACGACCTGGGCGCCCTGGTGAGCCTGGAGGCCGGGAAGATCCGGTCCGAGGGCCTGGGCGAGGTCCAGGAGATGATCGACATCTGCGACCTGGCGGTGGGCCAGTCCCGCCAGCTCTTCGGCAAGACCATCGCCAGCGAGCGCCCCGGTCACCGGATGATGGAGACCTGGCAGCCGCTCGGGCCGGTCGGGATCATCACCGCCTTCAACTTCCCCGTCGCCGTGTGGGCGTGGAACACGGCCATGGCCCTCGTCGCCGGCGACCCCGTGGTGTGGAAGCCGTCGGAGAAGACCCCGCTCACCGCCCTGGCCTGCCAGGCCCTGCTCGACCGGGCCGCGGCGACCGTCGACGCCCCCGCCCACCTGGGCCAGGTCGTCCTGGGCGATGCCGCCGTCGGGCGGGCCCTGGTCGACCACGAGGGGCTCCCGCTCATCTCGGCCACCGGCTCGACCCCGATGGGCCGCGCCGTGGGCGAGCGGGTGGCCGCCCGCTTCGGCCGGTCGCTCCTCGAGCTGGGCGGCAACAACGCCGCCGTGGTCGCCCCGTCGGCCGACCTCGACCTGGTCGCCCGGGCGGTGGTGTTCTCCGCCGCCGGCACCGCCGGCCAGCGCTGCACCAGCCTGCGCCGGCTCATCGTCCACGCCGACGTCCACGACGAGGTCGTCGAGCGGGTGGGCGCCGCCTTCGCGTCGCTGCCCGTCGGCGACCCGCTGGCCGACGGCACCCTCGTGGGACCGCTGATCGACGGGGCGGCCGCCGACCGGGTCGGCAAGGCGCTGGCCACCGCCCAGGGCGACGGCGGCACCGTGGTCACCGGCGGGTCGCGGGTCCTGGAGGACGAGGCGGCCGACGCCTTCTACGTGAGCCCCGCCCTGGTCGCCATGCCCGGGCAGACCGACATCGTCCGCACCGAGACCTTCGGCCCGCTCCTCTACGCCCTCCCCTACACCGACCTCGACGAGGCCATCGCCCTCCACAACGGCGTGCCCCAGGGCCTGTCCTCGTCGATCTTCACCCGCGACGTGCGCGAGGCCGAGCGCTTCGTCGGGCCCGACGGCTCCGACTGCGGCATCGCCAACGTCAACATCGGCCCGTCGGGCGCCGAGGTCGGGGGCGCCTTCGGCGGCGAGAAGGAGACCGGCGGCGGCCGCGAGTCCGGCTCCGACGCCTGGCGGGCCTACATGCGCCGCACGACGACCACGGTCAACTACTCCGACGAGCTCCCCCTCGCCCAAGGCGTCCAGTTCGGCTGAGCTCTCACATCAGGAACCTCGCTGCGCTCGGTTCCTTCTTCGAACTGGTGGTGCTCGCTGCGCTCGCCCTGAAGACCTTCCCGGCGGCGGACGGCTCGTTCCTCGCCGCCACGCTCGCCTCTGCGGTGGGAGACCCCCCCCGCACCCCCCAGCGGCTGCGCCGGACTGAACGGGAACGGCGGGAGTCCACCTGCTCGCTGCGGTGCAGCTCAGCCCCGAGAGCAGCGAGCTCCCCTAGCTCGGAGGAGTGGAGCGAGCGCCAGCGAGCGAACGACTCCGAAACCGTGACTACGAGACCACCCGGTTCCCCCCCGAGCGCTTGGCCCGGTACATGGAGTCGTCGGCGGCGCCGAGGAGGGCGTCGACGTCGTCGAGCGAGGTGACGCCGACCATGTCGGCCCGGCCCACGCCGATGGAGACGCCGAGCGACACGGGTGCAGCGGCGCCGACGTCGATGGGCTGGGCGACGGCGACCCGGATGCGCTCGGCGACCTGGGCCAGCTCCTCGTCGGACACGCCGATCGAGACGACCACGAACTCGTCGCCGCCGAGGCGGGCCACGACGTCGTCGGACCGGACGGCGGCCCGCAGCCGGCGGGCCACCTCGACGAGGGCGGCATCGCCGGCGGTGTGGCCCAGGCGGTCGTTGACCCCCTTGAACCCGTCGAGGTCGCAGAACAACACCCCGACGCGAGGTCCCTCACCGGCCACGGGTGCGGCGTCGGCCGGTCGGGCGGTGCCGTCCATGACGGAGCGGAGGGCGGACTCGAGGCCGAGCCGGTTGGCCACCCCCGTGAGCGCGTCGGTCTCGGCGAGGGTCGACATGCTGTCGGCGGTCGATCGGAGGTCGGCCACGTCCTGGGCGAGGGCGCCGAGGTCCGAGGTGAGGCGGGCGTGCTCGACCGCCGAGATGGCCTGGGCGGCGAGGACCCGCAGGGCGCTGACGCGGGTCGGCTCCACCCCGTCGGGCCGGTCGTCGCTCTCCAGGACGAAGGCGCCGGGGGTGCCGGTGGCGCCGCCGATGGGCAGGCCGAGGAGGGCCCGTGGCGCCCGCTCGCGGAGGGCCTCGTCGGCCCGCAGGCGGCGGTCGTCGGCCGGGTCGACGAGGGCCAGCACCTGGCGGGTGCGCAGCACGTAGTGCAGGGCGTGGGGGCTGAGGCCCGGGTGCTCGGCGGGGTCGGGGGACGGGCGGGGCACGACCTCGACGACGCCGTTGCGCACCTGGGCGGCAGCCTCGACGACGGGGCCGGCCGGCGAGTGGAGGACGAGGTAGCCCCGGGTGGCGCCGGCCTGGCGCATCACCAGGTCGACCATCCGCTGGAGGAAGTCGCGCACCTCGAGGCCCTCGCCGAGGAGGGTGCTGGCCTCGGCCAGGGTCTCGGCCGCCACCGTGCTGGGCTGGCCGACGGGCACGCGACCGGGGTCGGCGCCGGGGCGGACGGCGGCGGCGTCGGGCATCGGGGCGCTGACCAGGCCGGGCAGCCGGGCCGGCAGCCCGGCGGCCACGGCATCGGCGCCCCAGGCCAGCCAGGCGTCCTGGGCGACCGAGGCGTAGTGGCGGGCCAGGCGGTCGCGGCCCCGGTCCCGGTGGTGGCGGGCGGCCCGCTGGGCCGCCAGCCCGAGGTCGCCGAGGGCACCGTGCTCGGTGGCCAGCCGGACGGCCTCCTCGTAGCGGTCCATCGCCCGTCGGGCCGACCCGCTGGCGTCGGCGGTGACCGCGTCGACGAGGGCGAGACGGTGGGCGTGGTTCGCGGGGGCGTGCTCGGCCAGCGCCCTCAGGCGGGCCCGGGCCCGGGCCAGCTCGGCCCGGCGGCGGGCCCGGGACGATGCACCGGAGGCGGCGGCGAGGGCGTCGGCGGCGATCAGGGCGGCCTGGAAGCGGTGCACCCCGACGACGGCCTCGCCCGGCGCCGAGCGCAGGAGCGGGGCGGCGGCGGCGACCGCCTCGGCGGCGACGTCGCGACGGTCGTGGCTGAGGGCGACGAGGGCGCGGAGCGTGTGGACGATCACGGCCAGCTCGCCGCCGCGCCGCTTGGCCGCGAGCCACTCCGGTGCCGAGAAGGCCGGGCCGTCGAGCACGTCGCCGTCGCCGCCGGTCCGCAGGTCGGCGACCGCCTGGGCGACGACGTCGACCCTCTGGCGGAACGCCCTCTCCCCCATGGCGTCGAGCTCCTCGGCCATGGCGTCGGCGGTGGCCTCGACCGACTGGAGGGGCCGGGCGGCGAGAAGGCCGTGCAGCACCCCGAAGGTGCCCCCGGTCAGCCCGTAGCCCCGGGCCCCGGAGGCGACGGTGGCGCGGTAGCGCTGGAGCAGCGGGTCGACGGTGGCGTCGAGGGGCTCGCCCCAGTGGCGGACGAAGGCGTCCACGGCGAAGCCGACCATGGTCGCGTTGGTGGCCCGGCCCCGGCTCCCCAGCTCGGCCGCGACCCGGCCGAAGCGCAGGCCCCGCGGGGTGGCGCCCGGCAGCGAGACGCAGAGCATCCCGTAGGCGGCGATGAAGTAGCCCGAGGCGTCGGCGACCCCGTGCCGGGCGGTGAGGCGCGTCCCCCGGAGCACCAGGAGGATGTGGGTGAGGGGCTGGTCGACGTAGGCCAGGTGGACGCAGCCGAGCATGGCGTCGAGGGTGGCGAGGAGGCGCTCGTCCTCCAGCGCCGGGGCGGTGAGGAACCACTCGGGGTCGAACCGGCCCAGCTCGGCATGGGTGCGCGCCGCCTCGACGGCGACGTCGCGCCAGGTCGGGCGGGCCGGGAGCGGCTCGCCCAGCTCGGCCAGCACGAGGCGCAGGTGCTCGAGGCCGCCGTCGTGGTCCTGTCGGGTCCACGCCCGCATGCCCAGGACCCGCATCGTCCGCACCCGCTGCGGGGCGGACGGGTCGTGGGCGCCGATGGCGTCCAGGAGCTCGTCGACCAGCTCGGGCCGGCCGACGACGAGGGCGTGCTCGGCGGCGCGGAGGTGGAGCTCGAAGGCCCGCTCGGGCTGCGTCTGCCAGCCCTGCTCGCCGAGTGCCTCGATGGCGGTGCGCTGGAGGTCGAGCGCCTCCTGGAACGCTCCGGCGCGGTGGGCGGCGCGAGCGGCGTCCTCGCACAACCCGACGAGCAGCTGGCGGGCGTCGGGGTCGGTGGCCAGGGTCGGGTCGCGCCGCAGGAGGTCGATGACGTCGATGCGGTGGGCGTCGGCCAGGTCGGGGTGCCCGTCGGGCCCCTCGTCGGCGGTCGCCAGCACGGCCCGGGCGACCCGCTGCTCGAGCTCGGCCCGCTCGGTGGCGTCGAGGGCGGCCAGGACCGCGTCGCGCACACCGTCGTCGAGGCACGCCAGCTCCCCGCGGGGCGAGGCCGGCGCCAGCACGTGGGCCACGACGGCCCGATCGACGACCGCGGCGGCGGCCTGGTCCGCGATCCCGAGGACGCGGGCGACCACCGGGACCCGGGCGGCGCGCCCGGCGACGGCGACGATGGCGGCTCCGGTGAGGGCGTCCGGTGCCAGGTCCCGGACCCGCGCGCCGGCGACCTCGGCCAGCGTGAGCGGGGCCTCGACCCGACGGGCCCGTTCGGACCAGCGCCAGACGCCGGCATCGACGTCGATCCACAGGTCGCCCGACTCGACCAGCGTCCACAGGTCGGCCAGGGCCACGCGGGGCAGGCCGCCGGAGCGGCGCCACACGGCGTCGGCCAGCTCGGCGACCGCTGGGGCGGCCATCCCCGTCCCCTGGGCGATGAGCTCGGCGACGTCGTCGGGGGCGAGCGGCGCGACCTCGACCTCCTCGACCACCGCGCCCCGGGCGGCGACCCGGGCGATCAGGTCCCGGAGGGCGCCCGACGAGCCGTCGGTGACGACCACGACGAGGAAGGGGCCGGCGTCGGGGTGGCCGCCGACGGACTCGAGGGCGCCCATGAACGTGGCGTCGCCCAGGTCGCCGTCGTCGAAGATCCCGACGGCGGGTGGCAGGTGGCGGGCCACCGCCGCGATCGACGCCCGCGTGGCCCGGGTGACCCGGCCCAGCGCCTCGGAGGGGTCGATGTGCGGCGGCTCCGGCTGCGGTCCGACCACCAGGCCCAGGGCGGGCAGCACCTGGGTGGCCACGGCGAGGTCGTCCCCCAGGGAGCGGCGGAGGTGGCCCTCGACGGCCCGCACGACGGGCTCGGGAGCGGTCAGGAGCTGGTCGACCAGCTGGGTCATGACCGTGGCGCCGGCGCGGAAGGCGACCGTCGCCCCCGGGTCGGACATCGTCGCCGTGCCGCAGAGCACCCCCTTGGCCCGCAGGTCGTCGGCGACGGCCCGCACGAGCGCGGTGCGGCCCGACCCGGGCTGCCCGCGGACGACGACGACGCGGCCCTGGCCGGCGGCGGCCACCGCGTCGGCGGCGGCCACGAGCCGCGAGCGAAGGTCGTCGCGCCCGACGACCTGGCGGGGGTCCTCCCACCGGAGGGCCACCTCGTCGTCGGACGGCGCCGGGGAGGGGCCGCCGTCCACGAGGTGCCGGCGCTGGGCCCGGAGGTCGGCGACCAGGCCGAGGACCGATCGGTGCCGGCGCCGCGGGTCGGGGTGGGTGGCCCGGTCGAGGACGACGGCCAGCCCGTCGGGGATGGGCCCGAGCGCAGCCAGGAGGGCCTGGGTCGTCGCGCCCAGCGCGTACCGGTCGATGGCCGCGTCGGCCGGGACCGGCTCGGGTCCGCGCTGCTCGGGGGCGAGGTGGCTCCCGTGGCTCGAGCGCCGGGGCCGGACCCCGCTCTCGGACGCGTCGTACAGGTCGACCAGCACGGGGCCGTCGGGGCCGAGGACGACGTGCTCGCCGTCGACGGCCCGGTGGACGACACCCCGGGCGTGGAGGGCCGCCAGGGCGGAGCCGACGGCGATGGCGACGTCGAGGACGCCGACGAGGTCGATGGCGCCGGCCGTCACCGCCTCGGCCCACGTCGGCCCGGGCGGGTCGTCGAGCACCAGGGCGACGCGCATCGACGTGTCGACCAGGTCCCGGGCCGTCACCAGGTGGCGGTGGCGGACCGCGGTCGTGGCCTGGTGCTCGCGGCGCAGCCGCTCGCGCGAGGCGTCGGTCGGGAGGTCCGAGGCGTGCGTCTTCACCAGGACGGGGGCCCCGTCCCGGGCGCGAGCGCGCAGCACCAGGGTGTCCCCCCGTCGTTGGACGGGACGGAGGTCCTCCAGACCCGGGAGGAGGCCGATGGTCACCCGGTGGTCACCCGGTCGTCGCCGGGGACGGTGACGGCGGTGGTCTCGATCGTCGTGATCCCCTCCTCGTGTGCCTGGTGCGGCCGAGCGAAGTCGTAGCCGACGATGGCGTCCAGCGCTGGCGCACCGGTGAGGGCGTGTGCCGCCAGGTGGCCGGACATGACCGCACCCTCGAACGAGCCGATGTCCATGCCGGTCGAGATCCAGTCGCTGGCCAGGGCCAGGTTCGACGCCCCGCTGGCCCACGCCTGGGGGCGGAGGACGCCGCTCCCGGGCGGGGACGGGACGTAGCGCTCGTTGGGATCGGCGTTGGCCCGCCAGTACTGGAGGTCGACGCGGGCCTCGCCCTCGGCGCCGGCGTCGGGCGGGCACCACAGCAGGTCGGGGTCGAAGGCGCCACCGGTGAAGGCGTTGGTCCCGGCCGCGGGCAGGACCGAGCACGCCGAGCGCAGCCACTGGACGAACGTGGCCCGGGCCCGCTCGGCGAGCAGGTCGGGCGTGCCGTGGACGTCCGGGGCCGGCCAGGGGCCACGGTGGGCCATCGGCCCGCACAGGTAGATCAGGCCCCGGGGCCCTCCCCGCTCGGGCCAGGCCTCGCCGGCCAGCACGTCGCTCATGTCGGCCAGCCCCAGGGGTTGGACGGCGGCGGTGCCGATCGTCCGGTCGGTGCCGGGCAGCCGGGGCAGGCCGAGCTCGTGGGTCGTGACCGTGGTCCAGATCTGGGCGGCCATGGTCATCACGCCGGGCATGGCCTCGACGGCCGGCGCCCAGGGGGCGGCGGCGACGAGGGTCGGCGCCAGCTCGGCCAGGCTCGGCAGCGGCAGCGCGCTGATGATGCAGTCGTAGTCGACGTCGGCGACGAGGGTCTCGTGGGCGACCGGCGCCCACGGGGTCCACCACGACTCGAGGTCGATGCCGCCGGCCTCGAGCTCCTCGCCCTGCACCAGCTGTGCGGAGATCGGGCTGGCGGGCCAGGCGAGGGTCCCGTCGGGCACGGTCACCAGGGGGTCGTAGGGGGCGTCGCCGATGGTCGTCGCCTGGACGTCGACCTCGACCCGCTCGATGCGGCCGGTCGCCTCGTCGAAGACGAGCTCGGTCACCCGGCGGAAGAACCGGACGTCGACCCCTCGCTCCCGGGCGACCCGGTAGAAGGGGGCGATGACGGTGTCGCCTGTCCCCCGCGTGAACCAGTAGCTGCCCTGGCCGCACGAGAGGAGCTGGCGGAGGACGAACCACAGGAACGACGAGGTGGCCATGGTGGGCGCCAGGCTGGCGTCGCCGTGGGGCACCTGGAAGCAGATCTGGGCCGGGACCTGGGTGGCGCTGCTGGTGACGGCGGCCTCGGCCATGCCGTGGCGTCGGAGCCAGTCCAGGTAGTCCTCGTGGTCGACCGTCGCCAGGCCGCGCTCGAAGACCCCGTCGGCGATCACGCCGCGGAGCACGGTGACGTACAGCTCGACCTGGCACCAGGCGGACCGGATGCGGGCGGCGCGGCTGGTGCCGGCCGCGTCCTCGACGTGGCCCCGGAGGTGCAGCCGGGCCGCCTCCAGGAGGTCGAGGGCGCCCCGGTGGTGCCCGGCGTGCGGCTCACGGGGGTCGAGCTCCTCGCGCTCGAGGATCTCGGACAGGGCGGCGAGGTGCAGGTGGTGGCCGCCGGGCGAGCGCAGCCCCTCGCCGGCTCCGGGGCCGAAGGCCTCCTCGAGGATCGAGAGGACCTCGCGGATGATCTCACCGACGAGGGTCGCCGGGTCGGGGACGTTCTCGGGGCCCCACGGGTCCAGGTCGTTGTGGGGCATCGTCTGGCTGGTCAGCTCCCAGCGCCGCTCGAGCATGTCGGCGAGGGTCAGGTGGTTGCTGGGCACGAGGACCTGGTCGATCGTCTCGACCCGACCGTCGGGCCCGGGCGGCAGCTCCTGCAGGCACCCGTCGAGCATCCGCATGGCGTTGGTGTACATGTTGCCGAAGAGGTGGATGCCGTGCTCCTGGATGCGGGCATCGCCCTCCAGGCGCCAGCCGCCGGCGCCGTCGGGCACGGCCCGACCACGCCGCCCGGTCGCCCCCTTGCCGCCGACCCGCCAGCCGAGCTGGAGGAGGGTGACCTCGTACTCGTCCCGCCAGGTGGGGTGCAGGTCGGGATCGGTCAGCGACAGGGCGGCGGCCAGACCGGCCGGCCCTCCGCCCACGATCAGGATCTTGCGGCGCTCGGTCATGTGCCCTCCGGTGGTGCGACGTTCTGCGGGCGCCCCGGGAGCCGCCCCTCCGGCGGGCGCGTCCCGGAGGCGGGGTCCCCATCGGCAGGCGCCTCCCGGTCAGGAGGGTGACCGCTCAGAACGAAGGGGTTCCACCACGCACCGTGGGCCGTCCCTGCTCACCGGCCCGGGCGGGGGTGGAGCGACGCTCAGGGGCAGGTGGTCGGCACCGGCTCGCCGGCGAGGATCTGGTCGAACCACTCGAGGGCCTGGGGGTAGGCGACCCGCGCCGCCTCCCCGTGGTCGCCCCCGCCCTCGAGCACCCTCCGCTCGACGGCCTGGCCCAGGCCGCACATGCGGTCGAAGAGGATCCCGCTGAGGGCGACGGGGACGACGTCGTCCTCGTCGCTGTGGATGATGAGGACGGGGTCGTCGAGGAGCACCTGCCCCGGGCTGTTCTCCCGGGCCAGCTCCGGCCAGGGCGGGGTGCGGGGACCGTCGGGCCGGACGAGGGGACCCGACGCGGCGGCGAGGGCGGCGAAGACGTCGCCCACGCATCCCTCGTCGACGGCGTCGAGGAGGGACGTGCCCTCGTCGGTGAGGAACAGGGCGGGGTCGGCCTCCGGGTAGGCCGCCTCGTACCCGGCCACGATCATGGCTCCGAAGCCGGCGACGCCGGGGGCCCCGGCGGCGGAGAGGATGATGTCGAGCTCGGTGGCCGGGGCGCCGGCGAAGGTGCCGACCACGTCGAGCTCGGGGGCCCACCCGGCCGCCACCTCGGCGGCCCACAGGGCACCGTGCCCGCCCTGGGAGTAGCCGGCGATGGCGACGGTGTCGCTGCGCTCGGCGTCGGGCAGCTGGCCGGCGGCGAGGACGGCGTCGACGACGCTGCGGCCCTCGCTCACCCCGACCAGGTAGGGGTGCCGCCCGGGCGTCCCCAGGCCCTCGTAGTCGGTGACGGCGACGATCCACCCCCGGTCGACCGCCGGTCCGGCGATGGCCAGCTCGGCGGCGCCGCCGGCGCGGGACGGCGCGCACTCGTCGGCGATCCCCGTCGTGCCGTGGGCGATGGTGAGCACCGTGCGCCCCTCGGGTGGGGCGGGGGCGTCGGGGACGACCACCGTCCCGGTGACGACGATGGGATCGCCCGCGAGCGACTCCGACAGGTACATCACCCGGTACGACCGGGCGCCCTCGGGGCCGGGCTCCACCTCCTGGTAGCGGAGCAGGTCGCCGTGGGCGCCGGCCGGCAGCGGGTCGGGCACCTCGTACAGGGCGTCCACGTCGTCGGCGGGGACCTCGACGGGTCGGGGCGGCCCCGCCTCGGTGCCGCCACCCGGCTCCTCGGGCTCGACCGTGTCGGACGTGGCGTCCTGGTCCGGGGGGCCCAGCCGCTCCGAGGACCGGTCGGCCTGGTCGTCGGTGCAGGCGACCCCGACCAGGACGAGGAGGACGGCCAGGGCGAGGCGGGCAGGTCGGCGCACGACCGCGACGCTACCCACGGCCGCGACGAGCGCCCGGTCCCCCGTGGCCCCTCGCCCCCCGCCCGGGGTCTTCAGTACCGCGGAGGAGATTTGAACCCCTGACCTCCTGATCCACAATCAGGCGCTCTAACCAACTGAGCTACCGCGGCGTACCGTGCCCGATCATGCTGGCGTGACGGCCCCAGGCGCAACACCGATGCCCGCCCGGGAGCCCGGCGGGGTCAGCCGTCGCCGGGGAACGGGCCGACCCGGGCCCAGACCGTCTTGCCCCCGCCGTCGACGACGCGGACGCCCCACTCCTCGCTCAGGGCATCGACGATGTGCAGGCCGAGGCCGCGCGTGTGCTGCTCGTAGGGGATGCGCTTGACCGGTGGCTCGGGGTCGCGGTCGGACACCATGACCTCGACGCAGTCGGCCCCGGCCTGCCGCACCTCGACGACCGAGACGGACCGGGCGTGGACGATGGCGTTGGTGATGAGCTCGCTGGTGACGACCTCGAGATCCTCGAGCTCGCTCAGCCCCCAGCTCGCCGCCAGCTCGACCACCTGGGTCCGGACGCCGTCCACGGCCTCGAGGTCGACAGGCACCTCGACCCGCAGCGCCGGGTCCCCGGAGGCCGGGGCGGGTGAGCAGTCGGGGTCAGCCACGCCAAGAGGCTGCCCGATGCGGACCCCCCCACACACTTCGGGAGGGATGCCACACAGATCCGGGTGGCCACCCGGGAGGCGACCGAGGCGCGCTCTCGGGGCGCAGCGTGGCACGATCGGGAGAACACTGGCTGGGGGCCGAGAAGGTGAGGGACACGTGAGCGAGTCACCCGTGCGGGTCTGCGTGGTGGACGACTACGACATCGTCGTGGCCGGGACGGCGGCCCTGCTGGCGCCGCACGCCGACCTCGTGCGCGTCGTCGAGCGCACGACCGAGGAGGGCCCGGACCACCGCGTCGACGTCGCCCTGCTCGACTGCTTCGCCCTCCCCGACCACGGTGCCCTCGTCATCGCCGCCCTGGCCGCGCACCCCAACGTCGGCCGCGTCGCCGTCTACTCGTGGGACACCGACAAGGCCCTCATCGAGGCGGCCCTGCGGAGCGGGGCCCGGGGGTTCCTGAGCAAGGGCCTCGACGGCCGCCGGCTGGCCGAGGCGATCGTCGCCGTGCACCGGGGCCAGGAGGTCGTCGCCCGGGCCGACGGGGCCGCCCGGGCCACCCCCGACGGCCCCCGGCGCTGGCCCGGCCACGCCGCCGGGCTGACCGAGCGCGAGAGCGAGGTCCTGGCCCTCATCACCCAGGGCAAGAGCACGCGCGACATCGCCAGCGCGCTCTACATCGGGGTCAACTCGGTGAAGACCCACACCCAGAAGATCTTCCGCAAGATCGGGGTGTCGACCCGCACCGAGGCCGCCCTCTGGGGCGTCGACCACGGGTTCCGGCCCGACCGCAGCTCCCACGACGAGTGGGCCCCCGCGCGCCCGAACGGCCCTCGCCCGAACGGCTGACCCGGGGTTTGACCCCGGCGATCAGGGAGAGTGAGGCGGCCCCGACGCCTCCTCGGAGCCCCCCTTGTCACCAGTGCTGCCCCACCCGCGTGGTCCCCTCTCGTCCGCCCTCCTGGACTGGTGGACGGCGGGGCGCCCGCTCCCCACGACCGTCCCCGAGGTCGGCAACGCCACCGTCGACGACGACCTCCACCTGGCCCTGTGGGCCTGCTACCAGCTCCACTACGGCGGCTTCGTCGGGGTCGACGACGCCATGGAGTGGGACCCGGCCACCCTCGCCTTCCGGGCCCGGCTGGAGGCCCAGTTCGAGCAGGACCTGCGGCTCGAGCACCGCGCCGCCGACCTGCCCGAGAACCCCCCCGCCGCCCTCCGCTGCATCAGCGGCTGGGCCGGGCCCCCGCTGGCCCGCACCGTCGCCGGCCGGGGCACCCTCGACCAGCTTCGTGAGGTGTCGATCCACCGCTCGGCCTACCAGCTGAAGGAGGCCGACCCCCACACGTGGGCCATCCCCCGGCTCCGGGGCCCCGGGCGGGCGGCCATGATCGAGATCCAGGCCGACGAGTACGGCGAGGGCGTCCCCGGGGAGGCCCACTGCGAGCTGTTCGCGGCGGCGATGGTCGACCTCGGCCTCGACCCCACCTTCGGCGGGTACATCGACCGCCTGCCCGGTGTCACCCTGGCGACGGACAACCTCATCAGCATGTTCGGCCTCCACCGCCGGCTGCGGGGGGCGGCCGTCGGCCACCTGGCCCTGTTCGAGATGTGCTCGGTCGTGCCCATGTCGCACTACCTGCGGGCCGCCCGGCGCATCGGCGGCCTGCCGGCGCTCGAGCGCTTCTACGCCGTCCACGTCGAGGTCGACGAGCACCACGCCCGCCTCGCCCTCGAGGGCATGGTCGCGCCGCTCGTCGAGGCCGAGCCGGCGCTCGGGCCCGACGTCGTGTTCGGCGCCGCCGCCCTCAGCCGGGTCGAGGCCCGGCTGGCCGAGCACGTCCTCGGCGCCTGGAGCGCGGGCCGCTCGTCGCTGCGGCCCGACGCCGCCGCCCGGCCGGCGCGCCGTCTGAGCGCCGTGCCCGCCCTCGCCGCCGCCGGCTGACCTCCGTCGCCCTCCTCGGTCCTGTTCGCGCCAGGCGACACGCCTGGCCGGGAGCGGTGTCAGAACGGCGATGGCCGCCGCGGCCGCCGTTCTGGTCACGCCAGACGACATCTGTGTCCGACAGCGGTGTCAGAACGGTGCCGGCGGCCGCGGCCGGGGGTGGACCCGGCGCGGCCTGACGGGTCGCCAGGTACGGTGCGCGGCCATGGCGATCCGCGTGGTGCAGTGGGCGACCGGCGGCGTGGGGAGGGCGGCCATCGAGGGCGTCGTCCGCCACCCCGACCTGGAGCTGGTGGGGTGCTGGGTCCACTCGGAGGCCAAGGCCGGCCAGGACGTCGGCGTCCTGGCCGGCGGCGAGCCGATCGGCGTCGTCGCCACCGCCACCGAGGCCGAGGCGCTGGCCATCGAGGCCGACTGCGTCGTCTACGCCCCGCTCATCCCCGACGAGGCCCAGGTGGCCCGCATCCTGCGGGCGGGGCGGGACGTCGTCACGCCGGTGGGCTGGGTCTACCCGGAGCCCGGGCGCCACCCGGACCTGGAGGCGGCGTGCGCCGAGGGCGGGTCCACCCTCCACGGCAGCGGCATCCACCCCGGCGGCATCACCGAGCGGTTCCCGCTCATGATCTCGTCGCTCGTCTCGGCCGCGACCCACGTGCGGGCCGAGGAGTTCTCCGACATCCGCAGCTACGGCGCCCCCGACGTGATCCGCCACATCATGGCGTTCGGAGCCACGCCCGAGGAGGCCCTCGCCAGCCCCATGGCCGGGCTGCTCACCGGCGGGTTCGGGCGGGCCGTGCGCATGGTGGTCGACGAGATGGGCTTCGCGGCGGCGCCCGATCTGCGGACGACCCAGGACGTCGCCGTGGCCACCGCCCCCATCCCCAGCCCGATCGGCGACATCCAGCCCGGTCAGGTCGCGGCGCGCCGCTTCCAGTGGGAGGCGCTCGTCGGCGAGACCCCGGTGGTGACGGCCGCGGTGAACTGGCTGATGGGCGAGGACGACCTCGACGGCGGGTGGACGCTGGGCGAGGGCGGCGAGCGGTTCGAGGTCGAGGTCACCGGCGACCCGTCGGTCCTGCTCACGTTCCAAGGCCTGCAACCCGAGCGGTGGGAGGACGGCGTCGACCGCAACCCGGGCATCGTGGCCACCGCCATGCACTGCGTGAACGCCATCCCCTACGTCCACCGGGCCGAGCCCGGCATCAAGACCTACCTCGACCTCCCGCTCATCGCCGGACGCGCCGCGCCGGGCCTGGCCCGGTGACCGGCTGAGGGCCGTCAGCACCGTCCGACGGGGCGCTCGGTTGCGATCACGTGAACCATCGGGTCCGGGCCTTGTCCTGCGGCCCGGCCCGCGGCAGCGTCGCCCCATGAGCGCCCTCGTCCCCACCGTCGACCTGGCGGCCCCCGACCCGGAAGCGGTGGACGCCGCCTGCCGGACGATCGGCTTCCTCCAGGTGGTCGGGCACGGCATCCCCGAGCGCACGGTCGCCGACGCACTCGACGCGCTGGACGCCTACTTCGCCCTCCCGCTCGAGGTGAAGCTCGACGGCCGACCGCCCCGCACCGACGTCGACCGGGGCTACGCCGCCCCCGGCGACGAGTCGCTCTCCTACAGCCTCGGTGTGGAGGCGCCGCCGGACCTGTTCGAGGCGTTCAACATCGGTGCCGACGACCTCGACGACGCCGACCCGGCGGTGCGGGCCGAGCGCCACCGCCACCTCGCCCCCAACCTGTGGCCGGCGCAGCCCCCGGAGCTCCGCCCGGCGCTGAACGCCTACTTCGCGGCGGCGCGCGCCGTCGCCCACCGGCTCACCTCCGCCTTCGCCGTGGCCCTCGGGCTCGACGCCGACTTCTTCGAGCAGCACACCCGCCACTCGACCGACATGCTCCGCAGCATCCGCTACGAGCGATCGCCCGGCGCGCCCGACCCCCTCCCGGGCCAGCAGCGGATGGGCGCCCACACCGACTACGGCATCGTCACCGTGCTGTGGGCCGATCCCGTCCCCGGGCTCCAGATCGTCGGGCCCGACGGTGGCTGGCACGACGTGGTCCCCGCCCCCGGGGCGCTCCTGGTCAACCTCGGGGACCTCCTGGCGCAGTGGACCAACGACCGCTGGCGCTCGACGCTGCACCGCGTCGTGCCGCCGGCCGCCGGCGTCGACGGGCCCGCCGTCCGCCGCTCGATGGCGTTCTTCCACGACGGCGACCACGACGCCCTGGTCGAGGTCCTGCCCACCTGCACCTCGGCCGACGACCCGCCCCGCTACGCGCCCGTGCGCGCCGGCGACCACCTCCTGGCCAAGCTCCTCGGCCCCCGCGACCTGGTCGCCACCGAGGGCACGGCTGACGCCCGCCTCCCCACGGCCTGACGGGCCACGACGGCCCGGGCCCGCCGTGCCCCGTCAGCGAGCCCGTTCCGTGGGCGGGGAGGGGCGCTCCTCGGCCTCGTGGCCGGGCGTGAGGTCGTCGACGTCGGAGAGGCGGAGCGGGGTGAAGCGCCCCTCGGCGGTGGCCTCGGTCGGCTCGGTCACCACGCACAGGTGGTCGCCGCCCTCGTCGAGGACCGCGATGCGGCGGGCGACCACCCGGCGGGGGCAGGCCCGGAGGAGCGGGACCCCGTCGGGGCCCTCGTCCCACGCGCACAGGGAGAGCTTGTCGACCTCGTCGCCGGTCTGCGTCCCGAACAGCTCGGCCACGTCCCGCTGGGTCGCATCCAGGTAGTGGACGGCCAGCGTCGTCGCCCGCTGGACGACGCGGCCGGTGTGGTTCGCCTTCGAGAGCCAGACGCAGTACCGGGGCGGCTCGATGCTCGACTGGGCGTGGAACCCGACCAGGCAGCCGGCCCGCTCCCCGTCGTGGGCGCTGGTGACGACGACCATGGCCGGGTCCAGCGACGCAGCGATGGTGGCGAAGGCGTCGACGCTCACGGCGCGGCCCGCACGTAGCGGAGGTACAGGGAGCCGTGGGCCTCGGCGACGTGGGCCAGCTCCATGCGCGTCAGGTCGGCTCCGGCGGGGGTGACGCTGACGGGGAGCGGGTCGCCGCCGAGCACGGGCGAGATCGTCAGGCACAGCTCGTCGAGGAGCCCCGCCGCCGCGACCTGGCCCAGCAGCGTCGGCCCGCCCTCGCACAGGCCGACCTTGGCGTCGAACCGCTCCCGCAGGGTGGCGAGGGCGGCGCCCGGCTCGACCTCGGCCTCGCCGGCGACGACGACGTCGGCGACGGCCTCGGCCCGCTCGAGGGCGGCGGGGTCGGCCGCCGCGCAGGTCACGATGATCGGCCGGGGGGCGTCGGCCGCCTCCGGCGCGGCGAAGAGCGGCATGTCCCAGTCGAGGCGGAGCGACCGGCTGACGATGGCGATCGGCGGGGTCGGCGGGAGCCCGGCCGCGACCCGGCTGGCGACCAGGTCGTCGGTGAGGCGGACCGGGCCGTAGCGCTCGCGCCGCGCCGTCTCGGCGCCGACGACCACCACGTCGGCCACGGCCCGCAGGGACCGGAACAGGACCGCGTCGGTCTCGTCGGACAGCGCGCCGACGCGCCCGCCGACGGCGGCCGACCCGTCGAGGCCACCGACCATGTTGGCCAGCACCCACGGTCGCCCGTCGACGGGGTCGCGGTCGACCACGTAGAGGTCCAGGAGGTCGTCGACCGGCTGCGTTGGTCCCCAGAGGTGCACCCGCCCGTGTCTACACCGTGGCCACGCCGGGGCGACGGAGACGGGGGTGCCGTCGACCGCGGCGTTGCCCGGGCCCGCCGGAGCAGCGCGCCCCGCGCCTCAGCGGACGATGGACGACGAGGAGCTCTTGTCCTTCTTGTCCTTCTTGTCCTGGCGCTTCTCCTTGAGCGACTTGGCCGCCTTCTTGGCGGACTCCTTGTGGGGGGCACGGTCGGGCATGAGGTCTCCTGGTGGTGGTGGTGGGGTTCAGCCCAGGGCGGCGGCGACGAGCCGGCCGCACTGGAGGGTCGAGATGAGGGCGAGGGTCGCCTCGGCGTCGTGGTCCGCGCTCGGGCCGGTGCCCGTGAGCCGCCCGGCGCAGGCCCCGGCGTCGGCGTGCCACAGCGGGACGTCGAGGTCGTTGGCACCGGCGAACCACTGCCACGCCTGCTCGAGCGTGGCGATCCAGCGGCGATCGCCGGTGAGGGCGGCGGCCCGGGTGCAGGCGGCGGCGAGGGCGGCCACATCGACCGGGCGTTGGTCGAAGCCGGCGAGGGGGTCGCTCCGGACCCGGCCACCGTCGGGGGTCGGTGACAGGTGGCCTGACGCCGTCTCCCGGTCGACCAGCCAGCCGAGGAGGGCGAGCCCGTCGTCGACGACGTCGGGGCGGCCGAGCACGGCGCCGGCCGCGAGCAGGGCGTCGGGGACCACTGCGGCCATGGCGTCGACGCGGTCGGACGGCCAGGGCCACGCGGGGTCGTCGCGGCGCGGCCCGATGGCGGCGACGGCGTCGACGAGGAGGGCGCGGGCCGGTGGGTGGTGGCGGTCGATCGCCACCAGCTCGGCGGCGCCCAGGGCGGCGATGGCCATGGAGCGGACCGACGTCGAGCGGGCGGCGAGCCCCCGGCGGGCGTGGACCCGCCCGGCCTCCCGCATCCAGGGGTCGGGCCCCGACCCGGCGGCGGTGGCGAAGGCCCCCACGCTGCGCGCCCAGGCGTCACCGGGGTGGCGATCGCCGCGCCAGCGCCCGCGCTCGGTGCGCTCGGAGCGGACCGTCCCGTCGATGCCCTGGGCGTCGGCGAGGAGCCGGAACGAGGTGCGGGCCAGCTCGACCAGCGGCGCCGAGGGCGTGCGCTCCCGGCAGACGGCCACGAGGGCGCCCGCGGCGCCCTCGACGCGGTAGCGGTGGTCGCTGCTCGCCAGCCGGCTGACGAGGCCGTCGGGCTGGGACAGGGCGATGAGGTGGGCGAACGAGGGGTCCGGGATCACGGACGGTCGCGGCGGACGACCGGTCCGGAGAGCGCCTCGCGGCACCCGGCGCAGGCCCACCAGCCCTGCTGGGCGGTGGGGTGGGCGTCGGGGTCGCCCTCGAAGGACTTGCGGCAACGGCCGCACACACGGTCAGCGACAGCCGCAGGAGCGACCTCGTCGGAGGGGGCGGGGGCCATGGTGGATCCCTTCGGATCGCAGCACCACCCCGGCGGGAGCCTGAAGGATCGAACGGGCGACCTGTGCCCCCGCACCGTACCGGACCGGGGGCTGGTGCACTCCGCCGGCCCGCGCGGGCGCGGCGGGGCGCGCCGACCGCCGTCAGGCGAGGAGGGCAGCGACGGCCTCGGCCAGGACGGCGAGGTGGGCGTCGACGTCGGCCGCGGTGGTCGTCGGCGCCATCAGGGCCATGTTGTGGAACGGCGTGAGCAGGATGCCGCGGTTGACCAGGAAGAGGTGGAGGAGGTCCTCCAGGTCGCCGTCGGTCGCCCGCTGCGATGCACCGCCGGTGCGGGGGGCCGGGGCGCAGAAGCGGTACTCGGCCCGGGCACCGAGCTGGGCGATGCTCCACGGCAGGTCGTGCTCGTCGATCAGGTCCTGGACGCCGGCGGTGTACCGGGTGGCGGTGGCGATCATGCGGTCGAACGCGGCCTCGGTGAGCACCTCGGTCAGGGTCGCCCGGGCGGCGGCGAGCGACAGGGCGTTGCCGGCCAGGGTCCCCCCGACGCCGCCGGTGTCGACCAGGTCGAGCTCGGGGCGGGCGGCGATGCGGTCCCGCACCTCGTCGCTCAGGCCGTAGGCCCCGATCGGGATGCCGCCGCCGATCGCCTTGCCGAGCGTGACGACGTCGGGGGCCAGCCCCCACGCCGCCGTGCAGCCGCCGGGGCCGGCCGAGAGGGTGTGGGTCTCGTCGACGATCAGCAGGGCGCCGGCTTGCGTGGCCAGGGCCCGCAGGCCGTCGAGGTAGCCCGGCTCGGGCAGCACGATGCCCATGTTGGTGAGGGCCGGCTCGACCAGCAGGGCGGCCACGTCGCCGTGGGCCAGCTCCGCCTCGAGGCCGCCCAGGTCGTTGTACTCAACCACGCGGGTGGTCTCGGTGACGTCCCACGGGGCGCCCACGCCGCCGGGGCGGGGCGCAGGCCGGCCGTCGTCGCCGAGGACGATGAACGTCTCGTCGACGCTGCCGTGGTAGCACCAGCTGTGCACCAGGATCCGGGGCCGGCCGGTGACGGCGCGGGCCAGCCGGATGGCCCACCGGTTGGCGTCGGTGGCGCTCAGGGCGAAGCTCCAGGTGGGCAGGCCGAAGCGGCGCGAGAGCTCGGCGGCCACCGCCGCTGCGTCCTCGGTGGGCATCATCGTCGTGGCCCCACCCGCCTCGGCGTAGCGCCGCTGCACGGCGGCGACCGTCGCCGGGGGTGAGTGCCCGGCCATGGCGCCGGTGTCACCCAGGCAGAAGTCGACCAGCTCGTGCCCGTCGAGGTCGACGACGCGGGAGCCGTGGGCCTCGACGTGGACCAGCGGGAACCCGCCGGGGGCCTTGGCCATCCACGTCATGGGGACGCCCGCGAAGAGGTGGGTCGACGCCTCGGCAGCGGCACGGGACCGGGGGTTCCGCTCGGCGTAGCGCGCCCGCTCGGACGCCAGGAGGTCGGCGATCCGCCCTCGGTCGATCGTGGTCCCGGTCATCCGGGGATGATCCCACGGGTCACAGGCGGCTGCGGACGGCCCACAGGGCGGGGAACAGCGGGGAGAAGAGGGTGCGGCGGAGGTACTCGGCGCCGGCCGACCCGCCCGTCCCGATCCGGTCCCCGATCGTGCGCTCGACCATCTTCACGTGGCGGTAGCGCCACTCCTGGAGGCCCTCGTCCAGGTCGACCAGGCGCTCGGCCAGCTGTGCCGGCTCGCCGTCGGCGGTGTACACGGCGACGAGGACGTCCTCGATCCCGCCGGGGGCTACGGGGTCGACCGGGAAGCCGACGTGCCCGAGGTAGGTCACGTAGGAGTCGAACAACGACGGGCGGGCGACGGCGGCCTCGATGCGGGCCCGGGCCTCGCTGCCCGCGGCGTGGGCCCGCCCGACGGCGGCGTCGCGACGGCCGAGGACGGCCTCGATCTCGCGGAACTGGGCGCTCTGGAACCCGCTGGCGGTGTCGAGGCGGGCGCGGAAGCTGGTGAACTGCCGGGGCGTCATGGTCTCGAGCACGTCGATCTGGGCGACGGCCACCTTCAAGATGGTGAGGATCCGGCCCAGCGTGTGCAGCGAGCGCGAGGTCTCCCCCGCCTCGAGGGCCGCCTGCAGGTGGGCCAGCTCGTGGAGCAGCTGCTTGAACCACAGCTCGTAGACCTGGTGCACGACGATGAACAGGTGCTCGTCGTGCTCCTCGGAGCGGGGCCGCTGGGCGCCGAGCACCTCGTCGAGCGCCAGGTACGACGCGTACGACACCGCCGCGTCGGGCTGGGGGTCGGTCGTCACCCGCGCCGTTCTACCCCGTGGCGTCGTGGGCCGCGACGACCTTGGTCAGGGCCCGGGCGACCTGGCCGCGCTCGGCCGCCGTGAGGTGGCGGGCGAAGTGCTCCTCGATGCCGGCGAGGTAGACGGGGGCGGCCGCCCGCCGCGCCCGGCGGCCCTCGGCGGTGAGGGTGGCCAGGCTGGCCCGCCCGTCGGCGGGGTCGGGCTCGCGGGTGACGAGCCCGGCGCGGACGAGGTCGTCGACCAGCCGGCTCACCCGGGTCCGGGACAGGACGGTCCGGGCCGCCAGGTCCTGCATGCGCAGCTGGCGCCCGGGCGCGGCGTCGAGCTCGAGGAGGACGTCGTACCAGGAGAGGGCGACGACCCCGGCGGCGGCCATGTCGCGCTCGATGGCGCGCAGAGCGCGGTGCTGGGCGAGGAGGACCGCCCTCCAGGCGTCGATGGGATCGTCCACGACCTCACGGTAGCGGATTGTGTGCATCTGCACGCATCTCTACAATGCGTGCAGACGCACACATCTGGTGGCGTCCAGGCGACCCCCCAGGGGTCCCGTCACATCCCCGGCCCGAGATCCGTCATCTCGGCATCCCCATCCCCCTCTCGGAGGACGCCATGAGCACCACCCACCCCCTGACCGGTCCCGCCACCCGCACCATCGGCGGCGCTGAGCTGCCTGCGCCAGGCCGCTGGGAGATCGACCCCGGTCACGCCGAGGTCGCCTTCATCGGACGCCACCTCGTCGTCAGCAAGGTCCGCGGTCGCTTCACCGGCGTCCGCGGCACCGTCGTCGTCGACGAGGAGCCGGAGGCCTCCTCCCTGGAGGTCGAGATCGACCTGGCCACGGTCGACTCCGGCGACGCAACCCGGGACGAGCACCTGCGCTCGGCCGACCTCCTCGACGTCGAGGCCCACCCCACGGCGACCTACCGGTCCACCGCCGTCCGCTGGGACGGCTCGGCGGGCACCGTCGAGGGCGAGCAGACCATCCACGGGGTGACCCGCCCCGTGCCCCTGCAGGTCGAGCACCTGGGCACCGTCACCGACCCGTGGGGCGGCGTGCGGGCCGCCTTCTCGGCCCACACCACCATCGACCGGGAGGACTGGGGCATCACCTGGAACATGCCCCTCGCCAACGGCGGCCTGGTGGTGTCCAAGGAGATCCGCATCGAGATCGAGGTCGAGACCGTCCGCACCGACGCCTGAAGCTCACCGCCGGGCCCGTCCGCCACCCCGTCCACCCGGCCCCGTGGCGGGACCGACGGGTCACTCGATCCGGACGAACACCGTCGTGGGGACGGCGAAGAAGAGGGGGACGGAGTACCCCTCGTAGGACTCCACCGGTTCGGCCGGGTCGTACGACGAGAGCAACCGGTACCCCTCCGGCGGCGCGGACGTGCCGACGCGGAGGAGGATGTGGACCGCCTCCTCACCGGTGGCGGGGTGGCGGGCCCGGTAGTCGTAGAGCACGTAGTCGTTCTCCCGTTCCTCGTCGACGAGGCGGACGTCGACGCCTTCCAGGCGGAGCTGGCCGATGACGCTGTCGGCGTGGCCGTACAGCACCAGGTCGGGGCCGAGCGGCTCGCCGACCCCCAGGATCATCAGCGCCGTGGCCGCGAGGAACCCGGCTTCGAGGACGGGGCCGGTGGTCCTCCGCAGGGTGAGCGCGACGAGGGCCAGGCAGGCGACGCTGAGGACGACGCACCCCAGGACCAACCCGTACCCGGGCGCCCCGAAGACCCGGGCCGGGAGAGCGAGGAACCAGAAGCCGAGGGGCCCCGGGTGGCGGACGTGGACGCCGGAGTAGTACCCGATGGAGGACGGCATGCCGAGGAGCGGGATCTCGGAGGTGAAGGTGTCGGCCGCGCCGGCCGCGATCATCCCGTTGTCGCCGACGGGGGTCCACCCACGGTCGATGGCCGACCACCCGCTCGTGATCGGCGCGAGGGCGATCGCCGCCCAGCCGACGCTCAGGACGTGCGGCAGGCGTCCCTCCCCCATCCGGCGGGAGGGTAGCCCGATCAGCTGGCCGCGGTGGTCGGGCCCTCGATCGCCGAGATCTGCTCGTCGAGCCAGGCGTGGACGTCGTGACGGTGGATGCGTCGCGCCATGGTCCTGAGCGCCCGGCGCCGCGAGGGCGCGGCGACCTCGAGGGCGGTCTCGATCCGGCCGGCGAGCCCGTCGACGTCGAAGGGGTTGCACTGCACGGCCTCGCGGAGCTCCTCCGCGGCGCCCGTGAACTCGCTCAGCACCAGGACCCCGTCGCCGCCGGTCGCCGCCTGGGCCACCACGAACTCCTTGGCGACGAGGTTCATCCCGTCGATCAGCGGCGTCACGAGCAAGGCGTCGGCCAGGGCGTAGTAGCCGTAGAGCTGCTCGGGCGGCAGCCCCCGGTACAGGTAGTGGACCGGGACGTCGCCCCCCGTCGGCGTGAACCGGCCGTTGATGCGACCGATCAGCCGCTCGACGGTGTCTCGCAGGTCGCGGTACTCCTGGACGTCGTCCCGGCTGGGCACGGCGATCTGGACCAGCACCACCCGACCGCGAAGGTCCTTCCGCCGCTCCAGCAGGGCCTCGAAGGCGAGGAGCCGCTCGACGATGCCCTTGGTGTAGTCGAGACGATCCACGCCGAGGAGGACCGTCCGCCCTGCGAACTGGTCGCGGAGCTCGGCCAGCTCGGCGCCGGCGGACGGTGAGGTGACGGCGGAACGGATCGCCGCGGCATCGATCGAGATCGGCGCCGACGTGGTCCGCACGACGCGGCCATCGGCGAGGTGCAGGTCCCCGCCGCGGGCGGTGACCTCCGCGCCGAGGACCCGACCGCACGAGCGCACGAAGTTCTTGCGGTAGCGCTCGGTGTGGAAGGACACGACGTCGGCTCCGAGCAGCCCCCGCACGATCTCGGCACGCCACGGGAGGCGGGCGTAGATGTCCGGGGCCGGCCAGGGGACGTGGAGGAAGAACCCGATCCTCTCGTCGGGACGGACGGCGCGGACGAGCTCGGGCACGAGCATCAGGTGGTAGTCCTGCACCCACAGGACGGGGCGATCGACGTGAGCCAGGGCGTCGACCGCCGCATCGGCGAAGCGCCCGTTGACCTCCTGGTACTGGGTCCACCACCCTCGGTCGAAGACCGGGCGCTCGACGGCGTTGTGCAGCAGGGGCCACAGCGTCCGGTTGGAGAAGCCGTGGTAGAAGCCCTCGACGGCTCCGGGGCGGAGCCGGATCGGCCGCAGACCGATCCGCATCGAGGGCAGGTGCCCCGGTGCGCCCCGATTGCCGCCGTCCCACCCGACCCACGTCCCGTCGCGCGCCTCCATCACCGGCTTCAAGGCGGTCACCAGACCGCCCGGTGCGAGCTGCCACCCATCCGGCGTGCGCTGGACGGGGAGCCGGTTGGCGACAGCCACGATCGACGACGCCCGCGGTGAGCCCGTCATGGGCGGACGGGGCCGCGGTGCCGGGTCCCCGGCCGGGCCCGCACGAGCAGCGGGGTCGGTTCGAGCCTCACCGCCACCTTCCCGCCGGACCCGCCGTCACCATCACCGCAGTGTCAGCCGAAGCGGTAGGTGATCCGGCCTCGTCCCAGCTCGTACGGGCTGACCTCGAGCTGGACCCGATCCCCGGGGAGGACCCGGATGCGGTTGCGACGCAGGCGCCCGCTGATGTGGGCCAGGACGAGGTGGTCGTTCTCGAGCTCGACGCGGAACGTCCCCCCGCGCATCGCCTCCGCGACCGTCCCCTCGAACACGATCTGATCGCTCCTCACCTTCGCCATCCCGCCACTCCTCGCCCTCGACCCTCCCCCCACGTGAGGGTAGGTCGGCGGCGACGCCCTTCCACTGCGGGCGGGCCTCCTCATGACGAGGTGGCACCTCAGCCGAGGGAACGCGGAGCCCGAGCGGGGAATCGAACCCCGGACCTCCTCATGACGAGGTGGGACCTCAGCCGAGGGAACGCGGAGCCCGAGCGGGGAATCGAACCCCGGACCTCCTCATGACGAGGTGGCACCTCAGCCGAGGGAACGCCGAGCCCGAGCGGGGAATCGAACCCCGGACCTCCTCATGACGAGGTGGCACCTCAGCCGAGGGAACGCCGAGCCCGAGCGGGGAATCGAACCCCGGACCTCCTCATGACGAGGTGGGACCTCAGCCGAGGGAACGCGGAGCCCGAGCGGGGAATCGAACCCCGGACCTCCTCATGACGAGGTGGCACCTCAGCCGAGGGAACGCGGAGCCCGAGCGGGGAATCGAACCCCGGACCTCCTCATGACGAGGTGGCACCTCAGCCGAGGGAACGCGGAGCCCGAGCGGGGAATCGAACCCCGGACCTTCTCATGACGAGGTGGGACCTCAGCCGAGGGAACGCGGAGCCCGAGCGGGGAATCGAACCCCGGACCTTCTCATTACGAGTGAGACGCTCTGCCGACTGAGCTACTCGGGCGAAGGGGGTCGACCCTAGCCCCCGTCGGTGGGGGCGAGCAGCCTCGTTCGGAACAGGTCCAGGACCTGGTCCAGGGCGGCGCGGGTCGGCTGACCCTCGGCGTCGTGCAGGTCCTCGGTCAGCACCGAGTGGGCGGCCTTCCGGTGGCCCCAGGGGTTGCCCGGGGAGGAGTCGATCTCGACGCCGACGAAGCGGTCGCCGAGCAGCCGGCGGAGGGTGGCGAACTTCTCGGGCGGGGCCAGGCGGTCCTCGCTGAAGCGCAGCCCGAGGACGGTGAGGTCGCGGGCCGCGCAGGTCTCGACCATGGCCGCCTGGTCCTCGGGTGAGAGGCCGAGCGCCGCCCGTCCGGCGCTGGTCAGGCCGAGCGGCAGCGACGGCTGCGACAGCACGGGGGCGAGCACCGGGGCGTCGGCGATCATCCCGAGGGCGAACCCGCCGGTGAAGCACATGCCGACCACGCCGATGCCGGGCCCGCCGCACTCGTCGTGGAGCTGGCGGCCGAGCCCCCGCAGCCAGTCCATGACCGGCGACGTGCGCCGGGTGGCGAGCACCCCGAACTCCCGGGACACGCAGGCGGGGACGAAGCTGGTGGCCACGTCGGCCAGCTCCGATCGGGCCCCGGACCGGTGGGGATCCCGGCCCGGCTCGCCGAACAGGTGCGGCAGGGCCACGGAGCACCCGAGGTCGACGACCCGCCGGGCGAAGGCGATGACCGACGGGGTGATGCCGGGCATCTCGGCGATCACGATCACCCCGGGACCTGAACCGGCCCGGTAGACGGTGCGGGTGGTCCCGCCGTGGGCCACCTGGGTGCGGGCGAAGCCGTCGAGCTCGACGGGCGTGCGGGACATGGCCGCTGACCCTACGACCTGCGAGACTCGGGGCACGTCGCACCAACCAGGACGGTGATGGACCCCACGGCGAGAACACCCCGCCTGAGCCCGGCCGCCCGGGAGGCGACGAGGGCGCAGGTCTTCGCCCTGTCCGACACCGCCATCGTCGTGACGAGCGCCGACCATCGGGTCGTCGAGGCCAACCCCGCCCTGCGGACCCTCCTGGCCATGCCCGAGGAGGAGATCCTCGGGCGCCCCCTGCTCGACCTGGTCCACCCCGAGCACCGGGAGCTCATCGCCGGCTGGCTGACCGGCTGCGACGCCGGCGACGTCGTCCCGCTGCACGTCGACTCGCGGTTCGGCCGCCCCGGGGCCGAGCGCTGGTTCACCGCCCACGGCCACGCCGTCACCGGCGCCGACGACCGGATCGAGGCCTTCGTCCTCACCGTCACGGAGTCGACGGCGACGCACCGGCTGAGCGGGGCGCTGGCGTCGGCCCACGTCGACATGGCGAGCCTGATCGACCGCATCCCGCTCGCCGTGGCCCGGCTGGGCCCGGGTGACGTGGTGACCCAGTGGAACCCGGCGGCCGAGGACGTCCTGGGCTGGAGCGCGGACGAGGCCGTCGGCGCGCCGCTCCGGGCGCTGGGTGAGGGCTCGGCCGGCATCCGGGCCCGGACCCTCGCCGGCGATCCCCTCGACGGCGCCCGCCTCGCCGGCATCACCGCGGCCGGCACGCCGATCGAGCTGAAGGTGTGGACCAGCGCGATCACGGCGGGGTCGGGACCCGAGACCGAGGTCGTCGTCCTCGTGGTCGACGTCACCGCCGACGTCGAGCTGGACCGCTCCCTGCACGCCAGCGAGCACCGCTGGCGCACGCTGGTCCAGAACATCTCCGACACCGTCACCGTCCTCGACCCCGACGGGCGCATCGTCAGCACGACCGGCCAGGTGGCGCCGGTCCTCGGCTACCCGACCGACTCCTGGGACGGCGTGACCTTCACCGACCTCATGCACCCCGACGACGTCGCGCGCATCGGGCCGCTCGTGCAGCAGGCGCTCGAGGCGCCCGGCAACGCCGTCACCACCGAGGCCCGGGTCCGTCACCACGACGGCACCTGGGTCGACGTCTGGGCCCATGCCGTGAACCTGATCGACGATCCGACCGTGGGCGGCATCGTCCTCACGACCCGGAACATCACCGAGCAGAAGCGGTCCGAGGCCCTCGTCGCCAGCCAGACGGCGATCCTCGAGCTCATCGCCGGCACGACGCCGCTCGACGCCGTGCTGGAGGCCATCGCCGCCATGGTCGAGGACCACGACGAGGGGGCCCAGGCCGCCGTCGCCCTCGTCGAGGGCCGTCGCCTGCGCCCCCGGGCCGCTCTCGGTCGCGGGCCCGGGCCCGAGCTGCGCGCCGCCCTCGGCGAGGTCGACGTCACCCCTGCCCTCCACGCGCGCGTCAGCGGGCCCCACGGCGTCCCCTGGGTGCGCCACCTCGACGACCCCGAGACCTCCGACACCATGCGGCCCGCCCTGGTCGCCGCCGGGGTCGAGACGGTGTGGTGGGCGCCGGTCGTGCCCGCCGGCAGCGACCTCGCCGTGGCCGCCATCGTGTCGTTCCACCGGGACCGACGCCCCCCGACCCCCCACGCCCTCCGCGCCGCCGAGATCGCCTGCACCCTCGTCTCGGTGGCCCTCGATCGCCACGCGGCCGTCACCGAGCTGGCCCACCGGGAGATGCACGACGCCCTCACCGGCCTGCCCAACCGCACCCTCCTCCTCGACCGGCTCCAGACGGCCCTCGACCGGGCGCACCGCACCGAGTCCGAGGTCGGCGTCGTCTACGTCGACCTCGACCACTTCAAGCTGGTCAACGACACCTACGGCCTGGCGCAGGGCGACGAGGTCCTGTCGGCGGTCGCCGACCGCCTCCGCCGGGCGACCCGCCCCGACGACACCATCGCCCGGGTGGCGGCCGACGAGTTCGTCGTGGTGTGCGCCCGTCCCGGCCGGCTCGACACGGTGCTGGCGGTCGCCGACCGCCTGCGGGAGGCGCTGGCCGAGCCGTTCTCGCCCGGTGGCGGCGACCTCGTCCTCACCGCCAGCCTGGGGCTGGCCCTGAGCCACCCGGGGGTCGACGCCCCCACCCTGCTCCGCCAGGCCGACGCGGCCATGCTGCGGGCCAAGCAGCGCGGCCGTGACCGCGTGGACGTGTTCGACCCGGACATGCAGGCCAGCGCCCGCCAGCGCCTCAGCCTGGCTGCCGACCTCCGCCAGGCCCTCGAGCGGGACGAGCTGCGCGTGGTGTACCAGCCCATCGTCGACCTGGCCACGGGCGGGGTGGTGGGCGCCGAGGCGCTGTGCCGCTGGCAGCACCCGGGGCTCGGGCCGGTCCCGCCCGACGAGTTCATCCCCGTCGCCGAGGAGACCGGGGCCATCCGCCCCATCGGGGCCTGGGTCCTCGACACCGCCCTGGCGACCCTCGCCCCCCTCGTGCAGCCCGACGCCGCCGGCCGGCGGCGACGCTTCGAGGTCGCCGTCAACCTGTCGCCCCGGCAGCTCGACCAGCCCGCTCTGGCCGCCGCCGTGGCCGGGGCCGTGGCGCGGCACGGGTGGCAGCCCGAGGACCTCTGCCTCGAGCTCACCGAGACGGCGATCACCGACGACCTCGATCTGGCCTCGCACGCGCTGCTCGCCATCCGGGCGACAGGGGTCCGCATCGCCGTCGACGACTTCGGCACCGGCTACTCCTCGCTGACGCACCTCCAGCGCCTGCCGTTCGACACGATCAAGGTCGACCAGTCGTTCGTCCGCGGTCTCGGCGAGCCGGGCGGCGTCGACCGGGCGACCATCGTCAGCGCCGTGGTCGGCATCGCCACCGCCATGGGCCTCGAGTCCGTGGCCGAGGGCATCGAGACGAGCGCCCAGCTCGCCGCCCTCCGCGAGCTGGGCTGCACGCGCGGCCAGGGCTACTACTTCGCCAAGCCGATGTCCGCCGAGGAGCTCATCCGCCTGGTGCGGGACGAGGTCAACCTCGGCTGACGCCGCGGCAACCCCTAGCGCGAGGGCAGGTCGAGGAGGAGGGCCTGGAGGAGGAGCTCCTCGGTCGGGTTGCGGACGAGGGCGTCGAGGGCGAGCCAGATCCGGTCGAGGGCGGCGGCGGCGTCGTCGACGGTGATGCCGGCCGGCGCCGACGGCTCCCCGACCACCACGGCCCGGTAGGCGTGGGCCAGCTCGGCCAGGCCCATGCGGATCTCGTCGGTGCGGAGGCGGCGGAGCTGGCGCTTGTGGCGCTCGTCGAGCACCCGGGCGCCCGACCCCCGCTGGCCGTAGCGCTCGATGCGCTCGTTGAGGGCCTCGACCTCGCGGGCCTGCTGCTCCTGGAGCGGTCCGGCGGCGGCGTCGATGTCGGCCCGGCGCTCGGCCACGACCTCGGCCACCGTCGCGCCGGTGCCGTCGAGGCGGGCGGGGATGGCGGCCCACGCCGCCAGGCGGAGGGCGACGCGCTCGTCGGCGGCCAGCAGGCGGGCCCGGTCGAGGTCGCCGTGGGCGGCCTCGGCCACCTGGGCGGCGGCCTCGGCGTCGTGGCCCTCGTCCTCCAGCACCGAGGCGACGGTCGCCGCGCTCAGGGCGGGGAGCTCGACCTGCACGCACCGCGAGGCGATGGTGACCAGGTCCTCGGTGATGTCGTCGGCCAGGACGACGAAGATGGTCCCGCCGGGGGGCTCCTCGATCGTCTTCAGCAGGCGGCCGGCGGTGGCCGGGATGACGAGGTGGAACTCGTCGAGGACGAGGACCTTGCGGTCGCTCTCGATGGGCTTGAGCGACGCCAGCCGGACGATCTCGGCGGCCTGCTCGACCCGGATGCTCGCCCCCTCCCGCCGCACGATGGCGATGTCGGGGTGCTGGTCGAGGGCGGCGAGCGACCGGTGCCGGTCGGCCTCGGCGGGGTCGGCGGTGGCGGCGGCGAGCAGCTCGCCGGCGAACACCCGGGCCGCGGCCTCCTTCCCGCTCCCCGGGGGGCCCAGGAACAGGTAGGCGTGCACCGGGTCGGCGAGGGCGGCCTTCAGCTGGGCCACGGCCCGCTCCTGCCCGGGCACCGCGCTCCACGGATCGCTCACTCCGTCACCCTGCCACGACCCACCCACCCCCCCGAACTCTGTCCGGAAGTCCCCCTCCTCGGCACGGTTCCGGACAAAGCTCGACGGCGTCTCGCCAACCTTGTCCGGAAGTCCCCCTCCTCGGCACGGTTCCGGACAAAGTTGGGTCAGAGGGCGAGGCGGGTGGCGACGACGGCGTCGACGCGGGCCTGGACCTCGGCCACGGTGCCGCCGCCGTCGACGACGGCCCAGCGCTCGGGGTCGGCCGCCGCCTGGGCGGCGTAGCTGCGGGCCACGGCCTCGTGGAGGGCGGCGCCGGCCTTCTCCAGGCGGTCGCGGCCGGTGCCCCCGATCCGGGCCCGGGCCTCGGCGTCGGTGACGGTCAGCAGGACCACCAGGTCGGGCTGGAGGTCCTCGGTGGCCCACAGCGACAGGCGCCGCACCACGTCGGCCCCCAGACCCCGGCCGTCGCCCTGGTAGGCGACCGACGACGGGATGTACCGGTCGGTCACGACGTGGCGACCGTCGGCCAGCGCCGGCCGCACCACCGTGGCCACGTGCTGGGCCCGGTCGGCCGCCATCAGCAGCGCCTCGGCCCGGTCGACCAGCCCGTTGTCGTCGGCGGCCAGGACGATGCCGCGGATCTCGGCCCCGATCGCCGTCCCGCCCGGCTCGCGGGTCAGGCGGGCGCCCAGCCGCTCGGCCAGGAGGCGGGCCTGGGTCGACTTGCCGCACCCCTCGCCCCCCTCGAAGGCGATGAACCGGCCGTCGGCTCCGCCGGTCACGGGCGCTAGCCCTCCGATGTCTCGGCCGGTGCCTTCTTCTTCGCCGCCGCCTTCTTGGTGGCCGCCTTCTTGGTGGCCGCCTTCTTGGTCGCGGCCTTCTTCTTGGCCGGCGCCTTCTTCTTGGCCGCCTTCTTCTTGGTGGCCTTCTTCTTCTTCGACGGTCCCGCCTCGCGGCGGATCTGCAGCAGCTCGGCGGCCCGGTCGATGGTCATGTTCTCGACCGTGTCGCCCTTGCGGAGGCTGGCGTTGGTCTCGCCGTCGGTGACGTACGGACCGAAGCGGCCGTCCTTGACCACGACCGGCTGGCCCGACACCGGGTCCTTGCCCTCGAGCTCCCGCAGCGGCGCGGCCGGCGCCGCCTGCCCCCGGCCCCGCTTGGGCTGGGCGAAGATGCGCAGGGCGGCGTCGAGGTCGACGGTGAACATCTGCTCCTCGGTCTCCAGCGACCGGCTGTCGGTGCCCTTCTTGAGGTACGGCCCGTAGCGGCCGTTCTGGGCGGTGATCTCCTCGCCGCTCTCGGGGTCGACGCCGACGGTGCGGGGCAGCGACAGCAGCTTCAGGGCGTCGTCGAGGGTGATGGTGTCGAGCGTCATCGTCTGCAGCAGCGACGACGTCTTGGGCTTGGTCTTGGCGCCGTCCTCGATCTCACCCAGCTGCACGTAGGGGCCGTACCGGCCGGGCTTGGCGTAGACGGCGAGGCCGGTCTCGGGGTCGGTCCCGAGGGCGACGTCGCCCTTGGGGGCGGACAGCAGCTCGATGGCCTTGGCCACGTCGAGCTCGTCGGGGGCGATGTCGTCGGGGACCGACGCCGTCTCGTCGCCCCGCTTCACGTAGGGCCCGTAGCGGCCGGGCTTGACGACGATCGGCTCGCCGTCGGCGTCGACGCCGATCGGGATGGAGTTGATGGCGGCGGCGTCGATCTTCGACAGCCCCTCGTCGACCAACCGCTCGAGCCCGATGCGGCCCTCGTCGCCCCCGTCGCCGTTGCCGGTGGCGGGGCCGTCCCCGCCGTCGCCGAACCAGAACTGGTGGAGCCACGGCTCGCGCTCGAGCGAGGCGGCGGCGATCTGGTCGAGCTCGTCCTCCATCCGGGCGGTGTAGGCGTAGTCGACCAGGTCGGTGAAGTGCTCCTCGAGCAGCTTGATCACCGCGAACGCCGTCCACGACGGGACCAGGGCGGTGCCCTTCTTCCACACGTAGCCGCGGTCCTGGATGACCTGCATGATCGACGCGTAGGTCGACGGCCGCCCGATGCCCAGCTCCTCGAGCCGCTTGACGAGCGAGGCCTCGGTGTAGCGGGCCGGGGGCGAGGTGGTGTGGCCCAGGGCCTCGACCTCGGTGGGCGTGAGGGTCTGGCCCTCGGTGAGCGCCGGCAGCAGGCTCTCGCGGTCGTCGAGCTGGGCGTCGGGGTCGTCGGCGCCCTCGACGTAGGCCCGCATGTAGCCGGGGAAGGTGATGGTGCGGCCCGACGCCGACCACTCCGTCGTCGTGGGCTCGGCCCGGCCGGCCTCGGTCGCCGGCGCCTCGAGGCGGACCGACAGCGAGCGGCCCCGGGCGTCGGCCATCTGGCAGGCGATGGTGCGCTTCCAGACCAGGTCGTAGAGGGCGAGGGCGTCGCCCCGCAGCTCGCCCCGCAGGGAGTCGGGCGTGCGGAACGTCTCGCCCGCAGGGCGGATGGCCTCGTGGGCCTCCTGGGCGTTCTTGACCTTGCGGCTGTAGGTGCGGGGCGCGTCGGGCAGGTAGTCGTTGCCGTACATGGCGCGGATCTGGCTGCGGGCCGCGGTGATCGCCGTCTCCGACAGGTTGATGCTGTCGGTCCGCATGTAGGTGATGTAGCCGCCCTGGTACAGCTCCTGGGCGACGCGCATGACGCCGGCGGCGGTCATCCGCAGCTTGCGCCCGCCCTCCTGCTGGAGGGTCGAGGTCATGAACGGGGGCTTGGGGCGGGAGGTGAAGGGCTTCTCCTCCACGCTGGTGACGGTGAAGGTCGCCCCGTCGAGGCCGTCGCGGACCGCCTCGGCCCGGGCCTGATCGAGCACGACGACGCTCTCCTTGGACCGGCCCTCGGAGTCGAAGTCGCGGCCCTGGGCGACCCGCTTGCCCTCGACGGCGACGATGCCGCTGGTGAAGGCGGGGTCGGTGGCGAAGGCGGCACTGAGGTCCCAGTAGTCGGCCGACACGAACGCCATCCGCTCGCGCTCGCGCTCGACGACCAGCCGCACCGCCGGGCTCTGGACCCGGCCGGCCGACAGGCCCTGGTTGACCTTGCGCCACAGGACGCTGGAGACGGGGTAGCCGAAGAGCCGGTCGACGATGCGCCGGGACTCCTGGGCGTTGACCAGCCCCATGTCGATGTCGCGCCACTCGTCCACGGCCCTCTCGATGGCGCCGCGGGTGATCTCGTGGAACACCATCCGCTTGACCGGCACCCGCGGCTTGAGCTCCTCGAGGAGGTGCCAGGAGATGGCCTCGCCCTCACGGTCCTCGTCCGTCGCGAGGTAGAGCTCGTCGACGTCCTTGAGCAGCGCCTTGAGCCGGCGGATGACGTCCCTCTTGTTGGCGTGGACCTCGTAGGTGGGGGCGAAGCCGTGGTCGACGTCGACGCCGAGCCCCTTCGCCGGGAGGTCACGGATGTGCCCGATCGAGGACTCGACGACGAAGTCATCACCGAGGATCCCCTCGATGGTGCGCGCCTTTGCGGGCGACTCGACGATCACGAGCGATCTGGCCATACCGCGGGAAGGGTACGGGTGCGCGACGCCGTCGTGTCAAGCACAGACAGCGGTCGCGCCTCGCCGACCCGGGGGTCGACGGGCCGACGGACCCCCTCGGGACCGTCGCCGTCGACTAGGAATCGACCATGCCGGCGCCCCGTCCGCACCCCGACGAGATCGTCGTGTCGGTGCCCGCCTCGGTGCGCCGGCGCCACGAGGGACGCATGCTGGTGATGTTCGTCCTCGCCGCCCTCCCGGTCGGCGCCATCCTCTGGTTCCTCGTGACCCCGGCCGTCGCCGCGCTGTACGTCGTGGCCCAGACCCTCTTCCTCTGGTTCGGCCTCCGGCGCCGCCACTCCCCCGTCCTGCGGCTCTCGCCCGACGGCCTCTCCTACGAGCCGGGGCGGTTCCACGTCCGCTGCACCTGGGCCGACGTCGACGCCCTGGGCGAGGTCGACCTGCCCGACGGTCGGGTCGAGGCCCTGGTCCTCGCCGACGGCCACCTCCACTGGGCCGTCGACCCCGCGACCAAGCGCCAGGTCCAGGCTCGGGGCTGGGACCGCATCATCCCCATCGGCACCTTCGAGCCCGAGTGGGAGTGGGGCGAGATCGGCCAGGCCTTCCGGCAGTGGGCCCCCTGGGTGTTCGAGCTGCCCGAACCCGACCTCCCCTGACTATTCGTCTGGTCGGGGTTTCTGGCGCTGCTGCTTCTTGTCGCTGGTCTCCCGCTTGGCCTTGAGGCGGCGCTCCTTGGACCCCCGGCTGGGCTTGGTCTTCACCCGCCGGCGCGGTGGGACCAGCGCCTGCCGGAGCGACTCGGCCAGCCGCTGGCGGGCGATGTCGCGGTTGCGGGCCTGGCTGCGCTCGTCGTCGGCCACCACCCGCACCTCGGGACCGAGCCGGGCGACGACCCTCCGCTTCTGCTCGGGCCCGAGCACCGAGCTGTGCTCGACCGAGAAGCGCAGCTCGACCCGCGTGCTGGCCTTGTTGGCGTGCTGGCCCCCGGGCCCCCCGGAGGGGCTGAAGGTCTCGACCAGCTCCCACCCGGGGACGACCAGCCCCTCGCGCACCGGGAGGTCGTCGGCCACGGGCTAGGTCGTGACCGAGGCCTCGGCGTGGAGGACCACCCGCACGCGGGTCCCCTCGGGGCCGGAGGTGATCTCGGCCTCGTCGGAGAGGGCCTTGATCAGGGGGATGCCCAGACCCCTCTCGATGCGCAGGCGCGACGGGTCGGTGACCGGCGGCAGGATGGCGAGCCCGTCGGGGTCGAACCCGCCGCCCTCGTCGGCGATGATCACCTCGACGCCCGTCGCCCGCAGGTGGCACTCGATGGCGATGGTGGACCCGAGGGTCGCCGGGTCCACGCCCTGGTCGTGGGCCCGGACCCGCAGCGCCTCGATGGCGTTGGTGCACGCCTCGGAGACGATGACCCGCAGGTCGTCGACGCGCTCGTCGTCGAGGAGGGGCTCGACGCGGGCCGTGCCGGCGATGACCATCCGCACCAGCGCCAGGTACTCGGGCTGGGCGGGGACGCGCAGCCGGACCACGTCGTCTCTCACCCCGCCCTCCGACACGATGTCGGCTCGCCCCCTGGTCCGGTCACGTCAGCTGCGGGCATCGAGGTCAGGCGGAGACGGTTGCCTCGTCGACGCTGCGGTGGATGGCGAACACCTTGGTCAGCCCCGTGATCTCGAAGACCTTCAAGATGCGGGGCCCGGTGCACACCAGGGCCAGGTCGCCCTCGTTGGTGCGAACCCGCTTCAGGGCGCCGACCAGGACGCCGAGGCCGGTGGAGTCGATGAAGTCGACCTTCTCGAGGTCGACGACGATCCGGGTCCGGCCCTCGCCGACGAGCCCGACCAGACGTTCCCGCAACCGGGGCGCGGTGGCCACGTCGACCTCTCCCGAGACCGCCAGGACGGCCCAACCGTCCCGCTCGGTGAGCTCCAAGCCCAGTTCGATCACGTCACCCTCCTCGAGAGGTCGTCGACGCCAACACGCGCCGTGAGGGCACGGTACACCGCCACGCGGGTCACCCCTGCTGACGACCCGGGAGGCCCGTCGGCACGGCATGCCATCGGTGGAGTTACGCCCCTGTCGTTAGCATGGTCGCCAGGCGGACACCCGTTCGCTCCGATCGCTCCCGGCTCGCCCATGACGCTCCTCACCGACGCCGCCCCGGACCGCCTGCTCGAGGTGCTCGAGCGGCGCGCCGACGGGTTGGTCCACGTCGAGCGGATCCCGGCCCGGCCGGCCCGCTACGCCGATCTCACCGACCCGCTGCCGGACCGCCTCGCCCCCCACCTGCCCCACCCGCGCCTGTGGGTCCACCAGGCCGAGGCCATCGCCCACGCCCGGGCCGGGCGCCACGTCGCCGTCGCCACCGGCACGGCGTCGGGCAAGTCCCTCTGCTTCCAGCTGCCGATCGCCGAGGCTGTCACCGCGCCCGTCACCGGTGCGGGCCCCGCCTCTCGCAAGCCCGGCGGCGCCGGGACAGCCCTGCTCATCGGACCCACGAAGGCCCTGGCCCAGGACCAGCTGCGGGCCCTGGGGGCCCTCGGCGTCCCCGGGCTGGTGGCCGCCACCTACGACGGCGACGCCAGCCCGGAGGCCCGCACGTGGGCCCGGGCCCACGCCAACGTGATCCTCACCAACCCCGAGATGCTGCACTGCGGCCTCCTCCCCCACCACGAGAGGTGGGCGACGTTCCTCCACCGCCTGCGCTACGTGGTGGTCGACGAGCTGCACACCTTCCGGGGGGTCTTCGGCAGCCACGTCGCCCACGTGCTGCGCCGGCTGCGGCGCCTCTGCGCCCGCTACGGCGCCGACCCGACCTTCGTGTTCGCCTCGGCCACCATCGGCCAGCCCTCGACCCTGGCCTCGGCCCTGATCGGGGCGCCCGTCGCCGAGGTCACCGACGACGGGTCCCCGCGGGGCGAGCGCCTCGTCGCCCTGTGGAACCCACCGCTGGTCGATGCCGGGACCGGGTCCCGCGTGTCGGCCCACAAGGTCACGGCCGCCCTCGTCGCCGACCTGGTGGCCGCCGACCACCGCACCATCGCCTTCTGCCGCAGCCGGCGCGGCACCGAGGTGGTGGCGGCCGACGCCCAGCGCCGCCTGGGCGACGCCTGGGCCGGCGCCGTGCGCCCCTACCGGGGCGGGTACCTGGCGGCCGAGCGGCGGGAGATCGAGGCCGAGCTGTTCGGGGGACGCCTGCGGGGCGTCGTGGCCACCTCGGCCCTCGAGCTCGGGGTCGACGTCGGCGGGCTCGACGCCTGCGTGCTCGACGGCTTCCCCGGCACCATCGCCTCCCTGTGGCAGCAGGCGGGCCGGGCCGGCCGGGCCCAGCAGCGCTCGCTGGCGGTCCTCGTCGCCGGCGACGACGCCCTCGACCAGTACCTGATGACCCACCCGTCGGAGGTGTTCAGCCGGGCCCCGGAGCCGGCGGTGGTGAACCCCTCGAACCCGTTCGTGCTCGACGCCCACCTGGCCTGTGCGGCCTACGAGACGCCGCTCGCCCCCGAGGACGAGCGCTGGTGGGGCGGCGACCTCGACGACGCCGTCCGCCGGCTGGTCGTGACCGACCGGCTCAAGATCCGCAGCGCGACGAGGCTGTCTCGCCTCGGCGGGGCCGGGCCCCGCGCCGTGTGGGCGGCCCGCGGCTTCCCGTCGCACGGGGTCGGCCTCCGCAGCGGCGGCGGCCGCGAGGTCCGCATCGTGCGGGCCGACGGGTCGCTCGTGGGCACCGTCGACGAGGGCCGTGCCCCTGAGGTCGTCCACCCAGGTGCCGTGTACCTGCACCAGGGTGTGGCCTGGCGGGTGCAGGAGCTCGACCTCGACGAGGGATCCGCCGTGGTGACCCGCACCGACGGCTCGGAGTCGACCCAGGCCCGGTCGACGATCCACATCGCCGTGCTCGGCACCGAGCAGACGCGCCCCGTCGGTCGGGTCGAGCTGTCGCTCGGCGCCGTCGAGGTCACCTCCCAGGTCACCGGCTACCAGCGCCGCGACGTCGCCAGCGGCGAGGTCCTGGGGGTGGTCGACGTCGACCTGCCGCCGTCGTCGCTGGTCACCCGGGCCTTCTGGTACGCCATCCCCACCGGGCTGCTCCGCCGGGCCGGGCTCCCGCCGGCGTCGTGGCCGGGCACGCTCCACGCCGCCGAGCACACCGCCATCGGCATGCTCCCGCTGTTCACCATCTGCGACCGGTGGGACGTCGGCGGCGTCTCCACCCCGTGGTGCGCCGACCTCGCCAGCCCGGCGATCTTCGTCTACGACGGCTACCCCGGGGGCGCGGGCATCGCCGAGCTGGGCTACGACGCCGCCCACCGCCACCTCGCCGCCACCCTCGAGACCCTCCAGCGCTGCCCGTGCGCGACCGGGTGCCCGTCGTGCGTCCAGTCACCCAAGTGCGGGAACCTCAACGAGCCGCTCGACAAGGCCGGGGCCATCGCCCTGCTCGAGGCGGTGCGCGTCCCGGCGGCCCACGACGCCCCGCCCACCGGCGTGACCCCGGCGCGCCACCCCCGCTCGGCCTAGCGCCCGCGACCCACGCTCGGCCTCGCGCCCGCCGGCCCCGATCCGCCCCGCGCCCGCCAGCTCTGATCGGCCGAGGAAGGCCCCACCCTCGGACGCCCGTGCGGCGGCGACGGGACGCCCGGCCCGCCCCCCGCTCGGGCCGGGCGCCGCGTCGCGCCCGCGACACCCGTGTCAGGGATGTTCGACGTCAGAGGAGGGAGACCTGCTCGTCGCGCCCCGGGCGGGACCGCCGCAGGTACCAGCCGATGTGGGTCGCCACCGTGACCAGCAGGAGGCCGAGGGCGAAGGGGCCGACCAGCCCCGGCGCCTCCTTCTCGCGGGTGCGGACCAGCGAGGCCGACGGGGAGGTCCCGGCCGCCGTCTCCTCGGCGGCGCCCTCGGATGCCGCGGCGGGCTCCTCGCCCGGCACGAAGGCGTCGTCGGGGACGCCGTAGGGCAGCTCCTCGCTGTAGCCCTCCGGCAGCGTGGCCGTCGAGCCCGTGCCCCGGGTCGGCGGGCCGGTGCGGCGCGGCCCGGCGGGCGGAGCGGTGCCGCCGGTGGGGGACGGGGAGCCGCCGCCGCCGGCGCGCGGGGCGGGGGCCGGGGGGTCCGGCGCCGGCCGGTCGGGCGGCGCCGGGGCCTGCTGCGGCGTCGGGACGGTGACGCCGCGCTCGGACGACGGCGGCGAGGTCACCGTCGGACCGTCGGGTCCCTCGGCGCCCCAGCGCACGGCGGCCAGACGGAAGGCGTGGGGCCCGGGGGCGGCGGCGACGGCGACGCTGGTCTGGTCGCGCGGGTAGGTGCCCACGTCCACGAGCGTCCAGCCGACGACGTCGGGGGCGGCGGTCCCGGGCCAGCTCACCAGCGCCCCGGTCGCGGTCACGATGGCGTTCGGCGGCGCCGGGGCGGGACCGGCCCAGGCCAGGCCCACCGGCTCGGTGACGGGCGCCCCGGAGGACCCGGCGTCGGTCCGGGCCGTGACGCTGACCCGGTGCGGCCCGTTGCACTCGGGCTCGACGGCGGCGTCGTACCGGCCGTCCCGGGGCACGACGGAGACCGGGGCGACCCGGCACGCCTCGGGCAGGCCGTCACCCGGCACGAGGGCGACGGTGACCGCCCGGACCGGGGCGAGGACGCCGAGCGGGCCGAGGAAGGAGGCCCGGCCGGTGACCCGGACCGGGCGGGCGTCCACCACGTCCGGGTGATCGTCGATCGTGAGGTCCCAGCCGGGGTCGGCGGCCCCGGCCGCGGGCGGGAGGGCGAGCGCCACCCCGACGACGGAGGCGACGGCGGCGATCCAGAGGAGGGGGCGTCGGGTCATGTCTCACCTCGGATGTCCGGGGGCGTGCGGCCGCCGCGGTCGTCGTGCAGCGGCTCACCCACCAGATCGGCCTGGAGCACCAGTCGCTCTCGCGCCGAGCCCTTGGGGTGGCAGGTGGTGAGCGTCAGGCGGGGCGTGTCGGTGGGGGCGACCACCTCGACCTGGTCGGGGCTCACCACGATGGCCTCGGTGGCCACCCGGTAGGTGCAGGTCCCGAGCGGGGTCTCGAGGGTGATCTCGGCGCCGGGCGCCACCTCGTCGAGGCGGTTGAAGGGCTGGCCGAAGGTCGTGCGGTGGCCGGCGATGGCGACGTTCCCCGCCCCGCACGGAAGGGCGGTCTCCGGGTAGTGGCCGGCGCCGGCGCGCAGGGCGTCCTGGGTGGTCCCCTCGACCACGATGACGTCGACACCGATCGACGGGGCCCGCAGCCGGGTGAGGCTGTCGCCGGACCGGACGTCGCCGGCCACGAAGGCCTCGGCCGCCTCGGGGTCGGCGATCTGCTCCTCCAGCTGGTCCTCGAGGCGGATCTGCAGGCGGGCCTGGTACTGGTCGGTCCAGAACGGCCAGGTCATGCTGACCCCGGCGGCCACGATCAGGACCACGGTGAGCACGCCGAGGCCGCGGCGCACCGCCGTGGACCGGGCCAGCCGATCGCCCAGCCCGGGCCGGCGGCCGGCCCTGCCGGTCGGTCCGGCGGCGGTGGGCCCGGTGGCCGCCGCCGGCGTGGTGCCGGGGCGCCGACGCCCGGACCGCCGAGGTCCGAGGCCCAGGGCGACGAGCACGGCGGCGCACGCCCCGGCCGCCAGCACGATCACCAGGGAGGTGCCGGTCACGGGCGGGTGCCCGGCGGGGCGGGGGCGGTGGACGTCCGGCGCGAGCTCATGGGCGTGTCCTGGTCCGGCGGAGGGGTGCGAGGGGTGCGGTGGCCGCCCCCGTGGCGGGGGCGGCCGATCGGGGGGTGGGGGTCAGACCGGGGAGGTGCGGGTCCGCCGCAGGACGAGGACGGTGATGCCGGCCCCGACCCCCAGGAGGACGCCGACGGGGACCCAGCCGCCCTCGCCGCCGGTGCGGGGGAGGGCGGCTCGCGAGGCGGGGGGCGCCGGGGCGGCGGCGGGCGGGTCCGCCGGCGGGGCGGCGGGCGGGGCCACCGGCTCCTCGGCCGGGCGCTCCACGGCGGCGGCGGCGTCGGACGCGGCCAGGACGATGCCGCCCTGGGCCTCGGGGAGGCCGGTCAGCAGGTCGAGGCGGACGGCCGCGGCCGAGCTGCGGGCGGTGGTCTCGCCGACCTCGTCCTCACCGGAGGCGACCACGATGCGGGCGTCGAGCGGGGGCGGGAGGGGGAGCTGCACGGTCTGGCCGGGCGGCACGGCGATGGGCCCGCCCGGGAGCCCGGCGGCGACGAGGGGGGCGCCGAACTCGACGGTCACCGGGGCGGCGACGTGCTGGGCGGTGAGGGTGCCGTCGGAGTAGGTGGCGGTGGCGGTGGACCCGCCGACGGTGATGGTGGCGGCCAGGCCGTCGAGGATCCTGACGACCAGGCCCTCGGCCGTGGCGGTGCCGGATGCGGCGGTGCCGGATGCGGTGGAGGTGGCCTCGGTCGGCCCGCTCTCGATCGTCACGATCGAGACGGCACCGTCGAGGATGAGCTCGAGCGCGGTCTGCAGCAGCCCGAGCTCCTCGACCGGCAGGGGCGCCTGGCCCAGGAGGTCGAGGATGGGGGCGACGACCTGATCGGTCACGTCACCCAGCTCGGGCGGGAGGGGCAGGTCGGCGACGTTGACGTCGATGGTGAGGGGCTGGGCCTGGGCGCTCCCGGTGCCGGCCCCCTCCGAGGCCGAGGCCTGCGAGGCGCTACACAGGGGGCTGAGGCCCGACGGGGCCGAGATGTCGACCGGCACGGGGATGTCGGGCAGCGGCAGCTCGCCGCAGGTGGGTTCCTCGCTGCCCGAGGTGGGGGTGTCGGCGTCGGCGCTGGCGGACGACTCGCCGAAGGCCTGGGGGCCGAGGAGGGCGCCGACGCCGCCGGCCGAGCCGGTCGGGGCCGAGCTGGCGGCGGTCTCGACCGCCCCGATGACCAGCTGCTGGCCGAACAGGCTGACGCGGAGGGTCGCGGCCTGGGCCTCGGCCCGGGGCACGACGACCGTGTCCTCCTGGGCGCTGCCGGGGACGGCCCCCAAGGTGAGGGCGGAGGCCACACCCAGGGCGGCCAGGGCTCGAGGGATCGCACGCATGGCCGGGGGGGTTCGCCGGGGGGAGGCGTTCTCCTCCCCCCCGACCGACCTGACGGGTCGTCAGGTCACCGTTCGACCCGCATCGAGGCCTGGCCCCGGACGGCGACGTCGGCGACGAGGGCGCCCACGAGCGGGACCTCGGTCCGGCTGGGGCACGTGACCGTCACCGTGAGGGTGGCACCGACCTCGGCCGGTCGGGACACGGCGGTCGAGCACCCCTCGCCCCCGGCGTCGGCCACCGCGGCCTGCGCCACCCCGGGTCGCCCGTCGACCGCCACGGCGCGCGCCGCCTCGCGCGCCACGTGGACGGTGCCCACGTGGTCGGCCACCACCAGGCCGGCTTGGACGACGGCGAGGAGGGCGAGGAGCACGGCCGGGAGGGCCAGGGCCAGCTCGACGGTGGCCTGGCCGGTGTCGTCCCCGGGGCGGCGCCGCCGGGTCACATCCGGCTCTGCAGCTCGTCGAACACCGCGTCGAATAGGTCGCCGATCCGGCCCGAGCCGGTGGCCCAGGTGATCAGGGCGATGGCGATGACCGCCGCACCGAGGAGGACCAGCGCGTACTCGGCGGTGGCCTGGCCGGCCTGGCGGTCGGCGTCGGCGGGCAGGCGGGGTCCGAGGCGACCGACGACCGGTCGCAGACGGACGAGCAGGGGGATGAGGGCGAGGGGCATGGCGTCTCCTGAAGGGCGGGCGCGCCGGGGCGCGACGTGAGGGGGCGGTGGCGGGGGCCACGAGACGGCGGCGGAGCCGCGAGGCGCTCAGCGGCGCAGGTCGGCGAGGGCGGCCACGACGGGCGGGACGATGGCCAGGAGCACGAACGCCGGGAGCGAGCAGAGCACCAGCGGGAAAAGGAGCCGGACCGGGACCTGGCGGGCCCGGGCCTCGACGGCGCGCCGGCGGTCGGCCCGGAGGTCGTGGGCCAGTCGGGTCAGCGGGTCGACGACCGGCGACCCGTCGTGGTGGGCGGCGACGAGGAGGGCCACCAGCGGCCGGCTGGCCGGCCCCTGGGCGGCGACCCGCTCGAGGGCGTCGGCCAGCGGCTCGCCGTGGGTGGTGCGGGCGTGGGCCTCGGCCAGGGCCGGCCCCAGCGGGGCCGGGCTCCGGGGGGCGACCAGGCCCAGCGCCGGCCCGACGGCGAGCCCGCTCCCGAGCCCGAGGGCGAGCAGGTCGACGGCGTCGGGCAGGGCGTCGGCCCAGGCCCGCCGATCGGCCTCGGCCGCTCGGCGGCGGGCCAGCCGGGGGCCCATGGCCGCCGCCGCCAGGGGGAGCGGCGCGAGGGCCGGCGCCACCACCACGAGGACGGGGACGACGATGGCCGCCGCCCCCACCCACCCGTCGGCGGCGGGGTCGGGGGCCGGCTCCGGCCGGCCGGCCGCCCGGGCCAGGGCCGTCCGCACGCGGGCCCCCAGGGCGCCCACCGGCCCCGCCCGAGCGGCCCGCCGGTCGCCGGTCCTCGGGACCGGGGGGCGACGCCGGGGCCGCCGGGCCGCCAGCCCGACGGTGAGCAGGGCGGTCCACCCGCCGACGAGCGCGGCGTCGACGATGGCGACGTCGGGGGTCACGACCGGGCTCTCGACACGATGCGGTGCATCCACAGGGCGCCGACGACGTCGAGGGCGGTGGCCAGGCCGATGCAGCCGAGCCCCCACGGGGTGCCGAGCAGGGCCCGGGCCACCGCCCGGTCGGCCGCCGCCCCACCTGCGGCCACCACCACCGGGAGGGCGACGAGCACGGCGGCTGACGCCCGCGCCTGGCTGGCGAGCGCCCGGGCCTCGTCGGCGACGGCCGCCCGGGCCCTCAGCGTGGCGGCGACGCCGTCGAGGGCCCGGCTGGCGCGGCCCCCGGCCGCGTCGGCCACGGCCAGGGCCCCGACCACCAGCTGGACGGAGCGGCGAGGGTGGTCGTCGACCCAGCCCTCCAGGGCCTCACCCCACCCGGCGCCGCCGTCGACCCGGGCCACGGCGACCTCGAGCGCCGCCCCGTGCGGCCCCCCGACGGCGGCCCCGGCGCCGAGGACGGCGCTGCGGAGGTCGAGCCCGGCCCGGAGCCCCCGGCCGACGTGCTCGACGAGCTCGGGCAGCCGGGCGTCGGCCTGGCGGGCGCCCCGACCCCGGGCCATCCGGAGGGCGACGCCGCCGACGACGACGGCCACGCCGGCGGCGACCAGGCCTCCCACGACCCCACCCCGGGAGCCGGCCAGCAGGCCCAGGAGCCCGGCGGACCCGAGCCCCAGCCGCGCCCACCGGGCCGGGTCGCCGTCGACCCCCGCCTCGACGAGGGCCTCGGACCACCAGGCGGGCAGCCGCGCCGTCCGGCGCCCCGCCGGCGGGCGGGGCCGTCGGTCGGCCGCCGGGCGGCGGCCCACGGCCACGCACCCGACGGCCCCGAGCCCGCCGGCCAGCACCAGCGCCGCGCTCACCGGGGGCCTCCCCGGTGGAGGGGGCGGGACCGCGAGGGGCGGGTGAGGGGGCCGAGGACCTCGGTGCCGGTGGCCACGGGGGTGGTGCGGGTCACCGCGGCCGGGTCGGGGGCGACCTCGGCCACGGCGACCACCCGCCGGGAGCCGTCGGCCCGGCGGGCGATCTGGACGACCAGGTCGACGGCGCTGGCGATCTGCTCGCGCACGGCGGGGAGGGGCAGGTCGGCCCCGGTGAGCACCATCGTCTCCAGGCGGCGCAGGGCGTCGGTGGGTGAGCTGGCGTGCAGCGTGCTGAGCGAGCCGTCGTGGCCGGTGTTCATGGCCTGCAACATGTCGAGGGCCTCGGGCCCTCTGACCTCGCCCACGACGATCCGGTCGGGGCGCATCCGCAGGGCGGCCCGCACCAGGTCCCGGATCGTGACCTCGCCGGTGCCCTCGACCGACGGCGGTCGGGCCTCGAGGCGCACCACGTGGCGGCCCGGGAGCCGCAGCTCGGCCGCGTCCTCGACGGTGACGATCCGCTCGTCGGGGTCGATGTGGCCGGCCAGGGCGTTGAGCAGGGTGGTCTTGCCCGCCCCCGCACCCCCGCTCACCACGATCTGGCGGCGCTGGGCCACCGCCGTCCGGAGGAGGTCGGCCACGACCGGGGCGGCGACCTCGTCGAGCGCCACGGCCCGGGCCCCGAACCGGCGGATGGTGATGCACGGTCCGTCGACGGCCAGCGGCGGCACGACGACGTGGACGCGGGACCCGTCGGGCAGCCGGGCGTCGGCCAGCGGGCGGGATCGATCGGCGCGCGCCCCGGTGGGCATCAGCACCCGGGCGACGAGGCGGTCCACCGTCGACCGGTCGACCCGCACCTCGGTGCGGACCAGGTGGCCGGCCCGCTCCACCCACACCGGACCGGGTCCGTTCACCATCACCTCGGTGACGGTGGGGTCGGCCAGCAGCGGCTCGATGACCCCCAGCCCGGTGGCCCGGGCCCGCACCCGGCGGGCCACCGCCAGCACCTCGTCGGGCGGGAGGTGCGGGGCGGCCTCGCGGACCAGGGCGTCGATGGCGCCCGGGGCCACCGCCGCCGGGATGGACGGCGCGGCGAGGACGCGCCGGTGGACCTCGGCCTCGACGGCGTCGACCCGGCGGGCCCCGACCGCCGCGCCCGGGTCCGCCGGGAGGGCGGAGGCGGTCACGCCGCCGCCTGCAGCGAGCGGGCCAGGGCCCGGGGGACCCGCCGGGCCAGGACCCCGGCGTCGACGGCGCGGGCGACCGCGGGGTCGACGGGGATGTCGGCCACGACCGGGGCGCCGACGACGGTCTCGACGTCCTCGCGACCCATCGTCCGCCCCGCTTCGCGGAGCAGGACCACCCCCGACGGCCGCACCGGCAGGTCGACGGCGCGCCGCAGCCCCAGGTAGCAGGCCCGGGTCACCAGCAGCGACCGCGAGGCCTCCGCCACCAGGGGCAGCCCGGGGCTGTCGGGCCCCACCACCCCGGCGTCGACGACCACGGGCCGGGCCTCGGCGCCGAGGAGCCGGGCCAGGACCTCGTGGCGGGCGGACGGGCCGGGGAGCCCCCGCCCGCGCGGCAGCAGCGCCAGGCCGGGTCCGACGGACAGCTCGAGGCGGGCGAGGGCGTCGGCGGCCACGTCCTCCCCCGCCGAGGTCCACCCGGTGAGCCCGGGGTCGCGGGGGTCGGGCAGGCCGAGCGTGGCGGGGACGTCGCCGCCGAGGTCGACGAGCAGGGCCCCACCGTCGAGGGTGTGGGTGCGGGCGAGGGTGGTGGCGAGGGCGACGGACACGACGGTGGTGCCGACACCGCCCTTCACCGACCAGCAGGTGACGAGCATGGGGCCTCCCGGGCGCGGGGATCGAGGGGTGCGCGGGGGAAGCGAGGGCCCCACCGTCCCCCGTCGTCGCCGTCCCGAAACCTGGCGGGACGAACCGGCGACCGTCCCACCGACGGCTCCCGCCCGCCCGGCGCTGGCCTCCCCCGACCGGGGGAGGGTGGCCCGACCACCTCCTAGGGTGGACGGGTGGAGGCCGCCTTCTTCGACCTGGACAAGACGGTCATCGCCAAGGCGTCGATGGTCGCCTTCGGGAAGCCGCTCTACCGGGCCGGGCTCCTCAACCGCTGGATCCTCCTGCGGGCCCTCTCCGGCCAGCTCGTCTACCTCTACCTCGGCGCCGACGAGGAGCGGATGGCCCGCATGCGGACCAAGGTCCTGGCCCTCACGGCGGGGTGGGACCAGGCCCAGATGCGTGCCGTGGTGGCCGCGACCCTCGAGGAGGTCATCGACCCGATCGTGTTCGACGAGGCCGTCGACCTCATCGCCGAGCACCAGGCCGCCGGCCGGCGCGTCTTCATCATCTCCGCCTCACCGGAGGAGATCGTGGTGCCCCTCGCCCGCCACCTCGGCGTCGACGAGGCCATCGCCACCCGGGCCCGGGTCGACGACCGGGGCCGCTACACCGGCGAGGTCGCGTTCTACGCCTACGGCGTCCACAAGGCCGAGCGGATGGAGGAGGTCGCGGCCGAGCGGGGCATCGACCTGGCCGCGTCCTACGCCTACTCGGACTCGATCACCGACGTCCCCATGCTCGAGGCCGTCGGCCACCCCGTCGCCGTCAACCCCGACCGGGACCTGGCCAAGGTGGCCGCCGACCGGGGCTGGGAGGTGCGCTGGTTCACCCGCAAGGTGCCGCTGCGGGAGCGGGTCGCCATGCCGAGCCCGGGCCCCACCGCGGCCGTCGGCGGCGGGCTGCTGGCCACCGGGGCGGCCGGGGCGACGGCGTGGTGGTGGCTGCGACGGGACCGGAGCGTGCAGGAGACCGCCCACCAGGCGGCCGGTCTGGCCCGCCTGGTCGGCACCTGGGCCGGTCCCGTGGCCCACGCTGCGAGCACGACGGCGGGGTGGCTCCCCGGCCGGGTCCCGACGCGACGACGCCCGCTCCCGCGGCGCCCGCCGGCACCGGGGCGCGGACGCCGGGGTCAGATCTCGTCGAGGGTCAGACGGCGCGGAGCTTCTTGAAGGCGATGCCTCCGAGAGCGGCGACGATCAGGAGGAGGATGAGCTTCTTGGCCATGGCGCCAACCTAGTGGTCCGTCCCCGCGTCGGCCGCGGTCGGGGATGTCAGTCGGCGACGCCGACGACGGCGGTGACCTTGGTCGGCGTCACCCGCACGACCATCTCGGGCGGGACCGCGTTGCGCCGGCCGTAGGCCTCGGCCTCCTCCTCGCCCATGTAGCGGGCGGCGATGCGCGTGGCCCAGTGCAGCAGCTCGTCGGGGTCGGTGGACGTGGTCGTCGTCCCCGCGATGGTGACGAAGCTGAACGGTGGCGCCTCGTCGTCGACGCACAGGCTCACCCGCCCGTCGCGGCGGATGGCCTTGCCCTTGATGGTGTCGGCCGAGGTCATGAACACGACCTCGTCGCCGTCGACGTCGATCCACACCGGCGCCACGTGCGGGCTGCCGTCCCTGCGCACGACGGCGAGCTTCGCCGTGTGCGCCGGGAGGGCGGTCAGGAAGCCCTGCCACCAACCGTCGGGGGCCTGCGTGTATCCCATCCCGCGGAGCCAACCGACGAGGTCCGACCGCGATTCCCCGCCTCGCTGTCGCGGGGGCTGGTTAGGTTCGGATCGTGGAGCTGATCCTCGTCCGCCACGGCGAGCCCCTGTGGGTCGTCGACGGCCGCAACCGCAACGACCCCGAGCTGACCGAGCGCGGCCGCGCCCAGGCGGAGCGCATCGCGGCCCGGATCGCCGACCCCGACCAGGAGCCGGCCGACGGCCCCGTCGACCTCCTGCTCGTGAGCCCGGCCCGGCGGGCCCAGGAGACGTGCGCCCCCATCGCCGCCGCCACCGGGCTCGAGCCCGTCACCCACCCGTGGCTCGTCGAGATGGGGATGCCCGACGCCTGGGACGACCAGCCCATCGAGGTCGTCGAGGCCGCCTTCGCCGAGCAGCGCACGAAGCCCCGCATGGAGTGGTGGGACGGCCTCCCCGGGGCCGAGACCATGCAGGACTTCCACGACAGGGTGTCGCGCGGCCTCGACGCCGCCCTGGCCGAGGTCGGGGTCACGGCCACGGGCGAGCACGCCCTGTGGGACGTGGCCGACGACGCCCCGGGCCGCATCGTCACCGTGGCCCACGGCGGGACCAACAGCACGCTCGTCGCCCACCTCCTCGGCGTCGAGAAGGAGCCGTGGGACTGGTACCGCTTCGTGATGGGCCACGCCTCGGTGGCGGTGCTCCGCACCCAGCCCCTCGCCGGGGCCCACATCTGGTCGCTGTGCGCCCTGGGCGACGCGACCCACCTCGACCGGGCCGACCGCACCGCCTGACCCCTCCCCCCGGGCCCGACGGTGCGCCGCCGACGCCGTGTCAACGGCCCGTCCCGTCGCTCAGCCGGTCAGGTCGAGGGGTGCGAGGGCCAGGACGCTGGCGGCGTCGTCGGCGGCCACGCCGATGCCGCAGGCGCCCGGCTCGGCCACGCAGTCGAGACCCACCTCCCCCGGGCCGGCGACGGGCAGCGGGAAGTCGGCGAGGACGAGGGTGCCGTCGTCGGCGGCGGGGACCGCGGTGCTCGGCCCCTCCTGGGCCGGGTTGCCCCGCCCGTCCGGGTAGGTGCACGGGTCGTCGCCCCCGCCCTGGAGCCGCACCGTGGGGCACCAGCCGACACCCACGACGGCGCCGGGCTGGAGCCCAGATGCCCGGACCGTGGCCACGCCGCCGGGCGCGAGGGGCCCAGGCGGGTCCAGGGTGACCTGCGGCCGGATGGGTGCGTCGGTGGGGTCCATCTCCATCGGCAGGCGGGCCACCGGCTCCTGGCGGTCGCCGACCCGGATCACCAGGACGCATGGCGCGCACGGTGCCCATCCGGGGTCGTACCCGCCCGGCGGGGCCAGGTTGACGAAGACGTCGTGGAAGGCGGTGAACGTGAGCTGGGTCTCGGGTCCGTCCTGGACGGTGAGGCCCCGACCCCGCGCCGACGAGCACTGGTCGCCCTGCTCGGGCGACCCGCCCGTGCGGCACTGGGACACCGTGACGGGCTCACCGGTCGCCACCCCGGTCAGGGTGATCAGCAGCGTGTCGCCGTCGCCGACGCCGCCCTCGTCGCCGTCGACGACGGCCTCGGGCTCGGGCGGGGGGGCGATCGGGTCGCTCCCGGCCGCGGTGGAACCGGGCTCGAGCCCCCCGCCGTCCGCCCCCGAGGACGGCGGCGAGGGGTCGGCCGAGGTCGAGGTGCCGCCGTCGGCGACCACCTCGGCACCGGGGTCGTCGGTGGCGGCCAGACCCACGCCCACTCCGGCAGCGAGCACCACGACGGCGACGGCGGCACCGGTCACCAGCCGGCGGCGGCGGACCCGACGGGCGGCGCGGCCCCGGATCACGCCGACCGGCGTGGGCTGCGCCGGGGGGTGGGCGGCCAGGTCGGCCAGGACGTCATCGACGGGCGGCATCGGCGTTCTCCTCGGGATCGAGCGCGAGCGGGTCCAGCGTCCGGGCCAGCCGGGCGCGGGCGGAGTGCAGGGTCGAGGCGGCGGTGCCCGGCGCCGTGCCCATGATCGAGGCGACCTGGCCGACCGGCAGGTCGGCCACGTACCGGAGGACGACGGCCTCCCGCTCGCGGGGTGGCAGGGCGGCGAGCGCCTCCCACACCTCGGGCGACCACGCCGGCGGCGGGGCCTCGACCGGGGCCGTGCTGGCGACCCACACGAGCAGGCGCCGCTCGTGGCCCGACCGCCGCAGCCGACGGCGGGCGTCGTTCAGGGCGACGGTGGTGACCCACCCCCCGGGCGAGGCCATGGCCCGCACCCGGGGCCACCGCTCGCAGGCCCGGGTGAAGGCCTCGTCCGCGCACTCGGCGGCGATCGACGGCCGGCCGGTGATGGCGGCGACGGTGGACACCACGCGCGGGTGCTCGCGCAGGTACCAGTCGTCGAACGCCTCGTCCACGCCCGTCCGAGTCACGACGGGACCGTTCGGTTGGGTCCGGGCTCGTGGCCCCGGACGATCACGGCGGCGGCGCCCTCAGGCGCCGAGGGTCAGACGGCCAGGAGGTCGCGGGCGCCGGTGTCCGAGGATGGGTGGCGCAGCTTCGACATGGCCCGGGCCTCGATCTGGCGGATGCGCTCGCGGGTGAGGTTGAAGTGCTCCCCCACCTCCTCGAGCGTGCGGGGCTCGCCCCGGTCGAGGCCGAAGCGCAGCTTGAGGATCTCGCGCTCGCGGTCGTCGAGGGGGGCCAGGAGGCGGTTGATCTCCTCGGGGAGGAGCGCGGTGGCGGCCACCTCGAAGGGCGACTCGGCCGAGCGGTCCTCGACCACGTCGCCGAGCTCGGCGTCGCCGTCCTCGCGCAGCGGCTCCGACAGCGAGAGGGGCTCGGCCGCGAAGCGGAGCGCCTCGGTGACCTTGTCCTCGGGCATCTCGACCTCGGCCGAGAGCTCGGCGAGGGTGGCCGGGCGCCCGAGCTTGAGCTCGAGCCGGGCCCGGGCCTTCTGGAGCCGGGCCAGGGTGTCGCCGGCGTGGACGGGGAGGCGGATGGTGCGCCCGGTGTTGGCGATGCCGCGGGTGATGGCCTGGCGGATCCACCACGTGGCGTAGGTCGAGAACTTGAAGCCCTTGCGCCAGTCGAACTTCTCGACGGCGTGCATGAGGCCGAGGTTGCCCTCCTGGATCAGGTCCAGCAGCGGCAGGCCCGAGGCCTGGTACTTCTTGGCGATCGAGACGACCAGCCGCAGGTTCGACTGCACGAACGTGCGCTCGGCCTGCTCGCCGTCGCGGGCGGTGCGGCGCAGCTCGCGCTTCTTGGCCGGGGTGACCTTGTCCCCCGACTCCAGGGCGATGCGGGCCTCCGCACCGGCCTCGATGGCCTGGGCCAGGCGCACCTCGTCGTCCTTCGTGAGCAGTGGGTACTGCCCGATGTCCGTGAGGTAGAGGCGGACGAGGTCTTCCTCATCGCGCTCGACGCGCTCCTTGGCCAACGTTCTTCCTCTGCTGCTCGGGGCTGGGGTGCCGGGGCGTCCGGCCTGTCGTGATCGTGCTCCTGGCGCGCCCACGCCAGACGTGCTGCGGGCTCAGCGCACAGGTGCGCGAGCACCGGCCAGAAACTCTCTGATCCCTGAGGATACCGGGATGGTCAATACCCTCCGCGCTCGGATCGAACCCATCGGATGGGTCACCTGTCGGTCGCGTCGCGTGCGGTGTGAGCAGATCTGCGCGGTTGATCAGCCACGGAGAGCGACCTGGCCCTGGTCAGACAGGGGGGATGTCGGGGGGCGGGGGACGCATGCCTCCGCTGGTCACCAGCTCCTCCTCGAGCTGGAGGGCGGCGGCGTGGGCGACCCCCACGGTGCGTCGATCGACGAGGAGCGCCTGCAGCAGCCCCTCGCCCTGGTCCCGGAGCTCGGCCAGATCGGTCCGGGCGTGGCGGACGGCACGGGCGGCCCCGTCGGCCGAGGGCCCCATGGGCGCCCCCCAGCTCGCCAGCAGCCGGGGCAGCAGCACCCGGTGGAGCAGGGCGAGACGGGACTCGGCCGCCCCGGCGACACCCAGGCTGGCCACGATGTCTGCCGCCCCCCCCGTCGGCGGGGCGACCCACGCCGCCGGATCGACGGGCGCGGGTCGGGGCAGCAGCCCCCGCAGGGCCAGGGCGTGGTCCCCGGCCACGCGCGACAGCTCGGCCAGGTGGACCCGGACGGCGGCCTCCCGGGTGTCGGCCACCCAGGCGCCGGCGAGGGCGAAGACCTGCTCGAGCCACCAGACGTCGGCCCCGAGCGCCGCTCCGAGCTCCAGCATGGTGGCGGGACCGGCGGCGACGGCGGGTCCGGGCTCGGACGGGGGCGGGTCGGCAGCCACGGGCGCAGCGTAGGGGCGCAGCCGGACGCCCCCGTGCGCACCCGAGGTCCGGGGCTCCCCCATCGGGGGGACCAGAGGTCACCGCTCGGGTGAGCGGGCTACCCGTGGACGGTGGGCTCGAGGGCCGGGTCGGTCGTGCGGGCGCCGGTCAGGAGGGGCACCAGCTCCACCCACGCGATGGCGGCCAGGATGACGAACGCCCCCAGCAGCCCCCGGACGCCCAGGTCGTCGCCCGTGGCCAGACCCAGGATCCCCGCCGAGACGGGCTCCACGAGGAGCACGAGGGCCGCCCGGGACGCCGGCACCGTGCGCTGGCCGGCGACCATGCAGAAGAAGGCGACGGCGGTGGCGAAGAGCCCGGTGAACACGACCGCGCCCCACGCCGGGGCACCGAACCCGTAGCCGCCCAGGCCGAACCCGGGCACGGCGCAGACGATGCCGACGGTGAGGACCTGCACGCAGGTGAAGCGCACGGGGTCGAAGCGGTCGGCGCCCCGCGCGACCACGACGAGGTGGCCGGCGAAGCCGAAGGCGCAGCCGAGCGTCAGGACCTCGCCCCACCCGAAGGCGTCGGCGCCCGACCCCGACAGCAGGTAGAGGCCGATCACGGCGATGACGACGCCGGTCACGGTCCTCCGGTCCGGCAGGCGACGCTCGCCCACCGCCACCAGGACGGGGACGATCACGACCAGCAGGTAGGTGATGAAGGCCGACGTCGAGCTGGGCGTCGAGCGCAGCCCGAAGGTCTGGAGCAGGTAGGCGGCGGCGAGGAGGAGCCCGGCACCGATGCCGAGGCGCACCTCGCCGCGGTGACCTGGTCGCCGGAGGGCGACCGGGGCCAGCACCAGGGCGGCGACGAGGAACCGGGCGCCGAGGAACGGCGTGGGCTCGGCGTCCTCGATGGCGTCCTGCACGACCAGGAAGGTCGATCCGAAGAGCAGCCCGGCGAGGGCCAGGGCGGCGGTGCCCCGGGCCTCGGAGCTCACGGCGAGGGCGCGAGGAGCCTGTCGAGGGCGATGACGGCCTCGGCCGGGTCCCCCACCAGGAGGCCGACCAGGCCGGCGCGCTCGGCGCCGGCGATGTTGCCGGGGTGGTCGTCGAGGAAGATGGCCCGCTGGGGGTCGGCGACGCCGAGCAGCTCGAGGGTGTGGGCGAAGATGCGCGGGTCGGGCTTGCGCATGCCCACCTCGGAGGAGTCGACCACGGCGTCGAAGAGGTCCTCGACCGGCACCCGCTCGCGCCAGGACCGCGACCCCTCCTTGACGTTGTTCGTGCACAGGGCCGTCAGGTAGCCGTCGGCCCGCAGGGACCGGATGCGCTCGACGATCACGTCGTGGACGGTGAGACGGCCCATCATCGAGCCGAAGGCGTCCCAGTCGACCTCGATGCCGACCTCGTCGTACTGGTCGGCCACCCAGGCGACCCACTCGGCGATGGGGGCCTCGCCCCGCTCGACCTGGTGCCAGACGTGGTCGGTGTCCTCGCCGTAGGGGCCGAGGAGGAGGGCGAGGGCCTCGTCCCTGCTGGCCACGCCGGACACCGTGTCGGCGATGGCGTCGAAGGCCGAGGCGATGACGACGCCCGAGAGGTCGAACACGATGGCGTCGAACCGCCGCTCCCCCCTCACAGGTGGCGGTAGACGTCGGCGGGGGTGAGGCCGCGGGCCACCATCACCACCTGGAGCCGGTAGAGCAGCTGGCTGATCTCCAGGGCCAGGGCGTCGTCGTCCTCGTGCTCGGCCGCCAGCCACACCTCGCCCGCCTCCTCGATGACCTTCTTGCCCATGGCGTGGATCCCGGCGTCGAGGGCGGCGACCGTCGCCGACCCCTCAGGTCGCTCCTCGGCCCGGGTGCGCAGGACCTCGTACAGCTCGTCGAAGGTCATGGGGCGGCGGCGCAGGCGTCGCCCTCGGGGCGGCGGCTCGGGTCGGAGGGCGTGGGCACCCGGGATTCCTAGCCGGTCAGCCGCGGAACGCGTTGGTGATGGGGAGGCGACGGTCCTTGCCGAAGGCCTTGTCGGTGACGCGGGGCCCGGGGGGCGACTGGCGCCGCTTGTACTCGGCCCCGTCGACGAGACGGGTGATCCGCCGCACGACCTCCGGGTCGTGGCCGGCGGCGATGATCTCGCCCGGGGTCCGGTCGTGCTCGACGTAGGCGTCGAGGATGGGGTCGAGCACCTCGTAGGGCGGCAGCGACTGGTCGTCGGTCTGGTCGGGGCGGAGCTCGGCCGAGGGCGGCTTGGTCAGGACGTTCTCGGGGATCAGGTCGTAGCCGGCCCGCTCGTTGCGCCGACGGCACAGCTGGAACACCCGCAGCTTGAGCACGTCCTTGATGAGGGCGTAGCCGCCGACGGTGTCGCCGTAGAGGGTGGCGTACCCGACGGCCGCCTCGCTCTTGTTGCTGGTCGACAGGACGAGCCACCCCAGCTTGTTCGACAGGGCCATCAGGACCTGGCCCCGGATGCGGGACTGGAGGTTCTCCTCGGTGAGGTCCTCGTCGAGGCCGGCGAAGGACTCGCTCAGCATCTCGGTGACGGCGGCGTGGGCCGGCTCGATGGGGATCGTGCGGTGGTCGGTGCCGAGGTTGGCGGCCAGCTTCGCGGCATCTGCCACCGAGTGGTCCGACGAGTAGCGCGAGGGCATGGCGACGGTGTGGACCCGGTCGGCGCCGAGGGCGTCGGCGGCGAGGACGGCGACGATCGAGGAGTCGAGCCCGCCCGACAGCCCGATCACCACGTCGGAGAAGCCGTTCTTCTCGACGTAGGCCCGGGTACCGACCACGAGCGCCTCCCAGACCTCGTCGTCGGGGTGCATCGGCGGGGCGACGGCCGGGGCGATGGGCTCGGGGTGGGTCTCGACGTCGCCGCCGACGACGGGCACGGGGGTCACCTCGATCAGCGGGAGCTGCTCGTCGACCGGCCGGCCCCGGGGGTCGAGCAGCCGCTTGCGGTAGACGGGTCCGATCTCGACGTCGACGACGAGGACGTCCTCGACGAACTGCGGCGAGCGGGCCAGGAGCGTGCCGTCGGGACCGAACGCCATCGAGCCGCCGTCGAAGACGAGCTCGTCCTGGCCCCCGACCTGGTTGACGTAGAGGAGGGCGGTGCTGGCGTCGGCCGCCCGGGTCGCGAGCATCCGCTCCCGCCGGGCGAGCTTGCCCTCCGCGTAGGGCGAGGCGTTGATGTTGACGACGACCTCGGCCCCGCTGTCGGCCTGGTCGGCGGTGGGACCGCGGGGGTTCCAGATGTCCTCGCAGATGGAGACCCCGATGGGGACCCCCTTGACCGACCACAGGGTCGCCGGCTCCTGGCCCCGCCCGAAGTAGCGCAGCTCGTCGAAGACGCCGTAGTTGGGCAGGTCGCACTTGTGGTAGACGCCGCGGACCTCGCCCCCGGCGCACACCGCGGCGGCGTTGTGGAGGTCGCGGGCCAGGTCGACGAACCCGACGATGGCCACGCAGTCGCCCGTCGCCTCGGCCACCTGCTGGAGGGCCTCGAGGTTGGCGGTGACGAAGCCCGGCTTCAGCAGGAGGTCCTCGGGCGGGTACCCGGTGATGGCCAGCTCGGGGAAGGCGGCGATGTCTGCCCCGGCCTCCTCGGCCCGGCGGTACGCGGCGAGGATCCGCTCGACGTTGCCGTCGAGGTCCCCGACCCACGTGTCGATCTGGCAGGCGGCGAGGCGGAGGCGAGCCATGGCGCCAGGGTAGGGGCCGGCCCCGACCCGGTCGTCGGGATCACCCGCGCGGGTGGCGCCGGGCGGCGGGCAGGCGCTGCCGGTACCGTGCGCAGGTGAACCTCGGCGTGACGGAGCTCCTGATCCTCCTGATCGTCCTGGTGTTCTTCGTGGTGGTGGTCGGGGGCACCGTCGCCCTCGTCGTGGGCATGGTGCGCCGCTCCCAGCGGGCGACGCACCACGGCCGCCCGCCGCCGCCCTGAGGCGACCTTGACCCCACGCCCCGACACATGCGATCCTTCGCATGTGTCGATGACGGCGGGACCCGGGTGAGCGGCGACCACGGCCACTCCCACGGGCCGACCCTCGCCCGCGCCGGCGCCCGCCACCTCCGGCGCCTGACCATCTCGTTCGCCATCATCGCCGCCTTCTTCGTCGTCGAGGCGGTCGCCGGCCTGGCGACCCGCTCGCTGGCGCTGCTGTCCGACGCCGGCCACATGCTCACCGACGTGGTCGGGCTCGGGATGGCCCTCGCCGCCATCAGCCTGGCCAGCCGGCACGAGGCTCGGAGCGGGGGTGCGGGCAGTCGCCACACCTTCGGCCTCTACCGCCTCGAGATCCTGGCCGCGTTCGTCAACGCCCTCCTCTTGTTCGGCGTGGCCGGCTACGTGCTGGTCGAGGCGGTCCGCCGGCTCCAGGACCCGGCCGAGGTGCTGGGGGCACCGATGCTGGCCGTCGCCGGCGCCGGCCTGGTCGCCAACCTGGTCGTGTTCGCCCTGCTGCGCGAGGGGGCCAAGGAGAGCCTGAACGTCGAGGGCGCCTACCTCGAGGTGCTCGCCGACACCCTCGGGTCGATCGGGGTGATCATCGCCGCCGTGCTGCTCCAGGTCTTCGGGTGGACGTGGGTCGACCCTGTCGTCGGCGCCCTCATCGGCCTGTGGATCCTGCCCCGCACCTGGCGCCTCGGTCGCCAGGCGGTGCACATCCTGCTGCAGTCGGCCCCCGACGGGGTCGATCTGGCCAAGCTGGGCGACGAGCTGGCCGCCCTGCCCGGCGTCATCGACGTCCACGACCTCCACGTCTGGACCCTGACCTCGGAGATGGAGGCGGCGTCGGCGCACCTCATGACCACCCCCGACACCGACGCCCACCAGGTCCTCGACCAGGCCCGGGCCCTGCTCCACGAGAGCTACGCCATCGACCACGCCACCTTCCAGGTCGAGCCCAGCACCCACACCGGGTGCACCGAGGTGGCCTGGTAGCGGTCGCTCGGTTCTGTCGCGCCAGCCGGTCACAGGTGACCGCTGGGCGCGACAGAACGCGGTCGAGGCCGACCACGGGCACGCAGGGGTCCGGTACCGTCCGGCCATGGCCTCGGAGCAGAGCCCGGTCGCGGTGGTGGAGGCGATCTACGCGGCGATGGCGGCGCGCGACTTCGGCGCCGTGCTCGCCCGCCTCGGCCCCGACTTCGTGGTGACCCAGGACCCGCGGCTGCCGTGGGGCGGGCGCTACGAGGGCCCCGACGGGTTCGCCACCCTCGGCCTGGCCCTGCTCGAGAGCATCGAGTCGCAGGTCACCACCGACGCCATCTTCGAGGCCGACGGCGACGTCCTCCAGGTCGGGCGGACGCGAGGGACGGTGCGGGCCACCGGCACCGCCTTCGACATCCCCGAGGTCCACCGCTGGACCATCGTCGACGGGCTCGCCGTGCGGGCCCACTTCGCCATCGACACCCCGGCCATGCTCGCCGCCCTCGGCCGCACGGCGACGTAGCCAACGCCCTCGGTGGCCCGGCGGTCCGCAGGGTCGTTCTGAGGCAGGGGTGAGCCGGGGGTGGCCGACCTGTGGCTCAGAACGGTGTGCGCCCGTGGGCGAAGGGCCACGGTTCGCGACAGGGGGACCTAAGGAAAGCCTTAGGTCGCGGTTGACCGGGCCCGGCGCGACATGTGACAAGGGGCACGATCCACGATCCCCGGGAGGCCCCATGCAGGTCCCTGCCCCGTTCGAGTACGAGCGCGCCACCAGTGTCGACCACGCCCTCGACCTGCTGGTCCGGTTGGGCGACGAGGCGCGGCTGGTGGCGGGCGGGCACAGCCTCCTGCCGATGATGAAGCTGCGCCTGGCCACGCCCGAGTACCTGGTCGACATCAACGACCTGCACGGCGAGCTGGGCTACATCCAGGTCGAGGCGGGCCAGATCCGCGTCGGCGCCATGACCCGCCACCGCGAGCTGCTCGAGTCGGCCGAGCTGGCCGCGGCCTTCCCGATCTTCGGCGACGCCGAGCGGGTGATCGCCGACCCGGTGGTGCGCAACCGCGGCACCCTCGGCGGGTCGCTGTGCCAGGCCGACCCCTCCGAGGACCTCTCGGCGGTGTGCACCACGATCGACGCCAGCTGCGTGATCCGGTCGAGGGACGGCGAGCGGGTCGTCAGCATGGAGGACTTCCACCGGGGCCCCTACGAGACGGCGGTGGGCCAGGGCGAGATGCTCACCGAGGTCCGCATCCCCGTCCGCTCCGGCGGGTCGAGCGCCTACGAGAAGGTCGAGCGCCGCGCCGGTGACTGGGCCATCGTCTCGGCCGGCGCCGCGGTCTGGATGGACGAGGGTCGCATCACCGATGCCCGCGTGGGCCTGGCCGCCGTCGGCCCCAACACCACCGGCATCCCGGCCATCTCCGACGCCCTGCGCGGCCAGGAGCCGACCGAGGAGCTGTTCGAGCAGGCCGGCGCCATCGCCGCCGAGAGCTGCGAGCCCAGCACCGACGCCCGGGGCACCGAGGCCTACAAGCGCCACCTGGCCGACGAGCTCACCCGCCGGACGCTGCGGCGCTCGGTCGCCCGGATCAACGGAACGGAGTCCTGACCATGCAGGTGACGATGACGGTGAACGGCACGGAGGTGACGCGCGAGATCGAGGGCCGCATGCTGCTGGTCCACTTCCTGCGCGACACCCTCGCCCTGACGGGCACGCACTGGGGGTGCGACACCAGCAACTGCGGCACCTGCGTGGTGTGGATGGACGGCGAGCCGGTGAAGTCCTGCACCGTGCTGGCCGCCATGGCCGGCGGGCACGAGGTGCGGACCGTCGAGGGCCTCGAGGTCGACGACGTCCTCGACCCCGTCCAGGAGGGCTTCATGCAGTGCCACGGCCTCCAGTGCGGCTTCTGCACGCCGGGGATGCTGATGACAGCTCGGGCCCTGCTCGATCGCGACCCGGACCCGAGCGAGGACACGATCCGCGAGGCCATCTCCGGCCAGATCTGCCGCTGCACGGGCTACACGACGATCGTGCGCTCCATCCGCTGGGCGGCGATGCACGAGGCCGCCGCCGCCCGGGGCCAGTCCGAGGTCGAGACGACGGTGGCGAGCCGATGACCACCATCGAGGAGAGGCTCCAGCCGGAGTCGTTCGACGACAACGACCAGAAGCCGGTCGGCTACGGCCGCATGCTCCGCAAGGAGGACCCCCGCTTCATCCGCGGTCGGGGCCGGTACTGCGACGACATCCAGCTCACCGGGATGCTGCACCTCGCCATCCTCCGGTCACCGGTGGCCCACGCCCGCATCGTCAGCATCGACACCAGCGCGGCGCAGGCGCACCCCAAGGTCCTGGCCGTCGTCACCGGTGCCGACCTGGCCGAGAAGGGCCTGGCCTGGATGCCCACCCTGTCCAACGACGTCCAGGCCGTGCTGGCCACCGACAAGGTCCGGTTCCAGGGCCAGGAGGTCGCCTTCGTGGTGGCCGAGGACCGCTACGCCGCTCGCGACGGCGTCGAGCTGATCGACGTCGAGTACGACATCCTCGACCCGGTCATCGACGTGCGGAGGGCGCTCGAGCCCGATGCCCCGCTCATCCGCGACGACCTCGAGGGCAAGACCGACAACCACTGCTTCGACTGGGAGACCGGCGACGAGGAGGCCACCGCCCGGGTGTTCGAGACGGCCGACGTCGTCGTCACCGAGGACATCGTCTACCCCCGCGTCCACCCGGCGCCCATGGAGACCTGCGGCTGCGTGGCCGACTACGACAAGGTCGACGGCCAGCTCACGCTGTGGTCCACCACCCAGGCGCCCCACGCCCACCGCACCGTCTACGCCCTGGTGTCGGGCCTGCCCGAGCACAAGATCCGCATCATCGCCCCCGACATCGGGGGCGGCTTCGGCAACAAGGTGCCGATCTACCCCGGTTACGTGTGCTCGATCGTGGCCTCGCTGGTGACGGGCAAGCCGGTCAAGTGGATGGAGGACCGCACCGAGAACCTCATCAGCACCGGCTTCGCCCGGGACTACGTGATGCGGGGCGAGATCGCCGCCACCAAGGACGGCAAGATCCTCGGCATCCGCACCCACGTGCTGGCCGACCACGGCGCCTTCAACGGGACGGCCGCGCCGATCAAGTACCCGGCCGGGTTCTTCGGCGTCTTCACCGGCAGCTACGACATCGAGGCCGCCCACTGCAAGATGACCGCGGTCTACACGAACAAGGCGCCCGGCGGCGTCGCCTACGCCTGCTCGTTCCGCATCACCGAGGCCGTGTACCTCGTCGAGCGGCTGGTCGACTGCCTGGCCTACGACCTCGAGGTCGACCCCGCCGAGCTGCGGCTGCAGAACCTGCTCCGGCCCGAGCAGTTCCCGTACACGAGCAAGACGGGGTGGGTCTACGACTCGGGCGACTACGAGCCCGCCCTGCGCAAGTCGATGGCGATGATCGGCTACGACGACCTCCGCCGTGAGCAGGCCGAGAAGCGGGAGCGGGGCGAGCTCATGGGCATCGGCGTCGCCTTCTTCACCGAGGCGGTCGGTGCCGGGCCCCGCAAGGACATGGACATCCTCGGCCTGGGCATGGCCGACGGCTGCGAGCTGCGGATCCACCCGACCGGCAAGGCGGTCGTCCGTCTCTCGTGCATGAGTCAGGGCCAGGGTCACGAGACGACCTACGCCCAGATCGTGGCCGAGGAGATCGGCATCCCGCCCAGCGACATCCAGGTCGTCAACGGCGACACCGACCAGACGCCGTTCGGGCTCGGCACCTACGGCAGCCGCTCGACCCCGGTGTCGGGTGCCGCCGCCGCCCTGGTGTCCCGCAAGGTGCGCGACAAGGCCCAGATCATCGCCTCGGGGATGCTCGAGGTGTCCGTGGCCGACCTCGAGTGGGACAAGGGCTCGTTCCACGTGAAGGGCGACCCGTCGGCGTCGGTGACGATCCAGGACATCGCCATGCGGGCCCACGGCGCCGGCGACCTGCCCGAGGGCATCGAGGGCGGGCTCGAGGCCCAGATCTGCTACAACCCGTCGAACCTCACCTACCCGTTCGGGGCGTACATCTGCGTGGTCGACATCGACCCCGGCACGGCCCAGGTGAAGGTCCGGCGCTTCGTGGCCGTCGACGACTGCGGGACCCGGATCAACGAGATGATCATCGAGGGCCAGGTGCACGGCGGGCTCACCGACGGTGTCGGCATGGCCCTGATGGAGATCATCGCCTTCGACGACGACGGCAACTGCCTCAGCGGCTCGCTCATGGACTACTTGATCCCGACGGCGCTGGAGACGCCCACGTGGGAGACCGGCAGCACGGTCACCCCGTCGCCCCACCATCCGATCGGGGCCAAGGGCGTCGGCGAGTCGGCAACCGTCGGGTCGCCGCCGGCCATCGTCAACGCCGTGGTCGATGCGCTCAAGCCCTACGGCATCCGCCACGCGGACATGCCGCTGACCCCCTCGCGGGTGTGGGACGCCATGCAGGGCCACCCCACTCCGCCCATCTGAGGCCGATGGAGCCCACGTCCTCGTCCCGGGTTGCCGCCCTCGTCGCCGGGCGGGTGCCGTTCGTGCAGGCCACCGTCGTGCGGGCCCAGTGCCCCACCTCGGCCCGACCCGGCGACAGCGCCGTCGTGCTGGGCGACGGCGCCATCGAGGGCTTCGTCGGCGGTCAGTGCGCCGAGGGCTCGGTGCGCGCCGCCGCCCTCTCGGTGCTCGCGACCGGGGAGGCGCTGCTCCTCCGCATCCTCCCCGAGGGCGAGGCCCCACCGCCCGAGGCGCGAGGGGCGGCGACCGTCGTGAACCCGTGCCTGTCCGGCGGCGCCCTGGAGGTCTTCCTCGAGCCGCGGCTCCCCGCCCCGCTGCTCGGCCTGGTCGGCGGGAGCCCGATCGCCGAGGCCGTGGCCCGGCTGGGCGAGCCACTCGGGTTCGCGGTGGCGCGCGCCCAGCCCGGGGACACCGTGCCCGCCGGCGCCATCGCCGTCGTCGTGGCGACCCACGGCCGCGACGAGGAGGGGACCATCCGCCGAGCGCTCGGCGCCGGCATCGGCTTCGTCGGGCTGGTGGCCAGCGCGAGCCGGGGGGCGGCGGTCCTCGACGCCATGGAGCTCGACCCCGCCGAGCGGGCCCGGGTGCGCACCCCCGTGGGCCTCGACATCGGCGCCCGCACGGCCGAGGAGATCGCCCTGTCGATCATGGCCGAGGTCGTCCGGGCCATCCGGGTCGACGGCCTGACCCCACCCGATCTCTCCTCCGACGCCCCGCCCGTCGAGGTGCGCGACCCGGTGTGCGGGATGACCGTGGTGGTCGGTCCCGACACCCCCCACGCGGTCGTCGAGGGCGCCGAGCACTGGTACTGCGGGACCGGCTGCCGCGACCACCACGTGGCCACGGTCCCGGTCTCGTGACCCGGTTCGTCACGGGGCTGGTGCTGGCCGGCGGCACGTCGTCGCGCCTCGGGCGACCCAAGCAGCTGCTGCCCTACCGGGGCGCGACGCTGCTCGATGCCACCTTGGACCGGGCCCGGGCGTGCCGGTTCGACCAGCTGATCGTCGCCCTCGGCGCGGCGGCCGACGAGGTGCGGTCGACCGTCGATCTCTCGGGCGTCGACGTCGTCGAGAGCGATGCACCGGCCGACGGGTGCTCGCGATCGATCGCCGCCGCTCTCGGCGCCGTCGACCCGCGGTCCGCCGGCCTGGTGCTCCTGCTCGGCGACCAGCCGGGCGTCCGGCCCGAGACGGTGGCCGTCCTCGTGGCGGCGGCGGGGGACGCACCGATGGGCGTCGTCCGCTACCACGACGGCCGGGGCCATCCGCTCTGGCTGGGCGCCGACACGTTCGCCGACCTCGCTGGCCTCCACGGCGACAAGGGCGTCTGGCGGCTGCTCGAGTCGGGCGGCCACGAGGTGGTCGAGGTGCCGGGCGCGGGGCCGGTGCCGCTCGACGTCGACACCGAGGCCGACCACGAGGCCCTCCTCGCGGCCGATCGGGGACCGGTGTGACCCCGCCCTTCGCCGACCCCGACGACGTCGTGCGCCGCCTCGACGAGGTCGACTACCTGGCCGACGAGGGCACCGCCACCGCCCTGTTCCTCGCCACCGCCCTCGGTCGGCCCCTCCTCCTCGAGGGCGAGCCGGGCGTCGGCAAGACGGCTGCGGCCCAGGCCCTGTCCGGGGCCCTGGGGTCCCCGCTCATCCGGCTCCAGTGCTACGAGGGGCTGTCCGCCGGGGAGGCGCTCTACGAGTGGAACTACCAGCGCCAGGTGCTGGCCGTCCGCCTGGCCGAGGCGCGGCACGAGACACCGCACCAGGCCGACCTGTTCACCGAGGAGTTCCTCCACGAGCGGCCCATCCTGCGTTGCGTCCGCCATCGCGGCCCGAGGCCGCCGGTGCTCCTGGTCGACGAGATCGACCGGGCCGACGACGAGTTCGAGGCCCTGCTGCTGGAGTTCCTGGGGGAGGCGTCGGTGACCATCCCCGAGCTGGGCACCTTCCGGGCCGAGACGCCCCCTCTCGTGGTGCTCACGTCGAACCGCAGCCGCGAGCTGCACGACGCCCTGAAGCGGCGGTGCCTCTACCACTGGATCGACTACCCGTCGCCCGAGCGCGCCGCCGCCATCGTCCGCCGCTCGGTCCCGGGCGGGAGCGACCCGCTGATCAGCGACGCCACCACCCTCGTGGGCCGGCTGCGCCGGCTCGACCTCGACAAGGCGCCAGGGCTGGCCGAGGCCATCGACTGGGTGGCGGCCCTGACCGCCCTCGGCGTCACCGAGCTGACGGCGGCGGCCGCGCTCCGCACGCTGTCGACGGTGGCCAAGACGCCTGACGACCGCGACGCCGTGCAGGGCGTGCTCGCCGAGGTGGGGACGGCGTGATCCTCGCCCGCCACGAGGTGCTGCCCCTCGTCGAGACGGGCCTCACCGTCAGGGCGGCCGACCCGGTCACCGCGCCCCGCTCGCTCCTGCGCCGTCGTGACCGCCGGCACCGCTGACGCCGGGCCCGGCGGGCTGCGGGACGTCGACCGGGCCGCCTTCGCCGTCGCCCTCGCGCACCGGTTGCGCGGCGCCGGCTGCGCCGTTCCGCTGACGGCGGCGGAGACGCTGGCCGAGGCGCTCGCCGCCTGCCCTCCCGTGGACCGATCCCGTCTCTACTGGACCACGCGGGTGAGCCTGCTGCGCCGGGAGCAGGACAGGGAACGCTTCGACGCCGCCTTCGCGGCCGTGTTCGACGCCGTCCTCGGCGTCGACCCCCACGCCCGCCGTCGCCCGCCGAGCCCGGACGCGGCCCCGGTCGAGGGCGCGCCAGCACCGGTCCCCGGGCCCGATCCCGAGGGCGACGACGCCGACGAGACCTCGCTCCCGTGGGCGACGCTCCCCGCCACCATCACACCGGTCGTCGCGGCCGACGAGGGCACGGCCGTGCCCGAGCGTCGTCCCAGCGACCGTCCCGGCCCGCTCGACCTGCCCTTCGCCGACCTCGACCCCGACGACCTGGCCACCCTGGCCGCATCGCTGGGAGCGGCGCTCGGCGACTGGCCCCGACGGCGCAGCCGGCGCCACGCCCACCACCCCGCCGGCCACCGCGTCGCCCTGCGCGCCACCATCGCCCGGAGCCGGCGCACGGCGTGGGAACCCGTGGACCTGGTGCGCACCCGCGCCGTCACCCGGCCCCGCCGGATCGTCGTCCTGTGCGACGTCAGCCGGTCGATGCAGCCCCACGCCGCCGCCCTGTTCCACCTGATGCGCGTGATGGCGACCGGCGCCCACGCCGAGGTGTTCGCCTTCTCCACGACGCTCACCCGCCTGACGCCCGTCCTCGCCCACCGCTCGCCCGAGCGGGCCGTCGACCTGGCCAGCTCCCTCGTCGACGACCGCTTCGGGGGAACCCGCATCGCCACCAACGTCCACGCCCTCCTGCGCGGCCGCCACGGCGACGCCACCCGCGGCGCGATCGTCGTCGTCGCCTCCGACGGCTGGGACGCCGACGCCCCCGAGGCGCTGGCCGCCGAGATGGCCCGGCTGCGACGACGGGCCCACCGTGTCGTGTGGCTCAACCCGCGGCTCGCCGCCCCCGGGTTCGCCCCGGAGGTCGGCGCCCTGGCCGCCGCCCTGCCCCACGTCGACGCCCACCTCCCGGCCCACAGCCTCCGAGCTCTCGCCGCCGCCCTGGCGGCGGTGGGCGACGCCGCCCACTGATCCAGCCCTCCGTCCCTCAGCTCCAGAGGGTCACGTGGACCGAGGGCCGGAAGCGGCGGACGCCGGCCCCCGACCCGTGCAGCATCGCCTGGGTCGCCCGGGGCGAGGTGATGAAGCGCACCAGCTCGGAGGCCGCCGCGGCGCGGCTGTGGATCGGGAGGGTGAGCGCGGTCCACGTGCCGTCGGACTGGCCGCCGCGCACATCGACCCGGACCAGGCGCCCCTCGGCCAGGTCGTCGGCCACGACGAACGCCACCGCCGGGGCCACCCCGTGGCCGCGGGTCGCCTCCTCCAGCGCGGCGGCGTGGCTCTGGAAGATGCGCTGGTTGGCCTCGGGCACCCGGAACGATCCGAGCAGGCGGCGCATGGCCCCCTGGTTCTCGGCGGCCGTGGGCCCCAGGAGCCATGTCTGCTCGCGGAGCGCCTCGGGACGGGCCCGGGCGCCGGCCAGGGGGTGGCCGGCGCCGGCCACGAGGACCACCTGGTACTTGAGGAACGGCGTGGCCGCCAGGTCCTCGACGACGGCGCGGGGTCGGGGACCGATGGCCACGTCGGCGGCGCGGGAGGCGAGCAGCCCGGCGAACTGGGCCACGGGCACGGCGCTCAGCTCGACCTCGAGGTCGGCCGCCCGCCCGGTGAAGAGCTCGATGAGGCCGGGGGCGGCGTACTCGGCGAACAGGCTCGTCACGGCCAGCCGCAGCATGCGCTGCCCCTGCCCGGCCTGGCTCACCTCCCGGACCGTGAGGTCGGCCAGGCCCAGCATCTCGGTCGCCCGGCTGGCGAGCCGCAACCCACCGGGGGTGAACGCCAGCCCCGACGAGGCCCGGACGAACAGCCGGTCGTCGAGCTCGCGCCGGAGCACGGCCACGTGCCCCGAGACGGCCGCCTCGGAGACCTCCAGCTCCGCCGCAGCCGCCTTGACCGACCCGAGGCGCACCACGGCCACGAAGGCGCGCAGCTGGGTGGGGGTCACGGCCGGCGAGGGTACGCCTGGTGCCGGGCCCCCGCCCGGTGGGCCAGCAGGGGCAAGATGTCCCGACGTGGCCGGTCCCCCCTCGCTCGACGCCCTGGTCCGGCGGTCCGCCGATCCGGCCCGGGTGGCCGGCGTGCTGGACCGCCTCGACGACGCAGCCGGGGACCGGGTCGCCGCCGACGAGGACCTGGCCCGGGCCGTCGTCGCCGTCGCCGCCGCCAGCGCGTGGATGGGTCGGCTGCTGGTGGCCGACGCCGGTGCGGTCGACGTGCTCGCCGACCTCGACGCGCCGGTCGCCGACGGCGACGTCGACGACGCCCGCACCGTCGCCCGGTGGTGGCGTCGCGAACAGGTCCGCATCGCCGCCCGTGACCTCGTCGGGCGCGACCCCCTCGAGACGACCATGGCCCTCCTGGCCCGGGGCGCGGCGGCGGTGCTGGGCCACGCCCTCCGGGTCGCCGGCGCCGACCACCTCGCCGTGGTCGGCCTGGGGAAGGCCGGCGGCAACGAGCTCAACTACGCCTCCGACGTCGACGTCGTCCTCGTCGGCCCCACGGGCGACGCCGCCGACCGCGGCGCCGCCCAGCGGGCGCTCACCGTGGCCCGCACCGCCCTGCGCGTCGACCTCGACCTGCGCCCGGGCGGGCGCGACGGCGCCCTGGTCCGCACCGTCGAGGGCTACCGGGCCCACTGGGACCGGTGGGCCGAGCCGTGGGAGCGCCAGGCCCTGCTCAAGGCCCGACCCCTCGCCGGGGCCTCGGACCTGGGCGACGCCTTCGCCGCGGCCGCGGCCGACGTGGTGTGGGACCGACCCTTCGCGGCCGACGACCTCCACGCCGTCCGAGCCCTGAAGGCCCGCACCGAGCGCCACGCCCTCGCCCGCGACGGGGCGGGGGACGTCAAGCGCACCCCGGGGGGCATCCGCGACATCGAGTTCTCGGCCCAGCTCCTGCAGCTCGTCCACGGCCCGCTCGACCCCGCCCTGCGCGTGCGGGGGACGCTGCCGGCGCTCACCGCCCTGGCCGACGGGGGCTACGTCGACGAGGACGACGCCCGGTGGCTGCGGGCGTCGTACCGGTTCCTGCGCCGGGTGGAGCACGGCGTCCAGCTCGACCAGGGCCGCCAGGTCCACGCCCTGCCCGGGGAGCGGCCGGACCGCGAGCGGCTGGCGCGGGTCCTCGGCCTGGTCGACCGCCCCCGGGAGACCGCCGTCGACGCGCTCGACCGGGAGGTGACGGCCTGTCGCCAGACGGTCCGGAGCATCCACGAGCGCCTCTACTTCCGTCCCCTGCTGGAGTCGTTCACCCGCGTCGACGCCCCCCTCTCCCCCGACGCCGCTGCCACCCGCCTGGCCGCCTTCGGCTTCGGCGACGCGGCCCGCACGCGCCAGGCCGTCACCGAGCTGACCGCCGGCCTGACCCGCTCGTCGCGCCTCATGGCCGCCCTCCTCCCGCTGATCCTCGACTGGCTCTCCGCCGCTCCCGACCCCGACCAGGGACTGCTCGCCCTGCGCACGCTCGTGGCCGCCGACGCCCGGGCCGTCGCCACCGCCTGCCGGGAGTCGCCCGAGACCGCCCGGCGGCTGAGCCTCCTGGCCGGCACCAGCCCCATCCTGGTGCGGGGCCTGGTCCGGGCGCCCGACCTGCTGACCCGGCTCGGCGGACCGCTCGATGACGCGCGCGATGCCATCGTCCGCCGGGTGTGCGCCGCCGGGGCCCGGGGCGACGACGCCGCGACGGTGCGGACCGCGCTGCGCCGGGCGGTGCGGCGGGAGATGACGCGCATCGGCATGGACGAGGTCCTCGACGACCGGGCGCCGCCGGCGACCGGGTCGGACCTGGCCACCGTCGCCCACGCCGCCGTCGACGTCGCCGTCCAGGTCGCCGACCCCCAGGTCCCCTTCGTCGTCCTCGCCCTGGGCCGGCTGTCGGGGGGCGAGCTCGCCTACGCCTCCGACCTCGACCTCTTGATCGTCCACGACGCCGACGACGAGGCCGGCCGGGAGGAGGCCGCTCGCGCCGGGGAGGTCCTGCGCCGGGTGCTCGTCGGGACGGGACCGGCCGACCGCACCTACGACGTCGACCTCGACCTCCGCCCCGGCGGCCGCAGCGGCGTCCTCGTCCCCAGCCGCGACGCGGTGGTGGCCCACCTGGGCCGGTGGGTCGAGCCCTGGCAGCGCCTGGCCCTCACCCGGCTGCGCCCGCTCTCGGGCGACGCCGACCTCACCGCCCGCCTCCTCGCCGACGTCGACCCGCTGGTGTGGCGGCCGCCCGACGAGGCCGATCGCCGCGCCATCCGGCGGGTGAAGGCCCGGGTGGAGGCCGAGCGCGTCCCGCCCGGGGAGGACGCCCGGTTCCACCTCAAGCTGGGCCCCGGGGGGCTGTCCGACATCGAGCTGACGGTGGCCCTCCTGCTGTGGGAGCACGGCCTCCGGGAGGCGGCGACCGCCGCCGGGATCGCCGTGCTCGCCGCCGAGGGCCACCTCACCACCGGGGAGGCCGGGGTCCTCGCCGCCGCCCACGCCTTCTGCCAGCGGGCCCGCAACCGCTGGACCCTCGTCGCCGGCCAGGGCCACGACGCCCTGCCCGGCGGCGACGAGCTGACCGTCCTGGCCCGCTCGCTGGCCACCACCGGGCCCGAGCTCCGCGACGAGTACCTCCGCCTCACCCGGCGCTCCCGTCGCGTCGTCGAGCGCCGCTTCTACGGCCAGTAGCGAGGAGCTCGGTGGCAGATGTGGGACGAACACCCCACATCTGCCACCGAGTTCGCCAAGATGGGCCGCCGTGGCCGACACCGATGCGGATCTGACCGTCACCTCGCCTCTCCAGGGGCTCGTCGTGGAGGTGCGGGTGGCCGCCGGCGACCCGGTGCGGGCCGGGCAGGTCGTGGCCGTCGTCGAGTCGATGAAGATGCACCACGACGTGGCCGCCGAGGCGACCGGGACCGTGACCTCCGTCGGCGTCGCCGTCGAGGACCAGGTCGCGGCGGGCGCCGTCGTCGCCGTGATCCGCCCCGGCGCACCCGACGAGCACGCCGCCGCGACCACCGCCACGGTCGACCTCGACGCCCGCCGGGCCGACCTCGACGAGGTGGTCGCCCGCCACGCCATCGGCCTCGACGAAGCCCGGCCCGAGGCGGTGGCCAAGATCCACGGGCGGGGGCGCCGCACGGCCCGGGAGAACATCGCCGACCTGGTCGACGAGGGCTCCTTCGTCGAGTACTCGCCGCTGGCCATCGCCGCCCAGCGCCGCCGCCGCTCGCTCGACGACCTCATCGCCCGCACCCCGGCCGACGGGCTGGTCGGCGGGATCGCCACCGTGAACGGCGGCCGGGCGATCGTCGCGTCCTACGACTACATGGTCCTGGCCGGCACCCAGGGCCACCAGAACCACCGCAAGAAGGACCGGCTCTTCGACCTGGCCGAGCGCCAGCGCCTGCCCGTCGTGCTGTTCGCCGAGGGCGGCGGCGGTCGACCGGGTGACACCGACACCACCCAGGTGTCCGGGCTCGACTGCCTCGCCTTCAACCTGTTCGGTCGGCTCTCGGGCACGGTGCCGCTCGTGGGCATCGGGTCGGGGCGGTGCTTCGCCGGCAACGCCGCCCTCCTCGGCTGCTGCGACGTCGTGATCGCCACCCGCGAGGCGAACATCGGCATGGGCGGGCCGGCGATGATCGAGGGCGGGGGGCTCGGCGTCTACGCCCCGTCCGACATCGGGCCGACCGACGTGCAGAGCGCCAACGGCGTCATCGACGTCCTGGTCGACGACGATGCCGCCGCCGTGGCCGCGGCGGCGCGCTACCTGTCGTACTTCCGGCACGACGGGCCGGCGGGGGTGCCCGACGACTGGTCGGCCGCCGACCAGCGGCTCCTCCGCCACCTCGTCCCCGAGGACCGGCTCAAGGTCTACGACGTGCGGGCCGTCCTCGACGCCCTGGTCGACGAGGGGTCGCGCATGGAGCTGCGGTCCGGCTTCGCGCCCGGGATGATCACGTCCCTGGCCCGGATCGAGGGGCGTCCGCTGGGCCTGGTGGCCAACGACCCCCGCCACCTCGGCGGCGCCATCGACAGCGCTGCGGCCGACAAGGCGGCCCGGTTCCTGCAGCTGTGCGACGCCCACGGGCTGCCGGTGCTCTTCGCCTGCGACACGCCCGGGTTCATGGTCGGGCCCGACTCCGAGGAGGCCGCCGCCGTGCGGCACATGAGCCGGCTGTTCGTCACCGGCGCCAACCTCTCGGTCCCCTGCGCCACGGTGATCCTGCGCAAGGCCTACGGGCTCGGCGCCCAGGCGATGGCGGCGGGCTCGTTCAAGGCTCCCGAGTTCGTCATCGCCTGGCCGACCGGCGAGCTGGGCGGCATGGGCCTCGAGGGCGCGGTGCGGCTCGGGTTCCGCGACGAGCTGGCCGCTGCCCCCGACGACGAGGCCCGCCAGGCCCTGTTCGACCAGATGGTGGCGGCGGCCTACGAGCACGGCAAGGCGCTCAACGTCGCCGCCCAGCTGGAGATCGACGACGTCATCGACCCCATCGACACCCGCCGGTGGATCACCACCGCCCTCCTCGCCGCGCCCATCCCCGACGACCGCCCCCGCCGCCCGAACATCGACACCTGGTAGCCCGCGGAAGGTGCCGGCACGGAAGGTGCCTGGCACCTTCCGTGTCCGTCCCGATGGGTCTGACCCTGCGAGGCCTCCCGTTGCCGGAGAACGGGTCCGTCGTCGAGGGTTGGACGGGGCGCCGATGGGGAAGCCTCAGCGTTACCCCTGGTAACAGGGCGCCGGCCGTCACTGCTCCCGTCGCACCCGGCCGGCTCGATCCGACCCCCGATCGAGGAGCGACGACCGGTGCTGACCCTCACCCTGGCCCAGACCCCGAGCGCCGGCGGAGCGCCCGTCGGCGAGGTCGTCGGGGCGTCCGCCGTGGCCCTGGCCTCGATCGTCGCCGTGGTCGCCCTCGGGGTGGCCCACCGCCGGCGGGGCGTGCTCGACCCCTTCGTGCAGGTCGTCGAGGAGCGGACCGGTCGACCGGCCTGGTCGATCGTCCCCGTGCTGATCACCCTGGTGTCCCTGGCCGTCGCCGTGTGGGGCTACTACTGGGACGTCTCCTGGCACATCGACCGGGGCCGCGACGAGGGCGCCTTCGCCAACCCGGCGCACTGGTTCATCATCATCGGGCTGGACGGCATCGCCTTCGCCGCCCTGCTGGCCATGGTCCTGGGCGACGATCGCAGCCCCTCGGCGGTCCGCCTCACCGACCGGTGGAAGGTCCCCGTGGGCGGGATCATGCTCACCGCCTGCAGCCTGATCGCCCTGGCGGGGTTCCCGCTCGACGACATCTGGCACCGCCTCTTCGGCCAGGACGTGACGGCCTGGGGCCCGACCCACATCCAGCTGATCGGCGGGGCGTCGCTCGCCACCCTCGGGTGCTGGGCCCTGCTGATCGAGGGGGCCCGGGCCATGCCGGGCACCCCGCCGACCCGGTTCGCCGCCCTCCGGGAGCGGACGGCCGACATCACCCTCGCCGGCGCCTTCCTCGTCGGGCTGTCGACCCTGCAGGTCGAGTTCGACTTCGGCGTGCCGCAGTTCCGCGCGCTCTACCACCCGACCCTGCTGGCCCTGGCCGGCGGCCTCGGCCTCGTCGCCGCCCGCATCCGCCTCGGGCGCGGGGGCGCCCTCATGGCGGTGGGCGGGTTCCTGGCCCTCCGGGGTGCGCTCAGCCTGGGCGTCGAGCTCTCGGGCCGGTCGACGTTCCACTTCCCCCTCTACATCGGCTCCGCCCTCGCGGTGGAGGGCGTGTTCCTTTGGCTGCGGCGGCAGGGCCAGGTCACCGTCGGCGCCGCCGCCGGGCTGGCGGTGGGGACCGTGGGCATGGCCGCCGAGGCCCTGTGGTCGCAGGTGTGGATGCCGATCCCCTGGACCACCGCCCTCCTGCCCGACGCGCTGGTGGTCTGCGTCGTCGCCGGGACCGCCGGCGGCGCCCTGGGCGGGCTGGTGGGCCGGGCCCTCGCACCGGAGGCGGCCGAGCGCCAGCCGGTCCCGGCCTGGGCCGCCCCGGTGGCCTGGCTGGGCGCCGTCGGCGTCATCGCCTTCTGCCTGCCCATCGGCGCCCCCGAGGGCTGGTCCGGCGACATCGCCGTGGGCGAGCGCCGGATCGTCGACGGCGTCGAGGTCGCCGACGTCACCGTGACGCCGTCGCCCGGTGGGGCGGCCGCCGCCGCCCGCGACGGGGTCCTGTTCGAGGTCCTGTCGTGGCAGGGCGCGGCCGAGGGCGGCGACGGGGGGTCGTCCATGGTCGACCTCGTCCCGGTCGGCGATGGCGCGTACCGGACCGAGGCACCGGTGCCGGTCAGCGGGTCGGCGAAGACCATGGTCCGCCTCCAGACCAAGGGCGACATGGTCTCGGCACCCATCTTCATGCCCGCCGACGAGGCCCTGGGCCTCGACGCCCTCCCGGCCGAGGACGGCGAGGTCGCCTTCGTGGCCGACAAGCAGAACCTCCAGCGCGAGGCCCGCACCGATCGGGTCGCCCTCGAGCGCGCCGCCTACGTCGTCATCGCCCTGCTGGCCGGGGTGTGGATGGTCGCCCTGTCGTGGGGGCTGGCCCGCCTCGACCCGGCCAGCGGCTCCCGGCCCTCGCCCCGCCTCCGGCCCACGGGCTCCCCCGCACCGGCGTAGCGTCGGCGCCGTGGATGCCGTGGGCGCCACCAGCATCGTCAGGCTGGGGACGCCCGCACCAACCTGAACACCCCGATGTCACGGGAGGTGCGGGCCTCGTAGGTGCCCATCTGGGGGATCGTCGCCTTGATCGCCGGCCACAGGCGGGCCTTCTCCTCGGCGTCGAGCAGGGTCGCCGTCACCGGGTAGGCGTCGCCGCGGAGGAGCACCTCGGCGTGCGGGTCGGCCTCGAGGTTGTGGCGCCAGGCCGGGTGGTGCTCCTGGCCCATGGCGCTGGCCACGACGAGGAGGTCGTCGCCGTCGCGGTGGTAGGCCAGCTGGACGGTGCGGGGCTGGCCGCTCCTCCGCCCGGTGGTGGTGAGGGCCAGCATCGGCAGGGTGGGCTTGCCGGTGATCGTGAACCGGCCTCCCGTGGCGCGGAACAGCCTGGGGTCGACCTTGGCCGCCACGTGCCGCACGGTCCACGACCCGGCCCTCGTCGCCGAGAACCGGTTGACCAGCCGTGCGTACACGGCGTCGACGCTACTTCCGGTGGCGGCGGCGCCAGTAGAGGGCGAAGAAGATCGCCATCACGGCGGCGACGGGGAACGCCACCTTCTTGGCGACCGGGACCCCGGCGGTCTCGAGGAGGTCGATGGGCTCGGCCTCGGGGCCCTCGACCCTCCGCGCTCCGGCCGTGCCGGGGGCCGCCGTACCGGCGTCGCCGCCATCGCCCGCCGTGGCGCTCGTCGTCCCGCCGCCGACCGCGGCCGACCCGGCGGGGACCCCACCGGCCGGCGGGACGGGCGCCGTCTCGACCGGGCTCCCGGGACCGGCCGACGCGGCCGTCGCCGCCTCGGTGACGTCGACGACGGGCGCCTCGCCCACGCCTCCGGGTGGTGTGGCGGCGTCGGTCTCGCCGTCGCCCGTCGCCGCACCGGCGCCGCGGGACCCGTCCCCGGCGTCGCCGGGCTCGTCCTGCGCGTCGTCGGGGCCGCCCCCGGCGTCGTCGGCGCTGCCCCCGGCCAGGACCCGCGACTCCAGGCAGTCGACGAACTGGCCCAGGAGCTTGGTCGAGATGTCGGCCATGGCGCTGCGCCCGAACTGGGCGACCTTCCCCGTGATGCTCAGGTCGCTGGTGATGGTCACCTCGGTGCCGCCGTCGGCGGTCGCGGTGGCCGAGGCGGTGATGGTGGCGTTGGCGTTGCCCTTCCCGCCGGTGTCCTTGCCGCTGGCCTTGAGGACGGCCCGGTGCCCGTCGTCGTCGCGCTCGACCATGGTGGCCGTGCCCTTGAAGCGGGCGTTGATGGGGCCGACCTTGAGCTTCACCTCGCCCCGGTACTCCTCGCCCTCGACCTCCGTCAGCTGGGCGCCGGGCATGCACGGCGCGATGCGCTCGATGTCGCACAGGATCGGCCACATCTCGTCGATCGGCGTGGCGACGGTGAAGGTGTTGGTGAGCTCCATGGCTGTCTACCTCGGGTGTCCGTGGATCGGTCCGGTGGTGTCGCGCAGGTGGGGGGCGGGGCGACCGCTGCGCAGGGCGATGATCTCGGCGACGATGGCGACGCCGGTCTCCTCGGGGGTGCGGGCGCCGATGTCGAGCCCGATGGGCGAGTGGAGCCGGTCGAGGTCGGCCGGGTCGGTGACGCCCTCCTCGGCCAGGCGGACGAGGCGGCGGTCGTGGGTGCGACGGCTGCCCATGACCCCGATGTACCCCACCCCGGTGGCCAGCGCGGCCCGGATGGCGGGCACGTCGAACTTGGCGTCGTGGGTGAGGACGCAGACGGCGTCGCCCGGACCGAGGGTCGGACCCACCCGCTCGAGCAGGCGGTGCGGCCAGTCGACCACCACCTCGTGGGCCTCGGGGAAGCGCTCGGCGGTGGCGAACACCTCGCGGGCGTCGCAGACCGTGACCCGGTAGCCGAGGGTGCGGGCGACGCGGGTGAGGGCGGCGGTGAAGTCGACGGCCCCGAACACCAGCATCTGCGGGGGCGGGGCGAACGACTCGACGAAGACGGTGACGGCGGCCTCGTCCGCCTCGCCGTGGCTCCCGTAGTGGCGCAGTCCCGAACGGGCCACGCCCAGCTCGCCCCGGGCGTCGCGCACGACGGCGTGGTCGCGCCCCTCGTCGCCCACGCTGCCGACGGCGTCCTCGTCGGGGGCGACGAGCAGGCTGCGCCCGAGCCCGGGCCCGTCGACGATGGTGGCCACGGCGACGGGCCGCCGCTCGCGGATGTCGGTGCCGAGCCGGTCCCACACCTCGCCCAGCCCGCCGGCCCGGTCGAGGGGCTCGAGGAACAGCCGGACCGTCCCCCCGCACGTGAGGCCGACGGCGAAGGCGTCCTCGTCGGAGTACCCGAAGGTGACCATGCGGGGCGTGCCCGGCTCGTGGTCGGACCCCGCCCCCGGCGGGACCAGGCCCAGGTCCGGTCGCTCGACCCCGAGGAGGTCGAGGGCCTCGGCCACGACGGCGCCCTCGACGCAGCCCCCCGACACCGACCCGGCGACCTGGCCGTCGTCGCTCACGGCCATGGCCGCCCCGGCGTCGCGGGGGCCGGAGCCCTCCAGGTCGACGACCCGCCCCAGGGCGACCCGCTTGCCGGCGGCCAGCCACCCGTCGACCGTGTCGAGGATCTCCCTCATCCCCCGACCCCCCGCGTCCTTGCGTCACTGGCAGGAGAAGACCTCCCGCCGGTGGCGCAAGAAAGGTGGTGGAGCGGGGGGATCATGCGACGGACCGGGACGGGGGCACGTCGGACAGTGTGGCGAGCAGGTGGGCCAGACCCTCCAGGTCGGCGAGGGACGCGCCAGGGACGAAGGTGTCGACGTGGGGCAGGGCCGCAGCCATCCCCTGGGCCAGGGGCTCGTAGCCGGGGACGGCGCGCAGCGGGTTGACCCACACCACGTGGTGGGCGAGGCGGTGGAGCCGGGCCATGGCCTCGGCCACGAGGGCCGGATCGCCCCGGTCCCAGCCGTCGGACAGCACCACGACGACGGCGCCCCGGGCCATGCCCCGGGCACCCCACCGGTCGACGAACTGCCCCAGGGCGTCGCCCAGCCGGGTGCCACCGGACCAGTCGGCCACGTCACCGGCGGTGCGGGCGAGCGCCTCATCCGGGTCGCGGGTGGTGAGGGCCCGGGTGATGCGGGTCAGGCGGGTCCCGAGGGTGAAGGCCTCGACCCGGCCGGCACCGCGCGAGGTCACCGCGGCGTGGGCGAAGCGGACGAGAGCCCGGGCGTAGGGCTCCATCGACCCGCTGACGTCGAGCAGCAGGACCAGCCTTCGGGGTCGGTCGCTCGGCGCCCGCTGGTGCAGCCGGAGCGGCTCGCCGCCGGTGGCCAGGGCGGCGTGGACGGTGCGTCGGAGGTCGAGCTCGTCGCCCCGCCGGGCCGGCCGGCGCCGCCGCGACCTCCGGGTGGCGACGTCGACCCGCAGGGCGGAGATCGCCCGGTGGAGCTGGACCCGCTCGTCGACCGTGCACGTCGCCAGGTCGACCTGGCGCAGCTGCTCGACGGCGCTGTGGCGCAGCACCCGGTCGTCGTCGTCCCCGACGCCCTCGCCGTCGGACCCACCCTCGCCCTCCACGAGGACCTCGGTGGGAACCGGGACCGAGGGCGCCGACCAGGTGACCCGCTCCTCCAGCACGGCGGTGAAGGCGGCGTCGTAGGCGGCGGCGTCCTCGGGCCGGTGGATCAGGGTGGCCCGCCCGGCCCAGTACAGGTCCTGGCGGCGGGCCGCGCCGACGGCGGCGACGGCCTCGGCGCAGGCGACCTCCGACCGCAGCGCCACCGGCACCCCGTGGGCCCGCACGGCCCGGGCCAGCGCCGCCACCAGCTCGGCGGCCCCACCGTCAGGCATCGGAGGTCCGGGAGCGGAGGGCGTCGACGAGGGCGTCGATGCCGAAGGACCGGGTGCGCTCGGCGTCCTCGCGGTACTTGAGGACGGCGCCGAGGGTGGCGTCGACGGAGGCGGCGTCGAGCGTGCGCCGGCCGAGGGCGGCCAGCGCCGTGGCCCAGTCGATCGACTCGGCCACGCCGGGCGGCTTGTAGAGCCCGAGGGTGCGCAGCTGGGCCGTGGCCGCGGCCACCTCCCGGGCCAGCACCTCGTCGGCCTCCGGCACCCGCAGGCGGATGACGGCCACCTCCCGCTCGAAGGTCGGGTGCTCCACCCAGTGGTAGAGGCAGCGCCGCTTCAGGGCGTCGTGGACGTCGCGGGTCCGGTTCGACGTGATGACGACGACGGGCGGCACGGCGGCGGTGATGGTCCCCAGCTCGGGGACGGTCACCGTCCAGTCCGACAGGACCTCGAGCAGGAGGGCCTCGAACTCGTCGTCGGCCCGGTCGACCTCGTCGATCAGCAGCACCGGCGGCGCGTCGCCACGGATGGTGCCAGGCACCTTCCGTGTCCCGAGCGCGGCGAGGACGGGCCGGCGGACCAGGAAGCGCTCGTCGTACATCTCGGCCTCGACCTCCTCGACCGACGACGAGAGCGCCCCGGCGGCCTCGGCGGCGCGGAGGTGCAGGAGCTGGCGGGCGTGGTCCCACTCGTAGAGGGCCTGGGAGGCGTCGATGCCCTCGAAGCACTGGAGCCGCAGCAGCTCGCCGCCCGTCCACCGGGCGAGCACCTTGGCCACCTCGGTCTTGCCCACGCCGGCGTCCCCCTCCAGCAGGAGGGGGCGCCGCATGTGGAGGGCGAGGAACACGACCGTCGCCAACCCCTCGTCGGCCAGGTACCCGTGCTCCGCCATCGCCTCCCGCACGACGGATGGGGTCAGACCCCTTCCATCCGGCGACGGAAGGGGTCTGACCCCTTCCGCCTCAGCCACCCGCTTCCTCGAGGGCCCGCCTCGTGAGGACCTTGGCCAGGTGGGTGCGGTACTCGACGCTGGCGTTGGTGTCGGCCCCGGGCTCGGTGCCCTCGGCGACCCGCTCGGCCGCCTCGGCCGGCGACGCCCCACCGGACCAGGCCTCGGCCACGCCGGCGGCGACCAGCGGGGTGGGGCCCATGTTCACCAGCCCCACCCCGGAGGACCCGTTGCGGCTGACGGCGGCCACGCCGACGATGGCCCAGTCGAGGGCCCGCCGGTTGAACTTCTGGAACGACCAGCCGGCGTCGGGGACGGCCGGGACCCGCAGCTCGACGAGGAGCTCGTCGGGCTCGAGGGCGGCCTCGAGGAACCCGGTGAAGAAGTCCGACGCAGCGATGACCCGCTCGCCCCGGGCGGCCGAGCGCACCACCACCGACCCGCCGAGGGCGAGCAGCGCGGCGGGCAGGTCCGACGCCGGGTCGGCGTGGGCGATCGAGCCGCCGACGGTGCCCCGGTGGCGGACCTGGGGGTCGCCGATCTGGGTGGCCACGTGGGCGAGCAGCGGGACCTGGGCCTTCAGGACCTCGTCGCGCCCGGCGTCGTGGTGGGTGGTCAGGGCGCCGATGGCGACGGTGTCGCCGTCGTGGCGGACGTACGACAGGTCCGAGATGCGGCCCACGTCGACGAGGACCTCGGGCGACGCCAGCCGCAGCTTCATCAGCGGCAGCAGGGAGTGGCCGCCGGCGAGGAGCTTGGCCTCGTCGCCGTGCTCGGCCAGGGCCGCCATGGCCTCGTCGGTGGACGAGGCCCGGACGTACTGGAACGGGGCGGGGATCACGATGCACCTCCCGGCTCGGCGCCGCCTGGTCCGGGGCGCAGGGTGTCGGACGGGACGTCCCGGGCGGCGTCGGCGGTGTCGGTGGCCTCGGCCGTGACCGAGTCCGACCCGCCGCCGGCCCTGGCCGCCTGGATGGCCTCCCACACGTGGAGCGGCGACGCCGGCATGCGCATCTCGGTGACGCCGAGGTGCGAGAGGGCGTCGACGACGGCGTTGATGACGGTGGACGCGGCGCCGATGGTGCCGGCCTCGCCCACCCCCTTCACACCCAGGGGGTTGGTGGGCGACGGCGTGACCGAGTGCCCCAGCCGCATGGACGGGACGTCGGACGCCGCCGGCACCAGGTACTCGGCCAGGCTGGCGGCCTGGGGGTTGCCGTCGGCGTCGAAGACGGCCTCCTCGAACAGCGCCTGGGCCAGCCCCTGGATGATCCCGCCGTGGACCTGGCCCTCGACGATCATGGGGTTGATCTGGGTGCCGCAGTCGTCGACGGCCACGTAGTCCCGCACGTCCACCTGGCCGGTCTCCTCGTCGACCTCGACCACGCACACGTGGGTGCCGAACGGCCACGAGAAGTTGGGCGGGTCGTAGGTGACCTGGGCCTCGAGGGTGGGCTCGACGTCGTCGGGCAGGTCGTGGGCGGTGAAGGCCTCGAAGGCCACCGCCGCCATCGGCATCTCCTTGTCGGGCGAGCCCTTGACGCTGAACACGCCGGCCGAGAACTGGAGGTCGTCGGCCGCGGCCTCGAGCTGGTGGGCGGCGATCTGGCGGGCCTTCTCGATCACCTTGTCGCACGCCATGGCGATGGCGACGCCGCCGACGGGCAGCGACCGCGACCCGTAGGTGTCCATGCCGTGCGGGCTGATGCTCGTGTCGGAGTGGAGGACCTCGACGTCGTCGGGGCTGACCCCGAGCCGCTCGGCCACGATCATCGACCAGCTGGTCTCGTGGCCCTGGCCGTGGGGGGTGGCCCCCGAGACGACCTGGACCTTGCCCGTCGGCATCATCCGCACCGTCGCCGACTCCCAGCCGCCGGCCGAGTAGTTGAGCGACGCCAGCACCCGGCTGGGGGCGAGGCCGCACATCTCGAAGTACGACGACATGCCGATGCCCAGGTGCTTGGTGCCACCCGCGGCCCGGCGCTCGGCCTGCTCGCGCCGGAGGTCCTCGTAGCCGGCCATCTCGAGGGCGATCCGGGCCGCCCCCTCGTGGTCGCCCGAGTCGTACTCGAGGCCCGTGACCGCGGTGTAGGGGAACTGGTCCTTGCCGATGTAGTTGCGGCGCCGGATCTCGGCCGGGTCGACGCCGACCTCCTTGGCCAGCAGGTCCATGCCCCGCTCGATGGCGTAGGTGGCCTCGGGCCGGCCCGCGCCCCGGTAGGCGTCGGTGGGCGTCATGGTCGTGAACACCGACGTGCACGTGAACGAGAACGCAGGGACGTCGTAGACGCCGCAGTAGAGGAACGCGCCCAGCAGGGGGATGCCCGGCGTGACCAGCTGGAGGTAGGCACCCATGTCGCCGATGAGGCGGACCCGGACGCCGGTGACCTTGCCGTCGGCGTCGGCGGCCAGGTCGATCTCCTGGATCTGGCCTCGGCCGTGGATGGTGGCCTGGGCGTTCTCGGTCCGCTCCTCGGCCCAGCGCACCGGCACCTTGAGCTTGTGGGCCAGGCCGACGGCGAGGAGCTCCTCGGCGTAGACGTTGAGCTTCGACCCGAACCCGCCGCCCACGCTGGGGGCGACGACACGGATGTCGGCCTCGGAGATGCCGGTGGTCACCGCCGTCATGACCTTGAGGATGTGGGGGACCTGGGTCGCCGAGTACAGCGTGATCCCACCGCCGAACGGGGCCGGCACGCACGCCACGGCGCGGGGCTCCATGGCCATGGGGATCAGCCGCTGCTGGACGAAGCGGCCCGTGACGGTGTGGGCGGCGGCGTCGAAGGCGCTCTTGACCGCGTCCTCGTCGAGCTCGAGGTTCCAGGTGTAGGAGACGTTGGTGCCGATGTCGTCGTGGATGACCACCCGGTCGGACAGGGCGTCCTCGAGGTCGATCACCGCCTCCAGCGGGTCGTAGTCGACGTCGACGAGCTCGACCGCGTCGCGGGCCGCGGCGTACGACTCGGCCAGCACCACGGCCACGGCGTCGCCCACGTAGGCGACCTTGTCCTTGGCCAGCGGGTAGTGCGCCGGGTTCTTCATGTCGTCGGTGACGGGCCAGGCGCACGGCATGGGGTTGGCCCACATGTCGTCGAGGTCGGCGCCGGTGTAGACGGCCCGCACGCCGGGGGCGGCGGCGGCCGCCGCCGTGTCGATGGCGGTGATGCGGGCGTGGGCGAAGGGGCTGCGGACCAGCGCCATGTGGAGCGCCCCGGGGATCTGGAGGTCGTCGGTGTAGCGGCCCTCCCCGGTCAGCAGGGTCGGGTCCTCCCGGCGGAGGCGGCGGGAGCCGATGACCCCGCTGCCGTTGCCCGGGCTCGTGGCCACGGTGGTGTCGACGTCGTCGAGCGGCTCGGTGGCGGTCATGCCGGCACCTCCTCGCGCCGGACCTGGACCTCGGTGGCGTTCCCGACGTCGCCGCGGGCGCAGGCGAGCACCGAGGCGACGATGTTCTGGTAGCCGGTGCAGCGGCAGAGGTTCCCCTCCAGACCCTCGCGGACCGCGGCCTCGTCGAGGGTCCGGCCTTCGGCCTCGGCCTCGGCGACGAGCGCCGTCGACGCCATCACCATGCCGGGCGTGCAGTAGCCGCACTGGAGCCCGTGGTTCTCCATGAACGCGACCTGCATGGGGTGGAGCTGGCCGTCGGTGGCCATGCCCTCGATGGTGGTGATCTCGCAGCCCTCGGCCTGGACGGCGAGCACCGTGCAGGACTTCACCGACTGGCCGTCGAGGTGGACGGTGCAGGCGCCGCACGACGTGGTGTCGCAACCGACGTTGGTGCCGGTCAGGCCGAGCACCTCCCGCAGGTGGTGGACCAGCAGGGTCCGAGGTTCGACGTCGGCGGTGCGCTCGACCCCGTTGACCGTGAGCGTGACCCTCATGGGCGACCTCCCGTGGGTGGATCCAGGTGTGGTGGTGGTCACATGGTGCGCGCGGATCGCGCCCCTCTGCTCGGGGTGCCTCGCGGGAGGGGAGGGTCCGGCCCACGTCGTGCCCGGCACCCGTGGTCCCGGCCGGTCAGCCGGCGAGGAACTCGATCACGGCGGGGACGAAGCGGGGCGCCATCAGGGCGCCCATGTGGTCGCCGGGCACGACCTCGAGCCGGGCGTCGGCGATGGCGTCGACGAGGACCTCGGGTCGCGACGCCAGGTCGTCGGCGTCCCCCACGACCAGGAGGGTCGGGGCGGTGATGCGGCCCAGGGCGATGGGCGTGCGGTGGACCGACCGGGCCTGGGCGGCCAGGGCCAGGCGGTCGCCGCCGACGGCGTCGACGAAGCCCCGGAACGCGCCCACGCCGGGATCGGCGACCTCGCCCGGGTCGTCCTGCTCCAGGACCTCGGCGAGGAGGGTGCGGTCCATCACGCGGGTGTCGACGCCGCCCAGCTCGACGATGGCCGAGCCCACGCCCCCGATGACGAGCCGGCGCACCCGGGGCTCCCGGGTGGCGGTGAGGACGGCGGTGACGCCGCCCATCGAGTACCCGACGAGGTCGAAGCGGTCGAGCCCGAGGTGGTCGGCCAGCTCGGTGACGTCCTGGGCCATCCGGTCCTCGCCGTAGAGCGACGGGTCGTGGGGCGTGTCGGAGCGCCCGTGGCCGCGGGCGTCGTGGGCCACCACGTCCCGCCCGGCGGCGACGAGGGCGTCGACGACCCCCGGGAGCACCCAGTTGAGGTGGGCGTTGGCGATGAACCCGTGGTGCAGCACGACGGGCGGGAGGCCCGGCGCACCGTCCCCGCCGGCCCAGGTGCGGTAGGCCAGACCGACCCCGTCGGACGTCGTGAAGCGCTCCATGGGCCGCCATCATGGTGGACCGCGCCAGACTCGCGGGGTGGACGTCCCGCTGTTCGCCTTCGAGGGGGTGGGGGTCGAGCGGGACGGGACCCAGGTGCTGGCCGACGTCACCGTGGACGTGCCCGACGCCGGCACCACCGTGTTCGTCGGACCGTCGGGGGCGGGGAAGTCGACCCTGCTCCGGTGCTGCAACCGCCTCGAGACCCCGACCGAGGGGACCATCCGCTTCCGCGGCGAGGCCCTGGCCGCGCTGGACCCGCTCGCCCACCGCCGGCGGGTCGGCATGGTCTTCCAGGCTCCGGCCCGGTTCCCCGGCACCGTCGCCGACAACCTGCGCGCCGTGGCCACCTCCCTGACCGAGGCCGAGGCCGGCGACCTGCTCGATCGCGTCGGCCTCGACCGCGACCTGCTCGGCCGCCAGGCCGACGCCCTCTCCGGGGGCGAGGCCCAGCGCATGGTCCTGGCCCGGGCCCTGACGACCCGGCCCGAGGTGCTCCTCGCCGACGAGCCCACGTCCGCCCTCGACGCCCGGGCCACCCGCCACCTGGAGGACCTGGCCCGCAGCCTCGTGGCCGACGGGATGCCCGTGCTGTGGGTCACCCACGACCTCGACCAGGTGCACCGGCTGGCCGACCACCTCGTGGTCCTGCGCGCCGGCCGGGTGACCTGGAGCGGGCCGGCATCGGACGCCGGGGCCGCCGACGCCCTGACCGCCGCGGCCGAGGACGGCTCGTGAGGGCGCGCCGGTGAACGGCGGCGACGTCGTCGGCTGGGCCGGGCTGGCCGTGTCGCTGGTCTTCGTGCTGGCCGCCGTCGCCCTGACCTGGCAGCAGGGCCTGCGCCTGGGGCGCCCGATCGTCGTCGCCGTGGCCCGGTCGCTGGCCCAGATGGCGGTCGTCGGCGCCGCCCTCGTCCCCATCGTCGACCCCGACACCCCGCTGGCGTGGTCCTGGGCCTGGGTGGCGGCGATCACCGTGTTCGCCGCCGTCACCGTGGCCCGGCGGGCCCCCGACGTCCCGGGCCTGTTCACCGTCGCCCTCCTCGCCATGGGGCTGGTGGCCGGGATGGGCCTGGCGGTGATGTTCGGCCTGGGGATCTTCGCCCTCGAGGGGAGGACGCTCGTGCCCGTCGCGGGGATGATCGTGGGCAACTCGATGAAGGCCGCGGTGGTCGGCGCGGCCCGGGTGTCGGAGGCCGTGGCCGACGCCCGGCCGGAGATCGAGGCCGGCCTGGCCCTCGGGATGACGCCCCGGCGGGCGTCGCTGCGGTTCGTGCGGTCGGCGCTGCGCACCGCCATCTCGCCCCAGGTGGAGCAGACCGCGGCCCTGGGGATCGTGTTCCTCCCCGGGGCGATGACCGGGCTCATCCTGGCCGGCGTGGCGCCGCTGGAGGCGGTCCGCACCCAGCTGGCCCTGATGTACGTGATCCTGGCCGGGGTGGTCGTGGCCGCCCTGACCGCCGGCCTGGGCACGCTCACCCGCCTGACGACCCGCGACCAGACGATCGTCGCCCTCGCCCGCACCGACGCCTGATCCCCGCCCGTCGCCGAGCTCGGTGGCTCGGCACGGAAGGCCTCGGCGGAAAAGTGTGCGGGCGGTGCGGGTGGCCGCGTCACACCGGCATGACCACGCACACCACCACCACCACCTCCACCGTCCGCCGGCTGGCGCTGCTGGCCCTGGGACTGCTCGTCCTCCTGACCGGCGTCGGCATCGGGTCCGCGCCCGCCTCGGCCTACGCGCCCACCTCGCCCAAGGCCATCATCGCCGTGGGCTACGACGCCGCCGACGACTTCGTCCGGGTCTACTGGGCCCCGCCGCTCGACACCGGCGGCAAGGCGATCACCGAGTACCGCATCGAGCGGTTCCAGCAGGGCCAGGCCCAGGTCCAGAAGGTGTGGACCCAGGCGACCACCGCCCCGCTGGTCGACACCACCGTCGTCCCGGGCGTCACCTACTCCTACCGGGTGCGCGCCACCAACGCCGACGGCACCAGCGCCTGGAGCGAGTCGATGGTCGCCAGCGTGCAGCAGTACCACACCGAGATCTCGCAGTTCGGCACCGATGCGGGTGCGTTCGTGACCCGCCAGTACCAGGACTTCCTCGGCCGCAACCCCAGCTTCGGCGAGAAGAGCACCGCGGTGGTGAACCTGAACAGCGGCACCTGGACCACCGGCGACGTGATCGACGCCCTCGTGGCCAAGCCCGAGCGGGCCCACCGCCACCAGATCATCCGGCTCTACAACGCCTACTTCGACCGCAACGCCGACCACGGGGGCCTGGAGTTCTGGAGCGACCAGATCACCACCAAGGGCAAGACCATCGGTGCGGTCTCGAACGCCTTCGCCGCCTCGCAGGAGTTCAAGGCCACCTACGGCAACCTGAGCAACGCCCAGTTCGTCACCCTCGTCTACCAGAACGTCCTGGACCGCGAGCCCGACGCGGGGGGCCTCGCCTACTGGAAGGGCCAGCTCGACACCAAGGCGATCAGCCGGGGTCACATGATGACGAAGTTCTCCGAGTCCGCCGAGTACCGGGCCCTGAGCCGGGGCCGGGTCCTCGCCGCCGACGTCTACGACGCCATGATCGGCGCCGAGAGCACCGGCCTCGAGCTCAGCCTCTGGGCCGCCCACATCCAGGGCGGCGGCAACGCCGGGGACTACGGCACCCGCACGATGCTGCTGAACAAGTACTGACCCGACCGGAACCCACCGATCGTGCCCCCGCCCCGCCCGGCGGGGGCACGGTCGCGCCCGGCGTGTGACGCGCCCGTCGAGGTGGAAGGGTGGCGGCCGTCACAGCGCGCCCGCGCCACCCCGTCGTCGGCCACCGCCCGGTCCGGTCCGACGGGGACCCGGAGACCGGAGGACCCATGGACCAGCTCACCGGACTCGACGCCACCTTCCTCTACATGGAGTCGGAGACCCAGTTCGGCCACGTGTCGGGCCTGTCGGTCTTCGCCCGCCCCGACGACCCGGGCTACGACCCGCTGACCGCCTGGCGGGCGGAGATCGAGCGGCGCCTCCACCTGCTCGAGCCCCTCCGCCGCCGGGTGCGCGACGTGCCGTTCCGGCTCGACCACCCGTTCTGGGAGGACGACCCGGACTTCGACCTCGAGTACCACGTCCGCCACACGGCGGTGGCCCCACCGGGGAGCGACCAGCAGCTGGGCGAGCTCATCGCCCGCATCATCGCCCGGCCCCTCGACCGGCGGCGGCCGCTGTGGGAGAGCTACGTGATCGAGGGGCTGCCCGACGACCACTTCGCCATCCTCTCCAAGATCCACCACGCCACCGTCGACGGGGCGTCCGGCGCCGAGCTGCTGACGCTCATGCTCGACTCCAGCCCCGAGGGCGACGCCGGCGACGACCCGGCGCTGGGGAGCTGGGCCCCGGAGCCCCCGCGCAGCGACGGCGCCGTTCTGGTCACCGCCGCCGCGGGGCTGGTCCGCAAGCCGGGCCGGGCCCTGGTCCTCGGCGCCCGGACCGCCCGCCAGATCGGGGCCGCCACCCGCAACCCGGTGCTGGTCGCGGCGGCCAACCAGCTCCGCTCCAACCTCCGCGGCCCCCTGGGGACGGTGCTGAACATCGGCCGCGAGCGCCACCCCGTGGGCGAGGTCGCCGGCCCGCTGCCGCAGGGGATGGCCCCGCACACGCCGTTCAACGACCGCATCACCGCCCACCGCCGCTTCGCCTTCCGGTCGACGTCGCTCACGTCGGTGAAGGAGGTGAAGAACGCCCTGGGCGCGACGGTCAACGACGTCGTCATGGCCATGTGCGCGGGAGGCGTGCGGCGCTGGCTCGAGGACCACGACGCCCTGCCCGACAAGGCGCTCATCGCCATGGTGCCGGTGTCCATCCGCACCGGGGAGGAGGAGCACCGCTGGACCAACCGGGTGTCGGCCATCTTCTCGGGGCTGCCGACCGACGAGCCCGACCCGCTCGAGCGGGTGCGCAAGGTCCACGAGGCCATGGCCGGGGCCAAGGGCCTGTTCGACGCCGTGCCGGCCGAGCAGCTGACGGACTTCACCCAGTTCGCCCCGCCGGCCGTCTTCGCCCGGGCCATGCGGACGGCCCTGCGCCTGAGCGGCCGCTTCACGCCCTTCAACCTCGTCGTGTCGAACGTCCCCGGCCCCCGCCAGCCGCTGTACACCGCCGGGGCCGAGCTCCTGCACTACTACCCGGTGTCCACCGTGGTCGACGGCCAGGGCCTCAACGTCACCGTCCAGAGCTACCGCGACACCCTCGACGTCGGCCTCGTCGCCTGCCGGGACCTCGTCCCGGACCTGTGGGACATGGTCGACAACATCGTCGAGGAGCTCGCCGTCATCGGCAAGGCGGTCGGCGTGGACGTCGAGCTCTGACGCCCCGGGCCGGCGGCGGGCCGGGCAAGATCGGGTCGTGACGGAGACGGCCCGGGTCGATCGGTGGCTGTGGGCGGTGCGCCTGGCCAAGACCCGCTCGGAGGCGACGGCACTGTGCAAGGCCGGCCACGTCCGCATCGACGGCCGGCCGGCGAAGCCGTCGACCGGCGTGCGCATCGGGGACCGGGTGACGGCCCGCATCCACCAGGTCGACCGTGACGTCGAGGTCGTCCGGCTGATCGAGAAGCGGGTCGGTGCCCCGGTGGCCGCCGAGTGCCTCGTCGACCACACCCCGCCCCCGCCGCCGAGGCCGGCGGAGCAGGTCCCCTTCGGCGAGCGTGACCGGGGCGCCGGACGCCCCACCAAGCGAGACCGGCGCCAGATCGACCGGGTCCGGCGCGGAGGCTAGGGGCGACCTTGTCCGGAAGTCCCCCTCCTCGGCAGGGTTCCGGACAAAGGATGGTCCTCGGTCAGGCGCGGAGGCTGACCACGTGCTGGCCGCCGCCCTCGTCGACCTGGGTGGTGACCGCCAGGTCGGGTTCGAGCCGGCCGACCCGGTCGACCAGCCAGGCGGCGACGGCGTCGGCGTCGTCCCGGCTCAGGCACCGGGCCACCGCCTCGCGCCCGCCCTTGCGCTGGAGCCGGTCGACCACGGCGATCAACGGCGCCGGGTCGACGAGGAAGAGGTCGTCGGGCCACGGCACCACGGGCGCCACCGCGCCCTTGCCCGTGTTGCACCCTCGGTGGGCGAGCCGCTCGACCGGTGCCGCCCTCTTCTTGTTCTTGGCCTTGGCCCGCGTCGTCCGCAGGTCGATGCTCGGACCGCGGGGGTCGTTGACCGACATGTCGGGGTCGACCGGCTCGTCGCAGAGCCAGCACCGCCAGCCGTCGGCCTCCCCCACCTCGTCCAACCGGCTCACCGGGGGGACGGTACCGGGGCGGGGGCCTCACGCCGTAGGGCGCCGGATCGCCTCGACCAGGCTCGTGCAGCCGTCGGCGCCGTCCACCGCTGCCCCGCCGACGAGGCCGCCTCGTAGCCTCCGGGGGTGGACCCCGCCCCCACCCCGCCCGCAGACCACGTCGAGGTCGCCGACGGCGACGTCACCTGGCGCTTCGAGCGCTCGTTCCTCACGTCGCGCTGGACCTGCATCTGGGGCCAGGGGTGCAAGGGCATCCTCGACCGCCCCGCCCCCGAGCTGATGCAGGGGTGCTGCTCGGTGGGCGCCGAGCTCGACGGCGCCGAGGAGGGGGCTCAGATCAGCGCCTACGCGGCGATGCTCGAGCCCCACCTCTTCCAGCACCACGCCGAGGCCGAGGCCGGCGGCGTCTTCGGCGACGACCGCAAGCTCAGCACCCGGGTCGTCGACGGTGCGTGCATCTTCCTCAACCGCCCCGGGTTCGCCGGCGGCGCCGGGTGCGCGCTGCACATCGCCGCCGTCGAGGTCGACGAGCCGCCGCTCGAGTGGAAGCCGTCGGTGTGCTGGCAGCTCCCCCTCAAGGTCGACTGGGCCGAGGGCACCACCCCGGACAGCGAGGTCGCCACGGTCCGGGGCTGGACCAGGGCGGACTGGAACGAGGAGGGCGACGAGATGGCCTGGTGCTGCACCGAGGAGCCCGAGCCCTACGTCGGCGACCGGCCCGTCGTCGAGTCGCTGGCCGAGGAGCTCACCGCCATGGTCGGCACCGAGGTCTACGTCGAGCTCCGCCGCCGCCTCGCCGACCCCGCCTGACCCCCGTCGCCGCAGGCCGCAGCCTGCGACGGACCGCAGCATGCGACAGCCACCCAGCAAGACCGTGGCCACCTGTCGCAGGAACGGAGATGTCGCAGGTTCCCGCGGCCGAAGGGCACGGTCGCCCACGAGCGCCGGCCGACGACGTGCGCGCGGGCCGACGGCCGGGCCGGTCGCGAGGGTCCCCGGCGCCCGCCGCCCGACTCCCTACCGTCGGGTGCGGCTCGCCACCGCGAACGAGCGTCAGCGCACCCTCCTGCGGCGAGCCGAGGAGGCGGTCCGCCATGTCCCCACCTGGCCGGCGACGAGGTGCCCGGGCGGTCGTCGCGGTCGTCCTGCTGGGATCGACGCTCGCCCTCGTCGCCCCCGCAGCACCGGTCGCCGCCGACGGCTGCGCCACGTGGCGGCGCACCCTGAGCCAGGGAACGACCGGCAGCGACGTCCGCCGCCTCCAGGTCCGGGTGGCCGGCTACCCGGGGTTCGGACGGCGGCTGTCCGTCGACGGGGAGTTCGGCCCCGCCACCCGTGCCGCCGTGCGCCGGTTCCAAGCCGCGTACGGCCTCGGCGTCGACGGGATCGCCGGGCCCCGGACGCTCGGGCTGGTCGAGCGGCTCCAGGACGATGACTGCACGCCGGCCGGCTTCTCGTTCGGCGAGCTCGACGACGGCTGCGGCGGCCGCGGCTTCGACGGAGGGCGCACCACGACTGCGACCGCCCGGTCGACGGCCCTGGTGACGATGTGGAAGCTCCAGGCCCTGCGGCACGCGCTCCGGGAGCGCCCCATCACGGTGGCCAGCGGGTTCCGCTCCATCCCCTGCAACCGGCTGGCCGGCGGCGCCGCCCGGAGCCGCCACCTCTTCGGCGACGCCGCAGACCTCGACGCCGGCCCCCACACCCTGTGCGCGCTGGCCCGCCAGGCGCGACACCACGGGTTCCAGGGGATCTACGGCCCGGGCTACCCGGGCCACAGCAGCCACGTCCACGTCGACGGGAGCGGACGGTCGTGGCGCGCCCCCCGCTGCGGGATCTAGGCGTCAGCCCGGGCGCGCCTCGGGGTGGTCGTCGAGGTAGGCCTTCAGGACCCGCTTGGGCGCCTTGGCCAGCCAGGCGTCGGTGATCAGCTCGGTCAGCTCGTCCTCGTCGACCTCCTCGAGCCGCACGAGGACGGTCGGGTAGCCGTCGTAGTGGGGTGTGGTGAAGAACTTCCGCTCGTCGGAGGCCAGGAGGGCCTCCTTCTCGCCGAGATCGGCGACGAAGCAGACGAGGGCGCCCTCGGCCTCGGAGCGGATGCGCAGGAACCCCTTGTCCTTCACCCGGAACCCGGGCGACCCGAACCAGGGCTTCTCGGTGGTCTCCGGGAGCGCCAGGGCGATCCGGCGGACGTCGTCCTCGGTGGCCATGGCCCGGAAGGCTACGCCTGGGCCGCCGAGGCGAGGGCGGGTGCGAGGCGCGTCGCGACCTCGGCCGGCGGGTGGGCGCTGGGCGTCGGCCGGCTGCCGTCGTCGAGGAACGAGAGGATGACCGGGAAGGCCCGCCCGGGGACGGCCGCGAACGGGTCGACCTCGTCGGCCACCACCCAGGTGCCGGGGCGCCGCTCGTCGGCCCGCAGGGCGGCCACCGCCTCGGCGAGCGGCGCGGACCGGATGCGCCACGTGTTCGACGACCCCGTGCCCTCCAGCACCGGCGGCCGCCAGCGGTCCGGCGTGTGGGCCCACACGTAGGTCGGCAGCCACAGGTCGTGGGTCCAGCCGCCGTCGACCGGCAGCGACACCAGGTGGGCGGCCTGGCCGTGGGCCCGGTTGCGGACGTGGGGCCACAGCCACACCGTCGCGTCGACGACGGCGTTGAACGGCGGGAGGTGCAGCGCTGCGGTGCGGTCGTCGCCGCCGAGCGGGGGCAGGACGTAGGCGACGAGGCGCGGGTCGACCTGGGTGACGGCCACCTCGCGGCCGAGGCGGGCCGCCTGGGCTTCGAGGAGGTCCCACCCGGCGGTCACCGATGGCGTCTCGGGGTGCGTCCCGGCCAGCACGGCGCGGGTCAGGGCGAAGGCGGCCTCGTAGGCCTCCTGCGGGTCCCGGCCCGGCGCCCCGAACCCGCCCATCAGCAGGGTCAGCTCCTGGGCGAGCACGAAGGCGTCGCGATCGCCCCCGGCGGCCAGGTCGCCGACCTCGGCAGCGCCGACGACCACGTCCCGGTGGGCCAGGGCGAGGTCGGGGTGGACGAGGCAGAAGACCGAGAGGATCCCGTCCACGTCGACGTGGTTGTTGACCGCCAGGTCGTAGGAGCCGGCGTCGGCGGGCGGGTCCTCCAGGAACCGCACGCAGATCTCGGTCGAGGTGTCGGCCGCCCACCGGTCCGGCGTCGAGGTCGGGACCCAGCGGCTGAGCTCGAGGTCGGCCCCGGGCCGGAACGACGCGCCGGCCGACCCGTCGACGTAGAGGGTGCGCGCTGACGGCGGGACGGGAGCGGCCGAGCCGAGGATGTGGACCCGGGGGACGGCGGTCGGCGGCGGCACGTCGGCGACGGTACGACCTCACGCCGAGGTGATGTCGAGGGCCCGGTGACAGCGGTGCGACCGAGGTGGCGGCGGCCGTCGCGCAGAGTTCACAGATCCGATGGCGTCGACCGGCTCCGACGGCTGTAGGTTGCCAGCCCCCCACCCTCCGAGGACTGCACCCAGCGATGGCAACCAAGCTCAACGTCACCAGCCACCAGAAGCGACTGGAGTCGCTGCGCGACGAGGCCACCGAGCGCCTCGAGCAGCTCACCAAGGACTACGACGCCCTGGCTGAGGTCGGCACCGACGTGGGGTCGGGCGACGACGAGGGCGGGTCCGAGTCCGACGGGACCTTCGTCGAGCGGGACCGCATCCGGGCCCAGATCGCCGAGGACCGCAAGCTCCTCGAGGAGATCGAGGTCGCCCTGGGCCGAGCCGAGAGCGACGACTGGAAGACCTGCACGTCGTGTGGCGGCCCCATCGGCGCCGACCGCATCGAGGCCCTCCCCACCACCACCCTCTGCGTCACCTGCAAGGCCTCCCGCACCACCTGGTGACCTGACCAGGCGCGTCGCCGGCCGGCGAGGCACCAGCCGAGTGGCCCTGGTGACGGCCGGCGAGGCGTCCGCCGAGTAGCCCGGGCGACGGCCGGCGAGGCGCCAGCCGAGTGGCCCTGGTTGACGGCGGCGCCCCACCAGGAGCGCCGTGCGGTAGAGAGGGCCCATGGCGCGGACCCTCTTCCACGGCGGCCTCCTCTTCGACGGCACGGGCAGTGACCCGGCGCCGGCCGACGTGGTGGTCGACGACGACCGCATCGCCCACGTCGGGGCACCGGGCACGGGCGACGGCGACACGACGGTCGACCTCGACGGCCAGACCCTGCTGCCGGGACTGTTCGACTGCCACGTCCACGTCACCTTCGACGGCTTCGACGTGATGGCGGGCATCCAGGAGCCGTTCTCGTACCGCTTCTACATCGCGGCGCGGAGCCTGCGGCGGACCTTGGAGGCGGGCATCACGAGCGTCCGCGACGCCGCCGGGGCCGACGCCGGGATCCGGCGCGCCGTGGACGAGGGGATGGTCCCCGGACCGCGGATGCAGATCGCCATCGACATCATCAGCCAGACCGGCGGCCACGGCGACGAGCACTTCGGCTGCGGCCACCGCATCCCACTGGTGAGCCCGGAGTACCCGGGCCACCCGTCGGCGATCGTCGACGGCCCCGACGAGATGCGGAAGATGGTGCGCACCCTCATCCGAGAGGGGGCCGACGTCCTCAAGGTCGCCACCAGCGGCGGGGTGCTGAGCCCGGTGAGCGATCCCAAGCGGGCCCAGCTCCGGCCGTCCGAGCTGGACGTGCTGGTGGAGGAGGCCACCGCCGCCGGCCGCTTCGTGATGGCCCACGCCCAGGCGACCGACGGGATCAAGAACGCGGTGCGGGCCGGGATCCGCTCGATCGAGCACGGCATCTACCTCGACGACGAGGCCATCGAGCTGATGGTCGACCGGGGCACGTGGCTGGTGCCGACGCTCATCGCCCCCATCTGGGTCCTGGAGTCGGTCGACGCCGGCGCCCGGCTCACCGCGGCCCAGGTCCACAAGGCCCGGATGGTCGTCGACGACCACGCCGCCTCGTTCCGGCGGGCGGTCGAGGCCGGCGTCAAGGTCGCCATGGGCACCGACGCCGGGGTGGGCCCGCACGGCGACAACCTCCGCGAGCTCGAGCTGATGGAGGCGGGGGGCATGGCCCCGACCGAGGTGCTCCGGTCGACGACCCAGGAGGCGGCCCGCCTGCTGGGCGTGGACGACCGGCGGGGCACGGTCGAGGAGGGCAAGGACGCCGACCTGGTCGTGGTCGACGGTGACGCCCTCACCCTCGCCGGCCTCGGTGACCGCGTGGCCCAGGTGTGGAAGGCGGGCCAGCGCCTCGTGTGAGGTCAGGCGGGCTTGGTGTAGACGAGCATGTCGGTGTCGATCTGCCAGTCGCGGTCCGGCTGGCGCCGGTAGCCGAGCCGGGCGTAGAGCTGCTGGGCGCCGGCCATCTCCCGCATGGTCGAGAGGACGACGGCGCGGTGGCCGGTCCGCCGGGCCTCGACCTCGACGCCGGCCATGAGCGCCTCGGCCACCCCCCGGCGCCGGGCCGGGCCGGCGACGGACAGCATCCGGACCTCCAGCTCGCCGGGGACGGCGACCTCGGCCCACGGGGTCCCCGCCGGCGCCAGGGTGACCGAGCCCACCACCTCGCCGGCGATCTCGGCCACGAGCACCGTCCCCTCCGCCATCCGGGTGGCGGCGTCGCGCAGCAGCACGGCGTACTCCTCGCCCCCCTCGATCTCGAGGTAGCCGTCGCCCCGGTACGCCGCCTCGGTGATGGCGCCCACGGCGTGGAGGTCGTCGGCATGGGCGGGGCGGACGACGATCGGCTCGGGCACGGGGCGAGGGTAGCGACGGCGCCCGCCGAGGCGAACCCCACCGGCCGGGCGCCCCGCCGGGGCGTACCGTGCTCGCCATGACCGAGCTCCGCGGCCGCATCGTCCGCCTGCGCGACCCGGCCGAGGGGGACATCCCCGACCTGGCCCGGATGCGCGAGCACCCCGAGCTCCACCACCGATGGCGGGGCGGCGACGACAAGGTGGCGGCGGTGCGCGAGGACATGGCCGAGGACGGGTCCGTCGGGCTGGTGATCGAGGTCGACGACCGCGTCGTCGGCTGGATCCAGTACAGCGAGGAGCTCGAGCCCGACTACAAGCACGCCAGCATCGACATCTACGTCGACGCCGACGTCCACGGGGTGGGGATCGGGACCGACGCCATCCGCACCCTCGCCCGGCACCTGTTCGAGGATCACGGCCACCACCGCATCGAGATCGACCCGGCGGCCGACAACGAGGCCGCCATCGCCTGCTACACCAAGGTCGGCTTCCGGCCGGTGGGCATCCTCCGCCAGTCCGAGCGGGACAACGACGGCACCTGGCACGACGCCCTGATGATGGACATGCTCGCCAGCGAGCTCACGCCCTGACCGTCGCCGTCGGCAGTCCTGATCGGTCGGCGTCGGCCTGTCCTGGCCGGCGAGCGCCTCCGATCACGTCGCGGCGGGGTGGACCCGACGGTGCTCGTCGACCCGGTGGCCCTCGGCCTCGAGCCTCGGGACCTGGGTCGGGGCATGGCTGCGATAGACCCGGCCGTCGCCGGGCAGGACCCGCCACCAGGGGAGGCCGGGCGCGGCCCGCAGCACGTTGGCCACGGCCTGGCCGGCGCCGGGCCGTCCGACCTCCTCGGCCACCTCGCCGTAGGTCGCCAGCTCCCCCGGCTCCAGCCCGGCCACCGCGGCCACGACCCGGGCCTGGAACGGCGTCGGCTCGTGGTCGTCCGGCCAGGGGGCGGCGCGCGGCGGCATGGTGTCGTCGACCCTCGCCATCGGGCGCAAGGTAGCGACCGGCCGCGCCGGCGGCGCTCCCCCGTCCGGGCGATCCCTCACCCGGCCAGCAGGCGCTCCAGGGAGGCGACCACGGCGGCGACGAAGCGGTCCCGGACCGGGGGTGGGACGCGGTCGAGCGAGAGGTAGGGGTTGAGGTCCTCGAGCTCGACGAGCAGGAGCTCGCCGGTGGCGGTGCGGCAGCAGTCGACCCGCTGGATGCCGTGGTCGACGTCGTTCCAGTCGACGAACCGCTGGGCCAGGGCGAGGTCGGCGGCGCCGGGCCCGTACGGCGTGAGCTCCCAGCGCTTCCTCGCATCGCTCGTGCGCAGGGCGTAGTGGAAGGCCCGGTCGACGTAGGTGAACGACACCTCCTCGACCATGGCGATGCGGGGCTGGACCAGGGTCGTCCCCGAGCTCGAGGTCGGCCAGCGCCGCGGGCGCGACCACCTCCAGCCCGATCGAGTCGGCGCCGAGGAGGGGCTTGGTGACGTAGGCGTCGGCGGCGGGGAGACGGCCGAGGTCCGCACGCCGGGACACCGTGGGGATCACGGGCCACCCCGCGGCGCTGAGGTCGACGAGGTACTGCTTGCCCCGGGCGTCGCCCTTGGCGGCGAGGGAGGTGAACACCTTCGTGCCCCGGGCGGCGGCCTCGGTGCGGAAGCGCTCGTAGGCGGCGAGGTGGCCGATCACCGGTCCGGTGTTGCGGAGCACCAGGGCGTCGAAGCGGTCCATCAGCTCGACGGCGTCGGTCGGGTGGGCCAGGGCCACGGTGAAGTGCTCGCGCAGCCGGGCCGAGAGCCACACGTCCTCGTCGCCGTAGCGCCGGCCCCGGGCCTCGTAGGTGGGGTCGGTGAGGTAGAGCAGCGACGGCCGGGGCACCACCCCACCCTGCCCGACCTCGGGCTCCGACCATCGGGCGACCCGACCTCGGGTGCCGATCGGGCACCCGGGCTCGGCCCGTAGGGTCGACGGATGCGCGACGCGCCGGACCCCGACGACAGGCGATCCATGCGGGAGCGGATGCTGGCCGGCAGCCCCTACCTCGCCGACGACCCCGAGCTGGAGGCGCTCTCCCGGGCCGCCCGCGCCCGCCAGGACCGCTACAACGCCAGCCCGCACGACCGGGCCCTGCGCCGCGAGCTGCTGGCCGAGCTGCTCGGAGCGGTGGGCGAGGACACCGAGATCCGCCCGCCCTACGCCTGCGACTACGGCATCCACACCCGGGTCGGTGCCCGGGTGTTCGCCAACTTCGGCCTGGTGGCCCTCGACGTGGCGCCCATCACCATCGGCGACGACGTGCAGATCGGCCCGAACGTGCAGCTGCTCACGCCCACCCACCCGATCGACCCGGACCTGCGCCGGCAGCGGTGGGAGGCGGCGGCCCCGATCACCATCGAGGAGAACGTGTGGATCGGCGGCGGCGCCATCGTCCTCGCCGGGGTCACGGTCGGGGCGGGCAGCGTGGTCGGCGCCGGTGCCGTGGTCACCCGCGACGTCCCGCCCGACGTCGTGGTGGTCGGCAACCCCGCCCGCGTCCTCCGCCCGACGCGCTGAGGCGCGTCGGGCGGGGACGGCTGATCAGCCGATCGCGGCCTGGATGGCCTCGACGTTGGCGGTGACGATGGCGACGGGGTCGGGACCCTCCTCGACGCCGGCCGGGCCGACGAACTGGAAGACGGAGAGGACGTTGGCGACCTGGGCCACGACGATCGCACCCTCGGTGCCGTCGGCCTCCGAGGTCACCTCGATGGCGTAGGCGTCGGTGCCGACCGCCTCGGACACGTCGGTCGGGGCGCTCAGGGTCAGACCGGGCTCGGTGGTGTCGGTCTCGCAGGACAGGGCGTCCTGCGACGCGGCGAGGGTCTCCGCCGCGGTGCCCTCGTCGGCGTAGCTGCGGACCTCGTGCTGGAGGAAGAGCTGCAGCTCCTCCTCGGCCAGCACCGTGCCGGCGATGTCGTCGGACGGGTACTCCTCGTCGATGCTCGTGCCGCAGGGGCCGGGCTCGGTCGAGGTCTCGTACTCGGCCTCGACGAAGCCCTCGCCGACGTCCTCCGGGGTGACCAGCAGGCTGGTCAGGTCGACGGCGGCGCCGGCCTCGGCCTCCTCGCCCTCGGCCTCGGTGTCCTCGGTCTCGGCCTCGGTCTCGTCGGTGGCGGCGGTGTCCTCGGTCTCGGCCTCGGCCTCGGTGGTGTCCGACGAGGTGTCGTCACCGTCGTCGTCGCCGCAGGCGGAGAGCGAGAGGGTCAGGGCGAGGGCCGCGGCCCCTGCGATGAGTGGGCGGTAGCGCATGGATCTCCAATGAGGGTGTGGACGGCCGCGGCCGGGCTCACCCCAGGTCCCCACCATGGTCCGATCGGGGCCTACGCCCCGAGCGGCGAGACACCATGGCACGCCGACCCCCCGGCCCCGCCATCTGACGGTCACCGCCCGAACCGGGCCGTGACCGCGGCCGCGTGCTGCCGTCCGGCGGGGCGCGTACCTGCCGGGAAGGGGCTACGCGCCGGTGACGAGGAGGGCGCCGGCGGTGGCGACGAGCGCCCCGGCCGCCACGCGCGCGGCCGGGGCCCGGCGCAGTCCGAGACCGATGCCGGTGCCGGCCAGGTGCAGACCCGCGGTCGCCACGACGAACCCGGCCATGTAGGCGAGGGGCGTGGCGCCGCCGGGGAGCTCGGCGCCGTGGGCCTGGCCGTGCAGCGCCCCGATGACGACGGCGGCGAGGGGGAGCCAGAGGCTCGAGGTCTCGGTGCGGGCGACGATCAGCCCACCCAGCCCGACGACCGACGCGGCGATCGCCAGCTCGACGAACGGCGCGTCGACGCCGCCGAACCCGAGCAGACCGCCGGCGACCATCCCGGCGAGGAACCCCACGGGCGTCAGCCAGGCGATGCGCCGATCCTTGGCGATGGCGGCCAGCACACCGACGGCGACCATGGCGAGGAGGTGGTCGACGCCCACCAGCGGGTGGGTGAGGCCGTCGCCGGCACCGCCGGCGGGCAGGCCGGAGTGGGCGGCCACCGGGTGGGCCACGAGCACCGTGGCGGCAGCGGCGCCGACCGAGACGGCGAGGGTGCGGCGGGACGGGCGACGGCTCATGGCTGCGGGACCTCTCGTGGGGCGGCATCGGGACGACGGGTCGACGCATCGTCGCGCGCCGGTGATCCGCCCCGTGACGGACCGCGAGGGCAGGGTCGCGCCTCGCCTCACTCACCCGAACACCTGATGGCGCGCCGTCGTGACACGTGGCACGATGCCCGCCGGGGGGCGCCACCGGCGGCCTCGGGGGGCGTTGCGTTGATCTGCCGGCAGCAGTTGGTCGCCGAGCCGGCAGGGAGCGAGGGCGAAACCGACGTCCGGATCCATCCACGAACAGAACTGGACTGTCGATGCACATCAAGAAGCTGCTCGCGGGCGCGGCCGCGCTCGCCCTCGCCGGCCTGGCCGGCACCCTGCCGGCCGCCGCCGCTGACAGCGAGGTGGTGACCGAGGGTGACGTGACCCGCCAGGTGGAGAACACCCCGCCCACGGACGACTGGGTGCTCTACACCCGGACGGGGACGCCTCCGACCGCCGGCGCCTTCGTCGACGACGCTGACGCTCCGCTGGGCACCGGGAGCCTCCAGCTCACCACGGTGACCGGCTCGGAGAAGGTGTTCCTCTTCAACTACGACCACATCGGCACCGACTTGGGCGATGTCGACGACATCTCGTACTCGACCTACCGGCAGGCCGGCAGCGCCCAGCAGGTCGCGGCTCTCAACCTGCAGGTCGACTACAACGGCGCGGCCGCCGGCGGGTTCACGACCCTCGTCTACGAGCCCGTCTACAACAACGCCACCCAGCCGGTCGTCACCGGCGTGTGGCAGGACTGGTCGGCGGACGGGTCCGGCCGGTGGTGGTCGACCCAGCCCATCAACGGACAGGGCGCCGGTGCGACGGTCGCGAACTTCAGGACCTGGGACCAGATCGTGGCCAACAACCCCGACGCCGTCATCCTCGGTGGCGTGGGCGTGAACCAGGGCAGCGGCAACCCCGGCCTGGTCTCGAACGTCGACGCCCTCACCTTCGACGAGACCACCTACGACTTCGAGCTCGTCAAGGACACCGACGGCGACGGCGTCGAGGACGGCGACGACAACTGCATCAACGACACCAACCCCGACCAGGCCGACGCCGACGGCGACGGCCAGGGCGACCCCTGCGACCCGGACGACGATGGCGACGGCATCCCCGACACCGCCCCGCCCACCGACAAGGACCAGTGCAAGAAGGGCGGGTACGCCACGTTCAACAACCCCTCGTTCAAGAACCAGGGGCAGTGCGTGAGCTACGTGGCCGCCCAGCAGTAGCCGGGCCCATCGAGCCACCGGGCCCGCATCGAGCGGGAGTGGCCGACGAGCCTGGACGGGTCATGAGCCGCCCCCGGCCCTCGGGCCGGGGGCGGTCCCGCGCCTGGGGTCGAGCACGCCGAGTGCGGCGACCAGCCTTGCTGCGATGCGGTCGAGCTGGTCACGGCTGGGGTGGGAGCCCCATCGGGCCGAGATGACGAACCCGTCGCCCGCGTGGCGGGGGAGACGCCACGCACGGTTGGCAGCGCACGGGGGCGGTCGACCTACCATCACCCCGACCGTTGCCGAGGAGGCACCCGTGAAGAAGCTGTTGGCGTTCCTGTCCGCCGTCATCGCCAGCGTCACACTGTTCGCGTCCCAGGCCGCGGCCACCGCCGGCAGCAACACCGGGACGGGCGGCGACGCCGAGGAGCCGACCTGGGTCATCCCGCTGGTGGTGCTGTTCGTCCTCATCTGCGCCGCGGCTGCGTTCCTCGGCGTCCGCCGGCCCAAGGACGACAGCTCGTTCTGAGGGCGCGGCGCGGCCCACCCGGGGCCTGGCGGCCGCGTCAGATGTCGTAGTACAGCGTGAACTCGTAGGGGTGGGGGCGCAGGCGGAGGGCATCGACCTCGTGGGTGCGCTTGTAGGACACCCACGTCTCGAGGAGGTCGTCGGTGAAGACGTCACCGGCGCGGAGGAAGTCGCTGTCAGCCTCGAGGGCGTCAAGGGCGGCCTCGAGCGAGGCCGGGACCTGGGGCACGCCGGCCAGCTCCTCGGGCGGCAGGTCGTACAGGTCCTTGTCGACCGGCTCGGGCGGCTCGATGCGCTTCTCGATCCCGTCCAGGCCGGCCAGCAGCATGGCGCTGAAGGCGAGGTACGGGTTGCAGGTGGAGTCGGGGCAGCGGAACTCGACCCGCTTGGCCTTGGGGGAGAGGTTGGCGATCGGGATCCGGCACGACGCCGACCGGTTGCGCTGGCTGTAGACGAGGTTCACGGGCGCCTCGTAGCCGGGCACCAGCCGCTTGAAGCTGTTGGTCGTCGGGTTGGTGAACGCCAGCAGCGCAGGGGCGTGGTGCAGCAGCCCGCCGATGTACCAGCGGGCCAGGTCCGACAGCCCGGCGTACCCGGTCTCGTCGTAGAACAGCGGCTCGCCGCCCTTCCACAGCGACTGGTGGGTGTGCATCCCCGAGCCGTTGTCCTCGAACACCGGCTTGGGCATGAACGTGAGGCTCTTGCCCGCCTCCCACGCCGTCGACTTGAGGACGTACTTGAACGTCATCAGCTTGTCGGCCATGGCGAGGAGGGTGTCGTACTGGATGCCGATCTCACCCTGGCCGCCCGAGGCGACCTCGTGGTGGTGGAGCTCGACGGGGACGCCGACCGACTCCAGGGTGAGGCTCATCTGCGAGCGCAGGTCCTGGAGGTGGTCCATGGGCGGGACCGGGAAGTACCCCTCCTTGGTGCGGGGCTTGTGACCCAGGTTCGGGCCCTCGTCGCGCCCGGTGTTCCACTGCGCCTCGACCGAGTCGACCTCGTAGAACGAGCCGTTGGGGCGGGTCGCGAAGCGGACGTCGTCGAAGACGAAGAACTCCGGCTCCGGGCCGAAGAAGGCGGTGTCGGCCAGGCCGGTGGAGAACAGGTGCTGCTCGGCCTTGCGGGCGATGTGGCGCGGGTCGCGGCTGTAGCTCTCGCCCGTCAGGGGGTCGGCCACGAAGCAGTGCAGCACGTAGGTGGGATGCTGCCGGAACGGGTCGAGGTAGCCGGTGTCGGGATCCGGGATCAGGATCATGTCCGACTCCTGGATCTGCTGGAACCCCCGCACCGAGCTGCCGTCGAAGGGGTGGCCGGTCTCGAAGTGGCCCTCGTCGAGCACCGCGGCGGGGATGGTGACGTGCTGCATCACCCCGGGCAGGTCCGAGAACCGGAAGTCGACGAAGGCGACCTCGTGCTCGGCGATGACGTCGAGCACCTCGGCCGGCGTGCGCTGCTCCACGGGCGTCTCCTCACAGGTCGGACGGGGAGAACCTAACCCCGGGCGCGACACCCGCCGGCGAGCGAGCCCGCGAGCGAGTGGCGCAGACGAACGGGGGCCGGTCCCCGTGGGGACCGGCCCTCGTCTGTTCTGGCACCGTGGAGCGACAGCGGTGACGCCTCGCGCAACCAGAACGGCCGCCGCCCCCGGTTTGCGCCGTTCTGACACCGTGAGGCGACAGCGGTGACGCCCAGCGGTGTCAGAACCGAGGACGACCGTCCGACAGGACCTCGAGCATCGAGCTCGGCGTCGCCCCGGACCACCTCGGCGATCAGCAGCGCCGGCGGCGCATCGGCACGGATGGTGCCAGGCACCTTCCGTGCGCCCGACGCGACGAGGGCCGGCCCCCCAGGGGGACCGGCCCTCGACCGCAGGCGGTGGGCCCTACAGGGCGGCCGAGCAGATCGTGTTGGTGATCAGCCGGGTGACGACGTAGGGGTCCATGTTGGCGTTGGGCCGACGGTCCTCGATGTAGCCCTTCTTGTCCTGGGCGACCTGCCAGGGGATGCGGACCGAGGCGCCGCGGTTGGAGACGCCGTAGCTGTACTCGCTCCACGGGGCCGTCTCGTGCAGGCCGGTGAGGCGGTGCTCGATGTCGGCGCCGTAGCCGGCGATGTGCTCCTCGACCTTGCCCGGGGCGCCGAGCGCCTCGCAGGCGGCGATGATGGCGTCGTAGCCCTCGCGCATGGCCTTGGTCGAGAAGTTGGTGTGGGCGCCGGCGCCGTTCCAGTCACCCTTGACCGGCTTGGGGTCGAGGGTGGCGGCGACGTCGAAGTCCTCGGCGATGCGGTACAGGAGGTAGCGGGCGAGCCACATCTGGTCCGACACCTCGAGGGGCGAGAGCGGGCCGACCTGGAACTCCCACTGGCCGGGCATGACCTCGGCGTTGATGCCCGAGAGGGTGATGCCGGCCTCGAGGCACGCCTCGAGGTGGGCCTCGACGATGTCGCGGCCGTAGACCTCGTCGGCGCCGATGCCGCAGTAGTAGAAGCCCTGCGGCGCCGGGAAGCCGCCCTTCGGGAAGCCGAGGGGGTGGCCATCGGAGAAGAAGGTGTACTCCTGCTCGATGCCGAACAGCGGCTCCTGGTCGGCGAACTGGTCGTCGATGGCCCGCAGCGCCGCCCGCGTGTTGGTCGGGTGGGGGGTCATGTCGATGAGCAGGACCTCGCACAGCACCAGGACGTCGTCGCCGCCCCGGATGGGGTCGGGCACGACCTTGACCGGCTGGAGGACGCAGTCCGACTGGTCGCCGGGGGCCTGGTTGGTGCTGGACCCGTCGAAGCCCCAGATGGGCCACTCGTCCGGCGCCTCGGCGACGACCTTGGTCTTCGACCGCAGGCGGGCGGTCGGCTCGGTGCCGTCGATCCAGATGTACTCGGCCTTGATCGCCACGGGCGTGGCTCCTTCGCTCTTCTCGAGGATGTGGGGTGGTGGGACGGCGGCACCCTGCCAGCGGGGCGTGTCACTGCCGTTTCCCGATTGTGAACTGGGTGTGAACCGGGCATCGGGCCCTCCCCGACGGTAGCCACGTCCCCACGCACCGGCCTCGCCAGGCGTCGTCCCCCCAGGTCACGAGCGAGATCCGTCACATCGATCCCAAACCTGCTTGTCCGACTGTGAACGTGATGTGAACCCGGGCCCCGTCAGGTTGCCAGCGGCCGGCGCGGCGACGACGATGCGCACGTGGATCCCCAGAAGGCCTACGTGTTGCGCACCGTCGAGGAGCGGGGAGTCCGGCTCATCCGGCTCTGGTTCACCGACGTCGTGGGCCAGCTCAAGTCCTTCGCCATCTCCCCCGCCGAGCTCGAGTCGGCCTTCGACGAGGGGATGCAGTTCGACGGCAGCGCCATCGACGGCTTCAGCCGCATCCAGGAGTCCGACGTGCTGGCCCGGCCCGACCCCGGCAGCTTCGAGCTCCTCCCGTGGGGCCAGACCGACGAGACCGCGGCCCGCATGTTCTGCGACATCACGAACCTCGACGGCAGCCCGTTCGAGGGCGACCCCCGCCAGGTCCTCAAGCGCAACCTCGACCGGGCCCGGGAGCGGGGCTTCAGCTTCTACGTCGCCCCCGAGATGGAGTTCTTCTACTTCGCCGACGAGGAGGGCGGGATGGGCCATCGAGCGCCCACGCCGCTCGACAACGGGTCGTACTTCGACCTCACGACCGCCGACGTCAGCTCCGACCTCCGCAAGCGCACCATCCACACGCTCGAGGCCATGGGCATCCCGGTCGAGTACTCCTTCCACGAGGACAGCCCCAGCCAGCACGAGATCGACCTGCGCTACACCGACGCCCTCACGATGGCCGACAACGTGATGACGTTCCGCCTGGTGGTGCGGGAGATCGCCATGGAGCGCGGCGTGCACGCCACCTTCATGCCGAAGCCGATCAGCGGCGTGCAGGGCTCGGGGATGCACACCCACATGTCGCTCTACGAGGGCGACAGCAACGCCTTCGCCGACGCCAGCGACCCCTACCGGCTGTCGAAGATCGGGCGGGGCTTCATCGCCGGGCTGCTCCACCACGCCCCCGAGATCACCGCCGTCACCAACCAGCTGGTCAACTCCTACAAGCGGCTCATCCCCGGCACCGAGGCCCCGGCCCACGTGTCGTGGGCCCGCAACAACCGCTCCGCCCTCATCCGGGTGCCGGTCACCAAGTCGGGCAAGGACGCCTCGGTCCGGATCGAGTTCCGCTCCCCCGACCCGGCCTGCAACCCGTACCTGGCCTTCTCGGTCATCCTCGCCGCCGGGCTCAAGGGCCTCGACGAGGGCTACGACCTCCCCGAGGAGACCACCACCAACGTCTTCGAGCTGACGCCGGCCCAGCGGGCGGCCGAGGGGCTGCGCGAGCTCCCCCAGTCGCTGGCCGACGCCCTCGACGTGATGGAGGGCTCCGAGCTGGTGGCCGAGGCCCTCGGCGAGCACATCTTCGGCTGGTTCATCCGCAACAAGCGGAGCGAGTGGGCCGACTACAAGAAGCAGGTCACCCCCTACGAGCTGGAGCGCTACCTCGCGGCCTGGTAGGCCGCGCAGGAGCTGAACCCCATGGAGCCCTGGCTCGTCTACCCCGATCCCCCGCCGCCCGAGCTGGTGCAGACCCTCGAGCTGGCCGGTCACGCCTGGAAGGCCATCCCCGACGAGGTCGCCGTCGCCCGCCTCGACCCCGAGACGAGCTGGCGCGGTGCCGTCGTGACCCTGGGCGACGCCCCCGAGACCGGCCTCGCCGTCTGCCGGGCCCTGCGGAAGCGGGACGTGCCCATCGAGCCCGTCCTGCTCCTCGTCCGGGGCGCCGGCCTGGCCGACCTCGAGCTGCGCGACGACCTCTACGACGACTTCTGCCTCGACCCGTTCCACCCCCGCGAGCTCGAGGCCCGGCTCCGGCACCTGCTGTGGCGGGCCGGCAGCGGGTCCGGCCCGGAGATGATCGAGTACGGCGGGCTGGCCCTCAACCTGGAGACCTACCAGGCGGCCATCGAGAACCGGCCGCTCGACCTCACGTACATGGAGTACGAGCTGCTCAAGTTCCTGGCCCAGCACCCCGGACGGGTGTTCACCCGAGAGACCCTGCTGAGCCGGGTCTGGGGCTACGAGTACTACGGCGGCGCCCGCACCGTCGACGTCCACGTGCGGCGGCTCCGGGCCAAGCTGGGCGAGGAGCACGCCGGCCTCATCACCACGGTGCGCTCGGTCGGCTACCGCTTCGGCCAGTCCCGCTGGGGCTCGTAGGGCTCTGACCGGGGCGCGCTCGGATCACCTCGGAGGCGATCCGTGGTCGGTGCCTAGCGGTTGAGCTCGATCAGCTCGGAGCCCTCGTTGGCGGCCTCGCCCTCCTTCTTCAGGAAGAAGCCGAGGGTGCCGGCGATCGCGCCCCCGCTCAGCGCCACCCCGACGGGGATCACGACCACGAGGACCACAGCGATGATGATGGCTCCGATCACCCCGCCATCTTGCCCCGCCGCCCCCCGACCGGCGAACCGGGGCTACGAGGGCGCCATCGCCCAGCACTCCACCTCGACGCGGCAGTCGAAGGGCAGGGCGGCCACGGCGACGCAGGAGCGGGCGGGACGGGGGTCGGCGAAGGTGGCGACCCACCGCTCGTTGAGGACCGGGTAGTCGGCCATGTCGGTGAGGAAGACGGTGGTCTTCACCACGTCGGCCAGCGAGGCGCCGGCCTCGGCCAGACGGTCGACCACGTTGGCCAGGACCGCGTCGACCTGCTCGGCGAAGGGCTTGTCGTGGAGGAAGGTGCCGTCGCGCAGGGGGACCTGACCGGACACGGCGATCCACCCTCCGGCGGTCACGACGGGCGTGTACGGGGCGTTCGTCATGCCTGTCACGGTAGGCCGGTCGGGAGGTCGGTGGGGGCGCCGGCCGCCAGCCAGGCGGCGGTGGCCACGGCGACGAACACGGCGTCGGATCCGTTGACCGGCGGCCGGTCGGACGCCACGACCTCGACCTCCACCGGCGGCATCTCGGAGGCCTTGAGGATCCCGAACGAGCGGATGGTCAGGTCCTCGATGACGCCGTCGGGCGTCACCGCCAGGCCCTCGCTGCGGATCCACGACAGCGCCTGGTGGGCGGCGCCGATGCAGAAGCTGCGCAGGACGACGGGGTCGAGGGGGTCGCCGGCGGACACCCGCACCCGCACCGACCCGTCGGCGGCGATGGTCGCCTCGGCCTCGCCCCCGTCGGGGCCGGTGACGGGCCCCGGACGGGCGACGGCGGCGAGCAGCAGGGCGGCCTCGGCCCAGCCGGCGGCGCGCAGGCCGGCGTCGGTGGGCGGGCCCGCCGTCTCGACCTCCTCGACCACCAGCCCCGGGGCGACCCGGGCCACGGCCGCCGCAACCCCCGGCGTGGCCACGATGCGCAGGACCCCGGTGCCGTCGGGGCGCACTCCGCCGGCGACGGGGGGCCGCTTGGGGCCGAGCCGGACGACGTCCTCGCGGGCGAGGAGGACGCGCACGGGGCGGTCGTGGCGGTCGGCGAGGGCGCGCGCCGCCGAGGCGACCGGCGACGAGCGCTTGCCGCCGAAGGCGCCGCCGTTGACCAGCGGGCCGACCGGATCGCCGCCGGGCGCGCACCAGGCCGCATCGGGTTCGAGGTAGGCGGGCTCGACCCAGCAGGTGCGGAGCGTCGCCGCCCACTCCCCCGCCGGCAGGTCGAGCGGAGGCACGGGGTCGACGGTGGTGCGTCGGCCCTGGACCTTGCCGGCCTGGCGGCGGGCGGCGGCGAGGGTCTCGGCGACGATCCAGCCACCGCGCCCGTCGGGGACGGCGACGAGGGCGTCGGCGGGGGCGCTGTCGTCGGCGAACCCACCCCGGCCCAGGGCGACCTCGGGCCCGACCGTCTGGGGGGCGTGGCCCTCGATGCCGGCCCGCCGCGACGCGGCATCGAGGTCGCGGTCCGGGCCGGCGGGGCGCGCCGACGGCCCCGTGGGTGCGGCGACGGCCGCGTAGGCGTCGTGGATGGGCCGCCACCCGGTGCACCGGCACAGGTGGGCGGCGAGCGCCCGGTCGACGCCGGCCTCGTCGTCGGGGGCCACGCCCTTGGCCCGGGCCCCCTCCAGCCGGCAGATGATCCCCGGGGTGCAGAACCCGCACTGGCTGGCGCCGGTCGCGGCGAAGGCGTCGGCCCACGCCGCGGCGACGTCGGGATCGAGCCCGTCCACGGTCGTGATCCGACGCCCGGCGACCCGCCGCAGGGGGGTGACGCAGGCGACGCGCGGCGACCCGTCGACGAGCACCGTGCAGCACCCGCACTGGCCCTGGGGGGAGCAGCCGTCCTTGGCCGAGCGCACGCCGAGGTGGTCGCGCAGGGCGTCGAGGAGGGTGATCCCGTCGTCGGCCACCTCCACCGGGCGACCGTCGACCTCGAGGGCCACGGTGCTCGCCGGGGGCTGCGATGAGGGGGCCGGGTCGGTCACCCCTCGACCCTACGGCCGACCTCCGCCGGGTCCGAACCGGACGGGGTCAGGCCGTGAGGCGGGCGAGGGCCTCGGCCAGCTCGTCGCTGTCGTAGATGACGTCGAGGCGCTCGGCCACGGTGCCGTCGGCGGCCACCAGGAAGAGGCACGGCTCGTACGGCAGCTGCCACGCGGCGACGGCGGGGGCGAGGGTGGCCTCGGGGCCCTCGGCCTCGACCTCCTCGGCCGACTCGTAGACCTCGACGTGGATGAAGGTGACGTCGGGGGTGGCTGCCTGGGCCTCGACGAACAGGTCGAGCACCGGGCCGCAGATGGCGGTCTGGCAGAACGCCGGCGTCGACACCAGCACCGCCGTCGGGGAGGTCCCGAGCACCGACTCCAAGCCCACCTCGTGGAGGGGGCAGGGCGGCTCCTGGGTGCAGATGGGATCGACGCAGCGGGGGTCACCCACGGTCGGCGTCGGCGTCGGCGGGAGCGGCTGGCCGGGCCGGGGGATCGCGATCTCCTCGACCGCGCGCACCTCGAAGGCGGCGTCGACGGGGGACCCGTCGACCTCGGTCACCGCTCGGTAGAAGCCGGGCTCCGGGGTCGTGAGCAGGAGCGGGTAGTACGACCGGGGCAGGCCGGCGTCGCGCCGGGCGACCTCGATGCCGGTCTCGACCGGGTTCCCGTCGACGTCCTGGACGGTGAAGGCCAGCGTCGCGGGGGCGTCCTCGACGAGGGCGCCGCTGGCGTCGCCCACCCCGAGGGGGATCCGACCCGGCTCCCCGGGCACGAGGCTGGAGCCGCTGTCGGACATGAGCACCAGGACCCGGTCGGACTCCGTCGGCTCGCTCGACGGGTCGGGGTCGGTCGCGCCGTCGTCGTCATCGCCGCAGGCGGCCAGGCCGCCGACGACCACCAGGCCACCGAGGGCGGCGGCCCCGCGCAGGACGGTCCGACGGCTGAGGCCGCCGGCGCTCAGCTGAAGCTCTGGCCGCAGCCGCAGGTGCGCTGGGCGTTCGGGTTGTTGATGGAGAAGCCGGCCTGGGTGAGGCCGTCGGCGTAGTCGAGGGTGGCGCCCTCGAGCAGCATGGCGCTCGACGGGTCGACGACGACCTTGACGCCGTCCTTCTCTACCGAGAGGTCGTCGTCGGCGATCTCGGTGTCGAAGAACATGTCGTAGCTGAAGCCCGAGCAGCCGCCGGGACGGACGGCGACCCGGAGGGCCAGGCCCTCGTCACCCTCGGCGGTGATGAGCTCCGAGACCTTGCTGGCGGCCTTGTCGGTGAGTGCGATCACGTGCGCTGCTCCTCCTCGTCGTGTGCGCTCGCGCGCAGCACCGCGAGCCTACCGTCGGTCCGCCCCGCCGCACCCCTCGGGCTGGACCTCAGGCCGGTGCGGGCTCGGTGGCGGGGTCGGCCGACAGCCGGATCTCCACCTGGCAGGGGTCGCGGTCGACCAGGGACCCGAAGCCGACGACCTCGCCCCCTCCGGTGGCGTCGACCACCCCCTCGATGAGGCCGCGGTGCAGGCCGCAGAGCAGGTCGGGGCGTTGGGTGGCCAGGTCCCGGAAGGGACAGTGGGCGAAGGCGATGGTGACGGCCTCGGCCCCGGCGACCGGGTCCTCGTCGATCAGCAGGGCGGGGTCGAAGCCCATGGCGTCCAGCTGGGCGACCACCGCGGTCAGACAGCCCCGGTGCCGGAGGCGCTCGCCGTCGGCCCGGCCCTGGTCGCGCCCGGCGTCGAGGGCGTCGGCCCCGTCGGCCCCGGTGGACGCGGCGATGCGCAGCAGCATGCGGGCCAGGATCGGGAACGACGCCGGCTCCAGGCCCAGGCTGGGGGCGTCGGCGGCGAGGGAGTAGAGGTGCTGGGGCCGGCCCACCCCACCGCGGGAGTCGGTCCGGACCTCGAGCAGGCCCACGTCGCGCATGCGCTCGAGGTGGGGGCGGACCGTGTTGGGGTGGAGGTCGAGCACGGCGGCCACGTCGGCGGTGGCCAGGGGGCGGGGGGACCGGGCCAGCTCCAGGTAGATGGCGTAGCGGGTGTTGTCGCCGAGGGCCTTGAGCACCGCCAGGCGGCCGGCGTCGTGGGCGTCGTCGGGTCCGTCGGGGCGCTCGACGACAGGGTCGCCGCTCACCTGACCCGGGGTGTCGCCGTCCACACCGCTGAGGCTACCGCCCCCAGCCCGGGGTTCTCCCGGCCACCGCCGGTAGAATCCCCCCCGTGAAGGTCGACCTCGATGAGCTGCGAGCACTGCTGCGGGGCGTGATCGACCCGGAGCTGGGCAGCGACATCGTCGATCTCGGCATGGTTCGGTCGATCACCGCCACCGACGAGGGCGCCGTCACCGTCACCATCGCCCTCACCACCTCCGGGTGCCCGCTGCGGGCCCAGATCCAGCGCGACATCCGCACCCGCCTCGGCTCCGTGCCCGGCGTGGCGTCGGTGAAGCTGGAGTGGTCGGAGATGACGGCCGAGGAGCGCACCGGCGCCATGGCCAAGGCCCGCTTCAACGTCTCCCAGCGCGACGAGGACACCGCCGTCGGCCCCACCACCAAGGTGATCCTGGTGGCGTCGGGCAAGGGCGGGGTCGGCAAGTCGTCGGTCACCGTCAACCTCGCCACCGCCATGGCCGCCCGGGGCCTGAAGGTCGGGGTCCTCGACGCCGACGTCTGGGGGTTCTCGGTCCCCCGCATGCTCGGCATCGACGGCCGCCTGGCCGGCCACGAGCGCGACGGCCGCAAGGTGATGGTCCCCCACCGCAAGCCGGTCGGGTCCGGCGAGCTGCGGGTCATCTCCATGGGCTTCCTCGTCGAGGACGAGGCGTCGGCCCTGATGTGGCGCGGCCTGATGCTGAACCGGGGCGTGCAGCACTTCTTGCAGGACGTCGAGTGGGGCGACGACCTCGACTACCTGCTCGTCGACATGCCGCCGGGCACCGGCGACGTCCAGATGGGCGTGGCCAAGCTGATCCCCCGGGCCGAGGTCCTCGTGGTCACCACGCCCGCACTCGCCGCCCAGAAGGTCGCCGAGCGGGCGGTCAGCATGGCCCGCAAGAGCTACCTGCGGGTGGCCGGCGTGGTCGAGAACATGAGCGCCTTCACCTGCGACCACGGCGAGACCTACGCCCTGTTCGGCACCGGTGGCGGCGCCGCCCTGGCCGAGTCGTCGGGCGCCCCCCTCCTCGCCCAGATCCCCCTCGAGGCCGACGTCGTGCGGGGCGGCGACACCGGCGAGCCCGCCGCCCTGGGCGACGGCCCGGCGGCCGAGGCCTTCCGGGCCCTGGCCGAGGCCGTCGTGGTCGAGGCCGTCCCGCCCGTCGCCATGGCCGGCTGCACCGCCCGCATGCTCGACGCCGCCGTGGCCGCCCTCGACGCCCTCGACGAGTCCGAGGCCGGGGCCCCCGCCGAGACCCCGGTCGACCTGCCCACCTGACCGGCGCCACGGATGGTGCCTGGCACCTTTCGTGCCGGACCACGGATGGTGCCTGGCACCGTGCGTGGCCGTCAGTCGCCGGGCTGCACCAGGCCGAGGTCGTAGGCCAGGATCACGGCCTGGACCCGGTCGCGGAGGCCGAGCTTGGCGAACACCCGGTTGACGTGGGTCTTCACCGTCGACTCGCCCAGGTGGAGCTCGGCCGCGATCTCGCCGTTGGTGCGCCCCCGGGCCATCGCCAGGAGGACCTCCCGCTCGCGCTCGGTCAGGTCGCGGAGGACCTCGTCGACCCGCGCCGTCGGCGTCGGCGGGGCGAGGCGGTCGAGCAGCCGACGGGTCACCGACGGGGCCAGCAGGGCGTCGCCCCGGGCCACGGTGCGCACGGCGTCGACCAGCTGGCCGCGGCTGGCGTCCTTCAGGAGGAACCCCGAGGCACCGGCCCGCAGGGCGTCGTGGACGTGCTCGTCGAGGTCGAAGGTGGTGAGGATCAGCACCCGCAGCGGGTCGGTCACCCCCGGCCCGGCGAGGGCGGTGGTGGCAGCGATGCCGTCGAGGACGGGCATGCGCACGTCCATCAGGACCACGTCGGGCCGGACGCGACGGGCGACCTCCACCGCCTCCCGGCCGTCGGCCGCCTCGCCCCGGACCTCGATGTCGGGCTGGGCGTCGAGGATGGCGGCGAAGCCGGCGCGCACGACGGGCTGGTCGTCGGCGATGACGACCCGCAGCGGGCCGGGCCCGGTCACGTCGGCCGCCCCAGGGGCAGGCGGGCGGCGACGGCGAACCCGCCGGTGGGGCGGGGCCCGACCTCGAGGTCGCCGTCGAGCAGGGCGACCCGCTCCCGGATCCCGACCAGGCCCCGGCGCCCGGGGTCGAGGTCGGGCCACGGGGAGGCGCCGGGCCCGTCGTCCTCGACGACCAGCTCGAGGCGGGCCGGGTCCCAGCCCACGCGCACGCGGGTCGGGGCGGCACCGGCGTGGCGGACGACGTTGGTGAGCGCCTCCTGGACGATGCGGTAGGCGCTCACGTCGAGCCCGTCGTCGACGGGGCGGGGCTCGCCGTCGACCACCAGCTCGACGGGCAGACCCGCCGAGCGCACCCGCTCGACCAGCTCGGGCAGGCGGTCGAGCCCGGGCTGGGGCTCGGTCCCGGTGGGGCTGTCGTCGCGCAGGACGCCGAGGAGCCGGCGCAGCTCCACCATGGCCTGGCGGCCGGTGGCGGAGATGTCGTCGAAGGCGGCGACGGCGGCCTCGTCGCCCCGCGCCTCGGCCGGCGCGGCGCCGGCCTCGGCCTGGACGACCATGACGCTGACGTGGTGAGCGACCACGTCGTGGAGCTCGCGGGCGATGCGCTGGCGCTCGGCGGCGAGGGCGCCGTCGACCTCGGCCCGGCGGCTGCCGGCCACCGCCGTCAGCCGCTCCCGGTAGGCCGCCCCGAGGGCGAGGGCGGCGAGGGCCGGGACGAACACGGAGTACCAGTCGTCGGGGCCCGAGTCGGCCGACAGCACGACGGCGACGATGCCGGAGCTGACGAACACCCCGGCGACCCCGAAGGTGGCGGCCCGGCTCGAGAGGGCGGCCACGGTGGCCAGCGACAGGACCATCGACGCGTACACCGGGGGGTCGGGGAGCTCGGCGAAGCCGTAGGTGCTGATCAGCACCCCGACCATCACCGACGTGGCGAGCGGCCAGCGTCGCCGGACCACCAGCACCGCCCCGGCGGCGAGCAGGAGGGCGGCGCCCCCGAGCGTCTGCCGGGGGTCCCCGGGGTCCCGCTCCGCCCCCGCCACGGCGCCGAGCAGGTCGAGCAGCCCGACGCCGAGGCCCAGGGCGACGTCGATCGCCGGCGGGGCGAGGCGTCGGGTCCGGGACGGGGTCATGGCGACGACGGTACCGATGCCCCGTCGCCCGGGCGTCGCCCTGCGGGACCGTCGTCGTCCACCCCCGGGTGGAGGACCGACCGGCTCGCGGTCTGACGACCTCCGCTCGTGCGTCCCGCACGATCGACCCCATGACCGCTCCCCTCCGCATCGACCTCCACGCCGGTGTCCGTCCCGGCGAACCGACATCCCGCGCCGCGGAGGAGGCCGACCACCGGTCCGGGGGACCGCTGGCGTGGCGGGCGGTGCTCGCCGTCGCCGCCGTCAAGGTGGTGCTGAACCTCCTCGCCGCGCCCCGCTACGGCTGGCACCGCGACGAGCTCTACTACGCCGACGCCGGGCGACACCTGGCCGCCGGGTTCGTCGACTTCCCGCCGCTGACGGCGCTGCTCGCAGCCGCCGCTCGGCTCGTCACGGGGGCCTCGCTCGTGGGCCTGCGGAGCTTCGCCTCGCTCGCCGGGGCGGCGACCATCGTCGTGGTCGCGGCCGTGGCGCGAGAGCTCGGTGGGGGGCGTCGGGCCCAGGTGCTCGCCGCCATCGCGGTGACGCCGATGCTCGTCGGCAGCAACGCCATGTTCCAGACCGTGTCGTTCGACCAGCTGGGGTGGGCGCTCGTGATCTGGGCGGCGGCGGCCCTCCTCGTCCGCGGCCCCACGACCGGGGGGTGGGTGCTCGTCGGCAGCGCGGCAGCCCTCGCCTGGTCGACCAAGTACACGGTCGGGGTGCTGCTCGTCGGGCTCGCCGTCGGGTGGCTGGCCACCCGGGCGGGGCGGGTCACGCTGCGGGGTGGAGCCCCGTGGCTGGCCGGCGCCATCGTGGTGGTCGTGGCCCTGCCCAACCTGTGGTGGCAGGCCCGGCACGGGTGGCCGAGCGTCGACTTCTTCGCCGGGCGCAATGGCGAGGTCCGGGGCGAGAACCCACCGTGGCGGTTCGTCCTCGAGCTGGCCCTCCTCGCCGGACCCCTGGCGGTCCCGCTGGCGCTCTCCGGGCTGCGGTCGCTGGTCCGGGACGCCACCACCCGCCCGCTCGGGATCGGCCTGGCCCTGGTGGCGCCGGCCTGGCTGGTGGCGGGCGGCAAGTCGTACTACGCCGCCCCCCTCGTCATCGGAGCCTTCGCCGCCGGGGCGGTGCGCTGGGAGCAGCGGACGGCGCCCTGCCCGAACCGCCGCCTGCCCGCAGCCCTCGCCGCCTCGGCCCTGCTGGCCGCCCCGTTCATCGCGCCCTTCCTGCCGACCGCCGCCATGGTCGACCTCGGCTTGGACCAGGTGAGGGAGGACTACGCCGAGATGGTCGGGTGGCCCGAGCTGGCCGCCGAGGTCGACACCGCGGCGGAGACCACCGGGACGACCGTCGTGGTGGCGGCGAACTACGGCGTCGCCGGCGCCGTCGAGCGGTTCGGCACCGACCCTGCCGTCGAGGTGGTGAGCGGCCACGTCCAGTGGCGCTACTGGACCCCGTCGCCGCGGGCGCTCGCCGCCGAGGACGTGCTGCTGGTGGGGTACTCCGAGACCGGCGCCGCCCGGCGTCTCTGCCGGACCGACCCCACCGTGGTCGGGCGGGTCACCAACGACGCCGGCGTCGACAACGAGGAGGACGGGGTGCCCATCCTCCGCTGCACCCTGCGGGCCCCACTGGCCGACCTCCGCGCCGATCTCGTCCACTGACGAGCGGATGGCTGGCGCCGAGGGACGAGGCGGCACGAGCGGGAAGGACGGCGCGGTCCACCTCCGAGGCGCCAGCCGAGGAGATCAGCACTTGCAACCTCGCCGGGAGCGTCAGCGACCAGAGAGGCTGAAGTGCTGGTAGTCCTTGGCGCTGGACCAGTCGCCGCCCCACTCCCAGCCGTTGATCCCCCAGGCGTGCCACACGCCGTCGCCCCGGGCGATCATGCCGGGGACGGTGTGGCTGCGGTCGGTCCAGTCCCGACCCTCGGGGGGTTCGACCGTCGAGCCCTTCACGTAGGGGTTCTGCACCGGGTTGATGTCGATGGCCCGGCCGTAGGCGTGCTCGGACCAGCTGGTGCTGCCGGCGACCCGACGGCAGTTGAACGCCGAGGTGTTGTTGGCGGCCATCGATCGATCGTCGCTGGCGCCGTAGGCGTCGACGGGGTGGATGCGCCGGATCTGGAAGCGCTCGTCGTAGATGCGCCGGAAGGCGTCGCGCACCTGGGCGACCACGTCGTCGTGGACGACGACGCGGCCGGTGTGACGGGCCCCGTCGTAGCCCCAGTACGCGACCTGCACCGTCGACAGCGAGGTCCAGTGGACCGGGCAGCCTTCGCGCCACGAGTGGGGGACGTCGGCTCGCGCGACCGGGGTGACGGTCGACGAGAACGCCGGGGCCGACGCCGGCGGTCGGGCTCCACCGGTGGGGTCGGGGTGGCAAGCGGCCAGGAGCACGACGACCAGGGCCAAGGCGGCGACGCCTGCCCGACCGGGCGCGAGGGACGGACGACGACGGGGACCCACCATGGTCCCACCATCGGTCGTGCACCCTGCGCGGTCAAGCACGCACGCCGAGATCAGCGGATGCGGAGCCTCTGGAGCTCGGGGGGGATCGAGCCCACGACCGGGCGCTGGACGGCCGGGCCCCGCACCGTCTCGGCCGGGACGGCGCACTCCTCGGGCTCGCCGGTGGAGTCGATGCCGCTCCCCCGCAGCACGAGGCGCAGGCCCAGCTCGGTCTCGACCGAGAGCGACTCACCGGTGTCCTCGATCACCTCGATCCGCGGGCCCTGGTCGCCGGGGTACAGGCGGGTCAGGTACTCCGGGGCGTAGATCACCACGTCGCCGATCGACCCGACCGGCTCCATGTCGGCGCCGGGGAGGAAGTCCTCGTACAGGAACGGGGCGGTCGACTCGCAGCAGCCGGTCCCGATCGTCACCGTCAGCGTCCCGGACCGCCGCGTCGCCATCTCGGCGACGACCTCGGCGGCCCGGGCGCTGGCCTGGATCCTCACCTGAGGGCCCGGCGGGCGCCGAAGCCCCGCTTCCGACGTGCGGTGGGTCTGGCGGCAGCCCCGAGAGCGGTCGATGTCAGCGCCAGCCCGAGCTGGCGAGCGCCGCGAGCTTCGGCGGGCAGTGCTGGCGGCCGACCCGGGCAGAGCATCTCTTCAGATGTTCCCCGACAGCGCGGCGTAGTGCATGTAGCCGTCGCGGCCGGTCGAGGGGTTGGTGTGGACGTGCTTGGCCTGGCGGTAGATGTCGTAGCCGGCGGTGCCGAGCTCGCGCCCGATCCCCGACTGCTTGTAGCCACCGAAGGGACGCTCCGGGCTGATCATGTGGTAGTCGTTGATCCACACGGTGCCGGTCTGGAGGCGGTCGGCGATGCCCTGGGCCCGCTCGACGCTGCCGGACTGGACGCCGCCGCCGAGGCCGTAGATCGACCGGTTGGCGATGGCCACGGCCTCGTCGTCGCTCTCGAACGGGATGACGCAGAGGACCGGTCCGAAGATCTCCTCCTGGGCGATCCGGGCCTCGTTGTCGACGCCGGCGAAGATCGTCGGGCGGTAGAAGTTCTCGGTGACGAGGTCGTCGGCCAGGCCCTCGGGCTCGCTGCCGCCGCAGATCGGCTCGCCGACCTCCTCGCGGCCGAGCTCGACGTAGCGCCGGACGGTGTCGGCCTGGGCCCGGCTGACCATGGGGCCGAGGTCGCTGTTGAAGTCCATCTGCGAGCCGATGACGATCTTGCCGGCCCGGTCGACCAGCAGGCCGAGGAACTCGTCGTAGATGCTCTTGTGCACCAGGGCGCGGGTGCCGGACTCGCACACCTGGCCGTTGTGGAAGAAGGTGCCGAAGAGGACGGCGGCTGCGGCGATGTCGAGGTCGGCGTCGTCGAGGACGATGTTGGCCGACTTGCCGCCCAGCTCGAGGGTGACGGGTTTGATGGTGCCCGACGCCAACTGCATGATCCGGCGCCCGACCTCGGTCGAGCCGGTGAAGGCGACCTTGTCGACCATCTCGTTGCTGGCCAGCTCCTCACCCGCGGTGCCGCCGGGGCCGGCGATGACGTTGAGCACGCCGTTGGGCAGGCCGGCCTCCTGGGCCAGCTCGCCGAGCATGAGCGCGGTGACCGACGTGTACGACGCCGGCTTGAGGACCGAGGTGTTCCCGGCGGCGAGGGCGGGGCCCATCTTCCAGCACGCCATCAGCAGCGGGAAGTTGAACGGCACGATGCCGGTGCACACGCCGTAGGGCTCGTAGCGGACGTAGTTCTCCGACGGCGGGAACGGCGAGCCCTCGAGCTCGACCCGGTCCGGGCGCTCGCGGGCCATGCGGGCGAACCACTGGAGGGCGCCGGCGGCGCCGGGCACGTCGGCGAAGGTGGCCTTCTTGATGGTGCCGCCTGAGTCGCGGGCCTCGGCCTCGGCGAAGCGCTCGGCGTTGGCGGTGAGCAGCTCGGCCATCTTGTCGAGGTAGCCGGCCCGCTCCTCGCCCGACATGTCCTTCCACGGGCCGTCGTCGAAGGCGGTGCGGGCGGCCTGGATGGCCCGCTTGGCATCCTCGCGGTCGGCCTTGGCCACCTCGCCGATGGGCTGCTCGGTGGCGGGATCGGTGGTGGTGAAGGTCTCACCGGAGGCGGAGTCGACGTACTCGCCGTCGATGAAGAGCTTGAAGTCGGCCATCTGTCTGGTCCCCTTGGGTGGTACTTGACCTAGCGGTCAAGAACCTACCGCAGTGCCCCGCCGGGCGACAGGGGTCCCGCGGTGCACGGTCTCGCTCTCGGGCAAGGTGGGGGCGATGACCGACGCGCCGTTCCCGAAGCTCGCCACCGCCCCGGCCCTCGACCGACCCGGGCTGCTCGGCGCCCCCGTGCGGGAGGCCGTGCAGCGGCTGGTCGACGACGGCCTGGTGGTGACCGAGGCGGTGCTGTCGGCGCCGATCGACGCCGAGGCGTCCGACACGGCCCGCTTCGTCGAGGCCTACGCCGTCCCCCCCGAGGCGGCGGCGAACTGCGTGGTCGTCACCGGCCGACGCGAGGGCCAAGAGCGCGTCGCCGCCGTGGTGGTGCTGTCCTCGACCCGGGCCGACGTCAACGGCAGGGCCAAGCGCCTGCTCGACGTCCGCAAGTGCTCGTTCCTGGGCCAGGACGAGGCGGTGGCGCGCACCGGGATGGAGCACGGCGGCATCAGCCCGCTCGGCCTGCCCGAGGGCTGGCGGGTGCTGGTCGACCGGCGGGTGGCCGAGGCCGGGCCCGTGGTCGTCGGGTCGGGCATCCGGGCGTCGAAGGTCGTCCTCGACGGGGCCCTGTTCGAGGGCCTGCCCGGCGTCGAGGTCGTCGACGACCTGGCCCAGCCCCTCTGACTCCCTCTCGCCGTCCGGGGGTGGCACTCACGGGCGACGGACACCATGAGCCATCGGTCACATCGAGTGTGCGTGGTGCGCACCCAGGTGGGTAGCGGGTCCGGCGACAACACGACGTCGTCCCCCCAACGACGTCACCAGACGGCTCGACTCCCCACACCCCACGTCACAGCACGGAGGCACGATGACCGACCACCGAGAGCACCATCTCGTCGACCTCGCTCGCACGGGGGTCCGCGACCTGCCGCGCAACGCAGCCTGGGCCCTCTCCAAGGTCCTCCGCCCTGCAGGAGCGGCATCCGAGGCCGCCGCATCGGGGGCGTCCGAGGCGGTGAGCTCCGTCTCCTCCAAGGGCCGGCGGGTGGCCCAGAGCGCCGCGTCGCTGGCGACCCGCCAGAACGGAGACGGATCCGTCGAGTCCCTGATCCATCACGCCGAGAGGGCCGCCGAGGAGGCCGACGCCGCCGAGGCGGCGGCCGTCGCCCGCGCCGAGGAGGCCAAGCGGGCCGCAGAGGAGGCCCAGCGCACCGCCGAGGAGGCCACGACCCGCATCGATGCAGCCGAAGCCGCCGCCGCGGAGACCGTCGAGTCGCGGACGGAGGCCGCCCGAGCGGAGGGCGAGGAGCGGATCCGCCAGGCCGAGCGGGACGCGGCCGAGCACGTCGAGGCGTCACGGGCCGAGGCGCAGCGGACCACCGAGCGCGAGCTCGACGAGCTGCGCGCCGAGCTCGACGAGCGTGTCACCCGAACCCGCGAGCAGGCGCAAGAAGCCGCACGGGCGGCCCAGGAGGCGCTCGACGAGGCCGACGAGAAGGTGGCGGAGGCGCGCGACCGAGCCGACCGAGCCCGTCGCGCCGCCGACGAGGCTGCGTCCGAGGCCGCCCGCACCGCCGACCGGTTGCGCGGCGAGGTCCGGCCCGCCACGACGGCGGCGCTGAGGACCACCAAGGCCGACCTCGAGGAGCGGACCAAGGCCGAGCTCCTGGAGCTGGCCGCCACCGCCGAGATCGAGGGTCGCTCGTCCATGTCCAAGTCCGAGCTGGTCGCCGCCCTGTCCGACCGCTCCGTGTCCACCTGAGCCCCGACCAGGAGGTTGCCCGATGAACATCCCCTTCCGCCGCAAGACCACACCGTGGCAGCGGGCTCTGGCTCCCCTCGCCAGAGCCGTGCCCCGCACCATCCCCGCCGGGCGGGCCAGGACCGCCGTCGGTGTCGTCGGTGCCGCCGTGGCCGCCACCGCCGCCTCCGCTGCGGCCAGCAGTGCCCGCCAGGGGTCGTCGTGAAGCTCGGCGCGCTGGTCGTGTTCGGAGTCGGCTACGTCGCCGGCACCCGCGCCGGCCGCGAGCGCTACGACCAGCTGGTGGCCCTGAGCCAACGCCTGGCGGATCGACTCGAGGAGCGAGCCGGGGCGCCACCCCGCGCCCTCGGGGCCGACGGGGAGGGCTGAGCCGTGCCTCGCCCCACCCGGCGGCGACGAAGGTCATCGTCGCGTTCGGTGGCTCGAGCCGTCCACCTCGACGACTCGCCAGCCAGGGGCCAGCTGATCGCCCTTGCCCTCGAGGCCCGCCTACTCGGCCGTCTTCGCCTCCTCACCGTCGACGCCGTCGTGGACGTCGCCGACCTCGCGGCGGGCCCCCGTCCCGTGGTCGACGCTCGCGTCCGCGACGCACCCCGACCCCTGCGGGCCCGGCGGGCCGAGGCCGAGGCCCTGCTCCAGGACGCGCGACGCTCACTCGCCGCCACCCCGTCCGCCGACTGATCCGGGTCGCAGCCTCGGCGTTCGTCCCAGAAAGACGACAGGGGGAGGCCGCTGGGGCCGATCCTGTCGATCGCGCCTCGCACGTCCGGGGCGGCGGCGGGTCGCAGGCTCAGCCGACGGCGACCCAGGTGGTGTCGGGGTCGTCGACGTCGACGCCACGGGCCCGGCCCTCCGCCGTGAGCTTGCGGAGGTGGGCCCAGACGCTGAAGCGGGCGACGGGGTGGAGCAGCTCGTGGACGTCGACGTACACGGCCCGCACCAGGGCCTCGGTGTCGGCACCCGCCGAGCCGGCCGCGGCCAGGGCGTCGGCGACCGCCGCCTCGCGGGCGAGGCGGTGGGTGATGTAGTGCTCGAGGTAGGCGTCGGGCTCGGTGAGGAGGGGCCCGTGGGCGGGGGCGAGGGCGTCGGGCTCCAGCGCCCGCACCTTCTCGAGCGAGGCGAGGTAGGCGGCCATGTCGCCGTCGGGCGGGGCGATGACCACCGTCGAGCCCGACATGACGTGGTCGCCGGTGAGGAGCACCCGCCGTTGCTCGTCCCAGAAGCAGATGTGGTCCGAGGCGTGGCCGGGCGTGTGGACGGCGGTGAGGGCGGCGTCGCCCTCGCCCACGGTGTCGCCGTCGCCCAGCGTGCGGTCGAGCTCCAGGCCCTCGGTGGGGCCGAAGCCCACCACCTCGGCGTCGGTGCGGGCCGCCAGCCCGGGCGCCGCGGGCCAGTGGTCGATGTGGGTGTGGGTCAGGGCGATCCACCGGATGCGGCCGGCACCGGCCTCCTCCAGGGCGTCGAGGTGGCCCTCGTCGTCGGGCCCGGGATCGACCACGGTGAGGTCGCCGGTGCCGACGAGGTAGCAGTTGGTCCCCGGCCCGGTCATCATCCCCGGGTTCGGCGCGGTGAGGCGGCGCAGGCCGGGGCGGAGCTCGACGAGCTGGCCGGCGACGACGTCACCCACCATGGCCTCTGGCATCGACGGCACCGCCGCCTCGCCCTGGACCGAGGCCGCGGCGGACCCCACACCCCTGCTGTCGCTGCTCATCCGTTGCCCTCCTCGGTCCGCGCCAGGCGCTCGATCCGCTCGCCCGCCGTCGTCGCCGCCGCGCTGCGGGCCTCCGCCGACGGCCAGGTGCCGAGCGACCGGTCGCCGCGGTAGGCCTCGTCGTACTCGGCGTCGCCGGGCATCACGATCCGCACCCCGCCGTCGTCCATGATCACCCGCGGCTGGACGGTGGGGACGTCGACCATCTCGGCCGCCGCCTCCAGCGCCTGGGCCGCCGTCTCGGAGGCGAGCAACGCCCGCAGCGAGGCGATCGTGGGCGGCAGCATCGTGAACTCACCCGCCCGCTGGCGCTCGATGGCGTCGGTGGGGCGGATCCACACGTGGGCGATGGTCTCGCGGTCGTCGTGCACCGGGATCTGGTTCGGCGGCGCCGCGGCCAGGAAGAAGCGGGTGTCGTAGCGACGCGGTGCGCCTTCGGGCGTGATCCAGTGCCCGAAGTACCACATCGAGTCCACGGCGAGGCGCAGGGCCTCCTCCTCGCACACCGACACCAGGCTGCGCTCGCCCTGGTCGACGGCTCGCCGGTGGGCCACGAACCGCTCGGCCACCACCGGGTCGTCGAGCGAGACCAGCTCGCCGTCCTCGCCGTAGGCGAGCAGGTAACCCGACTCCTCGAACGACTCGCGGATGGCGGCGATCCAGAACGCCAGGCCGCCGGCCTCGATGCCGAGACGGGTGGAGGCCTCGGCGTCGGACCTGCCCTCGCACCACGGCTCCAGCGTGTCGCCCCGGTCGGGCGGGTCGACGGCGCCGCCGGGGAAGACGTAGGCACCGCCGACGAAGTCGGACTGCAGGTTGCGCCGGAGCATGAACACCTCGAGCCCGTCGTCGCCGTCGCGCACGAGCAGGACCGTGGCGGCGTCGCGCAGGGGCACGGCGTCGGGGTCGGGGGCGCTCACCGCCGGTCGCCGGGGCCGAGGGGGGTGGTGTCGCGGCGCGCCGGGGGCGTGTCGCGGACGGTGGCGTCGAACACGTCGGCCCGGGGGCGGCGGGCGCCCCCGCCGAACATCGGTCCCGACACGAAGGCGAAGCCCTGGCCCATGCGGGCCGTGAACCGACGGAGCAGCGCCACCCGGGCGATGGCCCGGGTGGGGGGAAACAGCAGGGCGAAGCCGACGATGTCGGTCAGGAACCCGGGGGTGAGCATCAGCACGCCGGCGATCAGGATGAGGAGGCCGTCGGCCAGCTCGGTGGTCGGCAGGTCGCTGGCCCGCAGCCGCTCGTCGATGCGGCGGATGACGCTGCGGCCCTGGCGCTTGATCAGCCAGCTGCCGAGGATGCCCTCGACGAGGAGCAGGCCGATGGTCTGCCACCCACCGATGACATCGGCGACCTGGAGGATGAACCAGAGCTCGACGATCGGCCCGATCACCAGGAGGAGGAGGGCGATCAGCCAGGCCATGGGGGTCAGGGTACCGGCGGCACGCGACCACCGTCCGGCGCCGGGCCGGCGGCGGCCGCCGCCACCAGCCGGGCGAGGCGGGCGTCCCACGCCGTGCCCGTGGCGGTCAGCCAGGCGGCGGCATCGGCCATGGGCTGGGGCGTCACCCGCCAGCGGCGCTCGCGCCCGGCCCGCTCGTCGACCACCAGACCGGCGGCGGCGAGCTGGTCGAGGTGCTTGGCGGCGGCCTGGCGGGTGACGCCGACGGCGAGGCCGACGTCCGTGGCCGTGGCCGCGCCCTGGTCGGCCACGGCACGCAGGACGGCCCGGCGGGTGGGGTCGGCCAGGGCCGAGAACACGGCGCCGACCCGGGCCTCGTCGTCCGCCGGGCCGTCGGGTGACGGCACGATCAGGCCATCAGGTCGAGGGCGGCGCCCCGCCCGGCGAAGGCGGGGACGGCGCCGAGCGCCCCGACCTCGAGGTGGAGCATCCGGTGGTCCCAGGCGGCGCCGGCGTCGAGGCACGCGGCCATGCTCCCGCCGGCGTGCTCCTCGACCACGGTGACCCGGCTGCCGTCGCCGTCGTCGTCGACGGTGAAGGTGACCGAGGAGGGCGTGCCCTCGTCGGTGGCCCACTCGAAGGCGAGGGAGCGCCCCTCGTCGACCTCGACCACGCGCCCGTGGCGTTCGACCCCGTCGTCGTCCCGCACCCGGAGGGCGGCGCCGGCCGCGGGGTCGAGGTGCACGTCGGCCCCGAGCCAGCGGGCCAGGCCGTCGGCCGTGCCGACCAGGCGCCAGGCCGCGTCACGGTCGAGGTCGAGGTGGACGGAGCGGACGACGCGGGCGGGGGTCTCCATGCAACCCGATGGTTGCACATCTGCGCCCCGATGCCTACCCTGGCGGCTCAGACGCAACCGAATGGTTGCACCACCGACTGTCCAGGAGGCGACCGTGCTGATCCCCACCGTCATCGAGCGCACCGACCGGGGGGAGCGGGCCTACGACGTCTACTCCCGCCTCCTGCAGGAGCGGATCGTGTTCTTCGGCACCGAGCTCGACGCCACCGTGGCCAACGTGATCATCGCCCAGATGCTCCACCTCCAGGCCGAGGACCCCGACAAGGACATCCGCCTCTACATCAACTCGCCCGGCGGCGACATGAACGCCCTGTTCGCGATCTACGACACCATGCAGGTCCTCAGCTGCGACGTCTCGACGGTCTGCATCGGCCAGGCCGCGTCCGCCGCCGCGGTCATCCTCGCCGGCGGGGCCCGGGGCAAGCGCTTCGCCCTGCCGACCGCCCGGGTCCTCATCCACCAGCCCCATGGCGGGGCCCAGGGCCAGTCGACCGACCTCGAGCTGGCGGTCAAGGAGATGGTCCTGCTCCGCGACCGGATGGTCCAGGCCCTGGCCGAGGACACCGGCCAGGACCCGACCAGGATCCAGCGCGACATCGACCGCGACTTCATCCTCCGCGGTGACGAGGCGGTCGCCTACGGCCTCGTCGACGAGGTGCTCTCCAAGCCCGAAGCCCGTTTCGAGAGCCTCCCCGCCCGCTGAGGTCTCGTCCCCACGGATGGTGCCTGGCACCATCCGTGTCGCCCCGGGGGAGGCGGGCCGTACCCTGCCGGCGATGAGCGACGATGCCGGCCCCGACGCCCTGTTCACCGTGCTCGACGAGGGGCGGGTCCGGGCGACCGAGCTGGCCCGGGGTCCGTGGGACCCCCGCGCCCTCCACGGCGGGCCGGTGGCGGCCCTGGCCGCCCGGGGGCTCGAGCGGGCGCTCGCGAGCCACGCCGGTCCCGACGACCCCGCGTTCCGGCCGGTGCGTCTCACCGTCGAGCTCGAGCGCCCCGTCGGGCTCGACCCCCTCACGGTCGCGGCCGAGGTCACCCGCCCCGGCCGGTCGGTGCGCACCGCCGAGCTCACCCTCCACGACGAGGCCGGCCGGCGGCTGGCGCGGGCGACGCTGGTGGCCATCCGGGTCCGCCCCGAGCCGCTCGACCTCACCGGGGCGGTCCTCCCCGACGACCCGACCCCGCCGCCGCCCACCGGCACCGCGGCCCCCACGTGGGTGACCGGCGGGGGCCCGGCGTTCCACAGCCACGCCGTGCGCCACTCGTTCGTCGCCGGGAGCTTCATGGACCTGGGCCCCTCCACGGACTGGATCCGCCTACGGGTCCCGGTGGTGGCGGGCGAGGAGCCCAGCCCGCTCCAGCGGGTGGCTGCCGCCGCCGACTTCGGCAACGGGGTGTCGGCCGCCGTCGCCCACGACAGCCACACCTTCATCAACCCCGACCTCACGGTGACGCTGGTGCGCGACGCCGTCGGCGAGTCCATCGGCATCGCGGCCACGACGCGGGTCGATCCCGCGGGCGTCGGCAGCACCGAGACGGCGCTGTGGGACGAGCGGGGCCGGATCGGCCTCGCCGTGCAGACGCTGGTGGTGGAGCCCCGCTGAGGGGCCCCGGGTCAGGCCCGGCTGGCGACGAGGTTCCGGCGCTCGGCCTCGCTCAGCCCACCCCAGATGCCGTGGTTCTCACGGATCTGGAGGGCGTACTCCAGGCACGGCGCCTTCACCGGGCACGTGCGACAGATCTCTTTGGCCCGGACCTCCCGGGCCGCCTTCTCGTCCCGCCGCTCGAAGCTCGACGGCGGATAGAACACGGCTGAGTGCGGACCACGGCAGGCTGCTCGCAGCTGCCACTCGTCCTCGACACGCTGTGCGCTCACTAGCGACCCCTTTCGGGCTCACCCCCATCTGGCGGGGAGCCCAACCACGGAGGGATGCGGAGGCAGGACCTGCCTCCCTGGGCGGTTTTCGACCCTAGGACCGACGTCACACCGGGACAAGGGAAACCTTCGCGAGCGCGACGTACGCTGCCGCGAGCGGCGACGACGACGGCGGCGCTACTCGGAGTGGCGCTCGCGGTGGTCGCGGGCCGCGCCCTCGAGCGGCTCGACCTCCAGCAGCAGGCCGTCGACCTCCACGACCCGCACCGCATCGCCGGCCGCCACCGGCGTCGCCCGGTTGGTGCGGGCCCGCCACGGCGCCCCCCGCACCCGCACGACGCCGTCGGGTGAGATCTCGGTGACAGCCTGGCCCTCCTCGCCGATCATCCACCCCCGGCCGATCGTCGGGGTGGAGAACCGGGTGCGGACCATGGCCGGCATGGCCCCGATCACGAAGATCAGCATCCCCACGATCCCGACCAGCAGGGTGATCCACGACAGCGAGAGCCCGTCGTAGAGGAAGAGCGAGCCGACCACCAGGGCGACCGTCCCGATCCCGGTCCACACCCGGGGCACGCCGGTCTGGACGTCGATCGAGTAGGCGACCACCGTCAGCACGAGGAGGGCGACGGCCCAGCCCCGGGCGGGCAGGGCGGCCAGCCCGTAGGCGCCGAGGATCGTGCACCCGGCGCCGACCACGCCGGCGACGCCGATCCCCGCCGTGAACAGCTCGAACACGATGAGGGCCAGGCCCGCCAGCAGGAGGAGGTAGGCGACCGCCGGGCTCGACACGGTGTGGAGCAGCTGGTCGGTGATGGGCAGCTTGGAGAACACCGGGATCGAGTCCCCGGCCACGGTGCGCTGGGGACGACCGTCCTCGTCCTCGACCACCTCGGTCTCCACACCGTCGAGGTCGATCAGGAAGGTGCCGAGCACGGGCGCCTCCCGCGCCGCCAGCCCCAGCTCGAGCGCGGTGTCGTCGTCGACCGTCCCGTCCTCGATGCGGTCCAGGTTCTGCCGGAAGGCCGGGGTGAACCGCTCGGGGTCGACGACCGGCTCCCCGAGGTCGCCGAGGCGGCTGCCCGGCGCCACGCCCACCTGGCAGGCGACGGCGGCGAGCTGGGCCACGCCCGCCGTCGCCCGGGTGCCCGAGGGCCCGACCCACACGGCGACGGGGACGTCGGCGGTCCGGACCCGCTCGACCAGCTCGGCCACCCGGGCGTCGCTGACCACGGTCCGCTTGCTGTTGACCTGGAGCACCAGCCAGGAGACCTCGGCCTCCTCGGCGTCGTCGATGCTGCGCTCGACGAACCGGGCCAGGACGGGGTCGAGCAGACCGCTGACGGTGACCACGGCCAGACGGCCTCCCCCGGCCTCGGCGCGCTCGGCGCAGGGGGCCGGATCGCCGTCCGGCTCCTGCTGGGCGGCGGCCGGGCCGCCCACCAGCACCGACAGGCCGAGGACGACCAGACCCAGCGCGAGCGCCAGAGCACCGGTCCGCCGGGTGGTGGTCGATAGCCTGCGCACCGAGATGCCTCCGATGTGTGGACGACGGTGACGGACGCCGCGGGTGCGGACCCGTTCTTCACCGCGTCTCGGGTCGTCATCGTCGCCGGGAAGGGCGGAGTCGGCAAAACGACCGTCACCTCGGCGCTCGCCCTCGCCGCCGCCCGGCAGGGCCTGCGGGCGCTGATCGTCGAGCTGGAGGGCAAGTCGGGGCTGGCCTCCACGTTCGGTCGCGAGCCCCTCGACTACGACGAGGTCGTGCTGGCCGACGCCGACGAGACCGGCGGCGGCGAGGTCCGGGCCCGGACGCTCACCCCCGACGACGCCCTGATCGAGTACCTCGACGACGCCGGGCTGGGGCGCCTGTCGAAGCGGCTGGTGTCGTCGGGCGTGGTCGACATGGTGTCGACCGCCGTGCCCGGTCTGCGCGACATCGTCGTCCTGGGCAAGGTCAAGCAGATCGAGCAGCGGATGGCCGCCGAGGCGCGCCGGCGAGCCGACCAGACCGGCACCGGCGACGCCGACGCCGACGCCGACGCGCCCGACCTCATCGTGATCGACGCCCCCGCCGCCGGCCACGCCATCACCTTCCTCCGCTCGGCCCGGGGCCTGATCGACGCCGTGCGGGTGGGGCCGATCCGCTCGCAGGCGACCGACGTCCAGCGGATGCTGTCCGACGCCGAGCGCACCCAGGTCGTGCTGGTGACCCTGCCGGAGGAGACCCCGGTCAACGAGCTGGTGGAGACGGCCTTCAGCCTGGAGGACGAGGTGGGGGTGAGCCTCGGCCCCGTCGTCGTCAACGCCCTCTACCCCGACGTCGAGGGCCTCGACGCCGACCCGGCCGAGGCTGCCGCCGCGGCCGGGACGTCGCTGCGGAAGGGCGAGGCCGCCGAGCTGGCCGCCGCCGCCGACTTCCGGCGCCACCGCATCGCCCTCCAGGAGGAGCAGCTCGCCCGTCTGGCCGAGGGCCTGCCCCTGCACCAGATCCGCCTGCCGTTCCTCTTCGAGTCCGAGCTCGACCCCGAGGGCCTGGCCGTGCTGGCCGACGCCTTCCTCGCCGGCCTGGCCGAGGCCCCGGTGGAGCCGACGTCGTGAGCGGGACCGTCGAACGGCTGGTCCCGGCCGACCTGGGTGAGCTCGTCGACCGGGCCGAGATCGTCATCTGCTGCGGCTCGGGCGGCGTGGGCAAGACCACCACCGCAGCCGTGCTCGCCCTCCAGGCCGCCCGCGACGGGCGCCGGGCCGTCGTGGTCACCATCGACCCGGCCCGGCGGCTGGCCGACGCCCTCGGCCTCACCGACATCGGCAACACGCCCACGACCATCGACGGTGACTGGGACGGCGAGCTGTCGGCGGTGATGCTCGACACCAAGTCGACCTTCGACGCCGTGGTGGTGCGCTACGCCGCCGACGACGACCAGGCCCAGCGGATCCTGGCCAACCGGTTCTACCGCAACATCTCCGGGGCCCTGTCGGGCACGCAGGAGTACATGGCCATGGAGAAGCTCTACGAGCTCCAGGCCGACGCCGCCTTCGACCTCGTCGTGGTCGACACCCCGCCGACGCGCCACGCCCTCGACTTCCTCGACGCCCCCAAGAACCTGACCCGGTTCCTCGACCACCGGCTCTACCGCATCCTCACCGCCCCCACCCGGGGGGCGATGAAGGCGGTCAACCGGGTGGCCACCTCGTTCATCCGCCAGGTCACCAAGGTCGTCGGGGCCGAGGTCTTCGACGACGCCATCGCCTTCTTCCAGGCCTTCGAGGGCATGGAGGACGGGTTCCGGGAGCGGGCCGACGCCGTGCTCGAGCTGCTCGACGACCCCCGCACCGCGTTCGTGCTCGTCGCCTCGCCCCGGCGCGACACGGTGGAGGAGGCGCGCTACTTCGCCGACCGGCTGGCGGAGTCGTCGATCCCCGTCGCCGGGCTGGTGGTCAACCGGGTCCACCCCCGCTTCAGCGACCAGCTGCCCGAGGGGCTGCGCGAGCGGGCCCGGACCCTCGCCGGCACCGACCTGGGCGGGCTGTACGGGAACCTGGCCGACTTCGCCCTCATCCGCTCCCGGGAGGACGAGCACCTCGAGGGGCTGGCCGAGCAGGTCGCCCCCGCCCCGGTGGCCCGGGTGCCGTACCTCCGCTCGGACGTGCACGACCTCGACGGGCTGGCGGAGATCGCCACCCACCTGTTCTCGACGGACGGCTAGCGACGGTCCTCGACGAGGGCCATCAGCACCGCGAGGTCGGCGACCTCCTCGGTGGGCAGGACCAGCGCGTCCCCGGTGCTGGTGCGGAGCCGGACCGGCCCGTCGGCCGGGCGCTCGATCCCCCTCACCTGGGCCCACGGCATGGGCGGGTGGGGGTGCACGAGCACGTCGTGGGCGTTGGCGGCGGCGACGCCGAAGTCGACCGAGCCCCCCACGCCGAGGACCTCGCGGGCCAACGCCAGGCGCACCTCGGCGCTGGCCCGGGCGGCGCGGTCGCACAGGCCGGCCAGCGCCGCGGCCCGACCGATGGTGCCCGTCGCCCAGCGGGTCCCGTCCTCGCCGAGGAAGGTCCACCGGGCGTCGCCCCCGGGGCCGTCGTCGGTGGTCCGGGGCGGGGAGCTGGTGAAGACCTGGGTGGTGGCGTGGGGCAGGACCAGCGTGCCGTCCCGGTCCTCGACGACCAGCCCGCCCTCGTGTCGGTGCGCGGCCCGGCCGGTGTCCTTGCGGCGGCGGAGACCGCCGAGGATCGGGGCCGACTCGATGCGCTCGCCGAGGCCGCGGTGCTCGCCCTCGTCCACGGGGCGCGGATCAGCCGGCCGGGGCGGCCGTGAGGACGGCGGCTGCGCCCTCGACGGTCTCCTCGACCGGGACGAGCCGGTCGAAGCCGGTGGTGTGGAGCAGCCGGGTCAGCGTGGGCCGCCCGCAGGCGACGGCGACCTCGCCGCCGGACTCGCGCGTGCGGCGGATGCCGCCGATCAGGGCGCCGAGGCCGGCGGAGTCCATGAACGGGACGTTCGAGAGGTCGATGAGCAGGCGCGACGCCGTCGCCACCTCGCTCAGGACCTCGCGGAAGTCACCGACCGTGTACGCGTCGAGCTCCCCGACCGGACGGCACAGGGTGTAGCTCTCGGTGGAGGCGACCTCGATCTCGAGCACGGGAGTTGGGCTCCTGGTCCGGGGGCGGGCGGGTGGCTGGGGGCGGCTCCGCCGGAGCCCCTGCAGCCGGACGGCCAGCGTACCGGGCCGGGCGTCCCCCGCCCGGGCGACCACCGACCGGGCGTGGCCCACCCCGTCCGGTGAGCGGCACGCGGGGCGCGCCACGTGGAGGCCGACGGCACGCAGGGTTAAGGTCCGGCGGTGCCCGACCTCCGCACCGTGCTCCTCGCCACCGACGCCGACTGGATCGCCGACGAGGTCGACGCCGCCCTGGGCGACGACGACATCGAGGTCCTGCGCGTCCGCACCGGCGCCGAGGTGGTCGACGTGACCGCCGACCTCGAACCGGACCTGGTCGTCCTCGACCTCCAGATCGGGAACATGGGGGGCATGGCGGCGTGCATGGCCCTGCACCTCGAGGAGGGCGCCGGCCGGCTCGACCCCGTGCCCGTGCTGATGCTGCTCGACCGGCCCCACGACGTCTTCCTGGCCAAGCGCTCCCAGGCCGACGGCTGGATCACCAAGCCGCTCGACCCGTTCCGTCTCCGCCGCGCCGCCCGGGCGCTGCTGGCCGGCGGCGAGTGGCACGACGGCCAGGTCGACCCCGCGGCCGACGCCGTCGCCCCCTGACCCAGCTCCTCGGCGCCGTGGCCCGCTGGGTCCGATCGCGTTGGAGGCGCACCCGGTCGCGGGGGTAGGGTCGCTCTTCAACACACGGGGTGTGGCGCAGCTTGGCAGCGCGCTTCGTTCGGGACGAAGAGGTCGTGGGTTCAAATCCCGCCACCCCGACCAGATCGTGAGAGGGCCGGCCCGGGCGCCGGCCCTCGTCGCGCCCGCCGGTCGCCACGCCCCGCAGGACCTTTCCCTGCGCCCGACCGGGGGTAGGGACTGCCCATGAGCCTCCGTTGGCAGTGCGTCTGCATCGACACCCCCGACCCCGCCGGGTTGAGCCGCTGGTGGGCCGAGCTCCTGGGGTGGCGGATCACCTACGAGGATCCCGAGGAGGTCGTGCTCGAGCCGCCCGCGGGCTCGCCCGAGGACGGGGTGTCGCCCGACCTGCTCTTCCTCAAGGTCGACGACCCCAAGGTCGTCAAGAACCGCCTCCACATCGACCTGCGGCCCGACGACCGCGACGCCGAGGTCGCCCGGGCCGTGGCGATGGCGGCGACCCGCGTCGACATCGGCCAGGGCGAACCGACCTGGGTGGTGCTCGCCGATCCCGAGGGCAACGAGTTCTGCATCCTGCGGGCCTTCACCCCCGAGGAGATGGCCGAGGAGGCCGCCGAGCAGGCCACGACCCTCGCCACGGCCACCGAGGGCGAGGCCGTCGCCTGAGGCGCCCGCGGACCCGTGGCCGGCCCACGGATGGTGCCTGGCCGCCATCGCCGTTCTGACACCGCAGCCGGACACCTATGTCGCCTGGCGCGAACAGAACGACCGTCGAGGCGGCCATCGCCGTTCTGACACCGCTGCCGGACATCGATGTCGCCTGGCGCGAACAGAACCGAGGATGGCGACGGAGGTCGTTCCGATGAGCGTGACCGCACCAGCCGGCGTCGTGGCCGCCACACGGATGGTGCCTGGCACCATCCGTGGGTCGACCCGGCGAGCCGGGAACGAGAACAGGTTCTAGTGTCGGTCGATGGCCGACGAGCGGATCGACACCGTGGTGTGGGGCACCGGGAACGTGGGCCGGGCGGCCATCCGGGCCGTGGCCGCCCACCCGGCGCTGCGGCTGACGGCGGTCATCACGAGCAGCGCCGCCAAGGTCGGGCGGGACGCCGGCGCCCTGGCCGACGTCGGGCGCGACCTCGGCGTCGCCCTCACCGACGACCGCGACGCCACCCTCGCCGCCGGCCCGGGGGCGCTCGTCTACGCCGCCTCCGGCGACCTGCGGCCCGACGACGCCGTCGCCGACATCGCCCGAGCACTGGCCGCCGGCGCCGTCGTCGTGACCCCGTCGGTCTACGCCCTCTACGACCACCGGTCGGCGCCGGCGGCCGTGCGCGACCCGATCGTGGCCGCCACCGAGGAGGGCGGCAGCGCCCTGTTCGTCTCGGGCATCGACCCGGGGTGGGGCAACGACGTCCTGCCCCTGCTCATGACGGGCCTGGGCTCGGTGGTCGAGCAGGTGCGGGCCCAGGAGATCTTCGACTACTCGACCTACGACCAGCCCGACGCGGTCCGCCACCTGGTCGGCATGGGCCAGCCCATGGACGAGGTCCCGCCGATGGTGGCGCCCACCGTCCCGTCGATGGTGTGGGGCGGACAGGTCCGGCTGATCGCCCGGGGCATGGGCGTCGAGCTCGACGAGGTCCGCGAGGAGGTCGAGCGACGGGCCCTCGACGAGACCGTCACCAACGTCATGGGCACCTTCGCGGCAGGGACCCAGGGGGCGCTCCGGTTCGAGGTCCAGGGCATCGTCGACGGCGAGGTGCGGATCGTGATCGAGCACGTCACCCGGATCCACCCGTCGGCCGCGCCCGACTGGCCCCGACCCCCGGCCGGCGCCGACGGCGCCCACCGAGTGGTCGTCGAGGGCCGTCCCCGCATCGAGGTGACCGTCGAGGCCACCGACGAGGGCGGCAACCGGGCCGCCGGCGGCAACGCCACCGCCGTCGGCCGCCTGGTCAACGCCATCCCGTGGCTCCGGGCCGCGCCCGCCGGCCTCTACGACGCCCTCGAGGTCCCGCTCCTCCCCGCCACCGGCCGCTTCTGAGCCCGCCGGCCCGACGCCGACCCGCACGAGGACGCCGGGCGACGGTGCGGGACGTCAGCCCAGGTCGGGGTGCCGGGCCCGGGCGCCGGCCACGACCCGGTCGAAGCGCTCCCGGTCCAGGGCCGCGCCCTCCCGGCGGATGGCGGTGGGCACGACGCGGAGCAGCCGGTCGACGTTGGCGAAGCTGACCCGACCGCGGCCGTCCCACGGTCCGCGCCCCACCTCGATCCACTCCTCGGCGTCGCGCCGGCCGTCGTGGTCGCGGCTCGAGAGCGGCACGACCACCAGGTCCTCGCCCGCCACCCCGATCACCGCGACCGGACGGTCCTTGCCCCGGGCCGGGTCGTCCTCGTAGGGGACCCACGCCCACACCACCTCCCCCGGGTCGGGGTCGCCGTCGCGCTCGGGCCGGTAGGTGATGGTGACCTCGCCGGCGGCGACCGGCACCGCGTCCGAGGGCCGGCCCGAGCTGTCGTCCATGCCGCACGGTACGGGAGACCACCGCCCTACGGTGGCGCGGTGGACATCGCCGACTTCCAGGCCCGCATCGCCGCCGCCTACGGCGCCCGGGACGCCGAGCGGGGCCGGCCGGCCACCGTCGCCTGGCTGGCCGAGGAGGTCGGGGAGCTGGCCCAGGCCACCCGCAAGGGCACGCCCGAGCAGCAGCTCCACGAGCTGGGCGACGTCCTGGCCTGGCTGGCCAGCCTGGCCGAGCAGCTGGGTCTCAGCCTCGACGAGGCGGCCCGGCGCTACGCCGCGGGCTGCCCGTCCTGCGACCGGTCCCCCTGCGCCTGCCCCTAGTGCCGACCCCGCCCGGACGGGCGCCGTGGCCGTGGCGGTGCCTGCCGAGGACGACGCGACCCGGGCGAACGCTCTCAGTCGTGGCCGAGCTCGCCCCGGCCGACGGTGCCGGTGACGAACCCGAGCAGCTGGCGCAGCATCGCGGCGGTGGCGCCCCAGACGGTGTCGCCCACGAGGTCGAAGAAGACGATCGGGCGGGAGACGCCCGGGCCGAAGGACCAGCGCTCCTCGCGGAACACCCCCGGCGCCATCAGCTCGGAGAGGGGGACGTGGAGGACGGCGTCGACCTCGGGCGAGGTCGGTCGCAGCTCGGGCTGGCTGGGGATGACACCGACCCACGGGACGATGAACGCCCCGCTGGTGACGGTGGCCAGGTGGTCGAGCTCGCCGACCACCTCGACGGCGGTCGGGGGCAGCCCGACCTCCTCGTGCGCCTCTCGCAGGGCGGTGGCCACCAGGTCGGGGTCGGTCGGGTCGGCGCGGCCGCCGGGGAAGCTGACCTCACCGGCGTGGGCGCGCATGTGCCGGCCCCGCCGGGTGAGGACGACGTGGGCCTCGCCGTCGCGGTCGTAGAGCGGGGCGAGCACCGCCGAGGGGACCGCGGGCCGGGCCTGGCGCGCCAGGGCGCGGCGGAGCTCGGCCGGCAGCGTGACCGAGCCGAAACCCTCCCGCTCCACCGGCGACAGCTCCGCCGGCCCCATGGCGGCCAACGCTCGCCGGACGTCCTCGACGGTCGGGTGCCGCACGTCCTCGGGCAGGTCCGCCCAGGGGGCCGGGGCGCCGGGGGCCGCGCCGGGGGGTCGGGGGATGCGCTGCGGGCCGCCCCGGGCGGGGTCGGCGGGCTGCGTGGGGGCCGGGACCCCGGCGGCGAGCAGGGCGGACCGCGCCACCTCGCCCGGCTCCAGGTCGGTCATCCCTCGGCCGAGGCCGCCGCCGCGGTCAGGTGCTCGAGGAGGGCCCGGACGCCCGCCGCGTGGAGCGCCGTCATCACCGGGCCCGGTGCGGTCTGCCCCGTCTCCCACCCCATCCAGGCGTCGAGGGCCTCGGCCGGCTGGACGCCCTCGGGCGCCACGTCGGCCGTGGTGCCCACGTGGTCGAGCACGTCGCGCATCCCGCCCGTCTTGAGGTTGGACATCACCCGCCCGGGCGGCGTCTCGCCCGTCTCCCACTCGGTCCACGCCGAGAGCAGCTTGGCCGGATCAGCAGGGGGTCGTTCCACGACTGTCGATCCTACGGCCGCCGCCGCCCGGTCGGACCGCCGTCGCCGGAACGCGACGGAGCCCGGGCCGAGGCCCGGGCTCCGATCAGTGCTGGGTGCTGAGCGACCCACCGGGGCATCGGCCCCGGCGTGGGTCACATCATGCCCATGCCACCCATGCCGCCCATGCCGCCACCACCGGCGGGCATCGCCGGCTCGGGCTCGGGCTTGTCGGCCACGATGGCCTCGGTGGTGAGGAGCAGGCCGGCGATCGACGCCGCGTTCTGCAGCGCCGCCCGCGTGACCTTGGCGGGGTCGAGCACACCGGCCTTGAGGAGGTCCTCGAACTCGCCGCTGGCGGCGTTGAAGCCGTTGGCGCCCTTCTTGGACTCGACCTCGCGGACGATGACCGCACCCTCGAAGCCGGCGTTGTCGGCGATCAGCCGGGCCGGGGCCTCGAGCGCCTTGTAGACGCTCTTGGCGCCGGTGGCCTCGTCGCCCTCCAGCTTCTCGGCCACGTCGGACACCCGGGGACGGCTGCGGAGCAGGGCGGTGCCACCACCGGGCACCACGCCCTCCTCGATGGCCGCGCGGGTCGCCGACAGGGCGTCCTCGATGCGGTGCTTCTTCTCCTTGAGCTCCACCTCGGTGGCGGCGCCGACCTTCACGACGGCCACGCCGCCGGCCAGCTTCGCCAGGCGCTCCTGGAGCTTCTCGCGGTCCCAGTCCGAGTCGGTCTCCTCGATCTCCCGCTTGATCTGGGAGATGCGGCCCTGGACGTCGTCCTCGGAGCCGGCGCCCTCGACCAGCGTGGTGTCGTCCTTGGTGACGACGACCTTGCGGGCCCGACCGAGGAGGTCGATGGTGACGCTGTCGAGCTTGAGCCCGACGGTCTCGGAGATGACCTGGCCGCCGGTGAGGGTGGCCATGTCGGCCAGCATCGCCTTGCGGCGCTCGCCGAAGCCGGGGGCCTTGACGGCCACCGAGTTGAACGTGCCGCGGATCTTGTTGACCACGAGGGTGGCCAGGGCCTCGCCCTCGACGTCCTCGGCGATGATCAGGAGCGGCTTCGAGGTCTGCATGACCTTCTCGAGGACCGGCAGGAGGTCCTGGACCGAGCCGATCTTGCCCTCGACGAAGAGCACGTAGGCGTCCTCGAGGACGGCTTCCTGGCGCTCGGCGTCGGTGACGAAGTACGGGGACAGGTAGCCCTTGTCGAACTGCATGCCCTCGGTGAAGTCGAGGTCCATGCCGAAGGTGTTCGACTCCTCGATGGTGACCACGCCGTCCTTGCCCACCTTGTCGATGGCGTCGGCGAGGACCTCGCCGATGGAGGCGTCGTTGTTGGCCGAGATGGTGGCGACCTGGGCGATCTCGCTGCGGTCGTCGATGTCGCGGGCCTGGTCGCGGATGGCCTCGACGGCGGCCTCGACGGCCTTGTCGATGCCCCGCTTGAGGGCCATCGGGTTGGCGCCGGCGGCCACGTTGCGGAGGCCCTCCTTCACCAGGGCCTGGGCCAGGACGGTCGCGGTGGTGGTGCCGTCACCGGCGACGTCGTTCGTCTTGGTGGCGACCTCCTTCACCAGCTGGGCGCCCATGTTCTCGTACGGGTCCTCGAGCTCCACCTCGCGGGCGATCGACACGCCGTCGTTGGTGATGGTCGGGGCGCCGAACTTCTTCTCGAGCACCACGTTGCGGCCGCGCGGCCCGAGGGTGACCTTCACCGCGTCGGCCAGCTTGTTCACGCCGGCCTCGAGGCCGCGGCGAGCCTCGTCTTGGAACTTCAGGGTCTTGGACATGCGGTCTCCTACTTGTCGACCTTGGCGAGGACGTCGCGGGCGTTGAGGATCAGCAGGTCCTCGCCCTCGACGGTGATCTCGGTGCCGCCGTACTTGGAGTAGACGACGGTGTCGCCCACGGCGACGTCGGTCGGGATCAGCTCACCGGTGTTCTCGGCCCGGCGGCCGGGGCCGACGGCGAGGACCTCGCCCTGCTGGGGCTTCTCCTTGGCGGTGTCGGGGATGACCAGCCCGCTGGCGGTGGTGGCCTCGGCATCACCGGGGCGGACGACGATGCGATCGTCGAGCGGCTGAAGGTTCATTGCGCCTCCGTGCGTCTTCTTCTTCGTCCCCACCGGCGGCGGGGGTCCCCTGGGGAATCAGGGCGGCTGGCACTCGATCGTGCCGAGTGCCAACCCTACGGCCACGCGTTGGCACTCGCAAGACCCGAGTGCCAACGCGGGCGAACTTCCGGACGCCACCCCGCCGGATGCTGCGGTCCCCGTCCGGGGATCGGCGCCGGGGCGCTACTCGTCGAGGTCGGCGGTGGACCACACCTCGCCGGTGCCCGGGGCCACCAGCTCGATGCCGGTCAGGTCGCCCCGGTCGGTGGGCAGGGCGACGAGCCAGCCGGCGCCGGGGTCCGCGCTCCAGGGCTCGGTGTCCACCGTCGTGCCGTCGGCGAAGCGCATGCGACAGGTGTAGGTCGCGCCCTCGGGCCCGGTGGTCAGGCCCACGACGAGGACGGGCTCGCCGTCGACCTCGGTGGCCGTCGCCGTGCCCACGCCCCGCCCGTCGGCGGTCGTGGTGATGGCGGCGACCCGCTCCGGCCCGCTGGACGGGTCGGCGCCGAACGCCCACCAGGCCCCGCCGGCGGCGAGGGCGACCACCACCAGGGCGGCGGCGACCAGGGGCAGCCACCGGGGCGACCGACCCGATGCGGGGGCGGCGACGGGGCCGATGCCCATCCCGGCCAGGGTCCGCTCGTCGAAGCCGATCGGCGGGTCGACGGCGGGCGCGGCCACGACCACGCCCTCGACCGCGGCGACCAGGTCGTCGTACTCGTGGCGACAGGCGGGGCAGACGAGCAGGTGCCGCGCCAGGGTCGTCCGCCTCTCCCCCGTCACCTGCCCGAGGGCGAGGTCGACCAGCTCGTCGCCGGGGTGGTCGTGGTCGGCGGTCATGGTCCCTCCACCGGGGTCGCGGCGCGCATGCGGCGCAGGCCGGTGCGGATGCGGGTCTTGGCCGTGCCCAGCGGGATGCCCTCGTGCGCCCCGACCTCGGCCGCCGTGCAGCCCCCCAACACGGCCAGCACCACCGCCCGGGCCTGCTCGGGTGGCCCGGCCCGCAGGGACGCCAGGGCCCGATCGGCCTCCACCGCCGTGCTGGCCGCCTCGGCGGTGGCGTCGCCGGCGAGGGTGAGGTGCAGGAGGCGGTCGAGCTCGTCGCCGTCGGTCGGGTCCGCCCGCCGGGCCCGGACGGCGTCGATGGCCAGGTTCCGGGTGATGGTGAGCAGCCAGCCCGCCACCGTCCCGCGGGCCCGGTCGAAGGTCGGCGCCGCCCGCCAAGCGCGGAGGAACGCCTCCTGGGCCACGTCCTCGGCCAGCGCCCGGTCCCGCGTCACCGACACGGCCAGACCGTAGACCTGGGCCTGGAACCGGCGGACGAAGGCGGTGGCGGCGTCGGGGTCCTCCACGACCATCCCGGCGACGAGGGCGTCGTCGGCCGCACGAGCGTGGTGGGGCACGGTCACATCGTCTCCTACGGACGAGAGCCCCGCCGAGATTGCAATCCCTCCCGGGGGCTCGGCCGTAGGACCGGGTGACCCACCCACGAACCCGGAGGCTCCCATGGCCCCATCCCGATCCCGCATCGTCGGCGCCGCCCTCGTCGCCGTCGTCCTCCTGTTGGCCGCGTGCAGCGACGACGACGAGCCCACCGCCACTGGCGACGGTGGATCCGCCACCGAGACCACCGCCTCGGCCGACGACGCGGCCGACCCGTACGGCGCGGCGTCCGACGACGGCACCGAGACGACCGAGGCGTCGGACCCCGCCGCCGAGCCCACCGTCGCCGTCGCCGAGAGCGACCTGGGCCCGATCGTCGTGGACGGCCAGGGCGTCACGCTCTACCTGTTCACCAACGACACCCAGGGCGAGCCCAGCACGTGCACCGAGGGCTGTGCCGCCACCTGGCCGGCGCTGACGGGCCCGGTCGCCGCCGGCGAGGGCGTCGACGAGGCCCTGATCGGCACGGTGGCCAACCCCGACGGCACCGAGCAGGCGACCTACGACGGCTGGCCGCTCTACTACTACGCCCAGGACGGCGGGCCCGGCGACACCAACGGTCAGGGCGTGGGCGGCGTCTGGTGGGTGCTCGACGCCGCGGGCGAAGCCATCGAGGGCTGACCCGACGCTCCGCCGCCGCCCGGTCCCGACGGGGCCGGGCGGCCGTGGGCCAGGGCGGTGCCGACGCCGAAGAGGCCGAGGGCCACGAGCGGGAGGCCGAGGGGCCCGGCGGCGCTGAGGCCGTCCAGGGTGATGAGGGCGAAGGCGACGGCGAGCAGCGGCACGGCGACGATCGGGGCCCACGGCGATGCCGGGGACGCGGGCGGCCGCGTCCCCGGCCGACGCTCGACCCGCCCGACGAGGGCCACGATCGGCACCAGGACCAGACCCAGCACCGCCACCGTCGCCCACCGGGTCACCCACCACGCCGTGGTGCCCTCGGCCGGGTCGGGCACCACGCCGAGCGGGAGGAGGACGACGCCGGCCCCGACCAGAGCGGTGAAGTGCCACAGCAGGATCGACATGGCGTTGCGGTTGAGGACGAGGGCGAACGCCTGGACCGGCCGACGCTCGAGGGCGCGCTGGAGGAGGGGCCGGGCGAGGAGGGCCAGCCCGGTCTGGGCCAGGCCGAGGGCGACGAGGGTCGTCGTCGGCGGGGCGTTGTTGGCCAGCTCCTGGCCCGGGTACCCGACCAGGCTGACCGGGAACGGCCCGACGTGGGTCAGCAGCCCCAGGGAGGCCAGCCCGCCGCCGAGCAGCGCCGCCCCCGCCCGGCGGCGGTGGCGCAGCAGGCGGCCGTCGTACCAGGCGAACCCGACCTGCTGGCAGACGCCGAAGACGAGCACGAAGTTGAGCGAGGCGAACCCGTCGCCGGCACCCCCGACCCGAGCGGCGTCGACCAGGGCGGCGGCCCCGGCCAGGGCCACGACCACCCACCAGCCGTGGCGGAGGTGGGCCCGCCACAGCGCCGGCGCCAGGGCGACCACGAGCACGTAGACGGCGAGGAACCACACCGGCACGACCACCAGCCAGGCGATGGGCTCGACCACGTCGGCCGGCACACCGACCGCCCGCGAGAGGGCCGCCCCGCCGGCGCCGACGCCGAACAGCAGCGCCACCGGCCGGGTGAGCCGGACCAGGCGGGTGCGCAGCCAGGTGGCGTACCGCTCGCCGCGGGCCCTCGCCGCCGACCACGAGGCGGCGTTGGCCACGCCGCCGACGACGAAGAAGAGGGGCATGACCTGGAACAGCCAGGTCAGCGGGCGCAGGGACGGCACCGTCGCCAGGGCGTTGACACCGTCGAAGCGGCCGTCGTCGTAGCTCGGCACCACGACCATCCAGTGGCCGACGGCCACGGCCACGATGGCCAGGGCCCGCAGCAGGTCGACCGTCAGGTCCCGCTCGGGCGGCGCGGGACGGGCGCGCTCGACGGGTGCGGCCGGCGCGACGGGCGGGTCGGGGACGAGGGTGGTGGTGGGCACGGTGCCTCCGGTGCAGGTGGGTCCGGGTCACCCTCGGCGCCGACGGGCCCCGCTGGCATGGCGTCCACCCCCCAGGGGCCGGTGGGGAGGCCCCAGCGCTCAGACCGGGTCGGCCAGCCCGCGCCGGTAGACAGCGGCGACCACCTCGTCCACCGCCGGCTCCTCGACGGCGACGTCCACCACGTCGGCCTGGGCCATGGCCGCGGCGACCACCGACGCGGCCGAGACCTCCGCCGACGCCAGCCGGAGGCGCTGGCGCACCCCGTCGACCTCCTCGACCACGGTGTCGGCCACGACGAGAGGCGGACCCGGCTCGGCCAGGGTGACGACGACCGTGCGGGTCGCCCCGCTGGCCCGGACCAGGGCGGCCAGGTCGCCGTCGTGGACCACGCGACCGTGGTCGATCACCACGACCCGGCGGCACAGCCGCTCCACGTCGACCAGGTCGTGGGTGGTCAGCAGGACGGTCACCCCCCGGTCGGTGTTGAGGTGGGCGAGGAACCGGCGCACGCGGTCCTTGGCCACCACGTCGAGCCCGATCGTGGGCTCGTCGAGGTACAGCAGCTCGGGCCCGTGGAGGAGGGCGGCGGCCAGGTCGCCCCGCATCCGCTGCCCGAGCGACAGCTGGCGGACGGGCGTGGCGAGGAGGTCTGCCAGGTCGAGCAGCTCGTCGAGCTCGGCCCGGCGGACTCGGTAGTCGGCCTCGGGCACGGCGTAGATGTGGCGGAGGAGCTCGAAGCTGTCGACCAGCGGGAGGTCGGGCCAGAGCTGCGACCGCTGGCCGAACACCACACCTACCCGGCGGGCCAGCTCGATGCGGTGCCGGTTGGGGTCGAGGCCGTCGACCCGCACCGACCCACCTGTGGGCACGAGGATGCCGGTGAGCATCTTGACCGTGGTCGACTTCCCGGCGCCGTTGGGCCCGAGGTACCCGACCATCTCGCCCCGCCGGACGGTCAGGTCGATGCCATCGACGGCGCGCACCTGGCGTCGGGCCCGGCGCAGACGACCCCGGCGCACCCGCTGGGTGAAGACCTTCTCCGCGGCCCGGAGCTCGATCAGCACCTCGGCGGACGAGCCCGGCGGCGCGGTCATGCGCCGGAGCTCCGGTACGAGCGGATGCCCACCCGCCAGATGGTCAGGGCCACGACGAGGGCGACGGCGCCCACCGCGGGACCGACCCAGGCCAGCGCGCCCAGGCCGCCGAAGGGGTCGTCGCGGCCGAGCAGCCCGAGGGCCGGGTAGTAGGCGGTGAAGGCGAGGGGCACGACGAAGCGGGCCAGCTGGCGCAGCCAGGGCCCGTAGACCCCGAGCGGGTAGGTCGACATCTCCCGGCCGCCGTAGGTGAAGGCCGAGGACACCTCCCGCGAGTCGATCAGCCAGAAGCTGATCGACGTGGTGGCGATCCACACGGCCACGTAGATCCCCACCGCTCCGGTCACGCCGACGACCAGGCGGGCCGCGACCGCCGGCGACGACGGGGCCACGTCGGCCATCACCAGCCCGGTGACGAGGATGGCGACGCCCTGGGCCACCTTCCCCAGGCTCCGCAGGTCGACGTCGCCGGCGATGATCTGCGGCATCGCCCGCCGGGGACGCAGGAGCAGCACGTCGAGCCTCCCCGTGCGGACCAGGTCGGGCAGCTCGTCCAGCTGCCCCACGACCAGGTCGGCGAGGTAGAAGCCGGTGCAGGCCAGGCCGTGGAGGAGCAGCACCTCCCCCACCGTCCACCCGACCAGCTCGTCGACGTTGGAGAACACAGCCACGATGGCCACCAGGTCGAGGGCGGTGAGCAGCATGCTGGCCGTCACGCCGATGGCGAACGAGGCCGGGTACTCGAGCGTCGAGCGCACCTCGGCGCCGAGCAGCCGGGCGTACACCCGCCACGGGCGCAGCGGGCCGGGGGCGACGGCCGCCTCAGCCACCCTGGACCACCACCTTCCGCGTGGCCCGGGCCTGGACGACGCGCCCGGCACCGAGGAGGGCGACGGCCCAGGCCGCCTGCACGGCGAGCGAGGCCGGCAGCGACGGCCGCGCCGTGCCGGTCCACACGTCGGAGACGAGCTGGATCGTCGCCGCGAACGGCAGGGCGCGCAGCACCGTCTCGAGGCCGTCGGGCAGGAGGGGCAGCGGGATGGTCATCCCCGCCCCCACGATCCAGACCACCATCAGGCCCCGGACCGCGCCCTTGGCGTCGAGCAGCCAGAACCCGCTGCTGTAGGCCAGGTAGCGGAGGGCGTAGCTCACGGTCACGGCCAGGACGAGGGCGAGGGCCACGGCGGGCACGTCGCGCCCGGCCGGGAGGCGGGCGCCGAAGAAGACCAGGCCGACGACGACCGGGGGCACGAACCGCACCAGCACCTCGTAGCCCGCCCGCCCGGCGTCGACCGCCCCCCACCACGCCTGGAGGTCGACCGGCCGGTAGAGGTCCACGACCACGTCACCGGTGCGGATCCGGTCCACCAGGTCCTGGTGGCGCAGGAACACGTCCATCACGCCGAGCATCCCCTGGGCCAGCCACACCTGGGTGACGAGGCCGGCCTCGTCGAGCCCGCCGATGTCGGCCCCCCGCTCCCGGGCCACGGCCCCGACCACGGCCGAGAGGAAGATCCCGAACACCGTGTTGGTGAACACCGACGCGGCCGTCGCCCCCCGGTAGGTGGCGAACCGGCGGAAGGACCGCCGGGCCACCTCCACGTACACCCGCACGGCACCGGACCGTACCGCCTCGACGCCCGCCCTGAATGAGTGAGTGCTCACTCAGTCAGGCCCGCTACCGTGCCGGACGTGCCCTCCGCCGCTCCCCCCGCCCCGAGCCGGACGCGAGCCCCGGCGATGTCGGTCGAGGACCGTCGCTCGGCCATCGTCGCCACGGCCGTCCCTCTGTTCCTCGAGGGCGGGCTCGCCGTGCGCACCCGCCAGGTCGCCGAGGCCGCCGGGATCGCCGAGGGCACCTTGTTCCGGGCCTTCGCCGACAAGGAGGACCTGGTCGACGCGGTCATCGCCGCCGCCATCGACCCGGCTCCGATCGACGAGGCGCTCGACGCCATCGACCGTGACCTCCCCCTCGAGCAGCGCCTCGCCGCCGCCGCCGACGTCCTGCGCGACCGGGTGACGACGTACCACAAGGTGATGGCGCTGGCCGGGGCGGCGCCGGCGGGTCGGCTCAAGCCCGGCGAGGCGCCCGAGCACCTGCCCCGGCTCGAGGCCCTGATCGAACCGGACGCCGACCGGCTCCGCCTCTCGCCCCGCGAAGTGGCGCACCTGCTGCGGGGCCTCGTCGTCGCCAGCGTCCACCCGTCCTTCCACCCGGGAGCGCCCCGCCCGTCGGACGCCATCGTCGACCTGCTGCTGCACGGCGTGGCCCGGACCGAGGGGCGCTGATGCTGTCCGACCTCATCCGCACGCACCTCCGGCCCTACAAGCGGCCGCTGCTGCTCCTGCTCGTGCTCCAGATCGTCCAGGCCGGCGCCACCCTCGTCCTGCCGACGATCAACGCCGACATCATCGACAAGGGCGTGGTCCCCGGCGACGACGGCTACGTGCGCCGGCTGGGGGCGGTGATGCTGGCGGTGGCCATCGTCCAGGTCGTGTTCAACGTGGCCGCCATCCGGGTGGGCGCCCGGGTCGCCACCGCCTTCGGGCGCGACGTCCGCCACAGCATCTTCCACTCGGTCACCCGGTACTCGGCGCGCGAGGTCGGCGAGCTCGGTCCGCCGTCGCTGATCACCCGCATCACCAACGACGTGCAGCAGGTGCAGATGCTCGTCGTGATGTCGCTGACGATCCTGGCCGCCGCCCCGATCACCATCGTCGTCGGCACGTTCATGGCGGTGCGCGAGGACGGGCCCCTGTCGCTGCTCCTGCTCGTCGCCGTGCCCGCCCTGGTGCTCGGCGTGGGCACCGTGGTGCTGCGGATGATCCCGCAGTTCCAGGCCATCCAGGAGAAGATCGACCGGGTCAACGCCGTGCTGCGCGAGCAGATCGTCGGCATCCGCGTCGTGCGGGCCTTCGGGCGGGAGCCGCACGAGGCCGAGCGGTTCAGCACCGCCAACGCCGAGCTCACCATGCGCTCGCTCAACGCCGGGCGGCTCATGGCCTTCATGTTCCCGATCGTCTTCACCGTGCTGAACACCTCGAGCGTGGCCGCGGTGTGGTTCGGCGCCGGGCGCATCGACAGCGGCGACATGCAGATCGGCGCCCTCATCGCCTTCCTCAGCTACCTCATCCAGATCCTCATGGCCGTGATGATGGGGACCTTCGTGGCGGTGATGACGCCCCGGGCCCAGGTCTGCGCCGAGCGCATCCAGGAGGTCCTGCGCAAGGAGCCGACCGTGGCCGACGCCCCCGGCGCCCTCACCGAGCTCCCCGAGCACCCCACCCTCGAGCTGCGCGACGTCGGCTTCCACTACCCAGGAGCCGAGGCACCGGTGCTGGGCGGGGTACGCCTCACCGTCGCCCCCGGCACCACCACGGCGATCATCGGGAGCACGGGGTCGGGCAAGACGACCCTGCTGAACCTCATCCCCCGGCTCTTCGACGCCACCGAGGGCGCCGTCCTGGTGGGGGGCACCGACATCCGGGAGGTCGAGACCGAGGCGCTGTGGCGACGGATCGGCCTGGTGCCGCAGAAGCCGTACCTCTTCTCGGGCACGGTGGGGTCCAACATCCGCCTCGGGGCTCCGGACGCCACCGACGGCGAGGTCTGGGCCGCCCTGGAGACCAGCCAGGCCCGCGGCTTCGTCGAGGCCATGGGCGGGCTCGACGCCCGCATCGAGCAGGGCGGCAGCAACGTCTCCGGCGGCCAGCGCCAACGCCTGGCCATCGCCCGGGCGGTGGTGCGCCGCCCGGCGATCTACCTCTTCGACGACTCCTTCTCGGCCCTCGACCTGGCCACCGACGCCCGGCTGCGGGCCGCCCTCGCCCCGGCCATGGCCGAGGCGGCGATGGTCGTGGTCGCCCAGCGGGTGTCGACGATCATCGGCGCCGACCAGATCCTGGTGCTGGAGGACGGGCGCCCCGTCGGCCTCGGCCCCCACGACGAGCTGGTCCGCACCTGCCCCACCTACGCCGAGATCGTCGCCTCCCAGGCCACCACCGAGGCGGCAGCATGATGCTTCTGCCGATCCCCATCCCCCTCCTCGGTGGACGAGGGTCGACAGGACGGGGTGATCGACGGTGACCACGCTCGACAAGGCACCGCCGCCGGCCGACGACGGCGACGGGCCCGACGACGACGTCGCCTACCGCCCGCCGGCGGGCGAGACCCGCGGCATCGGCGGGGGCCGGATGGGTGCCATCGGCATGCCGGTCGAGAAGACCGAGGACTTCCGCGGCACCCTCCAGCGGCTGTCCGACCGCCTGCGCACCGAGCGGGGCAACGTGGTCGCCGTCGTGGTCCTCTCGGTGGTGAGCGTGGCCCTGATGTCGCTCGGGCCGCGCGTGCTGGGCCGGGGCACCAACGTCGTCGTCGACGGCATCCTCTCGGGGGCCGGCGTCGACTGGGACCGGCTGCGGGGCATCCTCCTGCTCGCCCTCGGCCTCTACCTCACCTCGGCGGCGATGACCTACCTCCAGGGCTACCTGCTGGCCGGCATCGTCCAGCGCTCGATGGAGCGGCTCCGCGACGACGTCGAGGACAAGATCAACCGGCTGCCCCTGGCGCACCTCGACAAGCAGTCGCGGGGCGACGTCCTCAGCCGGGTCACCAACGACATCGACAACCTGGCCCAGGGCCTCCAGCAGACGCTGAGCCAGATCCTCAACTCGTCGCTCCACATCGTCGGCGTCGTCATCATGATGTTCACCATCTCGTGGCCGCTGGCCCTGGTGGCGCTGGTGACGATCCCGGTGTCGCTGCGGCTGCTGAAGGCGATCACCAACCGCTCGAAGAAGCGCTTCATCGCCCAGTGGACCCACACCGGCGCCCTCAACGGCCAGGTCGAGGAGGCCTTCACCGGGCACACGCTGATGAAGGTCTACGGCCTGCGGGCCGCCACCGAGGAGCGCTTCGACGCCAAGAACCAGGAGCTGTTCGACGCCGCCGACGAGGCCCAGTTCCTGTCGGGCACGGTGCAGCCGGCGATGATGTTCCTCGGCAACCTGAACTACGTGATCATCGCCGTGCTCGGCGGTCTCCAGGTCTCGTCGGGCCGGATGTCGATCGGCGACATCCAGGCCTTCATCCAGTACTCCCGGCAGTTCACCCAGCCCCTCACGCAGCTGGCCTCGATGGTGAGCGTGTTCCAGTCCAGCGTGGCCTCGGCCGAGCGGGTGTTCACCATGCTCGACTGGCCGGACCAGTCCCCGGACCCGGTCGACGCCACCGCACCGACCTCGGTGCGCGGGCGGGTGGAGTTCGACCACGTCCACTTCTCCTACGACCCCGACCGGCCGCTGATCCAGGACCTCTCGCTGGTGGCCGAGCCGGGCCAGACGGTCGCCATCGTCGGCCCCACCGGCGCGGGCAAGACCACGCTGGTGAACCTGATCATGCGGTTCTACGAGCTCGACGAGGGCCAGATCCGCCTCGACGGCCAGGACATCGCCACCATGCGCCGGGCCGACCTGCGGGCCCAGATCGGCATGGTCCTCCAGGACACCTGGCTGTTCGAGGGCACCATCCGAGAGAACATCGCCTTCGGGAACCTGGAGGCGACCGACGACCAGATCCGGGAGGCGGCCCGGGCCACCTACGTCGACCGCTTCGTCCACTCGATGCCCGAGGGCTACGACACCGTCCTCGACGACGAGGGCACCAGCGTGAGCGCGGGCGAGAAGCAGCTGCTCACCATCGCCCGGGCGTTCCTCGCCGACCCCGCCATCTTGATCCTCGACGAGGCCACCAGCTCGGTCGACACCCGCACCGAGGTGCTGATCCAGGAGGCCATGTCGGCCCTGCGGACCAACCGGACCAGCTTCGTGATCGCCCACCGCCTGTCGACGATCCGCGACGCCGACACCATCCTCGTGATGGACGGCGGGCGCATCGCCGGGCAGGGCCACCACGACGACCTCCTCGCCCGGGGCGGCGCCTACGCCGACCTCTACAACGCCCAGTTCGCCGGTCACGCCACCTGACCCGCGCCTTCGGCCCACTCGGCTCCGCCTCGCCGGGCGGGCGACCTTTGTCCGGAAAACCCCCTCCTCGGCAGGGTTCCGGACAAAGGTGGGGGGGTGGAGACGATGGCGGTGCCCCAGGGGACGTTCGCGCTCGAGCGGCCCGACGCCGGCGAGCGGTCGCCGCTGCGGGCGTGGGACGCGGCCGACGAGATGGTGCTGCGACACCTCGACGCCGTCGGCGCGACCGGCGAGGTGGTGCTGGTCGGCGACGCCTGGGGGGCGCTGGCCTGCGCCCTGGCGCCGACCGGCCCGACCGTGGTGGTCGACTCCTACGTCGCCGGGCGGGCGATCGGGCACAACCTGGCCGCCCACGGCCTGCTCGCCTCCTCCGTGCGGGTGGTGACGCCGCTCGCCGACCTCCCCGAGCGGGTCGACGTGGCCGTGGTGAAGGTGCCCAAGACGACCGCTCTGCTCGAGCACGTGCTCCACCGCCTGGCGCCGTCGCTGCACGGGGGGTCGATCGTCGTCGGCGCCGGGATGGCCCGCCACGTGCACAGCTCGACCATCGACCTCTTCGAGCGCCTGGTCGGGCCGACCCGCACCTCGCGGGCCGAGAAGAAGGCCCGCCTCATCCACGCCCAGGTCGCCGGGCGCGTCGTGGGTCCGAGCCCCTGGCCCCGCGAGGTCGTCGTCACCCCGCCCGGCGGCGAGCCGCTGACGGCGGTGGCCCACGCCGGGGTCTTCTCGGCCGACCACCTCGACCCCGGGACGGCCCTGCTGCTGGCCCACCTGCCCGAGCCCGGCGTCCACCGCGCCGCCGTCGACCTGGGCTGCGGCACGGGCGTCGTGGGCACGGTGCTGGCCCGGCGCGACCCCGACCTGGAGGTCACCTTCGTCGACGACTCAACCCTGGCGGTGGCCTCGGCCCGGGCGACGTGGGCCGGAGCACTCGGCGACCGGACGGCACGGTTCACCGTCGGCGACGCCCTCGAGGACCTGGCCGACGGCGAGCCGGTGACCCCCGACCTCGTGGTGGTCAACCCGCCCTTCCACCGGGACCACACCGTCGGCGACGCCACCGCCTGGCGGATGTTCGCCCAGGCCCGTGCGGTCCTCGCCCCCGGCGGCGAGCTGCTCGTCGTGGGAAACCGGCACCTCGCCTACCACGCCAAGCTCAAGCGCCTCTTCGGGACCGCTGCGGTCGAGGTGGTCGGCAGCGACCCCGGCTTCGTCGTCCTGCGCGCCGCCACGTCGCCCCGCTGAGCCTCACCGACCCCCCGTCGCCCACCTGCGCCGCCGAGGGCGCCCGCCCCCGGTCGACGGCGGGGTACGGTCCGGCGGAACATCGGGCTGGTGCAGATCGGGACGGACATGGGCGGCCTCGACCACGAGATCGCGACGAGCGCCGCCGACGCCCTGGCCGCCCTCGGGCGCACCGAGGACGTGGCCTTCGCCCCCGACGGGCGCCGCCTGGCCATCGCCGACTTCGGGCGCCACCTCCTCGTGGTCGTCGACGTCGCCGTGACGGCAGGGGATGCCGGCGTGGCACTCACCGTCGGTCGCGTGGTCGAGGTCACGGCCACCGGGCTCGACCAACCCCACGGGGTGGCCTGGCTCGACGACGCCACGCTGATCGTGGGGAACCGGGCCGGGGGTCTCGTCGTCCTCGACGCCCCTGCTCCCCCACCCGGCGCCGCCCGTCGGGTCGCGGCCGATCCCGTCACGATCACCGGCGCCCTCGCGCCGCTCGACGGCCCCGGGTCCCTGGCGGTGCTCGTCGCTCCGGATGGCGCCCGCGAGCTCCTCGTGTGCGGCAACTGGGCGAACAGCATCACCCGCCACCGGGTCACGGAAGGTCGCCCCGTGACGGTCACCGACGCCGAGGTCTGGCTCCGGCGCTTCCTCTCGCTGCCCGACGGCGTCGCCGTCAGCCCCGACGGCTGCTGGGTGGCGGTGAGCAACCACGAGGACCAGACCGTCCTGGTGTACGACCGCACCGAGGAGGCCTCACCCGACGAGCGCGCCCCGGTCGCCATGCTGCGCGGGACCCGCTACCCGCACGGGCTCCGCTTCACGGCGGACGGTGCGCACCTCCTGGTGGCCGACGCCGGCGCGCCCGTCGTCAACGTCTACCGCCGCGGGCCGGCGGGGTGGGCGGCGGCGAGCTACCCGACCGGTGTCCTGCGGGTGATGGACGACGCCACCTTCGCGTCCGGCCGCTCCCGCCCCGACGAGGGTGGACCCAAGGGGCTCGACATCGACCCGTCCGGTCGGGTGCTGGTGGTGACGTGCGAGGGGAGGCCGTTGGCCGTGTTCGATCTGGCTGCCGTCCTCGCCGGCGCGCCGCCGATCGACCCGGCGACGCTGATCCCCTACGAGGTCGATGCTCTCGACCGCCTGGCCGCCGTCCGGGCGGCCCGGACCGAATCGGACCTGGCAGCCATGGCGGCCGAGAGCCGCGAGCACGACGCCCGCGCCGCCGCGGTCCGCGCCGAGGAGCACCTGCAGCACGTCCAGCAGGTCGCCGCCGCGTCCGACGCCAAGGCCCGCGAGGCCCTCCGGCGCGCCAGCGAGGCCGAGGAGCGGGCATGGAGGGCCGAGCTGGTGTCGGCCGACCTCGAGGCCCGTCTGACCGCGGCCGAGGCCGGCGTCGCCGGGGTCCACGCCACCCTGCCCGGGCGTCTGGCCCGTCGGGTGCTCCGGCGGGCGGCACACCTCGGCGCTCGCCTCGGCCGGAGCCGCACCGCCCCGACGCGGTGATCAGCCGCCGGCTGGCCGCGGACCCCTTTTCACCCGGTCGGGCTCAGACCTGGCCGGGCTCGCCGCCCTCCTCCACCACGATGGCGTCGGAGCCACCGCCGTCGGGGTCGGCCCCGGGCGCCACGTCGGTCGGTCCGACGTCGCCGACGATGGTGGGGTCCTCGACCCCCACGCCGGTGCCGCGCATGCGATCCACGAGACCGTCCGGCTCCTGATCGTCCTCGTCGTCGTCGCCGGCGGGTGGGAGAGGGGGTTGGTCGGTCATGGGGGCGGCACTCGCCCGGGGACCGGGGCCGCACACGTCGTCAGAGGCCGAGGCCCGGGACCGCTCCGGTGTCGAGCGGGCTGGGACCGTCGGTGACGAGGCGGTGCCAGCCGGCGGCGGCGACCATCGCCGCGTTGTCCGTGCACATGGCGGGCGACGGCAGCGACACCCGCAGCCCGGCGGCCTCGCCCCGCTCGACGGCGAGGCGGCGCAGTCGCGAGTTGGCGGCGACCCCGCCACCGAGGCACAGGCCCTTGGCCCCCACCTGCTCGGCGGCCCGCAGGGCCTTGACCGTCAGCACGTCGACCACCGCCGCCTGGAACGAGGCGGCGACGTCGACGGTGGCCACGTCGGGGTGGCGACGGACGTGGTTGATCACCGCCGTCTTGAGCCCCGAGAACGACAGGTCGAGCCCCTCGTCGAGCATGGCCCGGGGGAAGGCGATGGCCTCGGGGTCACCGTGCTCGGCGGCGGCGTCGATGGCCGGGCCGCCGGGGTAGGCGAGGCCGAGGTACCGGGCGACCTTGTCGAAGGCCTCGCCGGCGGCGTCGTCGAGCGTGCCGCCGAGCACCTCGTAGGAGCCCGGGGCGTCCATGGCCACCAGCAGGGTGTGCCCGCCCGACACGAGGAGGACGACGACCGGCAGCTCCACGTCGGGGTCGTCGAGGAGGGCGGCGTGGAGGTGGGCCTCGAGGTGGTTGACGGCGACGAAGGGGACGTCCCACACGAGGGCGAAGGCCTTGGCCGTGGCCACGCCCACCAGCAGGGCGCCGACGAGGCCGGGGCCGTAGGTCGCAGCGACGGCACCGACCTCGTGGTCGGCCAGCCCCCCCTCGACCAGGGCCTCGGCGATGACGGGGGTGAGGAGCTCGACGTGGGCTCGGCTGGCGACCTCCGGCACCACGCCGCCGTAGCGGGCGTGGATGTCGACCTGGCTGGACACGACCGACGACTGCACCCGCCGACCCCCGACGACGACGGCGGCGGCCGTCTCGTCGCACGACGTCTCGATGCCGAGGACGGGCAGGGCGTCGAGGTCGACGGCGGCCGGGTCCCACCGCGTGCCGGTCATGCTTGCCCTCCAGCGCCCTCGACCCGACCCTCGTCCGACACCCACGTCCCGCTGCCGTCTCGGGCGCTCATGCTTGCCCTCCAGCGCCCTCGACCCGACCCTCGTCCGACACCCACGTCCCGCTGCCGTCTCGGGCGCTCATGCTCGCCCTCCCGCGCCCTCGACCCGTGCCCCGTCGCCGGAGCGCACGCCCTGGAGGACGCTCGGCGTCGGCAGCGCCGCCTCGATGCGGGCCAGGCGCTCGGCGTACTCCGGCGACCCGACGTCGATGGCCCACATGATCACGGCATCCTCCCGGTTGTCGACGTAGTACGCCCGGCGCACGCCGGCCGGCGCGAACCCGAACCGGCTGTAGAGGCTCTGGGCGCCACGGTTCGACGCCCGCACCTCGAGCGTCACCCTCTCGGCGCCGAAGGCCAGCGCGTCGCGCACCACCACGAGCATCAGCCGGGTGGCGAGGCCCTGGCGCTGGTGGGCGGGGGCCACGGCGACGGTGGTGACGTGGGCGTCGCCGGCGAGGACCATCAGCCCGGCGTAGCCCACGACCTCGGTGCCCTGGCGGGCCACCACGTAGCTCCGGCCGTCGGTGGTCGAGAGCTCGCCCAGGTAGAGCCCGAGCGACCACGGTCGCGGGTAGACCTGGTGGTCGATGCGCAGCACCTGGCGCAGGTGGCGGCGGCGCATCGGGGTGATGACGACCGGCGATCCGGCGGCGGCGGAGCCGGGCCGGGGGTCGGGTCGGGTCGTCGCCGCCATCAGCCCGACCCCGGCTGGGGCCCGGGGACGCCCTCGCGGGTGGCCCAGCTGATCTCGGCGTCGGGCTTGCGCAGGTAGGTGGGCGTCACGTCCCACGGCTGCACCCACTCCTCCCGCAGGGCGAGGTGGTGGGCCAGGAGGACGAGGTCGCGCGCCGACGGGCCCGCCAGCCCGTGGGTCACGACCTCGGCCTGGACCAGCGACCGGAACTCGTCCTGGTACCGGAGGGCGCCGTCGCCCACGAGGAGCAGGTCGCCGCGGTGGGCCTGGAGCTCGGCCCGCAGGTCGTCGGGCGTGCTCACCCGCGGCTCGGTGATGCGCTGCACACCGCCCGGGACCGTCCGGTAGAGGGCCGAGAACAGCTCGCCCCGACGGGCGTCGATCACGGCGGCGATGAGGCGGTCGGTGAACCGGGCCGGGAAGGCCAGGAGGTCGAGGCTGGAGATGGGGATGACGGGGACCCGCAGCGCCTGGGCCACCGCCTTGGCCGTGGCCACGCCCACGCGCAGCCCCGTGAACAGGCCGGGCCCGATGTCGACGGCCACGGCCCCGATCTCGGCCAGCTCGACGCGGGCCTGGCGGCACACGAACTCGATCGACGGGGTGAGCGACTCGGCGTGGCGCCGGCTCCGCGACGAGTGGGCCGAGGCCAGCACCCCCTCGTGGCCGCCCACCGCGCACCCGACCTGGGCCGTCGCCGACTCGATGCCCAGGATCAGCACGACGCCGTCCCCTCCGCGCTGGTCACGATGCGTCCTCCCACGGCTCCAGGGTGGCCCGCAGGCCGTCGGCGCGCGCCTTCCACCGCGGCCCGACGGGCCGCATCTCCCACCGGCGGACGTCGCCCGACGCCGGGTCGTCGTCGAGGGGGGCGAAGGTGATCCGGATCTCGAGGTAGTCGGCCGGGAGCACCGGCACCACCGCGTCCCCCCACTCGATGACGACCACGGCGCCGTCGTCGACCATCTCGGCCAACCCGACGTCGAGGGCCTCGTGCAGGTGCTCGAGCCGGTACACGTCGAGGTGGTGCACCCGGACCCGCCCCCCCTCGTAGGTGTGGGCGATGGTGAAGGTCGGGCTGGTGATGCGCTCGTCGATGCCGAGGGCGGCGCCCAGGCCCTGCACGAAGGCCGTCTTGCCGGCGCCCATCTCCCCGGTGAGGAGCACGACGTCGCCGGGCCGCACGAGGGCGGCCAGGGCACCAGCGAGGGCGCGGGTGTCGTCGACGGAGGTGGTGCGGGCCAGCACGGTCCAGGAGAGGGACGAGGGACGGGGAGCCCGCCGAGCGTATCGCCGGGCCCTGGTGGCAGCGGCCCCGGGGGTCGCCGCCCCCCGGAGCGTCGCGCCGACCCGGACCCGCCGCCGTCAGGAGGACGACAGGCACGGGCGTCGAACAGGCCGCCATGACCCCCCGAACCCCCCATCGTCGTCGCGTCCCCGCTGCGCTCGCGGCTCTCGGCCTGGCGCTCGTGGCGGTGCTGGCCGGCGCCCCCGCCCCGGCCTCGGCCTACGCACCGGCCGACACCGCCACCATCCACCCCGGCGTCCAGATGTTCACCGACGGCGCCCAGTGCACGGCCAACTTCGTGTTCAGCGACGGCACCGACCTCTACATCGGCTACGCCGCCCACTGCGCCGGTCTGGGCGAGGCGACCGACACCGACGGCTGCCTGGCCGGGACCCTGCCGGTCGGCACCCCCGTCGAGATCGACGGCGCCTCCCAGCCCGGCACCCTCGCCTACAGCTCGTGGGCCACCATGCAGGCCGTCGGGGAGACCGACCCCGACGCCTGCGCCTACAACGACCTGGCCCTGGTCCGGATCGATCCCGCCGACCACGACAAGGTCAACCCGTCGGTCCCCCACTGGGGTGGTCCGACCGGCATCAACACCACCGGCGTGGGCGCCCTGACCCGGGTCTACAGCTACGGCAACTCCAGCCTGCGGCAGGGCATCACCCTGCTCAGCCCCAAGACGGGCGTGAGCCTGGGCACCACCGGCGGCGGCTGGACCCACCCCCTCTACACCGTCAGCCCCGGCATCCCCGGCGACTCCGGCAGCGCGTTCCTCGACGCCCAGGGCCGCGCCCTCGGCGTCCTGAGCACGCTGGCCCTCGCCCCGCTCCCCCTGAGCAACAACGTGTCGGACCTCAACAAGGGCCTGGAGTACATGCGGGCCCACACCACCCTCGACGCCATCTCGCTGGTGCCCGGCGACCTGGCCTTCGACGGCGACCAGCTCCCCCTCGGCCTGTAGCCCACCGCCTCCGGACCGGTGGTCGGCTCCCCGCCGGGGGGATCCGGTCACCGGTCCGTCGCGTCAGGCCAGGGCCCGGACGGCCCGCTCGACGGCAGCCACGGCCAGCAGGCGGACGTGGTCGAGACGGGCCTCGACCTCGCCGGTGGCCACGGCGACGAGGGCGTCACCGTCGACCCGGGTGTGGGCGGGGACGATCGCTCGCCCGAGCCCGTCGTGGCCCCCCTGGGCCACCACGAGGCAGCCGAGCCCGTCGAGGCGGGCGTTGGTGGCGATGACCCCGATGGTCGTGTTGCCCATGGGGGCGGGGGGGACGCTGGGCAGGGCGTCCTCGACGCCGACCAGGCCGGTGCCGTCGGCGTCGATCGAGCCGTAGGCGTTCACCGCGACCAGGGCCGCCACCACCAGCGGACCGGAGCGGACGGTGGCCCCGCCCAGGCCCCCGGGCTCGGCGTGCTCGGGCCCCCGCCACTTCCCCACCGTGGCCCCCGTGCCCGCACCGACCCGGCCGTGGGCGAACGCCCCCTCGGAGGCGGTGGCGCAGGCGAAGCGGCCCTCGGCCGGCCCGGGGCGGATCGACGAGGACCCGACGGCCAGGTCGAACAGCCCGAGGGTGGGGACGATCGGCACCGGCCCGGCGGGGGTGGCGAACCCCCGACCGCGGTCCTCCAGCCACCCCATCACCCCGTCGGCGGCGGCCAGCCCGAAGGCGGACCCCCCGGTGAGGAGCACGGCGTCGATCCGATCGACGAGGCGCCCGGGCACCAGGAGGTCGAGCTCCCGGCTGGCGGGCGCCCCGCCCCGGACCTCGGCCGAGGCGGCCGTGCCCTCGGGCACGAGCACGACGGTGCACCCGGTCCGGGCCTCGGCGTCGGTCCAGTGCCCGACCGCGAGCCCGCCGACGTCGGTGATCACGGCCCCGCCCCGGAACCGGGGACGATCCCGGGCGCCGGCGCCCCCACCATCGTCCCCACTACGCGGCCGGACCGGGGAGGGCGATGGGCACGTCGTCGGGGACCTTGCCGGCGGCGACGGCCTCGAGGGCGGCGTCGTAGGCGGGGGCCAGGGCGGCCCAGTCGAAGCGGTCCATGGTCGCGGCGAGGCCGGCGACGGCGGCGCGCGCCGCGGGGAGGTCCTCGAGCAGGGTGCGGAGCCGTCGGACCATGTCGCCGTAGGCGCCGTACAGGACGGCGTCGTGGAACCGGCGGGGCACGATCTCGGGGTACGACAGGGCCCGGGGCAGCAGCGGGACGGCGCCCGCGGCCATGGCCTCGACCATGGCCACGCCGAAGAACTCGTGCACGGCGGTGGACACGACGATGGCCGACCGCCCCAGTAGCCGGACGTACTCGTCCCGGGGGAGGTGGCCGGCGTGCACCAGGCGGGAGCCGAACCGCTCCTCGGCCTCGATGAACTCGCGGGGGTCGGCGCGGGCGTTGGCGCCGGCCAGGGCGACCCGGAAGGCCAGGCCCTCGTGGTCGAGCCGGCGCAGGGCTCGGAAGAACAGCTCGGGGGCCTTGTCGTGGTCCCAGCGGTGGCTCCACAGCACGATGGGGGCGCCGTCGTCGTCGCGCTCGGGGTGGTCCCCGGCCACCGCCCCCACGTCGACGCCCACCGGCAGGAGCGACGTGCGGGCCTGCACGTCGGCCAGCAGGTGGTCGTGGCGCTGGTCGGGCGGACGCGCGAGCAGCTCGGGCAGGGCGCCGAACAGGGCGTCGCGGTGGAACGCCGAGTTCACGAAGACGTGGTCGGCGGCCACCATCGACGTCCAGTTGCGGTAGGCCATGTCGTCGTCGATGGGCTCGCCGGTCAGGGCGGCCCGGGCCGGCTGGGTCTCGTGCAGGTAGAGGGCGACGGGGGTGCTGCCCAGCCACGCCCGCGAGTGGCCGCCGAAGGCCGCCACGTCGAGCATCGAGCTGGCCAGCACGACGTCGGGCGGCCCGTGGGCCTCGACGACCTCCGCCGCCCGCTCGGCCAGGGTGAGGGCGCCGCCCCGGAGGCGCCACCGCCAGTACGCCCCGTCGTGGGCGACGACGTGCACCTCGTGGGCGCTGCGGCGGGCGAACCCCTCGGCCCACGCCTGGTGCGAACCGGTCAGCCACGGCTCGACCAGCAGGACCCTCATCGGCCGACCGTGCCCGGTCCGGCGCCCGCGCCCACCGGTCGGCCTAGGACCCCGTCGGGGCCAGCGCGCCGCCGGCCCCCTCGGTGCGCTCGGCCAGGTCGCGGATCAGCCGGGCGACGTCGTCGGGTCGCTCCTGCATGAGCTGGTGGCCGGCCTGAGGGAGGACCGTGAGCTCGGCGTCGGGCAGGTGGTCGACCATCTGGCGGGCGAAGGTCGGCGGGGTGAGGATGTCCCGGCTCCCGACCACCACGAAGGCGGGCACGTCGACCTCGCCCAGCCGGTGCGTGGTGTCGTGGTCGTGGAGGATCCCGGCCAGGCAGCGTTGGACGGCCTCCTCGTCGGTGCTCTCGATCGACGCCCGCACCTGCTCGATGGCGGCGGCCGACGGGGCCTTGCCGAACACCGAGCGGATGAGGAACAGCGACAGGTCGTTGCCGGAGAAGCGGAGGCCGCGGACCGGCTTGCCCGAGTCGAGGCGCTCGACGATGAGGGCGCCGAGGGCCGTCGCCCGGGGGACGAGGAGCGGGACCACGGGGCGGGCCGCGGCGGTGGCGACGAGGCCGAGCCCGCTCACCCTCTCCCGGAGCACGTCGGGGTGGTCGACGGCGAAGTTGAGGGCGGCCATGCCCCCCATGGAGTGGCCGACGACCAGGGCGTCGCGCAGGTCGAGACGGGTGAGCACGGTGGCGATGTCCCGGCCCAGCACGGTCATGTCGTAGCCCTCGTCACCCGCGGTCGACCGCCCGTGGCCGCGCTGGTCGAGGGACAGCACCCGGAAGTCCGCGGCCAGCTCGTGCAGCTGGGGCGACCACAGCTCGGCGTTGAGGGTGATGCCGTGGACGAGGAGGACCGGCCGCCCCTCCCCCCGCTCGAGCAGGTGGAGCGATCCCCCGTCGTGGCTGGGGACGGTCAGGTGGCGGACGTCCTCGGGCGGGCGGAGGAGGTCGTCGTCGGTCCGCCGGCGGGACCGGACGTGGCGGGCGGCGGCCTTCTCGGCGGCCAAGCCGGCCCCGGCCAGGGCGCCGACGCGCAGGAGCGTGCGGGTCACGGAGCGCATGGCGTCATCGTCGCACGAATCGCCGGTCCCCCACCGACGGGCCACCGATCCGATGGCCCGCCGACGGGGGGTCGCGCCCGGCGCGGGCCGGGCCGCGCCCGCGCTACGCGGCGGTCGGGGATGCGCCGGGGACAGGCGGCGCATCCCCGACGACGGGGGGCCGGGCGGGGCCGGCGGCGAGGCGCTCGACGTCCAGGGCGGCGACGGTCCCGCACCAGCAGCGCAGCCGGGCCCGGTGGCCGGTCGGCGTCGGCTCGAGGGCCAGGAGCCGGCGGGCGGTGAGGAGCACGCGGGCGGCGCAGGTGGGGCACCAGGGATCGAACATGGCGGACTCCTCGGTCGGGCGCCGGCCACGGTGGCCGGTGGCGGGACCCCCCGAGCATGGGCCATGGACAGGCGCACCTCACGGGCCATACCATGCCGATTGGCCCACGTTCGGTTGGGCCAATCGTGGGCCGATCTCCGGTCCCGGGAGGGCCGCAGGCCCGGAGGACGCCATGCGCACCGTGTCGCCGCCCACCGCCACCGACCTGCCGGCGCTGATGGCCGGGTGGTCCGAGCGGGGCACCGGGTCGCTCCCCCGCCGGTTGGCCCAGGCGCTGCGCACGCTGCTCGACGCCGGGATCCTGACGCCCGGCACCCGTCTCCCGCCCGAACGGAAGCTGGCCGAGATGCTGGCGGTCAGCCGGGGGACGGTGACCACCGCCCTCGACGAGCTGCGGGCGGAGGGGCGGATCGAGTCCCGCACCGGGCGCGGGTCGGAGGTGGCCGGGGGCGGGCCCCGCCCCGAGGTGCCCCGCCGCATCAGCTCGCACTTCCTGGACGCCGCCGCCGCCATCAACCTGTCGACCGGCAACCCGCCCGACGCCACGCACCTCCCGTCGTTCACCCTGACCCCCGACGACCTCACCGCCGAGGGCGGGGGGCACGGTCTGTCGCCGCAGGGGCTCCCGTCCCTGATGGTCGCCCTGGCCGACGAGGCATCCCGGTCAGGCATCCTCGCCGGCCCCGACCAGGTCCACGTCACCAACGGCTCGCACCACGCCCTGGCCCTGGTCGCCGAGGCGGTCGGCGCCCCGGGCGATGCCGTCGTCGTCGAGGACCCGTCCTACCCCGGCGTGTTCGACGTGATCGACCACCTCGGCGCCCGCGCCATCGGCATCCCCCGCCCGCCCGAGGGCATCGACCCCCACCAGCTCGACGCCGTCCTCGGCGAGCGCCGGCCCGCCCTCGTGTACCTCCAGGGCGGGGTCCACAACCCGCTCGGGCAGGCCCCGGCCCGGGGTCGCTGGCGGGCCATCGCCGCCGTGCTCGACGCCCACGGCGCGACCGTCGTCGAGGATCGCGCCCTCGTCCCCATGACCGAGCCCGAGGATCGGCCCGAGCCCCTGGCCGCCCTGTGCCGGACGGCCACGGTCGTGACGCTGGGGTCGATCGGCAAGGTCGGTTGGGGCGGGCTGCGCGTCGGCTGGCTCATCGGGCCCCACCCGCTCGTCGAGCGGACCGTGCGCCTGCGGACGGTCACGGACCTGGGCACGTCGATGCCGAGCCAGATCATCACCCGGCGCCTGCTGCCCACCATCGACGCCCTCGCCGCCGGGCGCCGCGCCACGCTCGACACGGCACGGGCGCGGGCCCACGAGCGGCTGGCCGACGAGGTCCCCGAGTGGGAGGTGGCCGCCTCCCGTGGCGGGTCCGCCCTCTGGGTCCGGCTGCCCGTCCCCGACGCCATGGGGGTCGTCCAGGCCGCCCGCCGCCACGGCGTGCTGGTCGCCCCGGGCTCGGTCGCCCGCCCGGGCGGCGGCCCCGACCCGCACGTGCGGATCTGCGTCGACCGCCCCCATCCGGTGGTCGACGAGGGCCTGACCCGCCTGCTCCGCGCCTGGCGCGAGGTCACCGCCCCCGCGGTCCCGGTCCTCGGGTAGCTCAGCAGGACGGGGGTCCGTCGTCGGGCCCGACCGTGACCCGGACGGCGCTCGGGCCGTCGCGGGTCGGGACGTCGATCCGGGCGATGACCTCGCTCCCTCGCGGCATCCCCGAGGAAGGGCTGGAGAGGGTGACGACGGCCGTGCACCGCTTGCCCTTGGGGAAGTAGCGAGGGCCCGGGCTGAAGCCGTCGTTGCCCGCCACCACGGGTCGGGCCCCGGCGCGGCGGATGCGGTAGGCCGTCGCGGCGACGAGCTCCGACGGGGCGCGGCCGTGGCCCACGACGTAGTACCGGCCGCCCGCGTCCACCGCACGGACGACCGCATCTCCCACCGCTCGGGCCTCGGCGTGGATCGGGAGGTCGGGCTCGGCCTCCGACGGGCCGAGGACGGCGATGGCGACGATGGCGACGCACCCCACCGCGGTCACCAGGGCACCGCCGCGCCCGGAGCGAGCGCCCGGACGCAGGGCGACCACGTCGACGGCCCGCACCGCCGCCCATCCGAGCACGAGCCAGGCCAGCATCCCGACGAGGACCAGCCACCACGCCGTGTAGGTGAGCGTCAGGAACAGCCGGCCGGGCGTCGCCCGCGCCACCGCCGCACCCGCACCGACGAGCGCCAGGACGAGGAGGACCGGCACCACGACCTCCCGCTCTCGACGTCGGGCGGCGCGCAGGCCCAGGACGGCGAGCGCGCCGATGACGGCGACGCTGGTGAGAGCGGCCGTCGTGGGCGCCGGGCGGAAGAACACGCTCTCGACCTGTTCGTCGGGCAGCACGTCGCCACCGACGAAGGCCGGCGGCACGCCCAGGACGTCGGCGAGGAGGCGACCCACGAGGCTCCAGGTGGACGGCTCGCCGGGCGCGCCGCGTGCGAGCAGCGTCAGGTTGCCAGGGTCCGAGGTGATCTCGTCGAGCACCGGGAGGGCCCAGCACACGACGCCGACCACCACCGCCCCGAGGAGGGGACGGGCGCTCCCCGGCGGGAGCCGAAGCCGGTGCCGCAGGCCGGCGGGGCGGTCGGCCCTCGCGGTCGCCAGCAGCCCGGCGACGAGACCGATCGCCAGGACGGGTAGCGCAGCCACGGCCAGGACCGTGTGGACCTGGGCGCAGAACGAGGCGACGAGCACGGCCACGGGCAGGAGCCGCAGCTCGCCCATCCCCAGCGACCAGGCGAGGAGGACCAGCAGCACGAGCGGTATCAGGCCGAGCGCCGGGTTCCACGTCGAGACCAGGCCACCGGGGTTGAGCGCTCGGGACGACAGCGCGAGACCGAGCGCCAGGGCCAGGGCCAACCCCACCCCACCGCGCCGCGCCGCCAGCCGGACCGATGCGACCATCGCCGACGCCGAGAGCGCGGCGGCGACGACCACGGTCCCCCACAGCGGCCCCCACCGGGCGGTCACCGCGAACGGCCAGTAGCCCATCGGCCCGGGGCTGCGGGTGGTCTCGCCGACCTCGGCCGACACCGTGCTCAGCTGCCCGAGCCGGGGGGTGCGCCCGGTGAGGACGTCGGCGGCCCGGATGCTGATGATCGCCTGGTCACCGATCGGCACCCAGTCCGCGCGGATCACGCGCACGGCGGCGACGATCGACGGCACGGCGACGCAGACGGAGATCAGCAGGAGACGCCGCCGGTCGCGCCGGCCGGAGGGCGACGCATCCTCCGCCTCCAGCTCGCCGTCGCCTCGCTCCCGCATCGACCCCTCTCTCACACCCGGCCGGCGAGAGTACTACGAGACCGACGTCACACCTGAGAGACGGTGGTCGCCGGGGGGTCCTGGACGATCAGAGGCGCCTCGCTCCGGGAGGACGTCCTCGGCGCGGGCGCCGATGGTGGCCCTGTGCGGGGACGCGCCGCTGGCCGCACCCCGGAGGGTGCGGCCAGCGGTGGCGAAGCGGATCAGCGAGGCGGCCACCCCTGGATGGGGTGGACCTGCGAGCTACTTGAGCTCGACGCTCGCGCCCTCGGCCTCGAGGGCCTCCTTGGCCTTCTCGGCGTCCTCCTTGGAGGCCTTCTCGATGACAGGCTTGGGAGCGTTGTCGACGAGGTCCTTGGCCTCCTTGAGGCCCAGCCCGCTGAGCGAGCGGACGGCCTTGATGACCTTGACCTTGTTGTCGCCGGCGGCGGTGAGCACGACGTCGAACTCGTCCTGCTCCTCGGCCTCCTCGGCGGCGCCGCCGCCACCGGCGGGGGCGGCCGCAGCGGCCGCCACGGGGGCGGCGGCGGTGACGTCGAAGCGCTCCTCGAACGCCTTCTTGAGCTCGGACAGCTCCAGCACGGTCATGCCCGCGATGGCGTCGAGGATGTCGTCAGTGGAAAGGGTGGCCATGTTCAGCTCTCCTCGGTAGCGGCCGACTCGGCCGGGGTCTCGGTGGTGTCGTCGGCCGGGGCCGACTCGGTGGCATCGGCGTCAGCCGACTCGGTGGTCGCAGCCTCGGCCGTCGCAGCGGCGTCGGCCTCGGCCGGGGTCTCCTCCGCCGCGGGGGCGGGGTCGGTGGGGGCGCCGGGGGCGCCGCCCGCCTCGATGAGGGCGTTCAGGGCGTAGCTGAACGACCGGGGGACGGCGTCGAGCAGGCTCGCCATCTGCTGCATGGGGGCGGCGAACAGACCGGCGATCTCCGCCAGCAGCTGGTCGCGGCTCGGGAGGTCGGCGAGGGCCTTGACCTCGTCGGCGCCGAGCACCGAGGTGCCCAGCAGGCCGCCCTTGACGACCAGCGCCGGGTTGGTCCGGGCGAAGTCCCGCAGGGCCTTGGCCACGCCGGCGGCGTCGCCGTCGACGAACGCGATGGCGGTCGGGCCGGTGAGCAGGTCGTCGATGTCGAGGCCCCGCTCGCGCGCGGCGATCCGCACCAGCGTGTTCTTGTAGATCTTGTAGGTGCCGCCGGAGCTGCGCAGGGCGTCGCGCAGCTCGGCCATGGCGGGCACGTCGAGGCCGCGGTACTCCGTGAGCACGGCGGCTTCGGCGGCGTCGAGACGCTCGCCCACCTCGGTGACCACGGCGGCCTTCTCAGGTCGTGGCTCTCCCATGGCTCTCCTCTCTCGATCGGGTGGCGCTGCCGAGCGCGAGGACACGAGAGAGAGGAAGCAGGCTTCCCCGCCTCGACTGGCGGCCCGTGGGCCCTTCGCCACCGTGAGGTGGACCAGCTGTCTCCGGCGAGCAGAGCTCAGATGTGAACAGCGAACGCTACCGCTGCAACCCCAAGGGGACCAAACCCAGACGACGCATGAGCACGACCCCGGCGATGGACCGCCACCAGGCCGCAGCCCGGCGCAGCCGCAGGGGGCGTGGGGGGCACCCCCACACGAAGAGGCGTGTGCCCGAGGAACGAGGGCTCCGCCTCTGGGAAGGTCTTCAGCGCGAGCGCAGCGAGGCCCGCTCAGCTCTGAGGAGTGGAGCGAGCGCCAGCGAGCGAACGACTCAGACTTCCTCGACGACCTTGATGCGGTTGGGGTCGATCTTGATGCCGGGGCCCATGGTGGAGGCGACGCCGACCTTGCGGAGGTACCGGCCCTTCGACGAGGCCGGCTTGGCCCGGTGGAGCTCGTCGATGACGGCCCGCAGGTTGGCGACCAGGTCGGCGCTGGCGAAGGACGCCTTGCCCACCGGGACGTGGACGTTGCCGTAGCGGTCGGTGCGGTACTCGACCTTGCCGCCCTTGAAGTCGGCGACGGCCTTGCCCACGTCGGTGGTCACGGTGCCGGTCTTGGGGTTGGGCATGAGCCCGCGGGGGCCGAGCACGCGGCCCAGGCGCCCGACGGTCGGCATCATGTCCGGGGTGGCGATGGCCAGGTCGAAGTCGAGCATGCCCCCCTCGACCTGGGCGGCCAGGTCGTCGCTGCCCACGATGTCGGCGCCGGCGGCGCGGGCCTCGTCGGCGGCGTCGCCGGCGGCGAAGACGGCGATGCGCACGTCCTTGCCGGTGCCCGACGGCAGGGCCACGGTGCCCCGGACCATCTGGTCGGCCTTGCGGGGGTCGACGCCGAGGCGGACGCCCAGCTCGATGGTCTCGTCGAAGCCGGCCGTCGCCAGCGTCTTCACCAGCTCCACGGCCTCGTCGGCCGAGTGCAGGTTCTCGCGGTCGTACCGCTTGGTCGCGTCGGTGTAGCGCTTGCCCTTCGCCATGGTGGTGGCTCCCTCGTGTCGATGGCCCGGGGCGAGGTCCTCCCCGGTGCCTGGGTTGTACCGGTCCGCCGGACGGCGGGACGGCTGCGGCCCGGGGGCCGGCGGAAGATCAGACGACCTGGAGGCCCATGGAGCGGGCCGTGCCCTCGACCTGCTTGATGGCGGCGTCGATGTCGTTGGCGTTGAGGTCGGGCAGCTTGGTCTCGGCGATGGAGCGGACCTGGTCGGCGGTGACCGAGCCGGCGCCCTCCTTGCCGGGGTTCTGCGAGCCCTTGGTGATGCCGGCGGCCTCGCGGAGGAGGACGGGCGTCGGCGGGGTCTTGGTGATGAAGGTGAAGGTGCGGTCCTCGAAGACCGTGATCTCCACGGGCACGATGGTGCCCCGCTGGGACTCGGTCTGGGCGTTGTACGCCTTGCAGAAGTCCATGATGGCCACGCCGTGCGGGCCCAGGGCGGTGCCCACGGGCGGGGCCGGGTTGGCCTGGCCGGCGGGGATCTGGATCTTGACGACGGCCAGGACCTTCTTCTTGGCCACGACGGGCACTTCCTTCTTCTGCGAAACGGGCCCCGAGCGTCAGCGCGAGGGGGACGGACCAGCGTACGGGGATCGGGGCGGCGAGCGCCAGATGGCCCAGATGCTCAGAACTTGGCGACCTGCGAGAAGTCGAGCTCGACGGGGGTCTCGCGGCCGAAGATGTCGACCAGGACCTTGACCTTGAGCTGGTCCTCGTTGATCTCGACGATCTCGCCGGAGAAGTTGGCGAACGGGCCTTCCTTGACCCGGACGGTCTCGCCCAGCTCGTGCTCGAGGCGGGCCCGGCCCTTCTTGGTCGGGAGCTCCTCGGTGTCGTCCTTGACGGCGAGGAAGGTCTCGACGTCGCGGCGGGGCAGCGGCGAGGGCTTGTTGCCGGCGCCGAC